>CAZOCC010000018.1:0-80513 GCA_964578255.1 uncultured Dehalococcoidia bacterium | reverse complement strand
GATTTGGATCTTCATGATAGGTATCTCACTTGTTAGATTTGCTAGACCGTATTTCCAAAATGGATGGCTTACCATCATGGCGGGAATAATTGTAATGATGCTTGTGCAGTCAGAACAACTTCCCCAGAGGGAATCTCTATTTGGTGCTGGAGTGTCTCTATTTATATTGGGGCTGGGATTAGTGATTCGATCATTAATGGGGGTAGCCAGTTTTACTTCAGGCACTAGTATCAGGGTGGGATTTACATTAATAGCAATTGCCACACTGGTTTATTGGGCCCTTCCTCCAAATACTCTTCCGGATTTTGTCGGGGACCTAGAGGGCGATTTTGATGTAATGTTTGTATCCGGTATCTTTATGGTTTCCTCGGCTGTTATAGCAGTAATGGTTAATTCAGATATTATGTTGAAATTTATGACATTTGCCTTTAGCCGTATTCGTCAATTTAGGCCAGTAGCCATCATCGCTGTAGCGTATCCTATGAGTTCCAAACTCAGGACCGGTCTTACTTTGGCAATGTTTGCTCTTGTTATATTCACATTGATGGTTATGTCAGTCATAACATCCAGCTTTGCTACCACTTTTGAGGATGATTTTGATGTGGTATTGGCCGGATGGGACGTCGAGGGATCTATCAACCAGATTACTCCCATATCTGGTATCAATAAGGAAATAGAGAATTCATCATTACTGAATGCTGGGGAATTCGTAGGCATTGGAGGCTTTACTAGGCTACCGGTAGAGGTGAGAGAACAGGCCGGGAGAAACTCAGGTTGGGAACAATATCAACTTAGGGCGGCATCTGAGGAATTCCTGTATTCCTCAGACTACGAATTGAAATTGATAGCTGAAGGATACGGCCCTGACGCATGGAGTGTATGGAGAGCTCTTAATGATGATCCGAATTTGGCGGTGATAGAAGGTGATGCGATGCCGTCAGAGGATGGTGCGCAGTGGCGCCCACTCAGATTTGATGAAGTTTTCTACGATAGTGAATCCATGGACCCTGTAAACCTGGAGATTAGGATGCAGCCTTGGATTAGCACTGAAATCTTGAAACTTAAAGTTATTGCTGTCATAGATAGAAAACACTCTTCTTTTGGTGACTTTGATGGAATGTTGGTTTCTAAAAAGACCATAGACAACGTAAGTAACTACCCTCTATCTGTAGACAGGTATAGATTCAAGCTTTCCGATAATGCGGACACAGAGTCTATTGTTAAGGACCTTGAGGCGACTTTCCGGGATCATGGTATGCAGGCTTATTTGTTGAGTGACGCTTTTAATGAAGGTCTAGGAATATTTAAGGCTTTCCTGAACATTTTTATAGGTTTCATGGCTCTTGGTCTTGTTGTAGGAGTAGCTGCATTGGGTGTGGTAAGTACTCGGGCGGTAGTTGAACGTCGCCAGCAGATCGGCGTATTGCGAGCCATAGGCTATAAAGGATTCATGATACAGTTGAGTTTCCTCATAGAATCCTCATTTATAGCAATTCTAGGGACGCTTATAGGACTAGGGTTGGGGTTGATACTGTCATATAGTGCGATTCTTGATATTAGATCTGAACAACCAGAGGAAAATATACAATGGGTAGTTCCATGGATGCAGATAATGGTGATAGTGACCATCACGTATTTGTCTTCATTGCTGGCAACATATCTCCCTGCTCGACAGGCCTCTAAAATCTATCCGGCGGAAGCTTTAAGATACGAATAATCCCTGGCAACAATAGATAGTTATCAAGAAATCATGCATTATTATATGGATAGTTATATTTACTGAGAATGAAAATATATAAGTGGCCTGTGCTTGTATACATAAAGGAGTGAAATATTGATGGGTAAATTAGACGGCAAAACAGCAATAGTAACCGGTGCAAGTAGAGGCATAGGAGAAGAAATCGCCAAGGTTTTCGCGAGGGAAGGCGCCAAAGTTATATGCGTTGCTAGAACCCTCAAAGAAGGTGACCATCAATTAGCTGGATCATTGGAGACTACCGTGGCAGCAATCCAATCAGAAGGTGGAGAAGCCGCAGCAATCGCTTCCAACATATCAGAGGCTGAACAGTGTCAAAGTCTTGTTAAAGAAGCAAGAGAAATGTATGGACCCATCGATGTGCTGGTCAATAATGCTGCTCTAATGTATCCGTTGCCCACTAAGGATTACCCAATTAACAGGTGGATGCGAAGTTGGGCGGTTAATGTTCATGCCCCTTTTATGTTGAGCCAATTAGTATTAGAAGATATGATCGCAAAGAAAAGCGGAAGTATAGTTAATATATCTTCAGGTGCAGCTACAGGTCCTGGTAGAGGACCATATCCGGAAGCTACAGGTGCAGGAAATAGAAGTTCCGCCTATGGAATGCAAAAAGCAGCACTGGAACGTTTTACACAAGGCCTTGCTCAGGAAGTGTACGAGCAAGGGATTTCAGTTACAGCGTTCTCACCGTCTCAGTTCGTTCCTACCGCAGGGTCTATGTTTGCTCAACAGAGAAAAGAAGTTGATCCAGATACCACAGAAACAACAGAAATGATGGCTAAGGCCGCCCTTCTACTTGCTACTGAACCATTAGATAAAGTAACAGGACGAGTTACATACAGCCAGCAAATTCTTCAAGAATTCGGTTGGATTAGTAATGGTAGAGGCACAGGTATTGACAATGATCGCATGGGTAGCGGTTTCAGTAGGATATAATGCTATTAGTGAGTTTGTGGTTTATTCATGTTGCAACGACCACAACGATTAGGAGAAAGGTCTACTAAAATGTCTGAATACATATCCTCTGACCGCACGAGTCACTTTATAGATGTTGGAGACACCTTGATCCATGCCTTGGATTGGGGTGGTGAAGGACCTCCTCTTATATTGATACACGGTGCATCTAGGACTGGTAGGAGTTGGAATGCTGTCGCTCGTAGGCTGAGAGATGTATTTAGAGTAATTGCCATAGATGTACGTGGCCATGGTGATAGTGGAGCGACATTAACTGGTAATGATTGCCCAAATAGGATGCGCGATATTGCCAAAACAATCGAGCACCTGAATTTGGATCCACAATATGTTATGGCACATTCATTTGGAGGCGCTCCGGCTGGTTTGTATGCTTCTCACTATCCTGGCAATGTTAAGTCATTAATATTAATTGAGCCCATGGTTGATATACACATATTTTGGACAAGGGGTGAAACATCGAAGACGGATTGGGCTAACAGGGTTGGGACAGGCCGCAGGAATAATTGGCCGAGTATACAGATTCTCAAGGAGCGTATACAAGTTAATGCAGCCACAAAATCTTGGGATCCTGAGGTATTGAATGATATTCTCTTAGAAGAAACTCACGTGTTTCCGGATGGTCATGTTGAAATAAAATGGGACAGGTCGATCTATAATTTAGATGAAATGTGGAATGATCATACTTCTTTGATAGAAGAGGCGCCACGAATAACCATGCCTACTTTGGTATTGGCTCGAAAAGATAATCCTCAATTCGATAACCTGCTGAATCCATTGGCAGATGCATTGCCAAATGGAGATATTAGAATTCTCAAGGAATTGGGTCATGCTATGTACATGGAAGATCCAAGCCGCATATCAAATATCGCAAAAGACTTTTTTCTTTCCCAGATACTGCCTAGCAATGGATGACTGAGATACCAATAAGTCCAAGCCGTTAGCCCCATCGGTTGGCTGTCAAATAACCGCCAAGTCTGAGTCGAGCCTGGAGATTGAAAACCAGTGATTTGGGATCTTCCTTGTAGAGGCTGTTCAGTTTGTCTATCCTTTTGCGGAGGTTTTGTGCGTCATCGGTCCATAATTCAGACCATACCAGTTGGGGATTTCGACCAGAAGTTTCTGCACAGGCGCCGCTATTGTGGATATCCAATTGTTCGTCAAGATTCTCAGCATGTCCCAGATAATAACCACCACCATCCAGTGTTAGTATGAATATGTATAAGGACTGCTGTTTTGTGTTTTGTTCGCGTTTCATTTGTGCAGCAACACCATTGTGAATGCTAAGAGACCTACATCAGGTTAAAGTCGAAACCTGTTTGAATGGCCAACCATATTTTGTTGCAATTACTGGCTTGAACTTATGGTGGTTTATTGCTGTGCACAGCCACCACAGGCTCAACGCTTTTGCTAGATCACTCACGCTTAGGGTTAGGGAATCGCTTTGTACTATGCGAGCTTATTAGTATCTCGTGAGTGGCAAATTATTGTTTCGAATCTTTTGATTGTATGGCATTTAGGATGGCACCCGGAGACATAGGCAGTTGACTCATGCGTACACCGATAGCGTCATAAATAGCGTTGGCCATTGTAGCCATAGGTGGTATAAGCACCGTTTCACCTACACCGCGTATACCGAATGGGTGTCTAGGATTTTCAACTTCTATTATGACAGTGTCTAGCATAGGAAGGTCTAGGCTAGTAGGCATTCGATAATCCAAGAAGCTCGAATTGGCCATAGTACCATCATCAGTCATGTAATATTCTTCGTTTAATGCCCAGCCTATACCTTGAAGTGCTCCACCTTGCATTTGACCTTCCACGTAGCTGGGGTGAACTGATTTGCCGGCATCAATAAATGTTGTATAGCGAAGGATGTCAACTTTTCCGGTTTCTGGATCGACTTCTACGTCTGCTATATGGCCTGCCAAATTCGCTCCTACCCCTCCTTGTTTGTCAACAGCGGAGCAGGTTACTGGTCCTCCAGTGTCCATTAATCTGCTGGCCAGTTCCTTGAAAGTAAACCGATCGTTGGTGTTCTTAGTGCAAATGAAAACTCCGTCATTGAACTCAACGTCCGAGGATTGAACTTCCCATATAAGGGCAGCCCGGTCGCTCATCTTACTGATGACCTCTTCGGCAGTGTTGATAGCTGCTCGACCTGTGTCGAATGCTATTCGGCTTCCTCCTGTACCACCTGTCCAACCTACTGAGTCAGTATCCACTATTTGTGGATTAACGTCTTCTACAGGTATACCAAGTATTTCGGCGGCTTGCATTGCAACAGATGTCCTAGTACCGCCAATGTCTACAGAGCCAGTAATTAAGTTGATGGTACCGTTTGCGTTAACGTTTATAGTGGCAGAAGATCCTGAGCCACCCACATTAAGCCTGTAGCCGACTGCCACTCCTCTGCCTCGATTAGGGCCACCTAGGGGGGCATTGTAATGAGGATGGGCCTTCATGGCTTCTTCTACTTCTTGGCATCCAAATGTTAGGTGAGGAACGCCTGTAGGGGCGCGATCTCCCTCGTGTACCGCATTCAAAATGCGGAAGTCTAATGGATCTATCCCCAGTTTTTCTGCTAGTTCATCTATTACAGGTTCTACAGCGAACGCAGCTTGAGGCTGACCTGGTGCCCTATAGGCAGCGGTTTTCTGTTTATTAACTACTACGTCATAACCGTCCACCAGGATATTGTCTGTTTTGTAAGGACCCAGTCCGCTCATGGCGCCACCACCTACTGGAGAGCCAGGGAATGCCCCTGCTTCGTATGCGAGATACAATTCAGCGGCTGTTATCTTGCCTGCATTTGTGCTCCCAATCTTACATCTCATATATGTTCCACTTGTGGGGCCGGTACCTTCGAAAACTTCTTTGCGGGTCATGGTAATCTTTACAGGTTGTCCAGTTCTTTTTGAAAGTATAGCTACCACGGGGTCCAGATAAGTTATGGTTTTACCGCCAAATCCACCACCTATCTCCATAGGTATAACGTTTATCATGGATTGAGCGATCCCTAGTATTCCTGCAGTTTGATCTCTCATCATGAACGATCCCTGAGTGCTCGTCCAGATCGTCAGGCGACCCTCAGGGGACCATTGTGCAGTAGATGTGTGCGGTTCTATATAACCTTGATGTACAGGCTGAGTAGTGAAATCCCTTTCCACAATGACATCTGCCTCTTTGAATCCTTTTTCAATGTCTCCTCGCTTGAATTGAATATGACCGGCTATATTGCTTTTTACTCCTGTGTCTTCGCCTTTACCAAATCGCTCCACTCGGAAGTTAGTTGTCAGGTCATTGTGTAGTAGAGGAGCTCCACTTTCCATTGCTTTTCTGACATCCAGTACAGGTTCTAATTTTTCGTATTGGACCTCTATTAGTTCCAAGGCCTCTTCCGCTGTGTGTTGATCTGTAGCCACGACAGCGGCCACAGCATGCCCTTTGTACAGAACTTTACCGCTAGCCATAACATTGCCAGCCAGCAGTCGCAGATTACCTTGGGTTTCACTAAAGTCTATTGTCTTATTTTCATGTATTGGGAAATCCTCAGAAGTTATCACTGCCTTGACTCCTGGCAATGATCGAGCTTTGGAGCTATCTATACTAATTATCTTGGCATGAGCATGCGGGCTTCGCAGTATCTTGCCGTGCAGCATGCCTGGTAAATGTATGTCGGCACCATATCTGGCTCTCCCAGTTACCTTGTCAAGGGCATCGTGGCGGATTGGCCTAGTGCCCACTATTTTTAGTGATTTTTCATTTTTGCCTTTACTGGTAGCTGTAGTAGCCATGCACAGTACCTCCTGTCTAGTTATGTTAGATTCACTGGATCCTATTTCAATTCTATTCTTTCATGCTTCGCACTGCAATACCTTCATTCACGCACGTAGATCGTTCAACCTTCAGGTTCTAGATTTTGGTACCCCTGCCCGGACTCGAACCGGGGCACTCGGTTTAGGAAACCGATGCTCTATCCTCCTGAGCTACAGGGGCACGTGGATCTGATTATATATTAAGAATATACCAAATCATCTACCTGACTGTTATGTCTAACTCATCAAACGTTGCTCGATGGACATTGAATTGGTAGAGACATATGCATATCTTACCATGCTGAAAACATAAAAAGTTTTGTATTGGTGGTACTTTAGATCAACAGCCTGCGTTGACACCCTAACAAGTTTGAATATACGATGCCATTTAATAGGGTGTGCGAATTATATTAAGCAAGATCACATATATCGAATTTATGCCTAAGGTCGCCAGGACTCTAAATGATTGTATGTCATTTCGGATTCTGCTCAATTAAGATGTGATTTAGTTAGTAGGAGGTTTGAAGTGAACCAAGAGTTTGGTTATGGGTCGTTGCGCTATAATTTCGTAGAGGATTGGGCCAAGTTGCCTTCGGACATTAATTTCGTGGAATGCCCGGGGGTAGCAGTGGATTCTAGTGACAATATTTATGTACTAACCCGGGGATTGCATCCTGTTATAGTATTCGATCGCGACGGCA
Source organism: uncultured Dehalococcoidia bacterium (assembly GCA_964578255.1). Taxonomy (GTDB): domain Bacteria; phylum Chloroflexota; class Dehalococcoidia; order Lucifugimonadales; family UBA2985; genus CAZOCC01. The sequence goes on along the minus strand of CAZOCC010000018.1, from coordinate 73,263 downwards.
ATTTTCTGAGATCGTTCGGTGAGGGTATGTTCAGTAACCGAACTCACGGACTATACATAGCATACGATGATTCCTTGTTGATTGCCGACGATGGATTACATACTATTCAAAAACTAAATCAGCAGGGACAAAAGATTATGGAGATTGGTCTACGTAATCAACCATCTCCTAAGTGGAGTGGATTACCTTTCAATAGGCCGACATCAGCTGCTATCAGGCCCAATAATGGTGATATTTATGTCTCAGATGGTTATGGCAATTCTCGTGTGCACGTATATTCCTCAAGTGGAGATTACAAGTTTTCTTGGGGTGAACCAGGTATTGATCCTGGACAATTTATCCGGCCACATAACATAGCCATCGATAGATCTGACAGAGTTTACGTGGTCGACAGAGAAGCACATAGGATTCAAATATTTGATTACGAGGGTAATTTCTTGACCATGTGGAGTAATATACACCGACCTGATTCTATGGTTTTGTGGGATGATCACATCTATATAGGTGAATTGAACGGCATGCCTGGAGTCGATGATGCGCCTGGACTGGGTCACCGTGTCAGCATTTATAATTTAGATGGGAAAATGGTTAGTAGATTTGGTTCCCCTGAGGAGGGAACAGGACCAGGACAATTCATAGCACCTCATGGAATAGCTGTGGATTCAATGGGATCAATATACGTTTCGGAAGTGTCTTTTACAATTCGAGGGTCTCATATGGATCCTCCCAGGGAATTGAGGAGTCTGTCAAAATATTCTCTAATACGATAGTGAATGGCATATATTTTTCACAAGCCTTTCACTATGACTCAACAAAATGATTTTCTGACTGATACTCGAGTTAACATGGCATGGGGCGTTTATTACGATATTTAAGGAGGTAGCTTAATTATGAGGCAGAATATTTTGAGAAATAAGTTGAGATCGGATGAACCTACATTAAGTACACATATACATAGTGTTTGGCCTGCTGAAGTGGAAGCCATTGGACATACCGGATTGTATGATTATGTGGAGTTTGTTGCAGAATATGGCTCATCAGATCTGCATGACCTGGATAACATCTGTCGGGCTGCGGAATTGTACAACATGGGTAGCATGATTAAAGTTGATCAAAGTCTCATGCCGTACTTGGCTCAACGGGGTATAGGAGCTGGATTTAATAGCGTGTTATTTACTGATGTTCGGGGTGTCGAAGACGTTAACGAATGCATTCTTGCTGTGCGACCAGATCACCCTGATCATGGTGGCCATTATGGTGTAGCAACAAGACGGAATTCCTATATGGGTTATGGTGGAACACAGGAATATGTTGATGCCATTGCAGATATTGTATTGTGTTTCATGATTGAAAAGAAAGGAGCCTTTGATAGCCTGGATAAGATATTGGACAATCCTAACGTGGATATGATCCAGTGGGGCCCTGCTGATTATTCCATGAACACTGGTCATCCCGGAGATCAAAATCATGTTGAAGTGTCCGAAGCCAAGAAGCAGACTTTCTTGACTGCAATTAGGAAAGGTGTTCCACCACGTGCCGAGATTAATTCTGCTGATCAGACTAAGGAATATCTTGATATGGGAGTACGGCATTTTTCCATTGGAACCGATATTTCCATACTATTCAACTTCTGGAGACGTGAAGGGGAATTGGTACTTAGAGCCCTTAAGGGCGAATAGAGCGACTGAAAAAACAGAAGGAGGAACCAATATGCTTGAAAGATTTCACGTGCCTGATGAGATTTCTGTCAAGGTTGAACACAGAATGTTGGGATCGTTGGTAACAACTTTATTTGAAAGGGTTGGAGTTCCTCGCGAGGATGCAGAGTTGGCATCAGACGTACTTCTGACCGCGGATTTGCGTGGTGTTGATAGTCATGGCGTTTCCAACATGCTCCGTAGTTACATCAGAGGATATCGAGAAAACACAATAAACCCAAACCCCAAATGGGTTATAGAAAGAGAATCAAAAGCAACAGCGACAGTGGATTGTGACGGCGGACTTGGTGTGATAATTGGACCTAAGGCAATGGACATAGCTATAAGCAAGGCCAAGGATGTCGGGGTAGGAATGGTCACCATGAGGAATGGAGGTCATATGGGTATGATATCTTACTATGCCATGCAGGCTTTGGAGCACAACATGATAGGGGTTTCCATGACAGCTACTGGCGCGGGAGTATTGCCAACATTTGGTAGCCAACCTAGATTGGGAACCAATCCTATAGCAGTTGCAGCTCCCGGAGGTAACGGCCATCCATTCGTACTCGATATTGCTACAAGTGTTGTGGCTGGTAACAAGCTGGGTTTGGCTCGTAGAATAGGATCACTTATACCAGGGGGGTACGTTGCTGATATGGAAGGTGTGCCAATTATGGAAGAGGATGCATTGCCTGATCAATATCGGACTTTGCCATTTGGAAGTACCAGAGAATTGGGCTCGCATAAAGGCTATGGTTTGGCTTGCGTTGTAGAGATTTTGTGCGGAATACTCTCTGGAGGAGGCTTCGCGTTCATGCCGGAGCGCATGGCCACTCCTTATGGTAGATACAGACACATGGTTGCCGCATATGATATTGATGCCTTCACTGAAGTATCTACATTCAATAGCTTAATGGAAGAATGGATGGAAGGTCTCAAAAATACACCTGTTGCTCCAGGCCATGAGAGAGTGCTGGTTCCGGGTCAGCCAGAGGACGAAACCTATAAGGAACGAATACAGTCTGGTATACCACTACATCCAGAGGTAATAGATTGGTTTAGAGATATTTGTACTGAACTAGAGGTTCCTTTTCCAATGGGTGTTGTTTAGCTCTGATACTTTAGAAGAAACGTGGATGAAATCAAATTTTGATGATTGCTTCTAGCATAGAAGCTTCTGGGTAGCTTGCCAGCTTTCCTTGACTAGTTCCATCATTATGAAATCATATCCTGCCTTAGTGACGGGCCCTAGTTCAACAAACCCACATTTCTTGAATGACTTCTGAGCTCTTATATTCCAGGAGAGTGTGTGGAGGTATATCCTATTTAAAGTGGTGTCGGTAAATATGTGTGTGACTAAAGTCTCTACAGCGTCTGATCCGTATCCAAGGTTCCAGTATTCTCTATCGCCTATAAGGATACCCATTTCGGCTTGACCTCTGGCGTAGTCTATGTCGTAGTACATGCAGTTACCAATCATGGTACCTTCTAAGGTCTCGATTGCGAATCTCTTGGACCATGGGACAGGGTAACGTATTTCGTCCTCTGCTATTCGCAGAAAACTGGTGTATGTCATCCTCAGGGGTGTGGTGGCATCTAGTGCAGCTAATTCCGGATCCACTCTCCATGAGTAGTCCAATTCGGCATCTTCAGCAAGTTTGTTGCGAAGAGCAACAAGGTTACCCTTAATGAAAATGTCTTGGTTCATTTTCTATTCTCTAGTGACCTGTATAGCTTTCTGGAGGATGTTGGTCTCACTATCGTATGTAAGCATTTGAATTGCTTCACCTGCCAGTACCCAGCGTACTTCCTCGAATTCGTGATCGTGGTCTTTTGTAGAGCCGGACGTCCGTTGCATGAGATAGAAATGGACGGTCTTGTCAAATCTCACGTCGTCTCCAGGTATTTCGAATTGATAGTTGATATCACCTATGTATTTGTCGATTTTGACATGGAGACCTGTTTCTTCGGTCACTTCTCGGATTGCAGTTTCTTCCCGTGTTTCTCCATCATCTGGGGTGCCTTTGGGGAGTCTCCATGTATACCCAGTGGGTGAGTTACCTCCACATATTATCACATAAAGTTCTTTCTCGACGAATTTGTATACAATTCCACCAGAGGAAACAGGATATTCTGTTTTGATACTTGATGTTTCTATATTTTCATTCATACTGATTCAATATATAGCTAGTCCCTAGAATGTGATATTTCTGCGAGGCATTCTGCATCTTTCAGCGTCAACTATTGATCCGATCAGGTTGGCTGCCGTTTCCAGTTGGTCGTTTACCACTACATAATCGAACAACGGGAGTTTGTACATCTCGTCCATAGCGGTACGTATTCTTAATTCGAGGTCTGGGGTGGTTTCAGTTTTACGTTCCCTCAGCCTCTTTTCGAGTTCGTCTGGGGATGGAGGCATAAGGAATATGAATACTGCCTCCGGGGACATTTGTTTAATAGTGGATGCTCCCTGCACATCAGTCTTAATAATTACGTCTAACCCAGCTCCCATGGCATCAGTGATTTGATCTTTGGGTACTCCGTACCAATTACCGTATACCTCAGCGCACTCCAAGAAATCTCCTTCCTGAATTCTCTGATGAAAAGTGTCTCGGTCCAAGAAAATATAGTCTATGCCGTCTTGTTCATTCTCCCTTATGGTCCTGGTTGTTGCTGTAATTGTGAAGTGCAAATTATGTCCTGTTTCCTTCAACTTTTGGAGAACTGAGTCTTTTCCGACACCAGAAGGACCCGACAGAACTACCAAAAGAGGTTTTGCTGTAGGTTGGTCATAGAGTGATTTTTCTGTGGGTATCAAATGTTTCTCCCTCACGGATGTGATAGCAGTGCCATGTCTTCCCAAAAATTGGGATAGGAAATATTTACTACCTCAGGACGTTCGATTACGACTTTATCTTGGGCCAATAGTCCAGCTATTCCTAAAGTCATGGCTAACCTGTGGTCATCATGACTTTCGCAGTATCCTCCACGCAGTGCCCCGCCGCCTTTTATGATTAGGCCATTTTGAGTTTCAGATATATTGGCGCCCAATTTAGTCAACTCAGCAGCGGTAGCTGCCAACCTGTCGGATTCTTTGTATCGTAATTCCTGCGCGTCTTCTATGTGAGTTACACCTTTAGCGAAGCATGCTGCCAGAGCCAATATGGGAATTTCATCTTGTACTATGGGAATGACATCTCCGGCAATTCTTACTCCTTCCAAGGTGCTTGAATGTACAAGTAAATCTGCTGTTGGTTCACCGCCTTGCGTTCTCTCATTATCAATCGTTATGTTTGCACCCATATCCTTTAGTATATTTATCACAGCGGTCCTAGATTGGTTCATACCTACATTTGACAGTGTTATATCTGCATCACTGTGAGCTGCTGCTGCAATTATCCAAAAAGATGCGGCGCTAACATCCCCTGGCACTGTCATATTCACCTGGCGCAGGGACTTGTTTGGAGTAACTGTAATATCGAAACCATCATTGGATATGTTGGCTCCCATAGCGGTTAGCATTCTCTCTGTGTGGTCCCGAGATAGGGCTGGTTGATGTAATGTGGTTTCACTATCGGCGTGAATACCTGCTATAAGAAGGGAAGACTTCAGTTGGGCACTAGCCACAGGCAGTTCATAATTTATTCCTTTTAGCTGTGTACCTTTGATTGCAAGAGGTGCCAAAGAATTAGCAGATCTACCAATAATATGGGCACCCATAAGACTCAGTGGCTTAACGATTCGTCCCATTGGCCTAGACCTGAGAGAAGCGTCACCGTTGACGGTAGCCATGAAAGGCACAGCTGCTAGTAATCCCATTATAAATCTCATTGTGGTGCCACTATTCCCGCAATCCATAACATTCTCGGGTTCCATGAAATTCTGCAAGCCGGGGGATTTAATACTTAGGGTGGTAGTTTCAGTATCTCCATTGATACTGTGTATCTTATCAGTGGTGACTCCAAGTAAGTTGAGACATTCGAGAGTAGAATTACAGTCATAGCCGTCCGAGAAATTTTCAATTATAGCTTCTCCACTGGCCAGGCTGTTCAAGATTGCAGCTCGATGTGAAATTGATTTGTCTGCAGGAGGATATAGTGTTCCTCTCAGTTGCTTAGTTGGTTTAACTAACTTTGACATTTATGATCTACCTGTTCCTGTCTGTTTCCTTTTTCCAATCCCACAGTTGGCGCAGTTTGCCAGCTGCTCGGTCTCCCATGATCATTCCACCCATTGTCTCGGCGGTAGTTGGCAAATCTCTAACAGGGTCGGTACCTCTGGCAGTTATCTTGTCTTGCATCCACCTATCGCGTGCCTCCCAGGCCTGATCAAATACATTACCTAGTTCTCGTTCGTCAGCTCTATCTATCATTTCCTTGAATCGAGTTAATTCTAAGATGAACTCATCTATTCGGCGCACTATACTATCTTTATTGGTTAGACAAATATCTCGACTCATCACTGGACTACCGGAAGCCAGTCTAGTTATGTCTCGGAATCCAGTCGACGCCAGCTTGGCTACCTCACTCCACGAGGATTCGTTTGTGTTCATTGTTACCAATGCTGTGGATAATATCAACGGCAAATGACTTACAGTTGCGACATAACTGTCGTGTTCGGCTGCGTCCAAAAAGAATGGCTTAGATCCTATGCTTTCTGCCAATTGGACTATACTCTCTACTGCTTGAGGATCTGCGTTTGAATCCGGTATGATGCAATAGGTTGCTCCTTGGAACAGGTCAGCCTGTGCTGCTTCAGGTCCTGAGATCTCCTTGCCTGCCATAGGATGTCCCCCAATGAAGTGAACGGTTTCAGGCAAATACTCTTTTGCCCATTTGAGGACGTCAGTCTTGGTACTTCCGGTGTCAGTTACTATTACCCCACTTTCTAGTGAGGGTCCGAAGAGTTTCATCATTTCCTGGATGCCGCCTACTGGTGTAGCCAGTATTATTATGCTAGAGCCTTTAATGGCATCAAGTGGATTATTCTTTACAGAGTCCAAAGCCCCAGCTTTGTGTGCTCTTGCGGCCACACCTCTGTCTCTGTCGGTTCCTACAATTTCGAATTCTAAGCCAGCTTTTTTTATTGCCAAACCGATGGAACTCCCAATTAGTCCAGTACCAACGATGGTTATTCTATTCACAGAGATCCTCCTCTCAGTTTATTCACACTAATGTTGGTGGATCACCTTATATATTATACATACGAATCGGCGATTAGATACTATCCTAGTTTTTGTCCTAGCAGGATAAAGACTAACATATCTGTGATTGGAGCTAGAAAACTCCATAATATATTTAGACCGGTAATCCAATCTATCATGATTATTGAAAGCAGGATCGCCGGGCCGGCTGGCTCCCACCTTGAAAATGTGCTGGCAGTATTACTTGGCAATATTCCTATCAATATTTTGGAGCCATCCAATGGATAAAGAGGGATCAAATTGAAAATAGCCAATATTAAATTGTAAAATATCATAAAGCCCAAAATCGTAGAGAGTAATTCCATGGGGCCTGACCCTGCTAACCCTGTGAAACGGAACGGGGAGTGCCAGTCTAGAATGTTTAATCGTATTGGTATTGAACAAATCGCAGCTGTTATTAGGTTAGATAACGGTCCGGCTAGGGACACCATGGACATTCCATTTTTTGATCCATTCCTCAGGTTATAAGGATTAACTGGTACAGGTTTGCCCCAGCCGAATCCAACAAGAATCAGCATCATTGATCCCATCGGGTCCAAGTGTTTTATAGGGTTGAGGGATAGTCTGCCCAATTTATGGGCGGTAGAGTCGCCTAGATTGTATGCTATCAGTGCGTGGCTGAATTCATGTATTGTAATAGCCAATAGTAGGGCTGTGCCAGCCGTTGCTAGGAATGACGAGAAAACCCTGATGAATACTATAGGATCTTGTAAGAGGATGTCTATAGATTGAAGGAACATGACATTTTACCAAGCCTGTCTTGAAGTGGCATTTTATATGTGTGCTGTTGTGACAATGACTATTGGAACTTAGTCCTTTGTTCGGCTTTCTTTACTCTAAAGATAGTTTTATATTCTTCATGCGACTACTTAGCAGAGTAGATGGCAAGCCAAAAACATATGTCAGAATGGGACGTAGGATGTTATCCGGGAATTTATATAAGGTCTAGCGGTGGTGTAGACTCTATTATGCCTGCATCCTTTGCTTTGCCAAACAACGTCTCTAGGGCCTTCAATCCTTCTTCCCCCATGTCGAGTGTATCCTCATTCACGTACATTCTTATGAATTTTCGACAAGTTTCTTTGTCGATGCCTCTACTGAACTGTCTAGCGTATTCAAGAGCCTCATCCTCATGTTCGAATGCATATGCAATACTGTCCCTCAGAGACTGAACCATAAGAGAGTCTACTTCCTCTCCCAAATCACGCCGTACCATATCTAATCCTAGAGGTATGGGCAGTCCTGTGTCTTGTCCCCATGCTTCTCCCAAATCCAAAATCTTAGCCAGGCCCATATCAGCATAGGTTACTTGCCCCTCATGGATTAATAGACCTGCATCAACTTGGTTTGTTAGTACTGCGTCGGTGATTTCGTCGAATGCCATTGGTATTGCTTTGAAACCCTGAGCATATAGTCTTAATAGCAGGTATGCGGTAGTATATTCGCCGGGTATAGCTACAGAGGCTCCGTTCAGTGATAGGCTTGCATTAGCATTCGTAGCCACAACCATAGGACCGTAATTGCGGCCAATCGAGGAGCCCACTCTCATTATTCGGTATTTGTCTGCTACTTGTGGATATACAGCCGCCGATATGGCTGTGCCCTCTAGTTCTCCAGCAAGAGCTCGCTGATTTAATGTTTGTATGTCCTCCAGAACGTGTTGAACTTCGTAATGGCCTACAGGCACTTTGCCATGTGCTATAGCGTAGTACATGAAGGCATCGTCTGCGTCAGGGGTGTGTCCGATACGAATTACAGGCATTTTACCTCCGAGGGCGTTTTCTTGGATAATATATTATGGTAAAGCAAGAAGGGTTACAAGGGTTCAATGGACTTATCCGTTTTAGATTAACAACCTAGTTGTGTCTATTTATGTAATTTTGACCAATCAAACCGGAATCCACTTGCAATTTAGTTAGCGTAAAGCATGAAATGACGAAAAAACTGTTGCACAGTTAAAATGCTTTCATGGCTTCAAGCATTTTACTTGTTATTTGTTTCAGCCCGCTAGGTATTGTTGGGGCAGTCAGGTTAGTGTGGATTGGAGTTATAGATACACGGTTGTGGCGAATTGCCCAGACGTCTAGCCCTCTCTCGATCACCCATCCAGGATTGTCCCTAGTTATCCAATAATATTTTCTTCTGCCATCGTCACCTTCCTTCACTACATCCATGTATGTGCGTTTGCCAAGCTTAGTTATTGAGACACCTGCTAACTCACTCATTGGCACATTTGGTAGGTTAACGTTCAGTAGCATTGGTGCATTTAGCTTACCCTCTAAGACACCTTTGGCTAAAGTTCTAGCAACTCTTGCGGCAGCCGAGAAATGAACTTCTGTTAATGAGGCAACTGATATTGCAACTGATGGTATGTTCCTGAAAAACCCCTGCAAAGCGGCTCCCATTGTGCCTGAAATCAACACGTCGTTTCCCATATTGGAGCCTTTGTTTATGCCAGATATCACCATGTCCACAGGTTGCTGTATGAGAGATTCGAGTGCGACTATCGCGCTATCAGCAGGAGTGCCCTCAATTGCGTAAGCTTCTATACCGTTGATCAGAGGGACAACTTTGGCGGCTCTGATTGGCTGACTAAGTGATATAGCAGTGCCTACTCCACTTTGTTCCCTGTCAGGGGCAGACACTATTACTTCAGCAATATCTTGAACCGCTTCTACTATAGCCCAGATCCCAGGCGAATAAACTCCGTCGTCATTAGTAGCTAGTATTCTCACGTATTATCACAAATTCCATTCTGTCTTACTTTGTTATCCAAAACCATGAACATATTACCATCTGAATGTACCCATTTAACATTCCACATTATATATATCTTTATATTTGTATCTTAGCGATGGGATATTGATAGATATAACTATCGTATTAGTTAGTAATTTTACCAAGCATCGTGCATATTACTTTATCAAGGTTATGTGCATTATGATATTAGTCAGGGTCAGTACAAATTGTTGGCCGCCAATATTGCTTATCCTAGGATACAATTATCGATTAACCTGGTTTGGCCGATATACACTGCCAATGAAAGTAATGCCGTATTCCCTATTTTGTCCAACTCTTCCAGACTTTGCTCATCCGATATGCTTATGTAATCAATTCTAGCGCGAGGCTCTGAGCTGATGAGGTTTATCATAGACTGCCTCATGTCGTTAGCGTCACGTTGCCCCTTGGAGTACTGTTCGCGTGCCAATGAAATTGCCTTAAATAATATGTTGGCAGCGTCTCTGTCAAAAGGGTTCAAATAGGTGTTCCTGCTGCTCATAGCCAGACCATCCGGCTCTCTAACAGTCGGCATTGTTACTAAATCTATTCCTAGGTTGAGGTCTTCAATTAGTCTTTTTACTACCAGAACTTGTTGGGCATCTTTCTGGCCAAAATATACTCTGTCGGGCTTTACTATGTTGAACAATTTGGTTACCACAGTAGCCACTCCTACGAAGTGATCAGGTCTTGATTTCCCCTCTAGTACATTGGTTATGTTTCCAACTCTGACCCATGTATCGAATGCGGTGGGATAGATATCTTCATTGGTAGGTAAGAATGCTACGTTAACGTGAAGGTCTTCTAACAAGGCCAAATCTGCTTCTATGCCTCTAGGGTAGTTCTCCAGATCTTCAGATGGTCCAAACTGAGTTGGATTAACGAATATGCTGACTACCAAGGAATTATTATCTGCTGCACCCTGGTTTATCAAAGATATATGTCCCATATGCAGGGAGCCCATAGTAGGTACCAATCCTAGGGGCCCTGAACACTCCAAGTGATATCGAGACATTTCAGTTACATTTCGGATAATCTTCATAGGTTAATTAATACACACGGGATGTCAATTCACGCAATATTTTGTCACTGATATGATAGCTATTGTCCTCGCCAGGAAAGTCCCCATCTCTTACTTCTTTCATGTACTGCGTTACTGCTGTGGTTATAGTGTAGTCGAGGTTCAAATATCTCTTGGCGTGTTTAGGGGTGAAATCAGTGAAGAGTCCTAGCATATCATGGAAGACCTGAACTTGTCCGTCGCATTCTATCCCAGCACCTATACCTATAGTAGGAATTGATAATCTCTCGGTTATAAGCCTGGCAACCAATGTAGGTACACATTCCAATACCAGACAGAACGCCCCAGATTCTTCCAATGATCTTGCATCTTCCAACAGCTTTACTGCCTCTTTAAGGCTTTTGCCTTGAACTTTATATCCTCCAAGTTGGTTCACAGATTGAGGAGTGAGCCCTATGTGGCCCATTACAGGGATTCCTGCGTCAACAAGTTGTCTTACTGTGTTTGATAGCTTCATTCCACCTTCTAATTTGACGCTTTGGGCACCGCCTTCCTTCAGGAACCTGCTGGCATTGTACATTGCGTCTTTTATGCTAGCCTGATAGGACATGAATGGCATATCACCGACTATTAGAGCTGCATCAGAACCATTCCTGACTGCTTTAGTGTGGTGGATCATGTCTTCCATGGTAACTGGTATAGTGGAGTCATAGCCGAGGACCACTTGTCCGAGTGTGTCTCCAACCAGGATAATAGGTACACCTGCTTTATCTAGAATCTTGGCGGAAGTGTAGTCATATGCCGTAACCATGGATATCTTCTGGCCTTCCGTTTTCATTTTCTTTATATCACTAATTGTTACACGCATCTCAGTCTCCTATATTTATTGTTCGCAGGTTTTTGACTCGCTACGGACGGTTCCGAATCAATTGCTTATTTCAGTTGGCAAGGATTTTTAGTATTTCAGCCTTTTTTCTTTTGGTGATACTAGAGTTCTCAGCTGACAGGTTGGCTGCAGAAACAGAGACCTGTTTGTATATTGGCAGTATGGAAGGGGCCCGTTCATACATGGTATCTAGGTGCTTTTGTATTGTGCCTGTATCTCCTCTGGCGATTGGTCCAGTCAAGGTTGAGGCAGTGCCTACAGATTCCATGTTTGTGACCGTAGTTTTGAGAATAGGCAATAAGGCGCGGAGGCCTTGTTCTTTGGTATAGCCTATTATTTCCCATAACTGAGTGGCTTCATTCAATAATGAAGTTACTGCCCCGCAAGCAAGGAAACCGGAAATGTGATATATGGCCTTGTCTTTGGGCATTATCTCCACTGGCCAACCACCAAGTTGCGTAGCCATATCCTTTAGAATGCTCATAAGTGGGCCATCTCCTTCCATGGAGAAAGCCACATTGTCAAAATACGTGTTATCGGCTTTACCTGATGTCTTGTGAAAGGTCTGCATAGGATGGAATGAACCAGTGAAGGCGCCTCGTTCCGCTGCTGGTGACAGTAAGTCAGACGATTCAACTCCAGAACAGTGAACAACTCCAGTGCCTTTATGCCAGCGAACAGTTTTCGCGACTGATGAAATTTGGTCGTCAGGAGTGGTGATGAATATCAAATCGCATTTATCGGCTATTTGTTGTGGTTTGGTACAGGCAGTGCACCCATGGATTTGCTTCGCTATGGACATTGACGAGTCGACATTCCTGCTACTTATATGTGAAACTTTATAGCCCTTTGACTCAAGGCACGTTGCTAGAGATCTTGCGGCCCTTCCCGCACCGATAAATCCTATGTTGAGCCCCCTACCGTTTGTTGATAGCGGATTATCTAGAAGATCTATAGTCATAATTCTCCTGATGATGGGATTTCACCTAATCCTTTAGCTTGCGTTACAGCTCTACGTATAGACTCTGCAACAACTAGTGCTGCTGTGGAGCATAATTGTGTCATATCGATCGCACCGCCTATTGAGCCAGTTGCCAGCGCGAACACTACGTCTCCATCTTCCATGAGATGGCATGGTCTGACCGACCATGCCATACCAGTATGGCTAACTTGAGCTAGTTTATTTGTGTGTTCCTTGTTTAGAGCTGCGTTGGTTGCTACTATCACTAGGGTGGTGTTTGTTATCGAAGGTGTTCTATGGGATTTGTAATTAGGATTTGATAATATGTCTACAGTACTAAGGAATCCGCCGTTTATTGTGTCTCTTGGGCCGGCCAATATTGTTCCCGTATGGTGATCTACGACATCGCCTAGGGCATTAACTACAGCCAGTGCCCCCACGACGGTTTGACCTAGCTTAATGCTGTAACTGCCCACACCGCCTTTAGTTGCCAAGGACATGCCCATGATTTTGCCGACTGTGGCTCCGGTTCCGGCCCCTACACTACCTTCTTCTGGATGGCTGTCATTAGCAACAGTGCAGGCACTGTATCCGGCATCAGGGCCAGGTCTACCATGGTTACCAGTTATTCCTAGATCAAATATGATTGCTGATGGTACTATGGGAACAATACCGGCATTTGTCTTATATCCAATCCCATTTTCTTCAAGATATTTCATTACACCAGACGCAGCATCTAGCCCGAAGGCACTTCCGCCGCTCAGTAAAATCGCGTTGACAAAGTTAACTAGGGATCCTGGTTTCATTAGGTCGGTTTCTCTTGTCCCTGGTGCTGAACCGCGGACATCTACTCCTGATACTGTTCCTTCTGGACACAAAACAACGGTACAGCCTGTGAGTGATTCAGTGTCAGTGAAGTGGCCTACCTTTATACCTTGGACGTCCACTATGGATTTCCGGTAGGGGGTTGCGTTTGGAGCAGGCTGTATCAGGCCTTGTGCTCCAAAACCCTTTACGTTCCCGGTAGGGAGGGGTATACGAATTTTCGATTGCCGTCGTGGTCTCAAGATCCCCGCGGCCTCCTGATCAAGCTCTCGCCAAGCTCGCCGCTCTCAGAGTCGACGGCACGCGAATGGTATCTTAGCTTTTCTATGTTGTCAATTATCGTCAATTTGATTGATACAGCAGTCGAATCTTATTGACACCTTAAGATCCAAATTGTAGACTTTCTTCAATAGGTTATCCTCTTAGGACGAGCATCAGAAAAGTGGTTTACCGTCCCAGTTCTCGTGTGTTCCGTGCGTTCAATGAAAGGATGGGAAAGACTATGTCTACGTCTATGAAGCGGCAAACTCTCGATGAATTCCTTGGCCTGTCAGTGGCCACTGATGTTGATCAAGAAGGTTTGGTCTCAGTTGTTCGTGCGATAGCCAATGGTGCAGCTAAAGTGCATAAGTTAGTAGAGTCTGCTGCAATAGGTGATGCTTTAGGTTCTACTGGGGACACTAATGTACAGGGTGAAATAGTCCAACTGTTAGATACAGCAAGCTCCGATATATTCGTTGATGTTTTGAAAGAAAGTGGCCGAGTTTCGGTAATAGGTTGTGAGGAGATAGATAAACCTGTTATTGCAGGAGAAGATGACGGACACCTGTATATGGTTCTTATGGACCCACTGGACGGATCTTCTAATATAGATGTCGCAGTTAGTATAGGTTCTATATTTGGGATATGGGAACGTGACTTGGGGCAACCTGTCAAAGAGGACTCTCTACTTAGGCCAGGTAACGAACAAGTGGCGGCTGTCTATGTGGTATACGGATCCAGTACCGTTATGGTAGTTGCCACTGCTAACAGTGTTAATGGATTTACTTTAGAGCCTGGTAGCAGTACTTTCAGGTTGACTCATCCAGACTTACGTGTACCTTCAGAGTGCCCATATTATAGTACTAATGAAGGCAATTTTAATTCACTGAATGAAGCCACTCAAAAAGCTGTGATCAATCTCAGGGATTCCTATTCCCTCAGGTATGTGGGTTCGTTAGTGGCGGATTTCCACCGGAATTTGCTGAAGGGTGGCATATTTTTGTACCCAGGTGACGTTAAACGTCCGGAGGGCCGGTTGAGATTGATGTATGAGGCAAATCCATTGGGGTTTGTGGTGGAACAAGCAGGAGGCGCTGCGACAAATGGACGGCAGCGTATTTTGGATGTCGTACCGACTCAATTACATGAACGCACACCATTGATACTAGGCAACAGCGATGTGGTTGATAGTACTGTGGCTCTCATGAATAATTGACTCTGGAAGGTATTGTTAGCGAAATTTGTTTCTGATTTATGGTTATAGATACGCTTATTAGATGGAGGGAAGAAAGATATGGATTCGAAAAAGTTAATTGAAACAGCTGAAGCAATGGTTGTTCACGGAAAAGGAGTTTTAGCGGCTGACGAGAGTGGTGGCACTATAAAGCGAAGATTTGACTCGATAAATGTTGAATCCACTGAGGAAAATAGGCGTAACTATAGAGAATTATTGTTCCGTACAGATGGAGCATCTGAATATATTAGCGGTGTAATACTTTTTGACGAAACTATTCGTCAGAATGGTGCCGATGGGACTCCATTAGTCAAAGTCCTGACAGATCAAGGTATCATACCTGGTATCAAGGTGGATAAAGGCACTCAACCTATACCTACCTCTGAGAGTGAGTTATTGACAGAAGGCCTAGATGGTCTGCGAGATAGATTGAAAGAGTACGCGGAATTAGGGGCTAGATTTACTAAATGGAGAGCTGTTATTACTATAGGTAACGGTATTCCCACACAAACATGCATCGATATAGCTGCAAACTCACTAGCTCGCTATGCTGCGTTGAGCCAAGAGGCTGGCTTAGTGCCAATTGTGGAACCAGAAGTTTTGATGGATGGAGATCACAGTATAGATAGATGTTTCGAAGTAAGTGAAACTACGCTAAGGGAAGTATTCGCACAGATGGCTGTACAGAAAGTTCTTTTGGAAGGTAGTTTATTAAAGCCTAGCATGATACTTTCAGGTAATAAAGCTGAGAATCGGGCTAATCCAGAACAGGTAGCCGAAAGGACTGTTACTTGCTTTAAGAGAGTTGTTCCAGCCTCAGTACCTGGTATAGTTTTCTTGTCAGGCGGACAAGCAGACGAAGAAGCTACAGTAAACTTAAACGCAATAAACAGACATGCCGACTCAGTTGGTGCTCCATGGGAACTGAGTTTCTCCTTTGGAAGGGGCTTACAGGCTGCCCCTCTCAAGGCTTGGGGAGGTAACACTGATAACGTTGGAAAAGCTAAACAGGCTTTTTACCACAGAGCCAAGGTTACCAGCGCAGCTCGGCAAGGGATATATGTACCTTCCATGGAGAAGGAGCTTTCCGCGGTATAGAGTTTCGTGCCTAACACTGTTCCAAAATTATTAATTGGCACCAACAATGTTGGTAAGATTAAGGAATTGAGGGTGCTCCTCTCAATGATTCCGTATGTGGTAACAGATCCAATTGTCGAGAATATACTGCTTGAGGTGGATGAATCTGGGAATAATCTCACAGATAATGCCGTCATAAAGGCAGTAGCGTTTGCTAGTACCAGTGGCTTGCTGGCTATTTCAGATGATTCGGGATTGGAAGTGGATTGCTTAAATGGAGCGCCGGGTCACCTGTCGGCCAGGTATGCCGGCCCCAATGCCTCTGATGCTGACAAAGTAAATTATCTCTTGGGCAAACTAGAGGGTGTAGAATGGCCCATGCGTACTGCTAGATTTCGTTCTGTTATTGCCTTAGCTGAACCTCAAGGTTCCTTCAGAGTATTCGAAGGGCAATGTGAAGGTATGATAGCATTGGAGCCTGGTGGATATGGAGGGTTTGGTTATGACCCCATATTTTATGTGTCTGCGTTGGGGAAATTGATGTCGGAATTGACTATTGATGAGAAAAATATGATCAGTCATCGTGGCAATGCGGTGAGGAAAGCCATAGAATATCTCAGTTACCAACAATAGATAATATGATTACTAGTTCTATTTATATAATAAATACGTATTTAGGATTTAACTAGGTTACAATGTAGCGAATGACCTGATGGATTTTAATTTGACCAATTAAGAAGGACAAATTTATGGGAATCACGACCAATGTGAAGGATACTTTTGGTAGATCAATGAGAGATCTGCGTATTTCGGTTACGGATCGTTGTAATTTCCGTTGTCCTTACTGCATGCCTGCAGAAGTATTTGGTGAACGCTACAAGTTTTTGCCAAAGGCGGAGATACTTAGTTTCGAGGAGATTAGTAGACTTTCTAGGATTTTCGTCTCGTTGGGTGTAAACAAAATCCGGTTAACTGGTGGGGAACCGTTGCTCAGGGATGGTTTGGAAAATTTGATTGATATGCTTGGCGACATAGATGGTATAGACGATCTGACGTTAACCACAAATGGATATTTACTGGCTAAACAGGCTGAGGCTTTAAAGCAGGCAGGTTTGCAGAGAATAACGGTGAGTTTGGATAGTTTGGACCAACAAGTATTTGGCAGTATGAATGGTCTAGGTTACAGTGTTGATAGAGTGTTGAGTGGTATTGAAAAAGCGAGATCAGTAGGGTTAGATCCAGTGAAAGTGAATTGTGTGGTGCAAAAGGGTGTTAATGATCACACCGTATTGGATCTAATAAGATACTTTAGAGGCACAGGTGTAATAGTTCGGTTTATAGAATTTATGGATGTTGGAAATATCAATGGTTGGAAATTGGATCAAGTAGTTCCGTCTTCGGAACTTGTTAGGATGATCGACACTGTATTTCCGATAGAGCCTGTCGACAAGAACTATAATGGTGAGGTTGCTGAGCGATACCGTTATCTGGATGGTAAGGGAGAAATCGGCTTTATATCTTCAGTAACTGAAACTTTCTGCATGAATTGCACTAGAGCAAGATTGTCGACCGACGGAAAACTGGTTACATGTTTGTTTGCAGGAGATGGTCAAGACCTGAGAACACCGTTGCGTGCTGGCATAGATGATAATGAATTACGGGATATGATAGCGGGCATATGGAATGTCCGTGAAGACAGATACTCCGATATAAGGAGTTCCATGACTAGTTCGGATATAAAGAAAGTGGAGATGTACCAAATAGGTGGATAGGCTACGCACATCCAGTTTGATGAGTATAGTAAAACACACATATGTTTTGCTTAGCTACCAGATTTCAACTAATATCTGTGATCTCAGGTCGCATTTCTAGCCGATGCCCAATAATATTGAAATATTTACAGATGGATCTTGCCTAGGTAACCCCGGGGTTGGAGGTTGGGCGGCCATAGTCCACTGTAATGATGAGGAGCGTATATTCAAGGGATCTGATTTGGCAACCACCAACAATCGCATGGAAATCAAGGCTGTGATTGAAGGTATAAAAGCTACACCGGTACAGTCAGATATTACATTGTATAGTGATAGTCAGTATGTTATTGGCACTATGACCAAACATTGGAATCGAAAAGCGAATCTTGATTTGTGGCAAGAATTGGATTCATTAATCTCTCAGCGAAAGGTTACTTGGCAATGGGTCAGGGGCCATGATGGAAATCCTGACAATGAGAGGGCTGATATGATTGCAGTGGACATGGCTAGGGAACTATTGAATCTAGGAGGCGTTGAATTGGTAGACAACAATGAGGAGGATGCTGGACTTAGTCATGTAGATGTGCATGGCAATGCAACAATGGTGGACGTAGGTTGGAAGGATGCGACGTCCCGAGAAGCTGAGGCCAGAGGTTGTGTATTTATCAACAAAGAAACTTTGAGTCTTATAAAAAAAGGAGAAATGAAGAAGGGAGATGTTCTTTCCGTCGCTAGGATATCCGGTATTATGGCTGCAAAGAATACATCGAATTTAATACCTCTATGTCATCCATTGCCAATTGACCAAGTTGCTATATCTTTGGATTTGGATGAAATGAATAATAAGGTTGATATAAGTGCTACTGTCAGGACATTTGCTAAGACTGGCGTGGAAATGGAAGCATTGACTGCTGTCAGTGTTGCTGCGTTGACAGTCTACGACATGTGCAAGTCGGTAGATATGAATATAACCATTGAAAATATACGGTTGGTTAGGAAGCAGGGTGGTAAAAGGGGATCTATTGCTTTTGAGTAACTGGACGTCTTGCCAATCAGTATGGTTGGATATTATAGCCCGAGTTTCATGGATATTATGAAAGGCATGAGCCCCGAGTATATACGATTAATGTGGTCTGCCATTGTCTCATTTCAAGATTGCAACATTTCCAATATGAAATCCTAGCGGTATGGAGGCTATTAGAATCGAAGTAAAATTATTGACGATCCCAGACGTATGTGATACTATTCGCGGGTTTTGGCGGTCTCTTGGATAGAGTCGCTTTGGTATTGGCGTTTCAACTGCTTGGAATGGGTTGGTTTATCGCCACTTCGATAGTATTTGGGGCTTTTTTAGGTATATGGCTGGACTCTATACTGTCGACTGGTCCGGCATTTCTTGTTACGGGGCTATTGACTGGGTTAGCAACAGCTTCTTATGGTGCATACAAGATGGTTCTGCCTCTGATCAAGAAATATCAGAACACCAAGGATGCAAACTAAATATTTCTTGCAAAGAATAGGGATGATATGACATTTGCTGGTAAATCTAAAATGGCTCTAGCTGTGATAGTCATCATGGCTTTGGCGCTGAGTGGTGTTATAACGGGTGCAATCGGCTCAGCAATTACTGGCAATGATACCCTGGTTCCCAGACCTGTCCCACATATACCTCCTCAGAAGGTTTTCGTCAGTTCCGAACCAGCAAAAGATTATCATGACGTCCAAGATAACAAGGGTCATGATGATCACGCATCGGACAAACAAGATAGTCATGATGAACACGATAAGACCGATGACGGCCACCATGACGACCATCATGGCTCCGCCGGTATGATTGGTGCTGGAGATGGATTCGTTCTTACCAACACTATCCTGTCTTCTTTGATAGTTAGCACACTGCTGATAGTTTTGTTGTATATGGCTACCAGGCGTATGACTATGGTTCCCAGCGGTATACAGAATCTTATGGAGGCCGCCATAGAGGCCCTATACGAGTTTGTTAGGAGTGTGGCCGGAGATCCTAATGCCAAGAAATTCTTCCCGGTCATAGCGACGATATTCCTGTTTGTTCTGGCAAATGCCTGGGCAGGTTTACTGCCAATTTATCCTACTTTGGGGTTCAAAGACGAGGCTGGTGAGGTAGCAAGGCATCTTCTCAGGCCAGCTGGCACAGATTTGAATATGCCGCTGGCATTGGCGATAGTTTCGTTCATATTTATTGAGTTTTGGGCTTTGAAATTATTAGGATTCGGTTATCTGAGTAAATTTGTCCCTACCGAGAATATCAGAAAAGGTAATTGGGGTCAGGTCCCGATTGATATGTTCGTTGGTACGTTAGAACTTCTCAGCGAATTAATTCGCATACTGAGCTTCACATTTAGGTTGTTTGGTAATATGACTGCCGGGGAGATATTACTTATAATGATAACCTACCTGGTTCCATTTATAGCGGTATTGCCGTTCTATGGTCTAGAAATATTGGTTGGCATGGTGCAGGCTTTGATATTTGCCGGCCTTACATTGGTTTTTGTGGTTGTGGCGGCAACTCCCCACGAAGGGGAGGGCCACTAAGTAGTGGATGTTAGATATGGGTTTGCTGACTTTAATAATGAATGTTATATTCTTGCACTGTGCATTGAAAAAAGTTAGCAGATAATAATTGTTGTAAATGCAATTTCTGAAAGTCTCGTAACATTATTGGACACTTTGGAAAATATGAAGTCTAAGGAGGACTTATGGAAGAAGGCGCAGTGAAGCTGCTATCAGCGGGGCTAGCAATCGGTCTTGGTTCCTTCGGACCAGGCATCGGAATCGGTATATTAGGTATGGGAGCCATGAATGCCATAGGGCGTAATCCTGAGGCCAGAGGAGCGATTCTGACCAACATGATCCTGGCCATTGCGTTCGCAGAAGCTATTGCTATTTATGCTTTGGTGGTAGCTATTGTGTTAATATTTGTGGCATAGATATTTAGTACAAATTAAAATAAGTTAAACGATCCTGGGAGGACTTATGGCAGATCTGGGTTTTCATTTGCCCAGCTTGGTTGTCTATCTGGTCAACTTTACGGTGTTACTTGTGGCACTCTATTTGGTGGGCTACAAGCCAATACTAAGAATGTTAGATCAGAGATCTGAGCGCATAAGGGAAAGTATAGAAACGGCCGAAAGAGTTAGGCAGGAGTCCGCTGTTCAACAACAAGAGTTGGAGAAACGTATGGACGAAGGCAGGCAAGAGGGTCAGACTCTTTTGGCTCAAGCTAGAGATATGGCCGAAAAATTCAGGGAAGAAGAAAAGGAAAAAGCTCGTCAAGAAGCACAATCTCTTATGGAGCGAGCCAGGCAAGATATCCAACGAGAGAGAGATGACGCTATAGAGCAAGTTCGTAGCCAATTTGCTGATTTGGCAATTTCAGCTGCAGAGAAGGTTATAGAGCGTTCCCTGGATAAGGATGCCCATAAAGACATAATTGAGAAGGTTCTTGAGGAAACTCCTAATAAATAGCTCAGATATATGCATGCCAGGGGGTAAGTAAGAATGGCTAGACGGGTCTCAGCTAAGCGATATGCTTTAGCCTTATATGAACTTGCAGTGGAAAATGGAGAGGTAGATGCGTGGTTTGATAGTCTCAAATCTTGTAGTGATACCTTGATGGATTCTACTTTGTCTGGTTTGGTGAAAGCACCTAAGGTGAACTTGGATCGAAAAATGGCTGTGATATCAGAAGTCCTGCCTGGATTACCAAAGTTTGTGAGCAACCTGATTGGTATACTGATCACTAGAGGTGAAATGGATATTGTTTCCTCGGTGGTTGAAGAGTATAGGTTGCTACTGGATTTGGAAAACGGTCGTGGTCATGCACAAGTCACAAGTGCAATTCCTTTGGATAAATCCCAGTTGGGGAAACTTGGAGACTATTTGAGTCAACTGACTGGTAAACAAGTGGCATTGAACAATGTTGTGGATTCTAGGGTCTTGGCTGGAGTGGTGGCGCGGATTGGAGATAAATTAATCGATGGTAGTGCCAAAACTAAATTGCAGGATCTTAAGAAATCTTTGACCTAGTTGGCTTAGTAGGGAAATCATAAAGTTTTCGGTATAGAGGTAATAATATGGCAGTTCGAGGACAGGATATAGCGTCGGTTATCAAGCGACAGATTCAGGAATTTGGTGGCGATGTCACTATGGTAGATGTTGGAACGGTGGTGGAGGCTGGTGACGGTATTGCCAGAATTCAAGGTCTTGGTGGAGCACGTTACACGGAATTGGTGGAATTCCCTAACGATATTATGGGTATAGCCTTGAACCTTGAGGAGGACAGTGTGGGCGTTGTCATCCTTGGTGACGATACTCAAATCAAGGAAGGTGATGAAGTCCGTTCGACTGGACGTATAGCCGAAGTCCCGGTAGGGGATGGATTACTTGGTAGAGTAGTGGATGCACTAGGCCGACCAGTGGACGGAAAGGGGCCTATTAAATCTGATAAAAGCCGACCAGTGGAACGTGTGGCAGCTAACGTAGCTATGCGTAAATCTGTCTCTGTCCCAATGCAGACTGGTATAAAAGCTGTTGATGGTATGACTCCGATTGGTAGGGGCCAACGTCAATTAATTATTGGCGACAGGTCTACCGGCAAATCTGCTATTGCTATAGATACCATCATCAACCAAAAGGGTGGAGACCTTGTATGTATATATGTGGCAGTTGGACAAAAAGCTAGTAAAGTTGTCCAGACAGTCGGCCTGTTGGAAGAACATGGTGCTATGGAACATACTATTGTGGTTGTAGCCAACGCGGCTGAGCCTGCAGCCTTACAGTATATTGCCCCATTTGCTGGCACTGCAATGGGCGAGGAATTTATGGAACAGGGTAAAGATGCCCTGATAATTTATGATGATTTGTCTAAGCATGCGTGGGCCTATAGGCAGATCTCTCTTTTGCTGCGTAGACCCCCAGGGAGAGAGGCCTATCCAGGTGACGTTTTTTATTTGCATAGCAGGCTATTAGAGAGGTCTGCTAGATTGGATGACGAATTCGGTGGTGGATCTTTGACCGCTTTGCCAATTATTGAAACTCAGGCAGGTGATGTATCTGGTTACATTCCTACTAATGTGATATCAATAACCGATGGCCAGATTTACTTGGAATCTGACCTCTTTAACTCTGGTATACGACCCGCAGTTAACGTTGGTCTTTCGGTGTCTAGAGTTGGTGGAGCCGCCCAGGCAAGAGCAGTTCGGCAGGTCGCTGGACGTCTCAGATTGGATTTGGCCCAATACAGGGAATTGGTTACATTTGCTCAGTTTGGCACCTCTGATTTGGATGCTGCTACTAGGGCTCAATTGGAGAGGGGCGGTGTTGTGACTGAAATCCTGAAACAATTGCAATACCAACCAATGTCTATCGGCAAGCAGGTTTCTATAATGTATGCAGTCACTAATGGGTATATGGACGATGTTCCTGCAGATAAGGCTGCCGATTTTGAGGCGGATTTCCATAGGTATATGGAAACGGCTCACATGGATGTTATAAATGCGATTATAGATAAGAAACAATTGGATGACGATCTAACTGCGGCCTTGGTGGCAGCCATAACTGAGTTCAAGAAAACTGTCTCTTATTGAGACCCGACGATTTATGTAACTTAATAAGATAGTATTGCCAAGTGAGAAAAATAAATGCCTAATATACGTACCATACGGAATAGAATACGGAGTGTCAGCAACACAGCGAAGGTTACTAGAGCGATGGAAATGATCGCAGCCTCGAAGATGCGACGGGCTCAGCAGAGATTGTTGGCAGGCAGGCCGTATTCTGAAACGATTGCTGGTGTCATGAAAAACTTGGCAGGTCAGACTCTTGACGATGATTCCGACTTTCACCCACTTATGGCAAGAAGAGAAGTTAAGAGGATTGGCATAATTCATATAACTCCAGACAGGGGCTTGTGTGGTGGACTGAACGCTAATGTCAATAGATCTCTTGGTACGTTTGTATTGGAGAATAGCGTACCGGTAAGTGTGGTGGCTGCTGGCAGAAAAGGTAGAGATTTCTCTGTGCGTAATAGTCTGGATGTCAGAGCTGTGTTTATAGATATGGGTGACGCTCCATCTCTTTTGGATACCATACCTATCGCGAAGTCTGCTATTGAAGACTATACGAATGGTTATGTTGACGAGGTCTATGTGTCTTACAGTAGATTCGTCTCTACAGTGGTCCAGAGGCCTGTTATTGAAAAGATATTACCGATAGATGCCAGAGATTTGGAAGGTGAGGCTGACCAAGCGGCTACCGGTGGGGATTATATATACGAACCCAGTCCCATTGATGTATTGGCTTTACTGTTGCCGAGATTTGTGGAGATGCAGGTATACCATGCCATTTTGGAGTCTATTGGCAGTGAACAATCAGCCAGAATGGTTGCTATGAGTGGTGCTACTGATAGTGCTAGTGAAATGATTCAAGATTTGACCCTGTTGATGAACAAGGTGCGCCAGGCGTCAATCACGACGGAATTGCTTGATATAGTTGGAGGAGTAGCTGCCTTGGAAGGGTAAGCTACTACAGTTGACCCGAGAGGAGTGGTATTAGTATGGCACAAGGAACGAAAGGCAGAATTGTCCAGGTAATCGGTACTGTTGTGGATGCGGAATTCCCACCTGACGGTTTACCAGAGGTCTTTAATGGCCTGGAATTAGATAACGATGGTGCTCGTCTCGTTCTTGAGGTTGAGCAACACATAGGTAATAACTGGGTTAGGTGCCTTGCATTGGGTCCTACTGAAGGGCTGAGGCGAAATACCGAAGTGACTGATATGGGCTCTCCTATCACTGTACCGGTTGGCCCAGCGTCTCTTGGACGTTTGTTCAACGTCACAGGAGATCCTTTGGATAACCTTGGTGATGTCAATGCCGAGGAGCGTTGGCCGATTCATAGAGCACCTCCTGCATTTGACGAACAGGAAACTAGAGCGGAGATGTTGGAGACCGGCATTAAAGTGATAGATCTTATAGCTCCATTTACTCGAGGCGGTAAAGTTGGTGCTTACGGTGGGGCCGGCACTGGTAAAACTGTGATCATACAAGAATTAATTAGAAACATAGCCAACGTTCACAAGGGCAGGTCGGTATTTGCTGGTGTAGGCGAGAGATCTAGGGAAGGCAACGACCTTTGGCATGAAATGCAAGAATCCGGAGTCATAGAAAGCACAGCTTTGGTTTTCGGGCAGATGAATGAACCACCAGGTGTCAGACTAAGGATTGCTCTTACAGGTTTGACTATGGCGGAATATTTCCGAGACCGTGAAGGCCAAGATGTACTTCTTTTCGTTGATAATATATACAGATACATTCTCGCAGGTATGGAAGTATCTGCACTATTAGGTAGAATGCCTTCTGCTGTGGGGTACCAGCCTACTTTGGGAACAGAAATGGGCCAACTTGAAGAACGTATTACCACAACCAAGAATGGATCAATTACTTCTTTCCAGGCTATATATGTTCCAGCTGACGACTATACCGACCCTGGTATAGTTACGACATTTGGGCATCTGGACGCATCTATATCACTGGACCGCGGATTGGTTGAGCAGGGATTGTATCCAGCTGTTGATCCTCTTAGCTCTAATTCCAGAATTCTTGATCCAAACATGGTTGGAGATGAGCACTATAGGGTCGCTAGAGGGGTGCAACAAGTTTTGCAGAGATACAAGGACCTTCAGGATATTATCGCGATATTAGGTATGGAAGAACTCTCGGACGAGGATAAAATAACAGTAGGCCGTGCAAGGAAGATTCAGAGATTTCTTACTCAACCTTTCTATGTGGCAGAAGTTTTCACAGGCAGGGAAGGTAGATATGTTTCAATAAGTGATACCGTCAGAGGTTTCGGAGAAATCCTGGATGGTAAGCATGATGATATACCAGAACAGGCATTCTACATGGCTGGTTCTATAGAGGAAGTTCTAGAGGCTGCAGCAGCCAGAGCTAGCAGTTAAGTGCTAATGGCTGTCAATGCTTTGCTTTGAATAAGAATGATGATTATTGAATATATGTCTCGTAAAGGATCGACATGGCTAGTATGACATTGGAGATAATAACTGGAGAGAGGGTTCTGTATTCCGGAGACGCTAGTTCTGTAGTAATACCAGGATTAGATGGCGAACTAGGTATATTGCCACATCATGCTTCCCTTATGACTTGTCTTCAACCTGGAGAGATAGTCGTTAGTAAAGAAACAGGTGAGGATGAGTTTTATGCTGTAAGTGGAGGATTTGTAGAGGTTATGGCCAACAAAGTAACTATACTGGCCGACTCCGCTGAGCGATCCGATGAAATAGATGAAGAGAGAGTTCGTGAAGCTATGCGTAAGGCTGAGGAAAGGGTGGCCGCTAAAGCTGACGACATTGATCTCGAAAGGGTAATCGCGTCTCTGAGGAGATCTCAGGCTAGGCTTAAGGTTGTTCAACGCAGGAGACGTAGCAACTAACCCGGTTTGCACCGTGCCCCGCACCGACAGATTTTGGTATTCGACACCTCAGTAAAGGTTCCTGTGCATTGTGCACCGATTGTATACCCCCCCCCTGAATTGATAAGAGGGCCTACGTGTATCAATTTTGGGCCGGAATTGCAGGTCCGATGATTTATACCAGTCCCAGAATGACATTCTGGGATGATTGATGCTCTAATCCACTCTGTGTACATTGGGTTCTGGCTTGGCTTGCTCTAGGGGAATCGTTACGATGATGGGTGCTTTTACGTTTAAAGGACCGGTTACTTGAACGGTGAAACCATTTGGGAAATTGAACTCCGGGATTTTCTTATGTCTCAAATCGGAGACATAAGAGAATCCCCAGTGCCTACATGTGATTCGGAGCCACCATGCCCATCATTGATAGGCATCTACCAAGTACCACTTGGCAGGCTTTGACCAATTTAATACGTGCGTAAGTAACGGGTGCATCGTCAGGGGTTGTGGAAACGACCCTGCATTGTTGATAGAAGGTGTGGAACGACGAGGCTAAGTCTTGAGCGTAATGTGGTAAATGGTGAGGCTCTAGATTGATTGCCATAGACTCGATTAGATCTGGGAACATAGTCATTTTATTTATTAGACTCAATTCGGCTGGATGGGTGAGCAATAGAACATCCCCCTGAAGATAGTTCAAATCGTTGGCTTCAGCATGCCGAAGTATGCTTGATATTCTTGCGTGGGCGTATTGTATGTAATAAACAGGATTTTCACTTGATTCCTTTTTTGCTAAATCCAAATCGAATTCCAAGTGACTCTCCGGTGATCTGGCCAAGAAGAAGTATCTGCATGCATCTGCACCAACTTCGTCTAACAGTTCCATCAATGTAATGATGTCACCTGTACGTTTAGAAGCTCGAAGGATTTGATTCCCGGATTTTAGGGTTATCATTTGGTTGGTTATTACAGTGAGTCTCTCTGGCTCTATATCCATAGCTGTTAACGCTGCTTTCATTCTGGATATGTGGCCGTGGTGATCTGCTCCCCATATGTTTATCACTTTTGAGAAATTCCTCTCTGCAAATTTGTTGTAGTGGTATGCCACATCTGCAGCGAAGTAAGTGGGGACGCCGGTGCTTCTAACTAGTACATTGTCCTTATCCTCTCCCAGGGCAGACGTGACGAACCAGGTAGCTCCGTCACGTATTTGCAGATGGCCACCTTTGCCCAAAATGGCCATGGCTTTGTCGTATTGGCCGTCTTCGTATAGCGTGTGCTCTTTAAACCACGTGTCGAATTCTACTCTGAGTGTGTTTAAATCCCTCTGTATATTGTCAAGTATCTTTTTCAACCCGACCTGGCCCAGGTTATATAGTCCCTGGTCAGGATCCATTAACATGAATCGTTCGCCTTCCTCACTGACGATATCTTCAGCGAGTTCAATCATATAATTCCCAGCGTAACTGTTGTCAGGCATTGTAATTGTTTTGCCTAGAACTTGTTGATACCTGACGTGCAGACTTTTGTAGAATGTCTCCATTTGATTGCCGGCATCGTTGAAGTAATACTCCTTAGTGACTTTATAATTAGCCGCACGGAGTATATTTGCTAATGCATCGCCCAGTACTGCACCCCGAGTGTGACCGACATGTATAGGACCGGTGGGATTGACGCTGACGAATTCTATTTGGACAGATTCGCCCATTCCTATGGGAACGTTACCGTAGTTACTGGCTTCAGCCAAAATATTATCTACGTATTGTGCCAGCCATGTTGGTTTTATGGTGAGATTCAGAAAGCCGGGCGGCTGAACCCAGATATGTTCTATTACATCGTTTGATGACATGTGTTCGGCAATGTGATTGGCAATGACCAATGGATTCATCTTTAGGGGTTTAGCCAACTTCAATGCCAAACTTGATGCAAAATCACCATGAGATGCTACTTGTGGTCTATCCAGAGGTATAAGTACAGGCAAATCAATTGCCAAGTTATTCAGTTTTTTTGCTTCAACTAGGGCGTCATGTATCAACGCAGATATGATTTGTTTCATAGCTATCATTCCTATGTTAACGTCACAAAAACGCTTTGACTAGGGGTGTAATGATATTCTTTTTAGTCTAAAATCTATGACAATGTTCTCATAGTAGATTGACGTTCACATGGATACCAGTGGTAAAATTCAAGTGAGTCGTATTATATTTTCGTATTAGAGGTGAGCCACACATGGATGGTGATTTCCGCATTGACGTTGAGGAAGTGATCAGAAAAGTTGAGCAAGCAGAAGTGATATCTATGTATTTTCCTATGCTTCGCAAAACTATACTCATTGACACACGTTTTTCAGATGAAAATTTCCCGCTCGTCAAGATTATGCCTATGGCTACTAGCCTAGATGAGAGACACAGATTATTGAATAAGATGCGTCCGTATTTCCCTCGCCCTAAAGCTATTACAGTTATATTATGGCCAAAGTATGTGGATAGTTTGGTGAATTCTGGAGTTTGGTCTACAATACTAGAGAGATTTGCTCACTCTGGTCACAAAACAGCAGTAGAAGCATGCTATTTGGTACTGGAAGAAATGTATGATTTGGAATTGGAAGAGTTTTCCGCCGTTATCAGAGGAGACAATTATCATACCCTGTGGGCTAGGCATTGATAAGCAATTTAGACGATAGAATGCCTATGGCATATTTTCCTTGGTTGCCTTGACATTGATTCATTCAGATTTATATAATGGCGCTCTCGACGTGGGCAAAATTGTTGTTTTTGGCGTCATGTCCGTTATCTAGGGAGGTGAGGACTTGTCTCAGGTTATTATAAGAGAAGGGGAAACTTTCGATAGCTTGCTCAGACGTTTTAATAAGAGGGTTCAGATGGATGGTATACTGTCTGAGGCTAGGCGTAGAGCACACTTTGAAAAACCCAGTATCCAACGGAAAAGGAAAGCTGCTGCTAAACGACGCAAAAGTTCCCGTGGTAACGGTACCATGGCAGCTGCCATGATGAGGAGATAATGGTAGATCGGTATCTCCAATCGATATGAACCTTCGCGACAGATTAGATCAAGATTTAAAGGACGCTATTAGGGGCAACGACTCCCTGAGGAAGTCCGTGGTACGAATCCTACGCTCTGATATACATAACGAAGAGATAGCTATTCAAAAATCTCTGGATGACGAAGGCATAGTTGGAGTTATATCCCGTCAGGTGCGCCAGCGCCGTGAAAGTATTACCGAGTTCCGGAAAGGAAATAGGGAGGATTTGGTGGCGAAGGAGGAACAGGAGCTATCTACATTATTGGAATATCTTCCAGATCAATTGGACTATTCGCAGATTTCTGAAATGGTTGATGAAGTTATACGTTCTGTGGGGGCTAATTCCAGTGCAGACAAAGGGCGAGTTATGGGCGCCCTGATGCCCAAATTGAAGGGCAGGGCAGATGGTTCTATTGTCAATGAAATTGTGACTAAGTTGTTGGTTGGCAGTGGAGATTAATATTCAATGGTTCATTGGCTCAATTGATTAGAAGCACCTTAGATTGTCTAGGTGCTTTTGTTTATTGTACTGAGGTGCACATTTGAAATTTGGAATCGTTGTTTTTCCGGGAACTTGGAGTGATGGTGATTGTTACCATGTAGTCCGAAGTGTGATAGGGCATGAAGCAAGGTACATTTGGCATAAAGATAGAGAACTTGGAGATTTGGATTGCGTGATTTTGCCTGGCGGGTTTTCGTACGGAGATTACTTAAGGACCGGAGCCATCGCCAGATTCTCGCCCATTATGGAGAGAATTCAGCTCTTTGCACAAAACGGAGGGTTAGTACTGGGGATATGTAACGGTTTTCAGATACTGTGTGAACCTGGTCTTCTCCCTGGCGTATTGATGCGCAATGATAGTGTGCAGTTTCGCTGTCAATGGGTTAATTTGGTAGTTGACAATGACAACACACCTTTTACGGGGAATTGCAAACAGGGTGATATACTCAAGATTCCTATATCACATGGGGAAGGCAATTATTATGCTGACCCAGAAACACTCTCCTTCATGCATTCTAACGGCCAAATAGTATTCAGATATGCTGACTTGGAGGGATCAGCAACACCAGAGGCTAATCCTAATGGTTCTTTATATAACATAGCTGGTGTCACAAATGTGAATGGCAATGTCCTTGGTATGATGCCGCACCCAGAAAGGTGTTGCGAACAAATTTTGGGTGGTACAGATGGAAGAGCTATTTTCGATTCTATGGTATCCGCAATTCGCTGAGCAGCATTGATTTGTACTGGATGACGATAAGTGTAACTTGATGCTGGGTATTATAATTAGAGGTTTTGATTCATATGCCTGTCACTAAGGAAGTGCTCGATGAAATAGCTCTATCCCAGTCGGAGTATGATTTAATAGTGTCTCGGTTGGGGAGAGAACCAAATCCATTGGAGTTGGGGATGTTTGGTGCCATGTGGAGTGAGCATTGTGGGTACAAACATTCTAAGCTCTTGCTAAAGCAATTACCGAGTGAAGGATCCAAGCTGTTGGTAGCACCAGGATCAGAAAACGCTGGAGTTGTGGATATAGGAGATGGTCTTGCAATAGTTCTTAAAGTGGAATCCCATAATCACCCATCAGCTGTAGAACCTTTTCAGGGAGCTGCTACTGGAGTTGGCGGGATAGTCAGGGATATTTTTGCGATGGGAGCGCGGCCTATCGCTCTCCTTAATTCACTGCGATTTGGCCCTTTGAGTGAGCCTAGCAATCGTAATCTATTCACAGGTGTTGTTAATGGTATTTCCTGGTACGGTAATTGCATAGGTGTCCCTGATGTGGGTGGAGAAGTGTCATTCTCGAATTCATACAATGGTAATCCCTTGATTAATGCAATGTGTGTAGGTTTGGTTAATGTCGATAATATGATGAGGGCGGTTGCGTCTGGTGATGGTAATCTATTAATGTTGGTCGGTTCTGATACCGGACGCGATGGGATACATGGAGCGTCTGGCCTAGCCTCACGAACATTCGAAGAAGAAAAGGAAATGAGGCCTACAGTTCAGGTTGGTAATCCATTCTTGGAAAAAGTATTGATAGAGGCATGTATGGAGGCTGTAAGCACTGGTCGTGTAGTGGCATTACAAGATCTAGGCGCCGCAGGCTTGACCAGTACAGTGGTTGAATCTGTGTCTAAGGGTATGTCTGGAGCAATACTTGATGTAGCCATGGTGCCAAGACGAGAAGATGACATGACTCCTTATGAAGTTATGCTTTCTGAATCTCAAGAACGCATGCTTGTCGTGGTGTCTCCGAACCATAAGTCTGAGTTGCAGGAGATATTTGATAAGTGGGATCTCCATAGCTCCATTATAGGGAGAGTTACAGATGATAGGCAGATAAAGATTTATAATAAGGACTCGCTCGAGGCATCTGTGCCAGTGGATCTGCTAATCGATGCACCATTGTACAGTTCTCAAAGTGTCTACCCGTCATATTTGGAGGCTATTAATAAAATAGATTCGGATATGGTCCCTCTACCATGTGAATCTCCAGGAGAGATTCTTTTAAAGTTGCTTGATTCGTCAGATATATCCAGTAAGGAGTGGATATTCAGGCAATATGACCATCAAGTTCAGACTAATACTGTAGCGCCTCCTGGTGGAGATGCTGCTGTATTGAGGATTAAGGATGGGACTAAAGGTATAGCCTTGACTACCGATGGGAACAGTAGATATTGCTATTTGAATCCATATGTCGGAGGAGCCATAGCGGTTGCGGAGGCATCACGTAACTTGTCATGTGTGGGAGCTGAGGTAGTTGCCATAACTGACTGTTTGAATTTTGGGAACCCTGAACGTTCTGATGTTTACTATCAATTGGAGCAATGTATACACGGTATGGCTGAAGCATGCGGTGCTTTCAATGTGCCAGTAGTAAGCGGAAACGTGAGTTTATATAACGAAACTAGGGGTCAATCTATTTGGCCTACGCCTGTAATCGGTGCCCTGGGCTTGCTGGATGATATAGAAAGGAGATGTGACATCGCTTTCAAGGATGAAGGGGACTTGGTGTTGTTACTGGGTTGTACAAGGTTGTCAGATGATGTTACATCTTTGGCAGGTAGTTCTTATCTGGACCTGATATTGGATATGATAGCAGGTAACCCCAGCATAGATTTGACATTAGAATCGAATGTTCAGAGACTATGTCGTGAAGCAATAAAAATTGGACTTCTTAAGTCAGCCCACGACTGTTCAGACGGTGGTTTAGCCGTGTGTTTATCTGAGTGCGCGATTGCTGGTAAAATCGGCTTCAATGGTACAGCTCATGTGGGTGAACGCTGGGATGCCGCATTATTCGGGGAAGACCAATCTAGATTGGTGGTATCAGTGTCATATAGCAATTTAAAGGAGTTTAAGGCATTGGCGACACACCATGATGTGCCTTGGGTATCGATAGGGGAAGTGGGAGGTCAAGTATTTTCATTCCCTCCACTGACGGAAATACCATTAAATACCCTCACTGACTCCTGGAGCAAAGGATTAGAAAATAGATTAAAAACACGTGATTTACCTGGATAATACTCAGGCATGTATCAATTTGAGTGGCGCCACTAATACTTATCCGTAATCCTCAAAATCGGCCTATTGTGTATAAGAGTTGACTCTATTGTCGGTCTTTAAGTGAATAATGCAAACTCAAAGTGTGGGGTTATTCTTTCAATATGAAGCCATTTAGGCGATCACTTGCAATTGTTCTCTTTATGATTTTACTGTCCATGTCACCAGTTGGTCTGTTGATTCACACAATAAATCACACATTAGTTAGTCCGCAATTCTATAAGGATCAATTTAATAGGGATCAGATCTACGATTTTCTGTCAATCGAACTGCCACAAGTTGTCCTCTTGGAATTTTTTGATCAACCATCAGGGCAAGCTGAGAATTCCTTTTGGAAGGACAGATACAACATTTCTATTAGCAACGATGACATGTCAGAAGCTATTGGTGTTGTTGTCGACGCTGATTGGTTGCAATATAAAACTGAGAATGCATTAGATGAAATTGTTGGATACTTGAATGGACATAGTGATGTATTTGAGATAAGACTTGATATCCATGATCGTATTGAATTGGTTGGTGGAAGGACCAAACTCTTAATCCGTAAAGCTCGTATACAGGAATATTTCTTGAGTGAGCTGAAGCAATTAGCCAATGATAAAATGTACACAGGAGATTTGGCACATGAATCTTTCGGCATTACTAGTGATGATATTACAGCTTCATTGGAACGCATTGTCGAAGAACAATGGTTCTACGAACGATTAGACCTTTTAATTGACCTGGTAGTTGCATACACCTTAGGTGATCAGGAATCGTTTACTGCAGTATTCGATCTAAGTGATAGAAAAGAGTTGATTGTTCAGGAGACAACTCAGTTGTTGGTGGAATCAAAATTCACGGAATCAATAATTGAAGCAGGTTTGTATTCTAGGTTACTTGAATATTCCAGCCAACTGTACGGATTTAGCTCTGAGACGTTGTTTACTGATGAAGAGATTACTGATATTGCAGTTGAGTTGTCTGGCCACCATTCATTTTATGATCAAGAGAAGGATTTTATTAGAGGGTTTTTGGAGAGTCTATTTGTAAATCAACATCAATCAGAAGAATTCACGGCTCCTTTGAATATCCCTATTGAAACAGTATCACTGGTTATGCGAGATACTCTACAATCCAGACCTGATTCTTTAGGGCCACTTACTGCCTACACCGAAGGAAGGATTAGTAGCCTTGCCAGACTAATGCTGGCTGATGAGATTAGATATACAGAATCCGATCTCAGGCGAATTATATCAGATATTGAGGACAGTTCTGTTTTAGACACATTGGATTGGTTAACGCTGGTTATCAATAACAAGTGGGTTTATACCAGTACAGACTTAGAACATTTTGTTTCAACGTTAAATCAAGGAATGTCATGGAGCGATATACGGAACTTGGCAGACCCCGATTGGCATTATACTGACAAGGAATTGTTGGAGGATGTATACGCTATAGGTGGACAACAATTCGTACATTATATAGATACAATTCGATCACAACTCAGCCGTATGCGAAATGTTGAGGGGGTTTTATATTTCGTGTTGATCTTCTTGCCTTTAGCTATTGGGGTATTGTGGGGTGATGGATTGAGGCATAAGATAATTTGGGCAATTGGGTCTATTTCCGGTTCTATGTTAGTTGTGACAGTTTTATCGTGGCCGATGTATGATTTCTTGGTTGATGTGGCAATTGGTGACTTGAACGGATATTTAAGCAGATACTCAAGTGGTATACAGTTATATGCTGTAGGATGGATGAGCAATGTGCTGGAAGGGCTTGCGTATGGCTTCATACAGCCAATAAGGAATTTCAGCCTGATATTATTAATATTGTCCTCATCGTCTGCTTTGATTGCTATGCATTGGCAGACAATTGTTGGGAGCATTACACATAGGTCAGATATTCAGTAAGTGGGTTTCTCGCCCTTACCGAATTCTGTCAATATTATTCAGTTCGGTTTAACTTATTACGGAATTTTCTTAGGGTCGACCAATTCTTTAACGCTATTCTCCATGTCGGCAAATCATAAGGCCTGTCAGTTAGTAATCTTATGCTGTCCATCACATGTTCTGAAAGGAGCGGACCATGTCCGAAGGATGCGAATTCGGCATCCAAGTTCCTGAGAGATCTTAAGGATGTGTCTAGTTGTCGCCTTTTGTTTCTATCCCACATTAATGGCCTGCTTAGGCGATTAATGTTGTTTATTACCGAGTCACCTAGAAATAGTAATTTAGGTGAGGTCAATATTGGGCATATGCTACCAGGGGTGTGGCCAGGAGTATGAATAATGCGTAATCCAGATGAACACGGTATTATGTCCCCATCCTCGACCGTCTGATGTACGGGTGTATCCGTAATGTTTTGGGCAATGCTATTCATTCTTGCTTCGAAGATTCGGGCAAACCTTTGACCTAGCATATACCATATTGGTGCGACTTGACCTTCGTCTCCTTTCCTGAGGACCAGTTTGCCTTCTGTGTTATTATGAGCCTCAGCTTTGTGAGCCACTATCTGTGCTCCGGTGAGGTTGTGTAGTTCAAGAGCGCTACCTGAGTGGTCATGATGGAAATGGGTTAGTACGATCCATTCAAGTTCGTCGGCAGAACGTCCGATTTTCTTGATATAGGACAAAATGGCTTCACCGTTACCAGAGAATCCTGTATCCACAACAGCCATTCGCTCTCCTGTCAACAGTATTACATTGCTGCCTACTACACCATCTACTTCATGTACTCCATTAGCTACTTCCATTTAGCGAACCTCCCATTACTGCAGGCATATGGTAGTAAACTATATGTGAGTCGTATCTTGATTTGGCCTGCGCAATTTGTGTTTTGGTAATCATAAGTGGTTTCCTATTCAGGGCTTAGCCTTGTAGAATAAAATCTATGTTCATCACATTCTGTTCAGCTTTGATTGCCTTTCAATCTACGTGACTCTCGTGTTCTTACGAACTGTATGGCGTCTTCCACATTCATTCTGCCAATTGGTCCTGATGTATATACTGATCCTAAAACTACCCCACGCCTACCCAATATAAATTCAGCTGGTTGAATATATTGATGAGAGCCTTTTTGCCACCAAGCCCCTACGGTATTGGCGTCATCACGAGTAGCTCCATAGGCAAATTGAAAGGTGCTACCGTCAGCACCAATTTCTTCAGATACTGAACTTGCACTCTCAAAAGTGTCCACGCTCACCGCCAATACTCTTATTTCCAAATCTTCTAGTTCCTGCTTGTGGTCTCTCCAGATGGCCAACTGCCTCTTGCAATAGACTCACCAATGGCCACGATAAAACAATAAAATAGTATACTTAGAAGATAAATCGTCTGGTATTGCAGACGAGTAACCAGTCAGTAAATTTAGTGTCAATTTAGGGAACACATCGCCTTGTTGTAATTTATTACTCATTTATAAATTGGCCTCGGTTAATTTTCATGTTTCATAAATCAGTCTATGGTTGCGTACTTACTGCAGTGTAACGTAAATATGAACTATAGTATGGCCATTTTGTTCATGGATGCAAGGGTCAAAGCCGACATATCCTGTCATTGCTGTTGATTAATCATAAAGGTGGCAGTGTTCTCAAAGTACTCTAGCATCTGCGATTTGTCCTGAATAGGTAAATCCATGGAATGCAAGGCAGACTTCATGTGGGTTACCCAAGTATCACGCTCCAATTTGCCTATGGTAAATGGCATATGCCGCAGCCTCAATCTTGGATGGCCACGTTTAGCGGAATATTCCTGTGGGCCTCCCCAAAACTGGGCTAGAAATAGTGCTAGATTTGTTTTGCCAGGCTCTAGATTATCTGGATAAAGTTTTCTCAGAATTGGCTCAGACTCTATCAAATCGTAGAATCTGTCTACAAGTTCTATAAAGAATGATTTGCCACCTACTCTCTGATATAGACTCTCCGGTGCCATGCCTACTGAATCCTCCATTTTATACATATTCAACTTACCATTTGGTACGCCCGGAGGGATTCGAAACCCCGACACTCGGTTCCGAAGACCGATGCTCTATCCACTGAGCTACGGGCGCATGTCTAAATATTGGTTTGATATCAGAAGTTGCCTTTGGGTTGTCATAATATTCATTTGAAGGATTTTTGGCAACATGTGTATGTTTAGTATTGCCAATAAGATCATATCCCAGTTTGTGCCGTTGTTAGTTAATCAGTAAATTATAGTTTTAGGGTGCTATTGATCATTCTACGCATTGGGTGGTTCATCTCCTATTAGGTGATCTGGCCTTTTAAGGGAAAACAATACTGGTATGGATGTGAGACACATGCATCCGAAAAATAGGAATGGCATGCGATAATCTCCTCCTGTAGTGTCTGTCCATTTCCCAACTATGAATGGCGACAATACTGTAAAAATGGCGCTGATGGTATTCATCAATCCTGCCAGTTCTCCATATGCGTCCCTTCCGAAGTAATCCGCGACCATGGCAAATCGTACGGGCGTTAGCAATCCTTGTCCTATCCCATAGCCGACCATTAGGCCAAATATAGGGAATAGTCCTTCTCCTGGTATTGAAAAGCATATAGCTCCCACAAACAGGCACAATAAACCCATTGTTAGAACATACCTTTTGTCCATTTTGTCCCCGAGTATTCCTGACAAAGCCCTTCCTATTATACTGATGGATACTGCCCCAGTGACTGCCAGACCGGCTTCTATAGGCGTCAATCCGCGGCTTTCAAATGCTGGCACTGAGAATACAACAAACACACTGGCCATCATGAACCCGAGTGATAATCCCAAACTGAGTTGCCAGAACAGACGACTTTTGAGAGCTATGAATGTGTACACTCTCTTTTTGGATTGCCTTCCACTCTGTTTAGCAGGTGTTGTTTGAGAGTGTTGTGGATCATCTCCATCTGGACTAAGGCCATAATCCTCTGGTCTGTGTCGCATTACAGAGGCTGTAGGTATGCATACAATTAACACACCTATCGCTAAAACACGAAGAGCATCTCTCCATGTAATGGCTTCTATTAGCCAGACTATTAGTGGGGTAGCGATACCGCCTACGCCAGATCCCATAGATAGCACTGATAAAGTCCTTACTCTATATCTAGTAAACCAAAGATTTAAGGCTACAGTGATTGGGAATTGGAATCCGAATGATGTGCCCACTGCTATAACCATGAATGATAGATAAAAAGTGAGGAGGTTTGTAGTAAATGACAGCAATACAAACCCAATGGATATCAACACTGCACCGATTAACAAGATAGGCCTTGGGCCGTATCTGTCAACAAGATAACCTACAACAGGTGCGGCAACAGCCGACTCTCCTCTTTGCAGGGAAAACGCTATTGAGACCGCTGCTCTGGTCCAGCCAAATGTGTTAAGTATAGGGTTAAACAGGGCACTGAATCCGTATACATATACTGCGTGAAGATAACTACTGGATACGAATCCAGCGAGCATCATCCACCAGCCATAGAAAAACCGTTTCTGCTGTTCCCCGTGAGTTTCCTGCATGTGGATGCTCCTGCCGCATGCCCAATGTGAGCCAATTGATAAATGGCTTGGCTTTAATTGTGACGCATACCTTTTATATATAGCACGCTTGTGGCACATACTGCAATGCTGCAGTGATATTTAGGGTCAAATCGATTAATGATTACAACATAAGGCTAAAGATTAAGCCGCCTTTAAAATGATTGTTTATGATATATGGAATTGTGCTAATATCCTGTTAATGTGTATTTTGATAATGTGGTCTGACTTCCATACAATATGGAGGTATATTTGACAAGAATTAAACCTGATGGCGGCCTTAGAATAAGTACAGGAGGTGACATATCGACAATAAAGTTGTGTTGATAACGGGGGCTAGTAGAGGTATCGGCAGGGCGATTGCCTATAAATTTGCTGCCCAGGGAGCTAATGTGTTGGTTGGTGCCCGTACCATCAATGGATATCAGAAGGTAGTAGATAAAATCAATGAAAATGGCGGCCTTGCTGCGGGTGTGTTATTGGATGTAACAAAGGAAGAACAGATTAATGAAACGGTGGACCATATTATTGGCTCTCATGGTTCCATTGATG
Organism: uncultured Dehalococcoidia bacterium; assembly: GCA_964578255.1. Classification (GTDB taxonomy): domain Bacteria; phylum Chloroflexota; class Dehalococcoidia; order Lucifugimonadales; family UBA2985; genus CAZOCC01. The sequence goes on along the minus strand of CAZOCC010000018.1, from coordinate 34,431 downwards.
TTTTGATAAATTGCGCTGGTGTAATTGTTTATGATTCACCCACATGGCTGACGACAGTTGAGGAATGGGACAATATGATGGAGGTTAATGTCAAGGGAACATTCCTCTGTTGCAGATCTGTTATACCGCATATGATCGATGGATCCGGCGGATGCATCATAAACATGGGTTCGTCATCAGCTAGAATGGCTGACGACGAATATGGTCCGTATACTGCTACTAAGTGGGCAGTAGCAGGGTATACAGCTTCTTTGGCCAGATCCGTTAGACAGTACAATATACGTGTCAATGGCATAAACCCTGGTTGGGTAGATACCGATATGGCCAGACTGTTTAATCCTGATGGTGATCCTGAATGGAGTACAGCAGAAGAGATCGCGGAAGTTGCTTTGTTCCTTGCGGACTCTGCCCCTAGAGATATGACTGGTCAGTTTATAGACATATTTGGCAGTTGAGACAATTATCTTGATGTGTACACACCAGACACAGTCGAATCTATGTAATTGTGGAGTTATGATGTGCCCAATTTATAGTTCCAACTATAATGTATATCCGCGTAGAGAGGCATATTTTGGATAGACAATTCGAAGAATTTTATAGACAGAATGCCATGAGATATTCTGAACATGCTCAGGAATACTTGGATAAGTTATATACATATCAGAATGTATCTGATCCCTTGCTAACTGGAGACTTAGATATCATTAACAGAATGCGAGAGCTAATAGCAGATGGTTGCAGGGGTCTGGATGCAGGTTTTGGTGCAGGAGCGAGGGATACTTACTTATACCATGAAGCTGGATATGACATGGTGGGTCTGGAATATGTCCACGAGAATATCAGAGTTGCTCGTGAAAAACACCCGGATATAGCTGAACGTCTGATATTTGGCGACCTGTCTGTCCCGTTACTGTTCAGTGACAGTGAATTCGACTTCGTATTGTGCAATGCCGTTATACAACACATTCAGCCTGCGCTTGTGGCAGATGTGACTATACCTGAGCTATCCAGAGTGTTGAAGACGGGTGGAGTTCTCCAATTAATGTTTAAAGTTGGGAATGGCATTAAGACTGTTTTTGACAGTGCCTACGGATGGGATAGAACATTTTGGCTATTTGAACCTGACATGATTCAATCAGCTTTGATGGATTGTGGATTGATGGTTATACCTTCGATCGAAGGAAAGCTGTCCGGATTAATACATTTTATGGACGCCAAGCCTATGGAACATTGTGTGCTTTTCGCAAGGAAATGTGCGTAAGTGTACAAGTGTTAGGAGTGGTGGATTTATAATGACTACCGTTTTCAGCTACATTCGCACGGTTATCTCACTAGTTTTATTGTTGAGAATAAGGGTTTTAGCTTGATGGAAATACCACGTACTTTTGACGACATAGATTCAAATTGGCTTACTGAGGCACTTAACACAAACCTCTTGCGTGATGGGGTGTATGTAAAATCCCACTCCATTGAGCCTGTAGGGATTGGCAAGGGATTTATGAATCAGATTGCCAGATATAGGCTGAATTATAATAAGAACTTTGATGAACTACCAGATACAGTAATCATTAAATTACCTTCTCGTGAAGGTGGTTTGATGAATATTACCAGGAAGCTGGGTGACAACATTAGGGAGATATTGTTCTATGAATCGGTTGCCCCTTTATCCAACATAAAGACACCGAATAATTATTATAGTTCTGTTGACTGGGGTACCAGTGATTCCGTTTTGATTCTGGAAGATTTATCCAATTTGACTCATGGGGACAGTGTAAAGGGCTGTAGTTTATCGCAAATCCAGGAAGCTGTAAGGACAATAGCCAAATTTCAAGCCAAGTGGTGGAATAGTCAGCAATTGGATCAGGGTTTCAGTTGGATGCCGTCGAAGTTGGAGGAGAGCGATATCTATCAAGAGCTATATGCCGAGTCATGGAAGATTTTTGGTAACAAAGCCCAAGGCTTAATGCCAACTTCACTTAAGGATATCGGATCTAGAGTGGAATATCATATTGCTAACATAAAATCCAAATTGACGGCCAGTCCAACTACTATAAATCATGGTGATTATCGCTTAGATAATTGTTTTATCGATACTGAGGCACGGGATCAGATCACTGTATTTGATTGGGAATTTTGTGTTAAAGGCCGTGGCACTTATGATGTGGCCACCTTTTTGTGTGAAGCTTTGACTCCATACCAACGGAGTAATCAAGAAAGAGAGCTCATCAGAATTTACCATTCCACTTTGTTGGAAAATAACATTACTGATTATCCGTTTGCAGATTGCTTTATTGACTATCGACTATCAATGTTGGAGATATTCGTTTTTTGGGTAATTGTCGGCGCTCAATGTGATTTTGAAGGTGTCAGGGAGCGTCGTTATCTTATTAATTCCGTTAATAGATTGGATGCGGCTATTAAGAGCCTTAAATGTTCAGAATTTATTTGAATTCCCCATGGCTGTTAATTATTGCCAGTAGTGTTGTAGGCTAACAAATTTCACCAATAGATTCTATTGATATTCAAAGGCATAAAATAGGTATGATATGTATAACTGTATATTATCACTGAATTTTTCTTAATGCAGGATAGAACACGAACATGGCAGCCGCTGTGATTATCAGGCCAAGTCCGAAGACAATCTGAGAAACTTGTGCTCCTAAAGCCGCTGCACAGAAACCTGCCAGGGCACCTCCAAATGTGGTCATGGCTCGGTCTAGGCTGAGTGCTCCTAGTACGCGGCCTCGCATGTTTTCCTCTGCTTTTTCAACTAGTATGGCGTTAATCAGCGGCATGAAAGCTGATTGACCGGCTCCTAGGAACAGCATAATTGCAAATGCCAGAGGTACAGAAAGCAGATATGTGGATGCAGAAAATGTAATTAGCAGAATGCCGAAAAGAGCCAATAGCCCGAGCATCATTAGTCCGCGTCCTTTGGAAGGATTTACGGCCGCCAAAACCAGTGCGCCTGCTAATCCCCCTATTGCCGATACTGAAATCATATAGCCGAAACCTTTGTATCCTATGTCAAGAATTTGCACAGCGAAGAGAGGAGCGAAAACCTGCATGAACGCCATCCCGAATGTAAACCAGCCCAGCGATATTATCAGTACTCCTCGTATATCTGGTGAACGCCATGCATATTTTAGGCCATCTATGAGATCTGTTCCCATGCTGCGTATCCCTTGATATCCTGACCTATGGTGTTCTAATGGTCTTAACATCCAGGTAGAGAATATTGCTCCTATATACATGAAAGACATCACTGCATAGGCGCCACCAAATCCAACCGAGCTTATTAGCAGACCAGCACCAGCAGCACCGGCGATTCTGGTGGCTGTCATACTGCCGGTACTTAGGGCCATGGCATTAGTTACCAAATTAGTTGGTACTATAGAAGGAATCAATGCCCGTCTGGCTGGCTGATCGAAAGCCATGGTTGCCCCGCGCAAAATGTTGTAGGCGTACATGTGCCAAAGTTCCATCCATCCCATTATCACCAGTATGGTGAATAGTACAGTTATTACGAAGACAACAATCTTTGTTACCAGTAACACTAGACGCCTATTAAAATTATCAGCAACTACTCCGGCAAGGAACCCAAAACCTACTGCTGGTATTGTTCTGGCTGTTAATACTAACCCCAAATGTATAGGTGAATCAGTGAGTGAAAGTATGAGCAATGGTTTGGCAACTTGGTCAACCCACAGAGCGAAGGAATGCGTAATTTGCCCAATCCATAGCCATGTAAAATCTCGGTAAGCCAGTGATGCGAAGGTGTCTTTTAGTATAGAACGCTTGCCAGTATTTTCCGGGTACTGGTCATCTGTATGATTGTTGGGTTGTGGAGTGGTGGTCGACCTCAAGTTTCACTCCATGATTTAGTTGGGACTTTGGCAGATAATATAGGCATTTTTAGTCAAGATTCCTAACCTTTGGCATGAAAATTATTACGTATGCGGAGTAGATTACCAATAATATAGCCAGTCCTCCGACCGCCCACTCGACCCCTATCATGTCTGTTAACACCCCAGCGAAGAATACTCCCACGCTGGTTAATCCGAATTCCATCATCATTAGACTCATAACTCTCCCACGATATTGCTCTTGAACGTAGTACTGCAGCAATGTGTTGCCTAATGTCATTCTGGCGGTTTGGCCAATGCCTACGAAGAATATGAAACCCAATGCTAATGGCCATGCATGTGACGGCATCCAGGAGTTTGAAAAGAATAATCCTATTAGCGCTAATCCAAGTATTAGGCTGCCCCCCATCAACATCAGGCCTCTTTTCTTGTTAGGCAAGGAGGCTAGAACTATAGATCCCAGCATGGCTCCAACTCCTGATATGCTTAGCAGTAATCCAAATCCCCTAGAATCAACGTTCAAAACATCTTCAGTCAAGGCTGGCAGGAGCATCATGTATGGCATGGACAACAATGTGACTACAAATGTTATGACCAAAATGATGAATATGGTATGGTCGTGCCAAGCATACTTCAGTCCATCCACCACGTCCTTCATGGCACCACGACCCTTCAGGCTGACCACTCCTGTTTTAGGCATGAGTGCTATGAAAAAAACTGCTAATACGTACATGGCAGTCATTACCAGGTAAACAGACTCATAACCAAATTGGAAAATTATGAATCCTACCGGTACGGGAGCTAAGAGTCTCATGGAATTCATGCCGAAGGTATTTAACGCTACAGCATTCATGAGCTGCTCTTGGCCAACTAAATCCGCTATCATTGCCTGGCGTGAAGGCATCATCAAACCCATGATAGTACCCTGGATCAGTCCTGCTACTATGAGAAGAGTCCAGGATCCACTGTTTTCCTTAGTCATGATGTCGAAGATTAATAATAGTGCTACGCCTAAGGATACCAAAGCTGATCCTGCTTGCCCTAACCATAGCACATGTTTTTTTTCTACCCTGTCTGCGATAACCCCGCCGAATAGGGAGAAAAATAACATAGGCATAGCATTACCCAAGCCCATAAGGCCCAGTGCGGCTCCAGATCCTGTCAATTCGTATACCAATAACGCCCTAGCTATCATTTGCATATTCATTGCTGCCATTTGACCCAGCATTGCTGCATAGTAGAGGCGAAAAGCATGGTTTTTAAAAGATGTAAAGGTTCTCAATTGGCTTATAGAGAGGCCAGATCCTCTGCCCATGCCTCCCACGGCCATGTTTACAGGACCAGAATTCCCGCCAACTGGTGGTGAGCCCGGCTTATCAGTGGTTACAGAAAGTGTTGGTTTCTCCGCTGAGTTTTCCGCACCAGACGCATGCTTTATCTGGCTATTGTTTTCAGTGTAATTTTTCTCGCTCAATTTATCCTGCCAGAAATTGGTTCCGAGTTTTGTGCAGATTTGGCTTTATTGATAGCTTTAATGGCTGTATTCATTGCGGTCAAAAGTTGACTTAACTCATTGTTAGACAATGGTTCAAGGCGTATCACCGAGTTGGATCTTCTGACAGCAGTTAGACGTCTAGTAATATCTAGCCCTGATCCTGTTAGGTAGCACAGGATTGATCTGCGATCCTCAATGTCAGGGAGACGTTCAATTAATTGTTTATTGACTAATTGATCAGCTATACCAGTTGCGCTTGGCATTGATATACCTAATGAATTTGCGATATCACCCATACGGCTGCCAGGCATCTCCTCTAATAGGAACATCATTCTGACTTGAGCCATCGTGAGGTCAGACTTAAACCAATCTTTGGAAACATTGCGTGGTGCTGTGTTTAGGAATTCCTCTATTGCTATAGTGACCTGTTTAATGAGAATCTGTTTCGAATCTTTATCGTACTGCATGAGTGGTATTAGAAACCTGTAAATTATTTAATGTGAACCGAAATGTTTATGCGAACCGAAATATCATATGCCTAATGAACCATGCAGTCAATCATTCCAGGATTTTGCCTGGGACAAATGTAGGGTAATGTTTTGCACAGAGAGTTGTAACTGTACCTGATTTATACAATCTGGGCTAAACGGTGTATACTGAGCGTTGTGTTATTGTAGTGGTAACATATTGTAGGATGTTTGTTGAGCACTATACATGTGTAAGAAAGTTTATGGCATTAGCTGAAACGTTGCAATGGCGATAGTGGCATATGTATATTATCGCCCGTTGGTTTTGTGTGCGGTTATGCTTATCCCGGCATGTTTGATATTTGCGTCATGTAATGAAAGCAAACCAACTCCAACGACCTTTTCTGTAGTAAGCGGTCTTCAGCCCGAGAAAACGACAGCTGAAGATGGAGACAAGGTCTTAGTTCATTATACTGGCACTTTGGATAATGGCGAAGAATTTGACTCCTCTGCAGGTCGCGACCCGCTTGGGTTTGTGTTGGGCAGTGGACAGATGATTCAAGGTTTTGATCGTGCGGTTAAAGGTATGTATGTAGGTGAAGTGATTACTGTCGTGCTGGATCCTGCGGATGCCTACGGAGAGAGGCAGGACAATCTTATTGTAGAATTGTCTATCGATCAGCTTCCAGGGGGCACAGGGATAGGGGATAGCGTAAGATTTGTTAATGGTGGGTCTGGGGTTATTTTGCAAATCGGAGTGGATCATTTTATTGTTGATGCAAATCATAGATTAGCTGGCAAAACGTTGACATTTCGCATAGAACTTGTATCTATAGACTAATCAATAAAATAATGTAATCGCAGGAGATAATATATTGAATAGTAATTTTTCTAATACCGAGCATCAGGTTGCTGTACTCATTGATTTTGAAAATGTGGGTTTGAGGGCAATTCAGGGATTGTTTGACCAAATATCTGACGTTGGTCGCATAACTATAAAGCGTGCCTACACTGATTGGTCAGCTGCCAGGCACACCAAAGAACAAGTGCAGGATCTTGGTATAGAGCCTGTCCATCTATTTCATAGCACAGGATCAGGAAAGAATTCAAGTGACATACGGCTGGTTACAGACGCTTTAGATATATTATATCAGGCGCCCATTGATACCTTTGTTATAGTATCTTCCGATAGTGATTTTGTCCCTCTAGTCAGCAGATTGAGGGCTGGAGGCAAGTCTGTAATCGGAGCTGGTAGGCGAGCTACTACATCAAGGGCTTTAGTGATTTCATGTGATAGGTATATTTACCTTGACGAAGAAGCCCGCATAGTCAACGCTTCACATTCTTCTGAATCAACTAATGACTCATTATTGGTCCGTGGCATGATGGCAACTATGGATGAAGAGGGAAGGGTAGTAGGCAGTAAGCTGAATCAAACTCTTCAGAGACTAGATCCAAGCTTCAACTTTCGTGCCATGGGCCATTCTACATTCACTAGATATTTGGAAGCGTCCGGGCGGGTTAGTGTTTTGCGGCCAAGAGGCCCTGGTGATGTGATTGTTGAGATGATAGATCTTGCTGGTCAATCGGAAAGAGGACCAGAAACATGGGGACCTGAAATTGATTTGGCTTGGTCCAAAAGAGCACCGAATGGTGGACAATCTATCCCTGGACCATCTGCAGCGGCTTCCGCTGCGAATTCGTTGGGTGTTTCTAAACTCAGTCTTTCCCAATACAAAACTCTTGAAAAACTTCTTGACGCTAGTGACTATTTAAAGGAACGATGGTATAGAGACGGTAATACCATCATTCGTATATAAAGGGTGCTATTTTAGTGGCCTCATTAACTTGGAGGTGATGTTGTGCAAGTTACAGCTAACGTATACTCAGTACATATTGCTGATACGGCTGTAAGTCACCCAGGGGGATCCAATATTTTCTTTGTGGGTGATCCTGTGTATGGAATGGCCCTGATAGATACTGGCGAAGATGACATGCAATGGACGAGTCAGATTCTGGATGCCTACCAATCTTTGGGCAGGCCGACAATAGATTCGATTTTGATAACGCACAGTCATAGTGACCATGTTGGAGGCCTGGATAAGATTTTTGATATTACTGGCTCTGACGTCAGGTGTCATCCGAAACTGGTTGAGAGACTAAGCTCAGTTGTTGGAGATGATCACGTTTCGGCATTAGAGCCTGACGAAAATGTGGTAATTGGCCGCAATATCGCCCTAAAGGCAATATTTACTCCAGGACATGATGAATCACACGTATGTTTCTACCTTCCTAGCGACAGAGTAATGCTGACGGGTGACACTGTGCTTGGTAGTTCTTCCACCACCGTACAGAATTTGAAAGATTATATGGAGTCTTTGGATAGACTTGCCAATTTTGGGATAGATGTAATATGCCCTGGTCACGGCCCAGTTGTTATGCCTCCAGAGGGATCTAAACTCATACATAAATATATCGACCACCGCAATCAACGCGAGAAGCAGGTGTTGGATGCTATGGATAATGGATTTAGTTACTTGGATGACATTGTGAAATATGTATATCCGGATGATCTTCCAGAAGGCCTATATAGAGGGGCAACCAGAAATGTCTTGGCCCATTTGAGAAAATTACTGGATGACGGCATTGTCTCAGTTGAGTCTTCACAGGAAATTTACCGTAGAGTCCCATAAAAAAACTCCAGAACGACTCGCGCCATTCTGGAGTTTTTGTTTAACTCTGAACTATCCTGATCAGGATTTTCGTATTTCCTCACCAGCCTTAAGTACTGCCCGTACTATCTTGTCGTAACCTGTACATCTGCACAGATTGCCAGCCAGCCAATGCCGAATTCGTCCTTCATCAGCATCTGGTTCTCTATCCAATAGAGACTTAGATGCCACTATAAATCCTGGTGTACAGATACCACACTGCAGTGCAGCTTCTTCAAGGAAAGCCTGCTGAAGTGGATGAAGTCCGTCAGGAGTAGCTACTCCCTCTATAGTAGTTATATTTTTGCCCTGGGCTTCTACTCCCAAGACGCAACACGAGTCTACTATTCGGTCGTCCATAATGACAGTACATGCGCCACAGTTACCGTCGTTGCAACCTTCCTTGGTACCTGTCATGCCAAGGACATCTCTCAATACTTCCAGTAAACTTTGACGACTTTCACAGAGAAAATCTACCTGGTTATCGTTAATTGTTGTGCTAACGTGAACTTTATCTGCCATTTTCTTTATCCCTCTCTAGCTCTTTCTATAGCTGACCGTAATGATCTTGCCGTCAACACACCTACCAGATGGATTCGCTGTGCGACTGTTCCACGCATATCGTTGATAGGTGTAGCAGATGCTTTGGTTGCCTCCGCCGCTTCAGTTATGGATGTCTCATTGGCTTCCTTGCCTGCCAGCAGGTTACTTGCTTCACGAGCGAATACTACTGTTGGTGCAACTGAGCCAATGGCTATCCTCGCAGAAACTATTTTCCCCGCAGCGTCTAATTGCACTGACGTGGCGGAGTTAGCGATGGCGATGTCCATTTCATTTCTAGGAATGAATCGCAAGAAATTGGCCCCAAACCCCTTCTTAGGTGCGGGTATATGCATGGAAACGAGCAATTCACCATCTTGCAGGGAATTCCTTCCCGGTCCAGTGCAGAAATCTTCAACTGGCACAACCCTTGTTCCGTTCGGGCCAACGACATTCGCAGTGGCACCAAGGACGATCAGTGAAGGTATAGAATCTCCGCTTGGTGCTGCATTGCAAAGGTTGCCGCCTATGGTTGCCCTGCCTTGAATCTGTATGCCACCTATAAGTGATGCACTGTCCACCAAACATGGATACAACCGCTGAACTTCTGCATCTTCATATATTATGGCGCATTTTACCGCTGCTCCAAGGGTCAACCCATCTGACTCTGAGCATGAGAATTCATTCATCTCGGGTATATTTTTGACATCTACTAGGCGGTCTATCTGGAATCTACCACCTCTAAGCTGGACCAGGACATCCGTCCCTCCTGCCAAGGCTTTGGCCTTGGGGCCCTTTTCAGCCATTAATCTAACGGCGTCTTCAAGTGTTGTAGGTGCTACGTATTCAAATTCTTGCATAGCTCTTCCTTGATTATGATTTTAGGTTATGACCATTATAGCATGGCAAAGTTAAAGGTCAACACTGAGTTAATCTTGGCTGAACCATTTGGCCAGTCCATCTCTATTTTTGCTCAACCATGCTATGTTCAACCCTATACGCTCAATAGATTGCTGTATAGTCCTTTGTGCAGATGGGGCTGGATTTAATCTGAAAAACTCCTGCACATCGTTTTGCATTTCAAGTGTTGTGAAGCCACCACTTATACTGACTAATCTCATTAAGGCAAAGCCGCCACCACCGTATCTTCTGTCAAATTCTTCCCAGTTATCTTTTATGAATTCCCACGCCAACCTTCTCCCGAAACGATTAGCTGCTAATGAGACGATCACCAATACAGAATCTTGGGACCTAATGTCCTCGGATAAGGATTTTTGTAATACATCCTCCAATATGTCTTTTTGTTGGAATCTGGTTAAAGCCCCAAGTATACGAACTCTCTCTTCGTGTAGCTCGGCATTTTTTTCTAACTGCCAAAGTGTGTCGTATGTGGATACGTCCCCTTCTTGGGCCACTATTGAGTATACAGCTCCTCTAAGGTCTGGATGTAATGAATTCTGATCTGTCAGAAATTCTTCGAATTTTGCTTTGGCGTCATTTACAACCTGCATGTCTCCATATGAGCCGGCTTGACCCAAAGCAATAGTTCTTAATATAGAGTCGAGATGCCCTTCTGATTCACGTGATTGCCATCCAACATGACTCACTAAGCCTTGGAAAAGGCCTCTAGCAAATTCCTGGAAATTATCCAGGTAACTTTCGTCAATTATAAGGTTTTCCATCCCTTTCAGGTTGCTGGATAGGTCGCCCCAAACAGAAGAATCGCGTTCTGATTTGTAGGAATCAGCGAGTTTCAGGAATTCGGTGGCTGGAAGATGACCAGCCCTTACCAAAGCGTATGAGTCATTTTGCACACCAAGCCTATCGACTGCTGACAGTTGTTGGTTTCTTACTGCGTCTTTTATTTTGGACCAGTGATTTGCTGGATAGTTAACTCTATAAAAGCCTGTCTGGCCAAAATTGACTTTAATCCAGTCAATTTGCTGACTGCTGGCAACTTTGTTGAAGGTAGCACTTTTTCTACTATCTTCCATCAGTAATGATATTTTGTTACCAGTGCTGGTTGCTATGCTTACAGGTATTTGCCATGTTGTTGGGTCCTTCTTGTCTTCATATAGCAGATGATCGTACAGGAATCTTTCTTGTGTCAATGTTACGTTGGTATCTGATGAGTTTTCTTCTATTTCGACACTGATGAACGGATATCCCATTTGTTTAACCCACGAATTCATAATTTCTGTTACTGGCTGACCAGAAACTACTTCAAGTGCTGCCCACAAATCTTCTGTTCTGGCATTTCCATATTGATGTGTGTCCAAGTAACGATATAGTCCTTGTCTGAAAGTCTCTTCGCCTAAGAAGTCCTCCAACATTCTTAAGACAGCGCCACCTTTGCTGTAGCTTATGGCATCGAATAGTTCCCTGATCTGGTTAGGGTCTTCTACGTGGGCCTCTATGGGATGTGAATTCCTAAGGCCATCCAGGCTCAGGCCTGTATTGGTATCTTGGAAAACGAATTGAGTCCATTGTTCCCATTCTGGGAATATGTTATCCACAGCCTTGTCGCCCATCCAGGATGCGAAACTTTCATTGAGCCACAGGTCATTCCACCATTCCATGGTTACAAGGTCACCAAACCACATATGTGCCATTTCGTGAGCTACTACTTCCATGATTCGCTGCCTGGTACCAGCAGAGGAGTTCTGAGGGTCGTAAAGTAGAGCAGTCTCCCTATAGGTTATTGCCCCCCAATTTTCCATTGCACCGGCGGCGAAGTCTGGTATAGCTAAGTGATCTAGTTTGTCTAAAGGATATGGTATGTTGAAATAATTGTTGAAGTAAGCCAACATCCTGACCGAATTCTCTAGTGCAAAATACCCGTGCTGTTCTTTGCCTTTTGTAGCCCATACCCTCACGAGAGTCCCGTTATTTGCCTTCTGCTCCACACAAGCCAAGTCACCGACTATAAACGCCAATAAGTATGTGGACATTTTAGGTGTGTCGAAAAACCTGACGGTTTTGAGATTTCCGGTATCCGTCTCGCTCTCAATCATTGTATTGGATACGGCAACAAGGTCATTTGGTATAACTAGAGTCACGTTGAAAACAGCTTTCACCGCTGGATCGTCCCAGCATGGGAAAGCGCGCCTGGCATCAGTGGCTTCAAATTGTGTGGTAGCGATATAGCGAATCTCTCCGTCGCTGGAGTAATATTGGCTACGGTAGAATCCCCTTAGTTGATCGTTCAAAACCCCACTGAACCAAATGTCTAAATAATGTATCCCGGGTTTTACGGTTTGGCTAAATGTAAATGTCGCTATCTCTTGACTGTCGTCTACTATTATTTCATCTGGCGTAAGAATGGTTCCATTATCCTGAATCAGTTCGCATCGTTGAATTTCCAATTCCACGGAGTTTATGGATATCTTATCTATCGGTTTGTCTACCCTCAGTGTTATCCTTTCTTGTCCGGCAAATACTGACTTATTCACGTCGGGCGTCAGTGTCAGTTCGTATTTTTCCGGGGCAGGATTTTCTGGCAATCTGTAAATGTTCACAGTCGTCATGTACTGTCTCCTCATAGGTTTTCTTCAACTAATGCCAGATTATACGCTATTGCGCTTTAAGCAGGAAACAGTTAAATATAGATTATTGTAAACAAAATTATTAGGCAGAGTACAAGGTTTACCTTGGTTATTATGGCTTTAGGCACCATTGGTTAATTCAACTGGAGCATGTTATGGTTTCACGTAGTGACTATATGATCAACAGTCAAGGAGTCTCTCTGTCGGCCTCCTTATTGAGTCCCGACGGTAAAGGCCCACATCCCGGGCTTATAATCTGTCATGGCATGCCTTCCACCCCAAGATCTTCACAATTGGATATTGGTGACCAGGCCAATGTTTCTGATCAAGGTGTAACTTACCTTCAACTGGCAGAAATCTTCGCGTGGGATGGTTTTGCAACTGTGATTTTCAACTTTCGTGGAACCGGTCACAGTACGGGCAATTTCCATTATGCTGGTTGGGTTGAAGACTTAAAATCTGTGATTTCATGGGCCTCAAATATTTCCACCGTGGATAAAGGGCAGATTGTGTTACTAGGATCAAGTTTGGGGGCTGCCATTGCGATTTATGTCAGTGCCGTTAGAGATGATGTGGCTGGACTAATTTCATTTGCCAGTCCGGCGGTATTTGGCATGAGATCTAACCCCGAAGAGGACATCAAGAGATTAAGAGATCAAGGTCTCATTAGAGACCCTGACTTCCCACAATCTACAGAAGAATGGGCTTCGGAAGGCATTGGAATAAGTCCCATGGATTGGGTCGGCAGAATTCATTCTAAACCCATTTTGTTGTTGCATGGTGACTCTGACGAAACGGTTAGTGTGTCAAATGTTCATTCACTATTTGAGGTAGCTGGTGATCTTAAAGAGATTAATATATTGCCTGGTGTAGGCCATCGTTTTCGTAGTGAACATTTGGCTGTAGAGGCGGCGCGAGATTGGTTGGGACGTAACTTCCCTTCCAAAAATAGCTTTTAAATCGTACAATCTCGATATGGTATAAACATGATATCGGCTTAATGCGTCGGATTTGACGATTGTTGTATGTCGTGGGTGTTTTGAAATGAACAAGACTGACAGAATTGAAAAACTAAAAGAATTACTACTCCAAAGAGTGCTCATTGTGGATGGAGCAATGGGCACAGCTATCCAGGGTTTAGATTTGACTGCCCAGGATTTTGGGGGTCCAACATTTGAGGGATGCAACGAATATTTGAATGTTACTAAACCAGATGTTATTAAAGGTATTCACAGGCTATATTTGGAGGCAGGGTCGGACATCATTGAGACCAATTCTTTCGGTAGCACACCAGTTGTTCTTGAGGAATATGGCCTTGGGGACCAGGCTCTAACCATAAGTACTCAGGCCTCAAGGTTGGCTAGGCAAGTTGCCGAAGAATATGAGACGTCCAGCAGGATTGTTTTTGTGGCCGGATCAATGGGCCCCACTACCAAAGCTCTGTCTGTGACAGGTGGCATATCTTGGGATGATTTATCGGACAATTATTACGTTCAAGCCAAAGGATTGTTAGAGGGTGGAGCGGATCTCCTGTTGATAGAAACATCTCAGGATATATTGAATGTAAAGGCAGCACTAGTTGCTGTAGACAGATTGTCTATAGAGGTGGGCAGTGATGTCCCAGTCGCTATCCAGTGCACTATTGAGACTATGGGCACTACCTTAGGCGGGCAGGATATAGAAGCTTTTTACAGGTCTCTTGCTCATAGAGATTTGCTTTGGATAGGTATGAACTGTGCGACTGGTCCTGAATTTATGAGAGATCATATAAGGACGATATCTGGTATTTCCAAATTTCCTGTGGCTGTTGTGCCGAATGCTGGTCTGCCCGATGAGGATGGGCAATATAACGAGAGCCCAGATTCTCTGGCAGCTACTCTGGAAGAATTCTGTTTGGAAGGTTGGGTCAATATTATGGGAGGCTGTTGCGGGACAACCTCTGAACATATACAACAGATCACCAGGGCTTCATCAGGAAAGCAACCTAGACAATGTGTGGGAGAATCTGACACTTTTGTGTCGGGTTTAGAGAGTTTGGTGATTGAATCTGACAACAGGCCAATTCTGGTGGGAGAACGCACTAATGTTCTGGGCAGCAGACGTTTTAAGAAATTGGTTGCTGAAGAACAATGGGAAGATATGGCTGAGATCGGAAGATCACAAGTCAGAGGCGGGGCGCAAATTTTGGACGTTTGTCTTCAGGATCCGGATAGGGACGAAGTATCTGATGTGGTGAGGTTTTTGAAAGAGTTGACCAAAAGAATTAAGACAACCATCATGCTTGATACTACAGATCAACAAGTTCTTGGCGAAGCATTAAAACTAACACCAGGTAAGTGTGTCATTAATTCCATTAATCTCGAGGACGGTGAGCAACGTTTTAAAGATGTTGTACCATTGGCTAGAAGATTCGGAGCAGCCTTGGTGGTTGGTTGTATAGATGAAGACAAAAATCAAGCACAGGCCATAACTAAGGAGAGGAAATTAGAGGTTGCCACAAGGTCCTACGAAATATTGACTAGCCAATATGGGGTGGCAGGAGAGGACATAATATTCGATCCTTTAGTTTTTCCTATTGCTACTGGTGACAAGAACTACATAGGCTCTGGAGTCGAGACCATAGAAGGCATTAGCTTGATTAAACAGCATCTCCCCAAGGCCAAGACCATATTGGGGATATCCAATGTCTCGTTCGGATTACCTCAGGCAGGGCGCGAGGTGCTTAATTCAGTGTTTCTCTATCATTGCGTTCAGGCTGGATTGGATATGGCAATAGTTAACACACAATTAATCCAAAGATATGCTTCAATATCGTTGGACGAGAGAAAGTTGGCAGAAGATCTGATTTGGTGGCGTGGTGAAGATCCAGTGGCAGCATTCGCTGATTATTTTAGAGGTAAGAAACCAGAACGTTCAGCTGCTGAGCGAGCTTCTTTGCCTCTAGACCAACGTATTGCGAATTGTGTGATAGAGGGAACTAAGCAAGGGCTTTTTGATGACCTTGATCAGGCATTACATGAGAGGTCAGCATTGGAAATAATCAATGGTCCATTACTAGCTGGTATGGATGAAGTTGGCAAATTGTTCGCTGCTAATGAACTGATTGTCGCTGAGGTTCTGGGATCTGCCGAGAGTATGAAAGCTGCAGTTACTCATCTCGAGCCTTATATGGATAAACATGACATGTTGAATAGGGGCACAATCATATTGGCTACAGTAAAAGGCGACGTTCACGACATAGGTAAGAATTTAGTGGACATTATATTGACCAATAATGGCTATAAGGTTGTTAATCTTGGGATAAAGGTATTGCCACAAGAATTAATTGAAGCATCTACAGAAATTCAGCCGAATATTATTGGTTTATCTGGACTCTTAGTGAAATCTGCCCAAATGATGGTAGAAACTGCTAAAGATTTGAACCGGGCTGGTTTTAGGATTCCACTTTTGGTGGGAGGTGCTGCCTTGAGTAATCGATTTACACGACTGAAGATAGCAGCAGAATATGAAGGTTTGGTGGCTTACGCACAAGATGCGATGGAAGGATTATATTTGGCTCATCAGATATGTGATCCAGAATCCTATGACTCTTTAAGACTAAAAGTGAATCTGGAGACACAGGAAATGATGGCATCTGAGGCATCTAGATACTCAGAGGCTGAATCCGGTATGGGAACATCAAAGTTGAGTTCGAATAGAAGTTCGGTAGTGCCAATTAGTAATCCGCCCATACCCCCAGATTTGAAGAATCACATGATAATAGACTACGATCTGGCGGAAATTTTCAGCTATATTAATCCAGTGGTACTTTATACAAGACACTTAGGATATCGAGGTAGATTCGAGGATTCACTTGAACTAGGTGAAGCAAAAGCCGTGCAACTGAGAGAGAAAGTCAAACAGGTTGAACAATTCATGTTGAGGCATGATGGGATAAAGGCCAAGGCAGTGTATCAGTTTTTCAGGGCAGTATCTGAAGGAAACTCTGTTATGGTATTGTCCCCCGATGGAACTCGAGAACTGGAACGATTTGAATTTGGGCGCCAGGGATCTGGCGACGGGCTGTGTTTAGCGGATTATTTGCTGGATGGTTCCCGGAGCACACCTGATTATGTGGCATTTTTCGTCACTACTGTGGGAGAGTCTGTCCGAACTTTATCCAATCAATGGATTGATGAAGGCGAATATTTGGCCGCTCACATACTTCAAGCTTTGGCTCTTGAGGGTGCTGAAGCCTTTGCTGAACTCTTGCATCAACGCATAAGAAGTATGTGGGGGTTTCCTGACCCTGTAGATATTGATAAGAAAGATTTGTTTAGGGCCAGATACACTGGGCGGAGATATTCCTTTGGATATCCAGCGTGTCCAAGGTTAGAGGATCAGGCACTCCTATGGAGGCTTTTAAAACCACATAAAAGCATTGGGGTTGAGTTAACCGACGAATTCATGATGGATCCGGAGGCATCAGTTAGTGCCTTGGTAATGCATCATCGCGACGCAAAGTACTTTAATTTGACCCAAAGGGAAATTGAAGCACTAGGGGTGGGTTTGTAATTACCAGAAACGCAAAGTATATCTTTAAATGGATTTCTGATAAAGATCCCAGTTTATTGTTTGTTTCCATCGAGTGTAATAATGGATCTCCTGAAACACACAAAAAGTCGCTCAGATAGTGGTTTTGATAATTTGGTTAGTTTGGTCCAAGGCCAATGTTATTTCTGCAACGACGTCATCATCTGATTCTTCCTGCAGGGCAACCTCCAGGGCTTTATAGGATAATGATCCACCTATTTGGCCTATGGCCCATGCACAATGAGATCTTACCATAGGGTCTTTGTCTTTCAATGTGTGGATCAATGCTGGTATTGCTGATATATCTCCGATATTACCAAGAGCAACACACACATTCCTAACCAGACCGGATCGTTTAGCCCTTCTTATGGGGCTGTTCGCGAATCTCTGTTTGAATTCCAAGTCTGTAATGCTCAGGAGAGGTATTAGTTCCAAGGAAGTGAATCCATGTTCTCCAACCTGGAACGCAGGTTCACGAGTGGGTTTAGCCTTTCGGTTGACTGGACACACATCTTGGCAAATATCACAGCCGAATACCCAATCACCTATGAGGGGCCTCATCTGTATTGGTATCTCTCCTCGGCATTCTATAGTCAGGAAGGAAATACATTTAGAGTTATCCAAAACGTAAGGTGCTATTATTGCACCTGTGGGGCACATATCTATGCAAGTGGTGCATTGCCCACATGTCTTCTTGGATTCCGAGTCTGGTTGCAGTACCAAGTCTGTGATGATCTGCCCTAGGAATATCCATGAACCGTGGCTTGAAGACAGTATATTGGTGTTCTTGCCATACCAGCCAACACCAGCTCTTTTAGCCACCGCTCTGTCTAGCATGGGACCAGTATCGCAATAGGTTTTGGCTCTCATGGATACCTGGAGTTCTCGTGATATGCTGTCAATAAGAACAGACATGCGATCCCACATTACCTTGTGATAATCTGGCCCCCAGGCGTACCTGCCTACCTTGCCCATAAATGCATTTCCGGAAACACTAGGTGGTTCTGTCATATAACTCATTGCCAGTGAGATTATTGAACGAGCTCCTGGCAATAGTTCAGAGGGTTTGCTTCCTCTCTTGACCCGCTCGGCATTATACCAAGGTAATCCGTCCATCAGGCCGCTTTCCAGTCGCTCTAGTGCTATTACCTCGAAATCGTCGAAATCCAGTGCGGAAGTTATACCCACAATGTCGAATCCCAACGCTGCGGCGAGGTCTTTTACAGCCTTGGTATTGTTTTCAATATTACTATGCATTCGGCCCTTTGTTTATTATATGATTTGCAGAAGGTTTGTACTACTTGCTGATTTGCATTACCTCAGGAGCTATAATTCCGCCCGACAAAACCAATCTCATCGCTGCCTGTATAGTAAGGTCGGTATAACGAATCTCATGGCTTGGTATTATGGTTATCCATCCCGAATTTGGAGTGGGAGCAGTTGGTATATAGACTATACTCATTTTGTTGCCCTCTCCATCTGCAGTATTTGCAGTCAGGAAGCCTATGGTCCAAGTGCCTTTTCTCGGGTACTCTATCATTACTACTTGTTTGAATCCGGTTCCTTCACTGCCTGATAGGGCATCAACCAGTTGTTTTGCCGATGAATATACAAATCCTATTAGGGGTATTCGCAGTATTAGCCTTTTTGCAATGCTGAACAATCTACTGCCCAAATAATTTTCTTCAGCCAGCCCAACAACATATAAGATAAGAACGAGTGTCAATATACCCAGGCCTGGAATATGCATACGAAGCCTATCTTGTAGGATCGGTTGCAATAATCCGTCAACGGTGTGGAATAGCCAATGCAATACCAGATATGTTGCTATGGCCGGGATCAATAATAACAATCCTCCTATCAGAGTTTCCCTAAAATGTCTGATAGTTTTTTGCGTTATGCTTAATCTAGTCGTGTTAACATAATGTTCAGTCATGATTTGTACTCCTGGAAATTCAGTGCTGGTGCCTACTTGTCATTGATTAATATGACCGTTACATTAGTAATGAATACACGCCTAATATTGTTGAAAAAGCTGACCCCAACTTGTCTTCATTGCCGCTTCAATTCTACGTTGGCCTATGAAACGTAACCAATATGCATTGTGGTATAGGTTGGATGCGAAGAACGACCACGGGGCTATAGGGCTTCGCAGCAATATGTTTTCCAATGGCTTTAGCGGGCCCCAATAAATCAGTTTTTGTCCTCTGCTAGCTAATGTGTTTTGTGTGCCTTCAAAATGCCAATTAACATCTGATATATCTTCACCCACTACCTCTATTTGAGATATGTCGCCACAACCCAATCCACGCTCATGGGCTAGCCGTATAAACTTTATGGACATCGGGTCAAACCCCATTAGTTTTGCGGCTACGGCGTCTATCGCAACTTGATCTGCGCTTGCCAGGAACAGATTTTTCTGATGCCATCGCATGGCTCTGGGTCCTGGTCCGTCACCAGCGAAGGTGCCGTCCATGACTGCAAATATACCAGGATGAATCTCTTTTTGTATGGCTAACAAATCTACTAAGGTTTCGTGAATCATGGAATGAGTCCAGTGTCTCTTGCGGTTCAGAAGGCCTCCGAAAGCGTTTTTCATAGCACCAGTCATGGTGGTAAAAACATGCGTTTTCATTGTGGGTAGGTGTACTATATTCTTGCCGGGAAATATTGCAGGTATAGTGAGTCCTTCTGGGAATATTTTATCTAGAACAAGCATATCACTCTTGGGTTCAAACGGAATCCATTCGTTGGGTGGTATATCCAAGTGTACACTGTGCAGTCCGTACTTCTCTTGAACAGGTTTCTGTTTGTTTCTTATTTCACCTTCCAGGGAATCTACTACCACCGTTCCATTGTGTGCGGCAATAAGATTATTAAATCCGCTTGCAGATAATGTATTTATTACTCCTTCAAGTTGCCATGGGGTCGTGGAGCAAGCAGGATAGTAGTATTGCCATGATAGATTTATCTTTAGCAAGGTATCAATCTGTTGATTGAGGTACGAGTTGTAGTCCGCAAGCTCCATCACTCTTGCGATGTCAGCCATAACTGTTGAAGGGGTGGCGTACACAGCTGCAACCTTGGACTTGGACAGTGTATTACTCTGTTTGGTAGGAGATGATGTTTCTGTGTTAGGCTTTGCCATGCAATTTCAACATATACACATAGTAGGCGGTTATGGTCGATTTGATGTGGGTATCAAGCGTATCAACGTTTTGCAATCTATTGTTTTCTGTCTATAACACGATTGACTGCAGATACTATAGCATCAGCTGTTAATCCATATTTTTCCATCAGTAATTTCGGGTCACCAGATTCCGCATATGTTGTTAAAGCAACACTCTCCAAAGGTATCGGGAATCTTTCACCCAAAGTTTGGGCCACTATGCTACCAAGCCCGCCATGTCTCAGATGTTCCTCGGCGGTGACTATTGCCCCTGTTTCTTTGGCGGCTGTTACTATAGCCTCTGCGTCAACAGGTTGCAGGGTGGATATATTGAGTACACGACACTGTATACCGCGGTCAGCTAATACCTCTGAGGCGTCTAGGGCCAATTTCGTCATTACTCCGCAGGCAATGATAGTGGCTTGGTTTCCTTCTCTCATTGACTCTGCAACCCCAATCTTGAAGTTAAATTTCTCATCATGTATTACGGGTGTAGCCGATCTCGATAGACGTATGTAGAATGGCCCGTTAGTTTTGGAGGCTGCTTCGACTGCTTTTACTGCCTCCGGGGCGTCAGCTGGTACTATTACAGTAAAACCAGGCAAGGCACACATTAATGATAAATCCTCGATACCTTGGGCAGACATGCCGTCATCACCTGGTGTAATGCCAGCGTGAGTTACGACTATTTTAACATTCGAATGAGGCTGAGAAATGCCTATCCTTATTTGGTCAAAAGGTCTACCGGAGCCGAAAACAGCGAAAGTACTAGCAAATACGGTTTTCCCGGTACTGGCTAATCCGGCGGCGATGCTCATCATATTTTGTTCCGCTGGGCCTAGGTCAAAAAATCTGTCAGGAAATTCCTGAGCGAACAGATGGATGAATGTTGATTTATTCAGGTCTCCACCAAGGACTACAATATCACTATTGGTCCTTCCGAGTTCCAGTAAGGCAGCCCCATAGCTTTCCCTTGTTGAAGCACTTGTGGTCATAGCGACATCCTCATCATTTCACATCCAACTCCAAAAGGGCCTTTTCCAATTGATCTGGAGTGGGAGCTTTGCCATGGAAATCAGGGTTATTTTCCATGAAGCTTATCCCTTTGCCTTTGATTGTGTTAGCTATTATAACAGTAGGTCTACCTTTTACATTGTTGGCTTGTTCTAAGGCGTTTAATACTTCCGGGAAATCGTGTCCATTGGCATTTATGGTGTGCCATCCGAAGGAACTCCATTTTTCCGCTAACGGCTCTAAATTCATGACTTGTTCTGTAAATCGGTCGTTTTGTATGCGATTCCTATCAACAATTGCTACGAGATTATCTACTTGATAATGAGAAGCTGACATAGCGGCTTCCCACACTTGACCTTCGTCGCATTCCCCGTCCCCCAACAGGACATATGTTCTGGATTCGCTACCGGACAACCGCTCCCCGATGGCAGCGCCAATCCCGAATGACAAGCCTTGACCTAATGAACCTCCTGACATCTCGACCCCTGGAGTCATTATATGAGCATGGCCCTGTAGCATACTGTTAATCTTACGAAATGACCAAAGGTGCTCTCTTTCAAAGTATCCGCAATAGGCTAGAGTAGTGTACAGCACGGGGCAAGCGTGAGCTTTGCTTAAAATAAACCTATCTCTGGTTGCCATTCCTGGATCAGAAGGATTGTGCTTCATAACCTTCACATAAAGGGAAAGTAATATCTCCACTGCTGATAATGATCCGCCTGGATGGCCGCTTCCAGCCAAAGCTATCATGTTCAGTATGTCACGCCTCAATCCTCTGGCCATTTCCTCTAAAGCGCTGATCTCTACTTGTTTGTATGGGAAGGGGGCCCCTCCCGATGGTATGGATGTAGAATCGTTTTCTGACATTATATGCTAGAGTTACTCCTTAACCTGTGATTACACAAAACCAGGTTCCAGTGGGTACGCCCGAAGATTATAACAGTCCCTGTGCCTTACTGTCCATAATAATATATTTCACTTCACTCCTTCATGTCGCTTGTGTGTTCCTGTCCGACGTTTGTATTCGAGTTACTAACGACAAAAATCCCGTCTGGCTTCATATATATGAAGTGAATATCTCCTCTGCGGTAAATACCATTTAGGCATATTAAGGTCGTTGACATGCTTATCTGCATGGCCGTAGAATTGGTTGTCGTAGGCATTTAATACTGGTCTATAAACAAATGGAAGGAGCTTTTCTTTAGATGCAGGAAATGGTGATAGACAGTATCAGGGTAAGCCTGATGAACTATCAAAGAGTAGTCATCTTGAAGGAAAAATCAGCAGATTTGTTTTTGCCAATATGGATTGGGCCTGCAGAGGCTGACTCTATAGCGGTAAAATTGCAGGACGTTGCTGTTCCTCGACCTCTTACACACGATCTATTGGACATGGTTATTACTACATTAGGAGGTGAGGTATCTCATGTGGTGGTCTCTGAATTACAAAATGATACCTTCTATGCCAAGATAACAATTAGGTTAAATGATGGGAGCTGTGAAGTAGATTCGAGGCCAAGCGATGCTATAGCGTTGGCTGTGAGAGTGAAAGCTCCTATATACGTTGCAGACGAGGTTATGGATAAAGCAGGGGTAGGCCTTGATGCAGAAACTGGCAAGCCGATTATAGGGGGTGAGCCGGAAGAAACAGCTGTGACCAGGATGACTGAAGATGAGCTAGGACGCTTGTCGGCTTTTAAGGAATTCATAGGTGGATTAGATTTAGAGGATTTTGAAAGGAAGCCGTCCTAGCTTTTAAATCAATGGCCTGGAATTCTATCGCTGGTGCTTTTTGGCGGTCTATATTTCTGGAATGTGACTAGACTTTTACCAGTGATCGATTGGATTAAAGTTGCTGGTTTTGGAAAAGTCTACATGAATGTTGGTGACTTTAGGTTAGCAGCCCACAAACGTCGGACAGAATAGGGTGAATTAATTGCATATTTCAAGAAGTTTAATTTTTGTTCCAGGTAACAGAAAAGACATGTTGGAGAAGGCTGTGGCGTTTCCTACTGATTTCCTGGTTCCTGATATTGAGGATTCTGTACCACTGGCGGAAAAGTCATTGGCTAGGGAAATTGTTTCTAGCATGATACCTGTGATAGTGTCAACCGGCAAACAAGTGCTGGGCAGAGTTAACGCTCTGGATACGGGATTGCTGAAAGACGATATCACTGCAGTTGTTAGGCCGGGGTTATTTGGAGTCAATGTAGGTAAGGTTGATACTGCCTGGCATGCCCGTGAAGTGGACAAGATCCTGAGTGACGTCGAATATAGTATGGGCATAGAGATAGGTAGCACAAAATTTGTGCCGTATCTGGAGTCAGCCTTGGCTGTAATCAATGCTTACTCTATTTGTATGGCTTCCACCAGGATAGTGGCTGTGGCTTTCGGCGCAGAGGATTTTACGGTTGATATGGGAACCCAACGCACGGATACTGGCAATGAAGTATTCATACCGCGAGGAATGGTGGCAATAGCTGCTCAGGCCGCAGATGTAGTACCAATAGACATTGTTTATGCCAATTTTCGGGATACTCAAGGTTTGGAACGTGATATTCAACTTGGTAAGGACTTGGGATATAAAGCCAAACTAGCGATTCATCCTTCCCAGCTTGATCCTATAAACCAAATATATAGTCCTAGTGCAGAGGAATTGGATTACGCCAAAAAGGTTATAGCAGCTTCTGAGGAGGCTGAGAAAATGGGACGAGGGGCAACTTCAATAGATGGCACAATGATAGACGCCCCGGTTGTGAAGCGGGCAAGGCAAATACTCGATGTACATATATCAATGTCAGGTAGTGAATAATTCGATATTGTGGCACCTTGCAGGCTTGATAAAGGTATGTGTTTCTGCCTATTAATAGGGCCTACTTTAGCAGTTTAAGGTATTCGCGTTAGTGTGTGAACTGGATGATCTGATAAGTTTGAAGGGTATGGTTTTCTACGGTTATCATGGTGTCAATGATTCCGAAAAACAAGATGGACAATCGTTTGTAGTTGACGTGGATTTAGGGTTGAATCTACATAATGCAGGGCAAACAGATCTTTTGAGGGACACAATAGATTATTCTGCGGTTTACAAGGTTGTCGAAAATATAATGAAAGGCCCTTCAAAGAATCTTTTGGAACACCTAGCCGAAATTGTGGCTGATGCAATTCTAAAAGAATGGCAAATGAATTACGTTATAGTTCAGATTGCTAAGCCGAATGTTCAGATAAGAGATGCAGTACTGCAAGGGACTTCCGTCAGAATAAGAAGATTCAATAGTCAAACTGAATGATGCGAGCAATTTAATTGCTCGCATGTTTGATTTGGGATCTATTGTGTTACCATGTAACATCGAATGAGATTTAGCGTGTTCGATATGTTGTGTAAATCTTCACAAAGGTTGTTTTTTAAACTAATATTGTATCGATCCAGTGAATGGAGGATTTGTTTATGCGAGTGATTTTCTTGGAGGATATTCCTCATGTGGCGCGTGCCGGAGATATTAAGGAAGTTAAACGTGGTTATGCCCAGAATTATCTGATTCCTAAGCACATTGCCGTCCCTGCCACTAGCCAGGAGATGGCGAGGTTAGATACGATCAAGAAAATAGGATTGGAACGCCAGTCTAAGCTGAAAGATGGAGCTCAGGCCCTTTTGGAAAGAGTGGAAAGTTCACAGGTGGTGCTTAGTGTGAGATCTGGACCTAATGGTAAACTGTACGGTGCTGTAACCAATACTATGATTGCTCAACAACTATCTGCTGATCTGGAAGTTGAGATAGACCGTCGCGATGTTGTTTTGGACGAACCTATACACGATTTAGGTAATTTTCAGGCTACATTGAGATTGCACCCAGAGCTGACAGCCAATATCGATTTGCTAATTCAACCTATGGAGGAATAGCGCTCAGTTGATATGTATGTAGAGCAACTTCCACCTCATGATGAACGGGCAGAGGAGTCGGTGATTGGATCCTTGCTGATAGATAGTGAGGCTATCAACACCGTTTCTACCCTGTTGTCACCTGAGGATTTTTATGCTGAAAGACCAAGGTGGTGCTATGAAGCATGCCTGTCCCTCTGGCAAAACAATGAGGCTATTAACGCTGTGACAGTCGGACATAGGTTGGCCCTTTTGGAGAAATTGGATGATGTGGGTGGGCCTTCTTACTTAGGTCACCTAGTCAATTCAGTCCCTACATCTGCTCATGTAGAACACTATGCACGTATAGTTAGCAGAACGCATACTCTACGACGGTTGATTGGTGCAGCTGGTGAGATAGCATCGTTAGGATACAACGGCGGAGTGGATGTGGACAAAGCTTTGTCTCAGGCAGAGGATATGTTGTTCCATATTCGCAGGGGTCAAGAGACACGGGATTTTGTTCCAATCCGAGACGTGTTGGACCAATATCTTGAAGAGAGTGCTAGATTAGAGAACCCCATCGAGCTTGGTGAGACTCCAGTTTATACTTCTTTTGCCACATTGGATCAACTGCTTGGTGGTTTCCAAAGATCTGACATGATAGTTCTGGCATCTGGTCCCAGTGTTGGTAAAAGTACTTTGGCATTGAATATAGCCCGCAATGCTGCCAGACAAGGTTCCGGAGTAGGCGTGTTTAGTTTGGAGATGAGCAGAGAACAAATAGGCCACAGATTTCTTTCTAGTGAAGCAGATGTGGATCTCCTGAGGGTACGTCAAAGACTCTACGTAGGGGAACCAGAAAGGCGCATAGTTAATGCAGCGGGTGCATTATCAGAGATGCCTATATACATAGATGATACTCCTCTACAGGGAATAGTGGATATAAGGAGCAAGGCTCGTCGTTTGCATATGGAGAGGAAACTGGATTTAGTTATTGTGGATTACCTGCAGTTGATCCAGGGAAGCAGTAGGAGGGACAATAGAGTTCAGGAAATAGGAGAAATAACACGAGCATTGAAAGGTATAGCTAGAGATCTGAATGTACCAGTTCTAGCATTGTCTCAGTTAAGCCGAGCAGTTGAGGCTAGACCTTCTCACAGGCCACAGCTGTCTGATTTGCGTGAGAGCGGAAGTATAGAACAAGATGCAGATGTGGTTATGTTTATACATAGGGAAGATCAGCGAATGACTAGAGATGAATGGGAACGTCAATCACCGGATCAGGAATACCCTCAGGGTTTGGCGGATCTTATAGTTGCTAAACACCGGCATGGACCATTGGCAAACTTAAGTATGAGGTTTAATGGCTCAATGGCTAGATTTGAGGACAATCCCGCGTCCGGGGGAGTGTAATGGGTATTTCGGGAGGTTTCCCCAACGGATCCAAGCTTACACCTGTGCCCAACATGTTATTTGGGACTGTTCTGGAACAAATAGATGACTCGAGAACACTAAGGTGCTTGATTAGACTGTTTTGGCTATATCACCAGAAAGATGGATTGCCAAAATTTTTTACGACCGATGAACTTATGGGTGATAGAACAATGCTTAGGGTCATTGGTTCCGACAGGGATTCCCTATTGGATGTACTGAATATATTAAGAGAACTGGGATTATTGTTGTATATTAATTGCAAAATTGACGGAAATCCCGACACTGTATATATACCAAATACAGAGGATGGAAGGTTGTCATTTTCGTTACTTGCGCAAGGGGTGGATGGACTGAAAATACCAGACAAAATTGCCGTGTCTTTGGGCCATAGTGAATCATCTAATATATTCAATCTATATGAACAGAATATAGGGGTTATAGGTCACATAATGGCGGAGGAATTGAAGGAAGCTGAGATAACCTACCCGAAGGAGTGGATACAGGAGGCATTTAAGGAGTCAGTTATACGTAATAAACGTAACTGGCGTTATATCCAGGCCATTTTGAAAGGATGGACTGCGGAAGGAAAAGGAAATGGAGAGTTTAGGGGACATTCTGAAAAAATTAACTCCAGAGAGTGGATTAGAAAATACGGATTACCAAAACCAAACAGATGATGGTTCAGAATCTAACTCTCCACCTGAATGTGATATATGTGGGGATTTTGGTTGGGTTAGATTAGAGGTTCCTGTAAGCCATGCATATTTTGGGAAAGCAATTCCATGTGATTGCCAGTATAAAGGAGACTACTCTTCTAGGATTGATAGGCTTCAACGATACAGCAATATGGGACCCCTCATCAATGTGGATTTTCGTGAAACCATTACTCAGGGCCGTGATACAAACGCAGATTCTAAGCTGAAATTTCAATTCGCATATGATAGGGCACTGCAATTTGCTGACGATCCTAATGGTTGGTTTGTCTTAAGTGGCGCGAGTGGTTCAGGTAAAACCCATTTGGCTGCGGCTATAGCAAATCGTGTAATGGGGAATGGTTCTGCAGTGTTTTTTGTTTTCGTGCCTGATTTATTGGATCATTTGAGGCACACATATACTCCAGACACTGACATATCATATGATCGATTGTTCTATCAAGTTAGGGACGCGCCTCTTTTGGTATTGGATGATTTGGGAGGTCATACGGCGACACCATGGGCTCAGGAAAAACTCTACCAAGTATTGAATTACAGATATGCCGCTCGACTTGCAACAATCATAACCCATAGTATTGACTTGCATGATATGGATTATCGATGGCAGACTCGCCTATCTGATCCAGATCTCGTTACGAGATGCGATTTGGGCGGCAACGATGTTGTGAATAATAAATGGGGCATGGTGGAACCGCAACTCCAAAACAGAATGAATTTTGCCAACTTCGATACTAATGGTAAAAAGGCGAATAGTTCACAGAAACAAAGCCTAGAGGCAGCTTATCAAATGGCCCTGCATTTTGCAGCGGATCCTGAAGGTTGGTTAGTGTTTATGGGCCCGAGAGGCTGCGGGAAAACCCATCTGGCAACCTCCATAACCAACGAACGTATTAGTGCAGGTGATGATGTAAGATATTTCTTGGTCTCTGATTTGCTGGATAGATTGAGAGAATCTTTTGGCCCTGACAGTACAATAAGCTATTATCGGCTTTTTGAACAAGTTCGTAATACTAACTTGTTGGTGCTTCGAGGGTTGGATTTTGGTATGACGCATGTCACTCCATGGGCTAAGGAAAAACTGAACCAATTATTGATACATCGCTACGATGCCAGGTTGCCTACCGTTATTACTACGTCTGAATTGAATGAAGGAAGTAAGTCTGATCCAATTATGTCTAGACTTCAAGATATCACTCTGGTGTCTATAGTGCCTATTGATGCCCCAGATTACAGGCATCATGGTAGGGATTTACCAACATAGTGTGGCTAGCGAAGACATTTAGCGGAACCCATGTTCCATTTGCTCTTTGTTTCCCGTAGAGGAATAGCTTAATGACACGATATTTGGATTGGTGGCGCATACGGGAGTCGAACCCGTGATCTCCGCCTTGAGAGGGCGGCGTCCTTGGCCACTAGACGAATGCGCCTTAGATTCTAGTTTGCAAGCATATCAGATTAACAGACTAGGTGGAACATAAAACTACTAAGCCTGGTATCTTGGATCAGCCTGTATTTTATTAATTTTGCAACAAAATGCGATTCCTAATGTGACGGTTTAATTGCATGTCCCGCATTGAGGAAGATCCATCACCTATTCAGGATTAGATCTTCCAGTTATTCGATATTCTAATTTACTAATTACCAAACAATACCTTGTGGGCCTCGGCTATGCTGGCACCGGGAAGTATTTCAATGCCCTCACGCCTTAATATTGACTCCAAACAGTGCAAGAGGTATAAAACGTTGTTATCCTGTGAGGATTCCCCCATAAGTCCTATCCTCCAAATCTTTCCAGCTAGGGGACCGAATCCTCCTCCTATCTCTATTCCGTATTCCATCAACAAACTGCGTCTAATTTTGGCCTCATCTATGGTGTCAGGTATTAATACTGCTGTGAGCGGTGCTGCTCGGTATCCCTCTGGCGCCAGCGGATGCATTCCCAGCACTGCCAGACCTGATCGAAGTGCAAGAGCATTGGTCTCGTGCCTCTTGTGTCGGTTTCCCAATCCCTCTTCTATAACCATCATGAGGGCCTCCCTCATTGCGTATATCATTGGCATTGATGCTGTGTGGTGATAAACCCTGTCAGTGAGCCAATATCTCTCCAGCTGTAGTAGATCTAGGTAGAAACTTTGTATAGGTGTGCTCCGATTTCTGAGTACTTCTACAGCTCGTTGACTGAGGGTTATCGGTGACATGCCCGGTGGTGAGCCAACGCATTTTTGGGTAGCACTGTAGCATATGTCTATCTCCCAATCATCTACACGAAGGTCAACCCCACCAAGAGATGTAACTGCATCTACTAAGAATAGAGCCCCATTTTCGTGGGCAATGTTTGCCAGTCCGGTTAACGGTTGTACTATGCCTGTTGAGGTTTCAACGTGAACAGCAGCCAACAATTTAACAGGCGCGGCGGATTTCATTACCTTGGCTACTTCCGTCTCATCCAATGTTTTGCCCCATTCAGCAGGAACGGTTATTACATTCGCTCCACATCTGGAAGCTATGTCTGCGATTCTTTGGCCGAATAGGCCATATGTGCCAACCACGGCAGTATCCCCAGGTTCTAGCATGTTTACGAGAGCTGCTTCCATTCCTGAACTACCAGTACCAGAGATTGCCAAGGTGAATTCGTTGGTTGTTTGAAATACCTGCCGTAATAGGTCAACGGATTCATCCATGACTTTAAGGAACAAAGGGTCCAGGTATCCCATTAACGGTAATAACATTGATCTGGTAACCCTAGGATTGATATTGCTGGGCCCTGGACCTAATAGAAGGCGGTCCTCAGGTGTTGTATACGTTTGCATATTCATTGAATCCTCCTGTCTATGATTGTTGCTGTAATTAATGTGGTTTGTTTTACCTAGCAAGCTGCCATTATCATATCATCGAAGTATGGCAATTGGCACTCTGCAGTGATTTATGAGTCCCATTGACACTATTCTAGCATAACGTCAAATGGTGTCCGCAATAAAAGCGTTTTTCGTAGTATACTGTTTCTAAAGATACAATCTTCTTTCTTCTATGGAGGAATTCAAGTCATGGACCTATATTTTGAGAAAGGAACAGGGGATCGTCCGAAAGGACATGCCTTGCTGTTCTTCCATGATAAATATGACCCTGAAGTAATACTGGTGACATATATTTTGTCTTTGCCTATAAAGGTAGATGTATCAAAATATATTCCACCAATGTTTGCAAATCAGATGCAGGGCATGACTGGTCAGGACCTCTCCGGATTCGCCTTTCCTCCATTGCCCGAAAAATGTGATAGCCTTGAGACGTTACGGCAACTAGCGGACGCCAGAGATGATGATTTGATTTCAGGTGGACCATGCGACGTCAACGATTCCATGAACTTAATTCAGGTAGTTAGCGATTTCCAGCAGGAATATACTCGTTTGTGGGAACAATCTTGGAATACAAAAATCGATAATCCAGACCCTAATGTGAATGTGAATGACATCATTTACGACTTAATGGGTGATGGCGACAAACTTAATGAACTGTCCAAGTTAATGGGTAAATTGCGATTTGCCACAGATGGATCAGATGAAAGATTGACGAAGGAAACAGA
This sequence comes from uncultured Dehalococcoidia bacterium, assembly GCA_964578255.1. GTDB lineage: Bacteria > Chloroflexota > Dehalococcoidia > Lucifugimonadales > UBA2985 > CAZOCC01. The sequence continues at coordinate 3,467 of CAZOCC010000018.1, read as the reverse complement.
GGACGAGATCATTACTTTGGCGAAATATTTGCCGGAGCACTATTGGATATCCAGATTGATAAGGGCAATCCAAATACCTAACGTATCTTCTGCTCTCCTCGCTCAATTGTATTTGGAGCGTTGCTATAAGTTGTACGAAGAGGATTATGCTAGATTACAGGAAGTCGAAAAAGAAATACAAAAATTGGAGAAAGACTCAGGTTAGGCATAATTGCGAATTTATGGATTCATGTTGGAGGACAAACTTTACAGACAACATCTGCCTGGTAATAGCAGGTGTGAAAGTTAATATTATGAGAGCTGGTTACAGGTATTCATAGCAGTTGGTGCTGATTGGCCAGTTGTCAATTATTTCCAATGTCTTGAATACTTCCAAAGTGGCTATGTGTTTGATATACTCTTCAGCGTTTTGGGTAGCAATTAATTTGTCGTTTGAAGGTAAAATATGCCAGCCTACGCTATAATCGGAGGACAATGGGGGGATGAGGGCAAAGGGAAAGTAGTTGATTTCTTATCTGCAGATGCCGATATTGTCGCCCGTTTTAATGGGGGCAACAACGCTGGGCATACCGTTATTACGGATGCAGGTGAATTCAAGTTCCACTTAATACCAGTGGGAATACTTAGGCCGGAGACTACCTGTTTGATAGGCAATGGAGTGGTCATTAACCCCGATGCATTTCTTCAGGAAGTTCGTGAACTCCAAGATAGGTCAGTAGACGTTAGTAATCTATTTATAAGCGATAAGGCACATGTAGTTATGCCGTATCACTTGCTCTTGGACAGATTGGAGGAAAAGGTTAGATCTCAGGGAGGACGTGCAATAGGAACTACTGGAATGGGTATCGGACCCGCATACGTAGACAAAGCCACTAGGATAGGGATTAGGATGACAGATCTGTTGGACGAAGCGAATCTGTATTCGAGGTTGAGTTTTGTGCTGGAACAAAAGAATGCCTTGATAGAGGGATTATATGGCCAACCACCAATTTCTGTAGATAATGCCTATGAGACGTGCATGAATTGGGCTAATCAACTTAGGGATTTTATAAGGCCTGTTGAGCAGATGATCAGTCATGGCCTGAGCAATAATAAGCGCGTTATACTGGAAGGGGCCCAAGGCTCCATGTTAGATATTGATCATGGTACTTATCCGTTTGTCACTGCCTCCTCTCCTACGGTAGGGGGAGCTTGCACGGGTTTAGGTATCAGTCCGGCCGCTATTCATCAGGTTGCTGGTGTCTATAAAGCCTATACCACGAGAGTTGGTGAAGGACCTTTGCCTACTGAGATCAATGATGAAGTTGGAGACTTTATCAGAGAAAAAGCTTGGGAATATGGTACCACCACGGGCAGGCCGAGGAGATGTGGATGGTTTGACGCCGTCGCAGCCAGATATTCAGCCGAAATCAATGGTATGACTTCATTGATAATAACTCGATTGGACGTCCTGGACGGCATTTCCCCAGTCAAGATTTGTGTGGCATATAGACTGAATGGGGAAATACTTGATGGATTCCCAGCGAACTCCCAAATGCTCGCTCAATGCCAGCCGGTTTATGAAGATTTTCCTGGTTGGCAAAATCCAACTGCCGGTGTAACCGATGTAGCAAATCTGCCGTCAGCAGCATTTAGTTATATCAAAAGACTGGAGGAATTAGTTGGCTGTCCAGTGGATATGATTTCAACAGGGCCTGATCGCACGGAATCAATTGTAGTGAAACCGATATTTGGATAAAGACCTTGGTTAATTGTAACTAATCCACCAAGTATTACTCATGAGTGTGTGTGGCTCGTAGATATATAAATCTAAGATTTGCCAAACAGTTCTGTTACAAATTGGATGCCATAGTAACATCCATATGCTATTGTCAGGGATTTGATTAATTTGCCTATCCATACCGCTGCAAAGAATTTTGCAACAGGATATCTGAGGGCTCCTGCTGATATGCCTACTAAATCAAAAAAAGGATTTGGTATTGAAGCAGACATCGTTAACATTATGGCTCCGTATCGCTTGGTCCAATTTTCCAATGATGGATAGAGTTTACTTTTTTTGGCAAATTCTCTGCCACTCAACCCGAGAATGTATCCTGAAAATTCACCTATGGATTCTGCAACTGATGCTATTACAGCTACCCATATAGGTGACATGCCGAGATTGGGTGCGGCACATACAAAGGCTATGCCAGTTACTGGTATCACAACCGAGGCACTACCTATCAAACTTAATAAGAAGACTCCAAAGTATCCTGCTGACTGGTATTCAATCAATTGGTCGTTAAATTTCAGGCATACAATCACTATCACCAATACTGACAATGTGGTTGATAATCTGATTAATAGGGTCAGTCCTGGAACTTTTGAAATGTATAACTTTAATATGGACATTACTACAATGTATAGCTTTATATAAGATGAATTAATCTGATGCCCCAACACAGTTATGGTGCATTTGCTTGGCACACACTTCAGAAGTTATAGATAGGTTCTCATAGGATACACTTTCACTGCAAGCTATGGAGTCTCCAATTCAACTAACTGTTAACGGCCACTGGGTAATCCATTAGACCGTATTCGAGTCCTTTACCACTTGTACAGATCGTTACACAATCACCTTCAGTGAAGGTCCCGTCCAGTATTCTATTGGATAATGGATTTTCTAGGTAACGTTGTATAGTTCTGCGTAGGGGTCTGGCCCCGAATATGGGATCAAAGCCCTCCTTAGAAAGCCACTGTACTGCATCTTCTGTCAGGTGTATTTCTATGTTATGTACTGATAGTCGTTGTTTTAATTCGGTAACCAATATGTGCAGTATCTTTTTCACGTGTTCTTGACTGAGTGGATGGAATATAACGATTTCATCTATTCTGTTCAGTAGTTCGGGCCTGAAAGTGTTTTTGAGGGCCTCTTCTGTGGATGCACGTATCCTTTCTTGTTCCGTTATAGATCGTTCATCTCTTCTGAATCCTATGGCATTCCTGGATATATCACCTGTTCCAACGTTACCTGTCATTATTATCACTGTGTTACGGAAATCCACAGTTCTGCCATGTCCGTCTGTTAATCTCCCATCCTCCAGAATTTGCAATAGTATATTGAATACGTCTGGATGGGCTTTTTCTATTTCATCAAATAAAATGACTCTAAAAGGCCGCCTTCTTATGGTTTCTGTCAATTGTCCCCCCTCTTCGTAACCAATGTAGCCTGGGGGAGACCCTATAAGACGAGACACCGTGTGCTTATCCATATATTCAGACATATCTAATCGTACAAGATTATCCTTGTGCTCGAAAAGGAATTTCGCCAAAACTCGCGCCAATTCAGATTTGCCGACTCCAGTAGGGCCCAGGAACATGAAACTGCCTATAGGTCTATTGGGATCCTTTAGACCTGCTCTAGATCTGCGAATGGCTTCGGAAACGATTTTAATGGGTTCTTCTTGTCCGATCACACTGTTGCCTAA
>CAZOCC010000017.1:0-18635 GCA_964578255.1 uncultured Dehalococcoidia bacterium | reverse complement strand
ATTACGGCCGTTATCATAGATTGTAGTTACTAACTGTCTCTGGATTCGGTTAGGAAAAGAGCATGGAATGCGTTGCCTATATTCGTGCCAAACTGCTGATTGCAAGATTGCGCTATATACTGTTCCTGGGCACCGTACTCGTCTTTATGGATTACTGATGGGCCAATAACAGTGCGTGTAGGCATACTTGTCATATGACTATACATCTTTCCTTCGTGGAGAACCGATAATCTCTGCATCCTATTGCGTGGCAAGGTTAATGTCAAGTTATCATTCCCGCAATGCATAATGGTGATTTCTGCTAGAATTCACAGTACAGTCTCTATAAAGTCGCGGAGGAACATATATGACCCAGGAACTAGGTAAGATAGATAAGCCGTCATCTGAATCCTTTAGAGGGAAACGAAAACTTATGCTCATTCCATGGCTCTACCAACCACCTGAAGATGCGGTTGAAGGCAGGGAGATTATAGGGCGATATTGGAAGGAAGTATCTATACAGGTCGATTCTTTAGAGAATGGTCTAGGTTCAGTTAACCACATATTCCATGAAACTCTTACTTCCTCAGGAGATGAAGCATTGGAATATTTGGATAGTGTAAGCCCACAATGTGGAGAATTTGTTAGAAGGAAAATAGCAGCGGGAGCGGTACTAGAGACTACAGAGGATCAGGATATATTTAACGAAACTATGGACCTGCAAAGATGCATTATGATTCCATTGCAGAGCCACAAGGTGGCTGACCAATTGCGAAATTGGTTTGATGACGGAGTTCATAGACGCTACGAATTCATATCCAGAAAAATTGATGAACTGATGGGTTCAAGTGAGGTGGGATTATTGGTCATAAATGAAAGGCATCAAGTCCAATTTCCGTCGGACGTAGAAGTATTCTATGTCGCTCCGCCTAGCTTGGATGAATTCAGGAGATGGATTGAGAGATGGATAAGTGAAAAGATGGCTTCAGTTAGTGGTGGGCAGACTTCTGCTGAATCCGAGATTAAGGACTAAAAATGGGCCTAGTAATCAATTATATGTATGGTGATCAGGCTCATTAAATTTCATGAGTCTTAAGCTGTTTCCCCAATTCACGAGAGAATCCCCCCGAACTTGGAAGGCATCTTTTCCGCACAGGCACGTATTAACCCGAAAGAACCTGCTAGCATCATTGATCCGTGAGGTGTGGCGAAATATGGTCTTAGCCAGGAATCCTTCAATAGCCTTCGCATAGGACCAATTACACTCAGGAATTTCATGGACTCACCTCCGCGTATGACGATGGCTCCGTGTCCATGTTCTTTCCACACTGACTCTCCGTCCAAGTCACCCCTAATCAGAGACAATAAGTGTTGTTCAAGTTTTTCTGTAGTAAGTAGGTGGGTATGGTGTTCAAATATCCCGTATATAGTTTTCCCGTGCATGTGAAATGCCAGCGTATGTTCGTTACCAATATTCACAATGACCTTGCATTCCTGTTCTGCTACATGTTGATCTTCGAGAGAACCCAAAACTGCTGCTTCAGCGGTGTCCATCAGTACCATGGGTATGTTGGCTGGTGCTGAATTTGCCACAGCCTTCATGCGTGTAAGATAATGCGGCACCTCGTCTGATAGATAGATTGAAGCCATAATATTGCCATTATCAGATGAGATTTGTTCCCGGAGATGGCCGAATCGGAATTTTCTGTCACTTTGATCAGGAGGAGCATTGCCATGATCGAATACTGCAACAGCAATAGCATCCCATGTGGCATCCACATCGAAGGCCAACAAAGCTCTGTTTATCATGTTGATGTCTAGGTCACGTAAAATCACATGGGCCCCATCCATCGTGTCTGCTCTACCTTGCTCAACAATATTTACCCCCAACTCCGACACTTTATCTAGGTCATCGTCGAATGTAACCGCTGCTTCAGGAGTTGCATGTACTGGCAAACCGGCTCTAATATGATCAACTAAGGCACCTGTTACTGGACCACCACCCATATTGGTTCCTGTTAGTATCAATGGCTGTCTACTGTTGGTAACAGACTTTATCCGGTGTGCTGCTATGACTGTGGGGGATGGCATCACCATTTGCAAAGAATTTTCGACCGTATTTGTGGAATCAAACAGAATTATGTCCTGGGTTCCAGTACCTATGTCGATTGCTAATATATTCACTGACAAATCCGATAAGTTAATAGGTGTACAAATATACTGTATATTCTAGTCTGTAGATGATAATGTCACAAGCAAAACTCCGGCTTCTTGTATAATCGGAATCTCGGATTAATGAGGACCTAGTGGCTTGATGTGTTATAGTCCTGAGATGAATTACGATAACAAGTATTGTTCTGTTTGTGGATCCGTTTTGATGTCAAAGCAAATTGACGGTAAAGTGAGGCCGTTGTGTGTTTCTTGTGGTAGAGTCGTATACTTTGACCCAAAGTTGGCCACAACAGTTGTTCTAGTGGAAAATAATCAGGTTTTGATGGTCCGCAGATTGACTCAACCAGGTATAGGGCTTTGGAGCCTGCCTGGAGGTTATGTTGATCGTGGTGAAGTCTTGGAACACGCTGCAAAAAGAGAGGTATTTGAGGAAACCGGATTGTATGTCGAAATAACTGGGCTGATAGACCTGCTATCAGTTGAGGATGATCCCATTGTTTTGGCAGCATACGATAGTTATCTTATTGGAGGAACATTGGCCTGTGGTCCAGAGGTTTCTGAGGCATATTTTTTCCCAATAGGGTCTCTCCCTGATCTGGCTTTTCCTAGGGATGAAGGTATCCTGCGTGACTGGGGGAAATATAGAGCTGCCCAATAACAATTGTAGCCCCAAGTCGGATTGTCTTATATTCTGAAGCATGAAACTACTAGTAAGTGTTCTGCAACAGGTGATCTAATGCTTGTCTCAGTTGAGACAAGTCTGACGGGCCTATGAATTTGGATACTATGTGTCCGTCTTGACCTATAATAAATTTTTCTGGTATGCCACGCACACCATAGTCCACAAGTATATTGCCATCGGTATCTATCCCGTTTCTATACTGCACCCCGAATTCATCCAGGTGTTTTTCAACGTCAACAACTCTGTCCCATATGCTGACTCCTACGAAGTGCACTCCTCTGGAACTGTATTCTGAATACAATAGGTTGAGGCTCACTGCTTCTTTCCTGCATGGAGCACACCACGAAGACCAAAAGTCTAGCAAGACAACTTCTCCGCGCAAGTCACTTAAGGTTAGTTGTTGCCCGTCCATAAGTTCGATTGTGAAATCAGGAGCTAGCTGATTGCTGACTTCTACCTGTCCAAAAACCCCATTGACTCCAAAGCCAGATATCGTGCTGCTAGAACGTAACAGGGCCAATCCCATGATTGACACAATTACCCCTAATATTAATAGGGACGAAGCCATGATTACTGTACGCTTATTAAGGATTTGGACCCTCTTCGTGGAGTTTTTGAATGTTTTGAGAATTGATAGGTGAATATGGTATTTCACTCATGGATAAAGGATCTACAGAGGCCAAGATTTTGTTAATCAATTCCTCGCGACTAAGCTGATATTCATCTGTGTCAATAATTCCATTTTCATATCGTTCGTCCAGTGAGGCTATCTCTTCTATGATTAACGAATGCTCGTCCTCTGAGTACAACTGGGTGCGAGTGACAGCCTTGGTGTTGTTCTTCTTGTAATAAATCAACAAAAGTACGAGGGATATACAAAATACTCCTGCGATAATTGACGCCCTGAAAGTAGCAGTTAGTGCCACATCCTGGACTTGGCGCCAAAGAGAAGGTGTGGGCAGATTTTCCAATTCCAACAAGACCCGTGACCCTTTGTCCATTGCGTTCGTTTCGTATAGACTGTATTCTTTGTTGCCTAGAGTTATGTCGTCTATGAATGCCAAATCCGTACCTCTTGCTAGCCCGACTCCGTTTTCCAACATAACCCTGAATTTCTCGGCTCCATACGATAGCCCATGGTCGAATGACACTGAGTTACCCGAGTAGATCCAGTCGAAATTATAGGCTATTTCATGAATGCCAGGCTTGACCGGTGTAGTTATGGCGAATCCTCTGTCTACTTGAAGGATTTGGCCTCCACGCATGCTGCTTTGAACATCGAGATTTTCAACTCCACTGGGAAGGGAAAATCTCAACAAATCCATTTTGCCAGGTTGCCTCAGGTCCGGGACAAATGTTCGGTCCCCTATGTTTTCTATTTCTACTAGTTCTATGACGTTTATGGTGCGACTCTCGAAATCCTCCATGCTGACTATCATTGAATGGCTTATCACATGTAAGTATTCACTACTGTTTATATTCTCGAAAATCAATAATTTTACTGGAGTTTCTTTAATCGGAAAATCACTTTCATAAGTATAAGTCACATCACCGTACTCAGCGCTTATTATGTAGCCGAACCCGGTGCCTCCAATGATATTGTTGAAGGAAAAAACACCGTCGCCATCTGGCTGTGTTGTTTGTACGCTAAGTTGGTCACCCAGCTTGAATGTAGTGAGTCGAAGCTCAGGATATATAACGGGATCTAATTCGTTTGAACCAATCTCCAAGTAACCTGTAACATCAAAGTAGTCATTGGCCTGAACTGAACTGGGGTATAGTAAAATCAGCATACAGGATATGCACACAATACAAACCCCTCTAAGTTGTTTAAAAAAAAGCGAATTCACTTATTGAGCTCGTCTAGTTGGTTATCACACAGACATTGCGAGTCGTAGTGACCGCTATTTGTTCTGCATACCCCTGATATTATGTCTGGCAACATCCACCTGGGATTCCAGGTGTTTTTGAAGTACTATCCTCTGCCTTTTCAATTGCTCCTCCTGGCGGATTTTCTCGGCCGCAATGGTCCTGTATTGCTGAAATTTCGCTAGGTATTCCGTTTCAGATATATTCTCAATGTCATGGTCCAGTACCAGGGATTTTATATCGTCGTATATCTGCTCTTGGTCCCATTGTAGGTTGTTTATTTGTTGTTCTAAGTGATTTCTATTAATGTTTGAATGTGAACGTCTTATCATTGGCACAGCTAAAACAACAATCGCTGAAATGCACAATATAAAGGCTACTATATAAGCCATATTAATCCTCTGTTAGTCCTGGTCCGTGCTGAAAGATGGGAAGGTGTGTAAATTAAACTAAACATAGACTATTCAACTGTGGGCATAACTCCTATTAAACAATTTCCGCTTCTGTATCCATTGACCGTGTAGACGGGTTGTTTGCTGGCCATAGGGCTATCAGGGCTCCAAGTATCAGCATGGGTCCCGCTACCCAAATCCACACCACGAGTGGGTTTACCAATATCCTGAACACGGCTCTACCATCATCCAAGAAATCCCCCAGTATTATATACAAGTCTTCGACAGGGGTTGTCCGGATGGTGGCCCTCGTCGAGGCCATATTGTGCGCAGGATAGAAATCTCTACCGGTGTAATATATTCCTAATAATGAGTCTCCGCGAAATACATGTATTTCAGCATTGGACTCTATGCTTTCGATTTTGTCCGTGACATGAGAGTCTATGTATTGGATTGTATATCCTCCTAGGGTTGTACTCTCGCCAGGGTGGAGCGAAATATCTTTTTGCAAATCATAAAATGAGGAACCGGTTACTCCAAGAGCCAACAGTACTACTGCCAGATGGACTATGTAACCGCCATATCTAGGTCGGTTGCTGGCAATGAGCTTGAAGAACGCTGTGTGATATGGTTCACCTCGTTTATGTCTGGAATGAGTTCCTCTTATCCATTCACTTATTATTCCTACAGTAACTAATGTGCATATTGAAAAGGACAGTACCGCAAACGGTTCAGTGATGCCAAAGACAACAAGTATTATTGAAACTAATATTGCAGTCGCTGCTGGTATAGCCATAGCATTTCTTAGGTTGTTCCAAGATGCATGGCGCCACGGCAGGAATGGGGCAATTCCCATCAGCGTTATCAGTAACAGGAATACAGGTCCATTCACTTGGTTATAAAATGGCTGGCCAACCGTAATGGTCTGACCCTGGGTTAGCTCTGAAATGAGAGGATACAAGACACCCCACATCGTTATGAACGCAACTGTTAGGAAAAGAAGATTATTTACGAGAAATGAAGCTTCCCTTGATAAGGCAGATTCCAATTTACGCGCACTCTTAAGCTTATCATACCTAAGGAAGAATATACCGAAGGAAATTATTAAGGTAAATGCCATAAAAATCAAGAATACCCATCCTAAAGTTGACTGTCCAAAGGAATGCACGGACGGTACTGGTCCACCACGGTTTATGAACATTCCTAATTGTGCGTACCCAAAGGTTAAAATAATTAAAGCTATATTCCACATTCTAAACATGCCAAAACGTTTTTGGACCATTATGGAGTGTATGAATGCAGTCATAACCAACCATGGCATTAAACCAGAGTTCTCCACTGGGTCCCATCCCCAGTAACCGCCCCATCCCAATATAGTGTAAGCCCACCAAGCTCCCAGCAATAATCCGGACCCTAGTGTTGCCCATCCCAATATGCCCCATACGCGTCCAACCTCAACCCATTCATCCCCAGTTTTGCCGGAAATTAATGCCCCCATAGCAAAACTAAAAGGTATTGAAAAAGAGATGAGGCCAGTCATTAGCATTGGGGGGTGGATAAACATTCCTGGATGTGTCAGCAAGGGATTAATACCTTGGCCATCTGCAGGTGTGAAGGTTAATTTTTCAAAAGGATTGGCTAAAAGTACCATCACGCCCACAAAGAATATAGATATGGCCATCAAGACCAAATTAGTGTGTGGTAAGCTAGGATCCATAGTTTTAGGTGACGTGTAAATTGCGATTGCTGAAAGAACAGATAATGCCAAAGCAATGAATAGCAAGGACCCTTCATTACCAGCATAGAATGCTACCCAGACATATTGGGCATCCATGGCACGGCTACTGTGTTCAGCTACATATTTGACAGAGAAGTCATTTGTCACGAAGCAGTATACTAGGCAAATCGTGGCTAGGCTGAGTCCGATAGGTATTATATAAGCGGCATTCTTGGCGCTCTGTATAACTGCAGAATTGTGACCACGTATGCCCATGGCTGACCCAGAGAAAGAATATATTCCTAGTATCAAAGTAAGAATGATTGCCAAGTTGCCCATATCAGCCATTAGTCTAGTTTGCCTCCTCTATGTTTGCCTTGCTTTCCGGGATCGTGTCTCGGTGGATAATGTTCCTAATGTGTTGATCTACTGCAGGAAAATAATCGTCCAAGCCTGTGCCAGTCGGGGGCTCGGTGTTGTCATTTACTGAAGAGACGTTTTTCTTCATACTACTGATGGTTAAGGTCACTATAACTCCACCAATAAGTAATATGATTGGTGGTACAACCCAGGCCAAAAGGTTGAATCCCGTTTTGGGAGGTGCGGCCAGAATCCCTGTACCGTATCTGTCAACGAAATAGTCTAAAATCTGTTCTCGACTTTGCCCATCAGACAATTGTTCCCGGACGATCACTTTCATTTGCTTGGCAAGTGTTACTTGGGATTGATCAATGGTTTCTGAAGGACATATAGGGCACATTAGAGATTTATCAATCTCCTGTGCAATTGCTTCTAGGTTTGTTTCAAGATTCGCAGGTTTTTCAGTTTCGCATGCTACCAGCACAACAGTTGGTAGCATTATAAGCAAGATAAATACCTTTCGGATCAAACATCTATGTTTTATCACTACTATATTATTGCTAGACGCATAGCTGTTCCAGATTTTTGTGGGACGTAGCATAAAATACTCGATATCATATTGCACACCAAGTTTCCAAGCCCCATAAATAAACTTCTGAAATGGTGTGTAATTCGTTATTAGTGGTAGTTATATGATTAAACTGACGGCTCCTTATCAGTTTCCATCATCTCTATACCGTGACGTATTGTGGTTAGAACTTGAGACAGATCTTCCTCTAGTTTCAATAAAGTAGACTGGGAATAATTGTCTGCTTCTAACATCCGGTTGGCTGCTTCGGCGTTAGCTTCTTCTGCTATTACTAGTGCGCTGGCTTTGGCCTCTTGTATTATGTCGCCAGAACTTTTTTGGGCTTCCTTTGTTATCTCGCTGGCACCTATTCTAGTCTCGGCTTCAGCTTCGGAATCCGCCCTGATTTGTCTTGCCTCGTTGAGGGCCTGATTGATTAGATTTTCTCTCATTTGCAGCAGATCTTGAGATTCCCGAATATCTTCCGGTATAGCTGATCTAATCTGATGCGTTATTTCTAACACTTTATCTTTGTCTATCAGGATTCTGCCAGTAGTCGGCACCCCAGTACCTCCATTGACAATGTCTTCCAGATCTTGAATGAGCTTTAATAATTGCATAGCTATCCCGCCTTTTCAATATCTACTTTGCATTCCCATATCTTTCAACTAACAACTTCGCTACGTGACTGGGAACTAGGTGCTGTATGCTGCCTCTTGCGGAGGCTATTTCTTTTATTAAACTAGACTTGATATATATTTGGTCTAGGCTCGCCATAAGATACATTGTGTCTATTTCGGGGGCCAACTTTTGGTTATTCAAGGCCATTTCGAATTCATAGTCGAAATCGGATCCCATACGTAGACCTCTGACCATGACAGTCGCTCCCAGTTCGTGACACAGGTCCACCGTCAGGCCACTGTACTTAATGACCTCTGTGTTCTTGATTGAAGAAAGTGCTTGTTTGCATAGATCTACTCTTTCGTCTGTGTCAAACATCAGTGATTTTGTGGATCTTGTGTCAACCACAGCCACATATAATTTGTCAAAAAGATTAGAGGCTCTAGTTGCTATGTCTATATGACCTAATGTTATAGGATCAAAACTGCCTGGGTATACGCTAATTACCAAGATACTCCTTACGGTATATGGAGCATATTGTATCTCCATAACGTTGTGCTCTAATCAATTGCAGTGCATTGTAATTGTCCTCTAAAGGATGATGTTTCGAATGCCCCGTAGCTATTAAGGCGCCGTCTTTAGCCAATTTCCCAACTTTCTCCATGATGTGATGTAATGGACCCAAAGTGTAAGGGGGGTCCATCAATACTAGGTCATATAGTCCTCCGAGTCGATCTATAGCTGTTTCAACTTTCATGCAATGTACTTTGGCGTTAGGGGAGAATCCGAGTTCGTACAAACTACGCCTTATAAGGGAACATCTTTTGGGATTGGAATCTACGAAATCAGCGAATACTACCCCTCTGCTTAGGGCTTCTATGCCCAGGGTGCCAGTTCCAGCATATAAGTCCAACACTTGCTTGTCTTGAAAACCCTCAGCCTGTAGGACTGAAAAAAGTGAACTCCTTACCCGTCGGGTAGTTGGCCTAGCGCCTAAGTTTTTTTGACTTACTATACGACGACCTTTAGCTTGTCCTGCAATTACACGCAAGGGCCTCACCTTGTCAAATACTACGATTTAGGCACAACTCAGCCAAGATTCTACCACACGTAGTGGTATCAGTAAAGTTTCATCATTCGCATTTCTGCAAGTAACTTTCGGAAATGTGATAGTCCGTTAGTTTCCTGAGAACAGTAGCAGCTAGGGTAAAATTCGGGAATGCCAATATGTTATTGTCGGACAATTTTTTGTTCAACATCTCTTCGAATTGAGGCGATTGTCTAGGATGACCTGGTGACAGAACTACGGCTATAGGCTTAGTAGTATTCATCTGGGTTCGTTTAATTATTGCGATCCTTTCGTCTATTAATGCATCGTTATTGACGAATCGGTTTCTTGGCAATTCCAGAATAACTATATCGGTATTTCCGTCTTGGCATAGGATGTTAACTATTCTTTCAAAATGTTCCTGTGGGGCCTGTTGTATTGGATTGACAAAATTGCGCCCAATTAGATCCAGGAAAGATGACAATTGTTTGTTTGATGAGTCTGTTAATGGCACCACCTTAAATCCATTTTGAGAGAAAACGTTTGCCATGTCTGTAGAGTGTCCTCCACTAGATGCGTAGAGGCCGACGTTATAACCAGTACTATGGGACATTAAGGACAAAGATCTGGACAAAGCTATCATTTGTTCTTGAGATTCTGCTGCAATAGCACCGCAACGGGATATAAGAGAGTTCCAGATCTCCTCCCTTATATAAGAAGTGCCTGTGTGGGCTTGGGTGGCTCTTGCGGAGTCCTCTGTTTGTCCTACTTTCCATACCACCACGGGCTTTTTCATTGTTGTCCTACGAAGGCTCTTGAAAAAGCCTTGAGGGTTCCTGACTCCCTCTATGTACATGCCGATTATCTTCGTGTTGATATCTGCACGGAGGTATTCCAGATAATCAGCGACGTCCAAAACCATGCCATTACCCATGCTTATGCACTTGCTCATCTTGAGATTTTCGCTATTGGCCTCCATAACCATACCTATGGCCATAGACCCACTTTGAGAAATATAACCGAAATGACCCTGTTCCCCGTAATATTGAGCCTCACTTTGGCGTATTCCTACGGATGGGTTGAACAAACCCATGCAATTGGGTCCTATTATCAATAGGCCAGCGTCATTTGCTAGCTGTTGGATCTCGTGATGCAGCAGGATCCCTTCTTCTTCTCCAGATTCATCGAAGCCTGCGGAGTAGATATGGGCGACAGTCACTTGTTTCTCTACACACTCACGTATAAGATTAGGCACTATCCGTCTGGGGACTGATATTGTTACGTAGTCAATGGGATCCTCTATATCCAAAATGCTTTTGAAGCTTTTGATGTTAAGTTCTGACGCTCCAGGCCATTCATCTTCATCTATATTGACGTTGAAAACCGTTCCGTGATTTTGATGGAATGGCAGGTGTGCCTTAAGCCATCTATGCTGGTTATGCCTAGCAGCACCGATTACTGCTATGTTTCTAGGATAGAATCCTCTGTCCATTTTGGATATAGTCTGTTCGATATCAGAATCACTTGACATTTCATCCCTCACAATTGCTTGGTGTTCAAACCATCCTATTACATTTGAAGCGAGTGGTTTTACTAAACGCCTCTGCGTAGGATTCTAACATATTAAGATGTTATTACCCAATTGTGTGTGGTTGGTCTCCATTCGGTTGACAGGATATTAATACCGACATTATCTTTTAAATATGACTTTGGCCCAGCATTCATATCACTCAAAACTTGATGGGATGATCGACAGTGAATGCCAATTGGCCGGGTTTGCAAAATGCTATTTTGCCCTTCTAGGGAGGTTTCTATGGTGTTAGATATAAAGACGCAATTGGATTCAGCTTTTAACCCAAAGGTAGTTGCAGTGGTTGGTAGTAGGATGGTTGACGATTACATATGGTTGAGAAACATGAGTGATTTGAAATGTAAACTCTATTCTGTCCAGATTAACCCAGACGATATAGCTGGAATAGAAAATTTAGGTATACCCAATTACAAGAGTTTAGTAGAAATACCTGAGCCTGTGGATTATGTGGTAGTGGCAGTGCCGCGCCGGGCCGTTCCATTTGTGTTGAAAGATGCCATATCTAAGGGAGTTCCCTCGATTCACATGTTCACATCGGGATTCGCAGAATCAGGAAACCAAGAGGGATTTGATATACAGCAACAAATTGCAACCATGGCCAAGGATGCCGGTATGTTATTGATAGGACCAAATTGCATGGGTGTATTCAATCCTCGTGTTGGTATGAGGTTCGGTGCTGGTCAGGATGTGGAAAACATAGGCACTGTAAGTATAATAAGTCAAAGTGGTGGTCATGCCTCCGCTATGACCACAGGACTTCAATCTTGTGGTATTGGTGTAAATATGACCGTTAGTTTTGGCAATGCACTAATGTTGGACAGCCCGGACCTCTTGGACTATTTCACTCAAGACACAAATACTGACATTATTTGTGCTTACATAGAAGGTCCGAAAGATGGGGCTGAGTTTTTCCGGATTCTACGCAAGGTGGCTCCGTCTAAACCTGTGGTGTTGTGGAAAGGCGGGCGTACCGAAGCTGGACAAAGAAGTGCTGCCTCTCATACTGGATCCCTGGCGGGTTCAATGGAAGTATGGAATGCAGGAGTCAAGCAAGCCGGAGCGATAAGCGTGGATTCTTTGGAAGAATTGATTGACGTTGTCAGGTGCCTGACATACCTCGGGAAAACCAAGGGTGACAGGATAGGCATCATTGGTGGCAGCGGAGGCCAATCAGTTTCCATGAGCGATGATTTTTCTAGCTATGGATTCACGGTGCCACAATTGAGCGACAAAACTTTGGAGAGAATGGGTAGTTTTTTTCAATTGATTGGTGCGAGTTATTTCAATCCTGTTGATATTGGCGGAATCAACCGAGACAATCTGGGGGAAATACTTGATTTATTGACATCCGATCCTAACATAGAAATATTGGCCATCATGAGGGGTATACAGGCTAGACGAAGATCCCATGAAGACTTAGTAGATGAGCTAAAACTATATCGTCAGGCCAAAGATAACTCCGGTAAGCCCTTGCTGGCGATGTTTTGGAGTTCTGCTCCTACCAATGATAGTGAGGCTATCAAAGAGACCGATGCGATATTGCAGGAATTGGGTATCCCTTCCTTTCCGACTCCACTTAGAGCTGCTGTGGCGCTAAGGAAAGTCGTTGATTATTACAAGATTCTGGATGATATGGAATAGTCAATGTCAACCGCTATGTATAGTATTGTAAAGTGATATATTAGCTTCAAAACCTGGTGTTTTTGCAAGATACAATTCGTGAGACCTGAATACCAATTGATGCTCCTGTCATTGCTATAGAGGTTCTGGTTGAACTCTGTTAAGATTAGTTTAAGTCGCTATCTACTGAATCACGTCCGTGAGGTGCAAATTCCATGAAAATATTGGTGATAAATGGTCCTAATTTGAATCTACTTGGTTCTAGAGATCAAGACATGTATGGAGCCACCACTTTGGATCAAATAGAGGTGCAGCTTACTCAAAGAGCACGTGATATAGGAATTGACATTTTATTCTTTCAGTCCAACTCTGAGGGCTCCATCATTGATCACATACAAGAAGCCTCAGGTTACATTAATGGGATAATTATAAACCCAGGTGCCCTGACTCATTATGGTATTTCTTTAAGGGATGCGTTGTCAGATACAAATCTCCCAGTAATCGAAGTCCATATATCGAATATATACGCCAGGGAGACTTGGAGACATAATTCATATGTCGCTCCTATTTCTGTCGGCCAAATAAGTGGATTGGGATGGCGTGGTTATTTGTTTGCTTTGAATTTCTTGGCCGAAAGATTGTCGGAACAGCAATGATGGTGAATCAGAAACTTGGTCAAATACGTACTGCAATTATTGAACTTGGCATTGATGGCTTGCTAGTGTCCTCTGAACACAATAGGAGGTATTTGTCAAATTTTACTGGAAGTGCTGGCTATTTGTTGATTACTGTTCAAGATGCACTACTGATAACTGACTTTAGATATGTTGAACAAGCTGGCAATCAATCCGAAGATTTTCGGGTAATCAGAATGACAGGATCTGATAATTGGTTACCTCCACTGCTTATTGAATTGCAAATACAGCGTTTAGGTTTTGAGGGTCAATATATGACCTATACATCTCATAAGAGGTTACAGGACTTGATTGAACAGTCTCCTGAATTGGACACAGAACTTGTGCCTGTCTCTGACGTCGTAGAGGATATGCGTTCTATAAAAGATGATACGGAATTAGGCAAACTGACTCGTGCCATAGAGATTGCTGACTCAGCCTTTGCGGCAGTATCAACCCAAATTGGAGTTGGTCAATCCGAGCGGGAAATAGCGTGGCAACTCGAAAAAGCTATGCGGGAATTAGGTGCGGAATCTATATCCTTTGATACCATAGTCGCATTTGGACCGAATGCCGCACTACCCCATCATAGGCCGTCAGATGACATCATTTCAGAGGGGCAACCCTTGATTATAGACATGGGCGCTCGCTATCAAGGCTACTGCAGTGATTTATCCAGAACACTGTGTTTGGGGCAACCAGATGGCATGTTCAGAAAGATATATGACGCGGTTTTGGGCGCACAACTTACAGCGATAGCAACTGTGGAAGCTGGCATGACCGGTGGTGAAGCCGATAATTTGGCAAGAACCGTTATTGAACAATGTGGGTATGGTGATAATTTCGGGCACAGTTTGGGCCATGGTGTGGGATTGGAAGTCCATGAAAGACCAGGAGTTGGCCCAAATTCATCTGGGACATTAAACAATGGTATGGTTTTTACTATAGAGCCCGGAATTTATATTTCTGGTTGGGGTGGTGTGCGTATTGAGGATGTTGTGATGCTTGTTGATGGCAAGAGCAAATTGATTAGCAATGCTCCAAAGCAAGGGACTCTTGGAGGTTAGTATGACCATAAGCTATAGCGAATTACGTAGAGGTACAGTTATCGTCTTGGAGGAAGAACCGTGGCAGGTTATGGATTGGAAACACACTAAGATGCAACAAAGAGCCCCGGTACTTACCCTGAAACTCCGTCATTTGAAAAATGGTCGGACTTTAGAGCGGAACGTTCCTGGAAACCAGAAGCTCACTTTGGCGGATGTCGATAGCAGGGATGCCCAATACTTATATGAGGATGGTTCCCATCATTATTTTATGGACATGGAAACCTTTGATCAATATCCACTGGACATAGATCAAATAGGGGATGCCATTAAATATCTAAAGGAACAGGATATAGTACAAATGATGTTCTATCGTGAAGAACCGATCTCCGTAGAGCTTCCAACCTTTGTTGAACTTTTGGTGACTGAGACTCCACCTTCATTAAGGGGCAATACAGCTCAAGGAGGAACGAAGCCAGCTACCTTAGAAACAGGTGTGGCGGTTAACGTCCCATTTTTCGTGAATACAGGTGAAATCATACGGGTAGACACTAGAACGGGCGAATATCTAGAAAGAGTAGGCTGATTTGCTGCTGTATTCTGTATCTGACCTAATAGGATACGTTAGACAGAGGATAGAGTCTGATCTATTACTTGGGGAACTGTGGGTGAGCGGTGAGGTGTCCAATTTATCCCATTCCGCTGCGGGCCATTACTATTTTAGCTTGAAAGACTCTGACAGCCAAATGCGCTGTGTTATGTTCCGTCCTGCAATAGGAGCAACGACATTGAGGGACGGATTGACGGTGATGGTTCACGGCAGAGTTTCTGTATATGAAGTCAGAGGTGATTTGCAGATATATGGTGATTTCGTTAAGGAGCAGGGTATTGGTGATGACCAATTGGAGATTGACAGATTGAAACTCACTTTGGAATCAGAAGGTTTATTCGATTCTTCAAGAAAAAGAGCCCTGCCAAAATTCCCGTCTAGGATAGGAGTTATAACCTCAGAATTTGGCTCAGTTTGGCACGATATAGGGAATGTTATAGGTCGCAGATTTCCTGCAACTGAATTGGTGCTTGTACATACTAATGTACAGGGAGATGGTTCTGTAGATGGGATAATCGGTGCATTTAAGATAATGAATACCCAACCTGACATTGACGTTGTAATTCTGGCACGTGGAGGAGGATCTCTAGAGGACCTTAGTTCGTTCAATAATGAAGAGGTCGCCAGAATTATATATTCTAGTAGATCACCGGTTATCAGCGCGGTAGGCCATGAAACTGATGTAACTATCGCTGACTTGGTTGCGGATGTTCGTGCACCAACCCCCTCTGCGGCGGCAGAATTAGTTGTTCCGGATGTGAGAGAATTTAATGAGCGTCTGGAAGTTATATCTATGAGCTTGATACAATTTACTATGAATCATGTTGTGCGTAGGACAGATAACGTTAGACAGGTGTCTCGTGATTTGCATCGATTCAAGCCTGATGTGTCCAACTTGAGGCAACGGATAGATGATTTGGGCAATATATCTAAGCGTAATGTCTTGAGCAGTATATTTAGTTACAGCGAGAGAACGAATGCCATGGTGTCCCGTATAAATTCCTTGAACCCGACCAATGTTTTGGCGCGAGGATACGCCGTTGTGCAGAACCAAAAGGATTTCAAACTTATGAAATCTATACATCAAGCCCAACAGGGAGATATTATAAATGTCGAATTAAGCGACGGCACTGTGCGGGCCGAGGTGTTGGGCATTGAGGCACAAGAGCAATATAATATGCAGCAAAGACTAGATTTATAGAAAGAGTTGTGATGTCTATGGAAAATGATGAGATTTCCTTTGAAGATGCTTATCGTCGTCTTGAAGAGATTGTGAATACTTTGGAGACTGGTGATAACACTTTGGAACAATCCATGGCATTATTTGAAGAGGGCATGAATCTAACCAAGATATGTGGCAACTTGTTGAATAACGTTGAACTCAGAATAACACGATTGGAAAATACTTATAACGATCGGAGTGATGATTCTGAGGATTGATCTTCACGTTCATACCCAATACTCTCCAGACTCACTGACATCACCAGAACGATTGATTAAAAGATGTATCACTACAGGTATTGGATGTGTGGCCATTACAGATCACAATACCATCTGTGGTGCTTTGCGAATTAGGGAAATGGCCGCATTCCAGGTTATCATTGGTGAAGAGATTGGGACCAAAGATGGAGAGATCATTGGTCTTTTCCTGGAAGAAGCTATACCTAGAGGCTTGTCAGCATTGGAGACAGTGAAGCTTATCAAGGATCAAGGAGGATTGGTATCAATACCGCACCCCTTTGATCATTTTCGTAGCTCAGTCATTAATCCTGAAGCGTTGATTGCCATAACTCCGTATATAGATATCATAGAGGTTTTTAATGCAAGAAATACTTTGCAGGCTGACAACGAAAAGGCATATCAGATGTCTGTACGTGAAGGTATAGTTGGCTCTGCAGTAACGGATTCCCATACTTTGGTTGAGATCGGGAGATCGTATGTAGATGCGGATGACTTCGATGGTACGCCAAGCGGATTGATGGTAGCGTTGGAGAATGCAAACCTTGTAACCAAGAAGATTAATCCTTTAATTCATGTTGTTACCACAGTGACGAAATTAAGGAAGCGTCTGTTGGGGTTTAATAAACGCATTTGATAGGACTTGTCCAATGATAAAATTAGGATGGTTTTCCACAGGTGGTGGGGAAGGATCACTGGGACTTCTTAGGGATGTTCAAGGTGCCATCATATCTGGCGACTTGAACTCAAACATAAAATTTGTTTTCTGTAATCGCGACTACGGAGAGTCTGAGGGTACGGACCAATTCATAAGGCAGGTAAAGCAATTCGGAATACCATTGGTGACGTTGTCATCGAGAGATTTTCGCATAAAGCATGGCGGTGGATCTTTTTCCACACATAGATCTGCGTATGATATGCAAGTCATGGACATGTTAAGGGCATATGATGTGGACATGTGTTTATTGGCTGGTTATATGCTGATTGTTGATATAAAAACCTGCAGGCGTTATAAGATGTTGAATTTGCATCCAGCGCTGCCTGGTGGGCCTGTCGGGACATGGCAAAATGTGATATGGCAACTTATAGAAGGCAGGCATGCCCAAACAGGATCTTATGTGCATTTAGTTACAGAAGATCTCGACAGAGGCCCGGTTATGACGTATTGTTCTTTTTCTATACGTGGTGAAGAATTCGAACCACTATGGCAGCAAATTCACGGTCTCTCACTCGAAGATATAAAGTCTCTACATGGAGAAGACTTGCCTCTGTTTCAACTCATCAGGCACTACAGTGTAAAAATGGAGCGGCCATTAGTTTTGGAAACTCTGAAATTAGTATCCAATGGCAACTTAGTAATTGATGGTGGTCAAATCTTAGATCAGGCAGGGAAAAGTATTCAGCCGGTTTGTTTGAACGATGCGATTGAGAGGTATATGTCGTGATGGCTATGGGTGTCTGGTGGGTCCAATCTATGTTTATCTAAGCGGTTTTTTTGCTGTGTGACACAAAGTCTAATACCTGCCCCGCCTTATTTGTTAGTAATGGTGATGCCTTTCCAAATATGGCATCAGATGTTACTGTACAGCGGTCGACATTCTCCATGGATGGTAATTCATACATTATATCCAAAAGAGTTTGCTCAATTACTGTTCGAAGCCCTCTGGCACCAGTGTTCCTAAGCATAGCTAGCTCTGCAGCGGCCCCTATAGCCTCATCTTCGAAAATCAAATCGACTCCGTCCATACTAAATAGGCTTTGATATTGTTTCGTAACGGCATTTTTGGGTTTGGTTAAAACATTAACCAACGCCTCTTTATCCAGAGGTTCTAGAGACACGGTTACAGGAAGTCTCCCAATCAATTCTGGAATAAATCCGTATGACAGGAGATCTTCAGGGTTCATATGGCGCAAAACTGATTTATCTTTGGCATTGATATCTTGATCAAATCTGGTTCGAAATCCGATATTCTGGTTGGATTTTGCGATACGATTTGCTACTATCTGATCTAGTCCCTCAAAGGCTCCTCCACAGATAAACAAGATGTCATCTGTCTTGATTTGTAATAATTCTTGATGGGGATGTTTCCTTCCTCCCTGTGGTGGCACATTTGCAGTACACCCTTCAATTATTTTCAGTAGTGCCTGTTGAACTCCTTCACCTGAAACATCCCGGGTGATAGAAGGATTTGCACTTTTCCGTCCTATCTTGTCTATTTCGTCGATAT
>CAZOCC010000016.1:0-21944 GCA_964578255.1 uncultured Dehalococcoidia bacterium | reverse complement strand
AACGCCGTTAATTAGGTTTTCTACTGCAGCCCGTGCTGTGTCCAATGATGTGAAACAAGGTATTCTACGCTCTACAGCAGCCCTTCGCATTTGAAATCCATCTTGCATAGGCGCTCGTTCACCAGTAAATGTATTTATAACAGCGTCAACAGTCCCATCAGTTATGACATCTATTACATTTGGGTGACCTTCGCTAAGTCTCTTTGTGATTAGTGTAACGGGCAGTCCTAGGCCTTGTATCATCGCAGCTGTACCTTCCGTGGCGTACAGTTTGCAGTCGGAATCTATGAGTGATCTTATCAGCTGCACGGCATCAACTTTATCTGTATCTGATATGCTAAGAAGAACAGAGTCGCCTGTGTGAAATGAAAAACCGCTGGCGAGCAGGGCCTTGGCGATAGCTGCTTGGAAGTTAGAGTCTATACCCATTACTTCACCCGTAGATTTCATTTCTGGTCCGAGATAAGTGTCAACCCCGGCCAATTTGGACATAGAAAACACAGGGGCTTTCACGCCTACTAGATTTTGGCGTTTAGCTAAGCCTCCAGTATAGCCCATTTCGGATAAATTGCGCCCAACCATGATCTTGGTTGCAAGGTTAACCATTGGAATGCCAGTAACCTTTGATAGAAATGGTACAGTGCGACTGGCTCTAGGGTTCACTTCTAGGACGTAGACGGAGGAATCTTCGTCATCCCTAATGGTCTGCGGGCTTCGATACGGATTACCCCCAACAATTATATATTGTATATTCATTAGGCCTTTGATGTTGAGTGCCAATCCTATACGTGTGGTGTGCTCCACAAGGATATCAACTTCCCTGTTGGTTAGCGTCACTCCTGGATAAATGGCCATGGAGTCACCACTATGTACTCCTGCTCGTTCCACGTGTTCCATAATGCCGGGTATAAGCACCGATTGTCCGTCACAAATGGCATCTAGCTCTACTTCGCGGCCTACTAGATATTTATCGATAAGAATTGGATGATCTGTTCCCAGATCAACCGCAGCGGTTACGTATCTTATTAATTCCGTTGCATTCTGCACTATTTCCATGGCTCTGCCACCGAGGACATAGCTCGGTCTTACCAACACTGGGTATCTGATAGACTGTGCAACTTGCAGGGCTTCTTCTAAAGTGGTTACGGCGGAACCTGGTGGCTGAGGTATGTCGAGGCCTGTGAGAAATTCTTCAAACCTGCCTCTATCCGATGCTATGTCTATAGAATCAGCAGTGGATCCTATGATTGGCATTCCTTGTCTATCCAGTGATTGGGATAAATTTATTGCTGTTTGACCGCCGAACTGTACCATAGAAGCAGGATATTCTAACCCTGCTTCCGTAAGAATAGATTCGTTGTCTAATATGTCCAGCATGCTCTCTTCGTCTAGTGGTTCGAAATACAGCCTGTCGCTGGTATCAAAGTCAGTTGAAACTGTTTCCGGGTTAGAATTGACCATTATGCTTTTGACTCCCTCTTCCTGGAGTGCCCATGCTGCATGAACAGAGCAATAGTCGAACTCAATCCCCTGCCCTATCCTAATGGGTCCGCTGCCTACCACAATGGTCTTGCGACCTGGCAATGGGGGGGCTTCGTTTTCAGTCTCGTACGTGCTGTAGAAATAAGGGGTTGATGCTTCGAATTCAGCTGCACAACTGTCCACCATCTTATAAACTGGAGTGATGTCCCATCCTTTTCGCAATGCCCTAACGTCCTCAGTAGTTGTATTGGTCAGTGTACCTATCTGGTCGTCCGACATACCTAGTCGTTTCGCAGCCAACATGATTGCCGGAGTGAGTCCTTCTGTTATGACTGTTTGTTCCATTTTAACTATGTTGTTCAATCTATGAATGAACCACGGTTCTATTCCAGTTTTTTTCACTATAGTGTCTATGCTGATGCCTCTCCTCAAGGAGGCCATTAATGCCCAAAGCCTAAGGTCAGTTGGAAACATAGGCAATTCTTCAAGGTCGTTGGCCGTATTGATCTGCCATTCACGATCCTCCCACATTATGGAGAGACCACCAATTTCAAGAGAACGTACTGCTTTTTGGAATGCAGCTTCAAATGATCTATCTATGGCCATCACTTCACCAGTGGCTTTCATTTGTGTGCCTATAGTGCGGTCTCCAGTAGCGAATTTGTCAAAAGGCCATCTAGGGATTTTTACAACGCAATAATCCATAGCAGGTTCGAATGCAGCTAATGTGGTGCCTGTGACAGCATTGGGAATATCATTAAGTCTCTTACCTACCGCTATCTTTGCAGCTACCCGTGCTATAGGGTAACCGGTAGCTTTACTTGCTAATGCAGAACTTCTGCTGACTCTGGGGTTCACTTCTATGACGTAGTACTGACTGTCTGAACCAGAGTTATCTATACTATGATGTGGCCTGAGGGCATATTGGACGTTGCACCCGCCCTCAATACCTAATTCACGTATTATCTTCAGGCTTGATGATCTCAGCATTTGATATTCTTTATCTGTAAGAGTTTGGCTTGGTGCTACTACTATGCTGTCCCCAGTGTGCACACCCATGGGATCTAGGTTCTCCATATTGCAAACTGTTATGCAGTTGTCTGCACCATCCCGCATAACTTCATATTCAATCTCTTTCCATCCTACCAGAGAAGTCTCAAGTAGTATTTGGCTTATGGGACTCGCACTCAGGCCCGTCAGTGCTATTTCTTCAAGTTCATCCCAGTTATTGGCTATGCCTCCACCTGTCCCGCCCAATGTATACGCTGGTCTTATTACCAGTGGTAATGATAGTCGTGTAGCGATAGCTCTAACATCTTCCATTGAATTGGCGGTGGCACTTGGAGGTGTGGGTTCTCCAATATCTCTCAATAACGTCTTGAATAATTCCCTATTTTCGGCTTTTTTGATCGTATCAAGTGGAGTGCCAAGCAACTGCACGTTGTACTTTGACAGAACCCCACTATCAGCAAGTTCAACTGCAAGGTTTAGCCCAGTCTGGCCACCTAATGTGGGCAATATACCATCCGGTCGTTCTTTTTCGATAATTCTGGTTAATACTTCAACGTTTAGCGGTTCAATATATACCACATCTGCTACATCCTCATCAGTCATTATGGTGGCAGGATTAGAGTTCACTAGTACAGTTGTGACACCTTCCTCTTTCAAGGATTTGCAGGCCTGTGTTCCTGCATAGTCAAATTCAGCTGCTTGACCTATAACTATAGGTCCAGAGCCAATTACGAATACCTTTCTTGGTTCTACTGGCATATTAATGCGTTTCTCCTGTTATTATTCAAAGTTTTCGTATTTAAATACAACTAACCAGAATGGGATATTAGATCAAGGAATCTGTCAAATATATGTAGACTGTCTAAGGGCCCTGGAGATGCTTCTGAATGATATTGAATGCCGAGAATAGGTAGTTCTTTATGCTTCATTCCCTCGACGGTGCCGTCATGTAGACTTATATGACTTATCTCAAGATCATGAGGGAAATTCTCTTTATCTACTGCGTAGCCATGATTCTGCGCTGTGATGTGTACTTGATTCGTCTGCATATCGAATACGGGATGATTGGCACCTCTATGTCCGAATTTCAATTTAAAGGTGTTTGCACCAAATGCTCTAGCCAAAACCTGATGCCCTAAACAGATACCCATAATTGGAACTTTACCAATCAGTTCCTTGGTGTTTTCCACCACGTTGTCCAAAAGGGCTGGATCTCCTGGCCCAGGTGACAATATTATCCCATCAGGGTGTAATGCCATGATGTCAGCGGCACTGGTATCAACTGGCAGGGCCATAACGCGGCATCCTCTCCCCCGTAAAATGCGCAAAATGTTGTATTTTAGTCCGTAATCATTTACCAATATTAATGGTTTATTCTTGGTATCGTCAGGCTCGTCCCACGAATATGAATCCCCAGTACTAACCTTAGATATAAAATTGATTTCTTCGTATCTTGTTGTTTTCTGAAATTCAGCGATTATATCCTCCGTCTTGGGAATCTCAATATCATTAATTATCCTGCCCATCATCACACCGTATTGTCGTATGCGGCGAGTCAATGATCGGGTATCTATGCCAGATATGCCACTAATGTTTTCGGATTCCAGATAATCGTTCAAGGACATATTTGAATAATTATGGCTGGGATGCAGGCAGTAATCTCTGACAACGAAACCTGCCACCTGTATCTTATTGGATTCCGCGTCATATGGGTTTATACCGTAATTGCCGATTATTGGATATGTTGGAACTACGATTTGCCCCGAATATGATGGATCGGTAAGCATTTCCTGGTATCCAGTCATGCTAGTGTTGAATACGACCTCTCCAGCTACATTCGCATTAGAGCCAAATGATTCACCTTGATACCATGATCCATCCTCAAGTACGAGAAAAGCTTTATTGGGCAATTGATGATTCTCCTCTACGAAATACTAGATTCCCTCCGACAAATGTGGCTACCACTCTGCCCTGAAGTTGCCTATTTTTTAACGGAGTATTTTTACCCTTAGAAATAAAATCCTCAGTATCAACTGTCCATTTCTCATTAGGATCGAATATGGTGATGTCCGCAATAGAACCTGGTTGAAGGCTAGGCATTTGTATATTGTGAGTTCCTAAGATTTTTGCAGGCCCATATGTTAATTTCTCAATGATTTTTGCTATTGATACATTATGGTCATTTGTAAGGGACATTACGGATCCCAACGCTGTTTCTAGTACACTGATACCGAATGCGGCGTCTTCGAACGACCCAGACTTATCCCGTCCTGTATGTGGGGCATGATCTGTGGCTATGCAGTCTATAGTATCATCACTGAGTCCTCTAACTAATGAATCAACATCTTTTCGTGTCCTTAGTGGAGGATTAACTTTGGCATAGGTGTTGTAAAGCATTTTGGATGGATCGGTTGAGTATGCTAGTTCGGCAGTGAGGGTCAGATGATGTGGGGTTGCCTCTGCTGTGATGGATACTCCCCGTTCTTTCGCACTTCGTATTAATTCCACGCTTTTTTCTGTGCTAATGTGGGCAAGATGTATGTGTCCTTGAGTTTCCTCTGCAATCATTATGTCCCTGGCTACCATGGATTCTTCTGCTTGGTTTGGCCATCCAGATAAGCCTAGGTGTCTCGATACTAATCCTTCATTCATTACTCCGGAGCCAGATAATTCTGTACATTCGCAGTGGTTGATTATTGGCGTGCGAGTCCTTATGGATGTTAAACATGCTTCCAGCATAAGATTGCGATCGGACACCGGACTACCGTCATCACTGAATGCCACCGCCCCAGCTTTACTCAGATCCTCCATGTCGGTGATGGTCAAGCCCGCTCGTCCTTTAGTTACTGAAGCGATTGGCAAAACCCTTACAACTCCATCCGTTAACCCTTTTTGTATGACGAAACTAACCAAGTCTGTAGTGTCAATCGTAGGGTTCGTGTTAGGCATAGCACATACTGTAGTAAAGCCTCCTTTTGCTGCGGACGCAGTTCCAGTGGCGATGGTCTCTTTTTCCTCTCCTCCAGGTTCCCTTAGGTGGCAATGTAAGTCAATAAACCCTGGGCATACGATCATCCCTTTTACATCGTATATTTTTATATGGCTGTCAGCATTTATTGTAGAATCCAATGCCCGTATAGATCCGTTCTCTACCCAGAGATCACCTACAAAGTCTTGGTTAGTGCTAGGGTCAATAATACGACCACCTTTTAATACAAAACTCATAGTAGATTACCTGAAACGATATCCAGCCAATGTTTGCCGTGTTGAATTGGCGCGGTGTAATATTTGTCCCATTTTGCTGATGCACGCACAAAGCCATCAGTTTTAGCCATTTCCTCAGTAGCGAAAAATCTAACATGTGAGAGGCTTACCGGAGGTGCGAATCTATCCAGTAATTCGGACGGATAGTAGAATTTTGATTCTGTATTACCAGCGAACGGAACGTGGGTTTCTCTTCCGCAGTAGGAGCATCTCAGCTCATAATTTTCATTCCTGATGATTTCAAAATGTGTTGTTGTGAATAATTTCTCTTGATTAGTAATACATGTATCATTCGCACAGCTGAAACCATGACCAATATATTTAACAATTTGCCGATTGAAGGCAGTCTCTTCGTCTAAATTGGTGGACCCTCCCTGGCATAATCCCAGCACATGCCACAAGACAGCCATCCTGATGGGTATGCCCAGGGCCGCCTGACGAAAATATAGACTCCTAGGATCGGAATCGATATCTGGGCTTAACTCATCTACTCTTGGTAGAGGATGTAGAATAGATATATCCTTGAACTGGCCAGACCTTAATGATCTGGCATTAACTACAGGATATCTTCCGCCATCATCCTTGAGCGATCCTCTCTCTGATTGCCTACGTGTTACGTATATGGACAGAGGCTCTCCGTTGTTAACTGTGAATTCGATGCCAGTACCCTCTAGAGAGGACATAGCAAGCTGGTGGGGTTCCGTTGGCGTGACGTATATGGCATCTACGGTTTGCGCCGGGTCATTCATTCCTTGATTATCAAACAAAGCGCTCAGTATACCAAGTCTCTCTCTTTGGATATGAGCATTGTAATCTCTTTCAAGGCGATTCAATATGTAATCTGGTATTTCTTGATTGTCACCGGGGACGAATATTATGTTAGCGCCGAAACGGGCCAGAGCCAGTGCTAGCGAATGGACAGTTCTCCCACGTTGTAAATCTCCACATAAAGCCACATTTAATCCCTTCAATGAACCGTGGTGTTCTCTTAGGGTGTATAGATCACATAGGGTCTGTGTTGGATGTTCATTGCCTCCATCACCACCGTTTATTATTGGTACAGGAGAGTATTCGGACGCCAATTGTGCAGATCCCTCCCATGGATGTCGTAATACTATAATGTCTGCATATGAGCCAACTACTCTAACTGTATCGGCTAAGGATTCTCCTTTAACAGTAGAGGATGATTTCACGTCAGGTGTAGATATCACCCCTCCACCAAGCCTCTGCATAGCCGCCTCAAAAGACAATCTGGTTCTAGTGCTGGGCTCATAGAAGAGTGTCGCGACAATTTTACCGGCAGCAGTACCAAAAGGTGCCACAGTTCCATTTATGAACTCATCAGCCGTTTGGAAAATTAGCTCTAAATCATCTAATGACAGGTCATCCAAAGATACAATACTTCTGCCAGACAAACATTTGTGTTGTACAGAATTATTCATCGCATGGGTCTCACGACTTTTATGTCATCCTCGTCACGTTCGTAAGAATCAATTATATTAGATCTTAGTTGGATGGTCACACTGTCATTAGTATCAACTTCGGAAACTTGTACAACCACGTGTTCATTAATGGACGTCGGAATATTCTTGCCAACATAATCTGCCCTAACTGGTAATTCGCGATGACCCCTGTCGACTAGCACAGCGACTTGGATCATGCGAGGTCTCCCTATATCCATTAGAGCGTCCATCGCTGCTCTTATACTGCGTCCAGTGAACAAAACGTCATCTACGAGGACCACTTTCTTGCCGGAAATATCAACGGCAATGTCAGTATGGGACTGAGGCATGGATTGTTTCACTGAATAGTCATCTCTGTACGGCCTGATATCTAGTGATCCTATGGGGACGATCAGGTGTTCGAAAGCATATATTCTTTGCTGCAGGCGCTTCGCCAATGGAACTCCCCTTGTTCTGACTCCTATCAGCATAAGGTCATCAATTCCTTGGTTACGTTCAAGGATTTCATGTGCTATGCGAGTCAAAGCTCTTTCTATTTCTGTATCTTTCATCAACAGTTTTTCGGTCATAAAAAAAACCTCTCACCGCAACTGGCAAGAGGTAACACCAAGAACACTTTAATGACCTGTGACGGCCACCTAAAACCTTGCCAGTCTCTCTGTACTGATTTAAAGGGCTACCAACGTCATGGTAGTAAGATCACCATGTGAGCATAGCACTGTAGCCCAGCATTTTCAATACTGGTGATCAATATTATCGCAATCGGGCATGTGGAAATCTGCCTATAGGTTAGATTGCATGAATGTGCTTACAGAGTCTGCCAATTGCTTTTCATAATTGGTGAATCTATGGTCAGCATTATCAAAATGAAGGGTGGACGAAGGTTGTATTGCCAATGATTGCATGGCTTCTGTAACCTCCCTGTAGGGTGATATACGGTCTCCACCGGCTGTTATAACAAGCTTTGTTCCGTGATACTGATCCAGTCCACCTCGCTTTATAGCATTTACCACTGGAGTTGCTACGGCAATCGCTTTGATGCCCTGTGATTTAACCAGGCTATCCATTACCACCCCTGCTCCGAAAGATATACCCATAAGTCCCATTCTATCTCCCTGGATTTTAGGCCAATCCAGCATAAGATTAATGGCTGAATTGAGGTCTTGTTGTTCCTGTATGCCTCTATCGAATATACCTTCACTTGAGCCAGTTCCACGGAAGTTGAACCTTAAGGAGGCAATCCCTTCGTCATGTAACGCTAAGGCTGTCTCATACATAACTGGTTCGGACATATTTCCGCCGAAAACTGGGTGAGAATGACACAATATTACCGGCGGAAACGTCGCTGGTCCTACTGGCATGCATATAATGCCCTCCAATTTTGTTTCACCACTATTGAATTGGATGACTTGTTGTTTCATTTTTCATTAAATTGTGATGTGAAGAAGTTCGAAACCATATTGCCTACCAAATCCTCGTCGCCTAAGAAGAAATGATCGCTCCCATCAACTATTTTGGTGTCAACTATTTCTGTGTGCTGTTGCTCTAAGTACACTACTCTACTAACAAAATCTGATTTATCTAACCGACCTACTATTAATTGGGTAGGGACATTGGGCCAACGATTTTGGAGTTCATTATCTTTAGTGCCAGGGAGAGATATCAGAGACATACCACTCAGGCCACTCAAATCCGTGCTTGTTTTTAGTGCTATAGACGCTCCGAAAGAGTACCCTGAGAGTGCCAAATTTCCAGAATCTATACCTTGTTTTGATTTGGCATACTCAATGGCACATTTAACATCATCAATTTCGCCGATTCCTTTGTCGTGATATCCAGCACTTCCACCGACGCCACGAAAATTGAACCTTAGAGATGCTATACCGTTTGCCTGTAGGGATTTACACACGCCCACCACTACATTGTTGTCCATATTACCTCCCATTAATGGGTGCGGGTGGCAAACGACAACTGTGGGGTATAGACTTGTATGTCCTGGTATGGTTAATATGCCCTCCAGGTTACCGGAGGCACCTTCGAAACTTACGCGCATGCACTATAAACTTATTAATAATCCTTAGGGTTGGGAGTTGAATCCGCAGTTGAGTCTACCAGTCTCTGTCTGTTATGCCTACGAAACGAAGTATTGGTCTGAAAAACCACCGTATAGGAGCAGTAAGGGTAATGAATACCTTGTCCAACAATTTTGCTAAACTGTCTGGGCAAAAATAAATACCTGTTCCTACTATTAAAGCTACGGATGCCGCAGCCACTATATTTAGTAATATGTCATCCATGGCTTAATTATAACATGATAGATGTGATTGAACGAAACAGCTAAGGTGTTGAGTTATTCCTAGTATCCTTTAAACTGTGCGGCCAATTTGTCGGGACTCAATTACGGGCCATATTGTGGCGGGAGTGCGAGGGAGTCGAACCCACCGTGAGCACCGAAGGGTGCTAACCAACGGATTTGAAGTCCGCGAAGCCCACCGGAGCCTATCCACTCCCATAGCCTAATTCTAGGAATAGAGCGATGCTAACTTAAACAACAAGCAGGCTAAACCGCTGAATCCAATCGTTCCTTGATTTTTGATTTGGGTAATGCTCCCACGACCTGGTCTACGGGTGAGCCTCCTTTGAAAACCAATAGAGTTGGTATACTTCTGATGCCATATTTCATTGCAGTTTCAGGGTTATAGTCGACGTCCATCTTTGTGAATTTGACCTTGCCTTCGTATTCCACTGCGAGTTCATCTAATACAGGTGCAACCATCTTGCATGGACCGCACCATTCCGCCCAAAAATCCACTAGGACAGGCATTTCTGATTCAAGAACTTCTTGTTCGAAATCCGAATCTGATATAGGCAATGGTTTGGGTGTTGTCATTTTCTACCTCCTGTTTTATGAGCACATTAGCCAACCTGCACCTGGCGATTGCTGACGAAGCCATTAATAAGATCATCGAATAAAGCAAGCTGTGTTCTCTAGTTCACATGAGTTTAAATGGAGTCACCAGTATCGTCAACCTGTTCTAGGATATGTATGGCTTGCTTCAATCTTTTCATACATCTTTCGCTTCCAAGTACTGACATAGTTGTAAATAATGGGGGCGCAGCACTTCGCCCGGTCATTGCAATTCTAAGCGAACCAAACAATTGGCCTGCTTTGAAATCCGTTTCTTGCACCAATGAACGCAAAGTTGTTTCTATATTCCAGTCTGTCCAATTGTCTAGCGTTAACAGTGCGACGCATGTTCGATTCAATAGGTCAATAGTTTGTTGAAGATTCACTCCACGTTGTATCAAATCATCGGTAGAATGCGATATGTTATCTGTGAAGAAGAAGCCCATAATGTCTGGAGCATCTTCAAGAGTTTTCAGCCTCTCTCGTACTAATGGCACAATTTCCAGAACGTAGTCCAAAGATATGGGCATGTTCACATCATTTGGCAAATTACCTGTCAGGACTTTCAGTAGTCTATCTGCCAAATCCGTGTCTTCTATAGACCTGATGTATACCCCATTCATCCAAAGGAGCTTGTCTCTATCAAAAATGGCACCAGCTTGGCTTACCCTATCCAGGGAAAAATTGTCAATTAGTTCATACTGAGTCAATATCTCTGTATGGTCGTCCAGAGACCAGCCGATTAGGGCTAAGAAATTAAACATGGCCTCTGGCAAGAAACCTTCATCTCTGTAATTGAGCAAAGAAACGGATCCGTGCCTCTTACTTAATTTAGATCTATCTGGCCCTAATATTATTGGGAGGTGTGCGAACTTGGGTTTTTTCAGTCCAAGTGCATCGTAGAGCAAGATATGTTTAGGAGTACTAGACACCCATTCGTCTGCACGAAGTACGTGGGATATTTTCATGTTGCTATCATCAACTACATTGGCAAGATGGTATGTTGGGTAGCCGTCAGACTTCAATATTATGAAATCATCTAAGGAGGCGTTATCAAAATTCAGATATCCTTTCACGACATCTTCAAAACCGGTTTCGCCATCAAAAGGCACCTTAAATCTAATCACCTTTGATGAACTATCAGATGAATTTGGAGGAGCTGCTATATCGCGGCAACGCCCGTCGTATCCCAGATTCTGTTTGCTATCCCTTTGATGCTGCCTCATTTCCCTAAGCCGCTCTGGGGTGCAATAGCAATAATATGCTGAGCCGTGATCCAACAGGTAGTCAACTGAAGAGCGATAGTATTCTAGTCGTTCTGATTGTATATATGGACCGTATTGACCGCCTACTTCTGGTCCTTCATCCCAATCCAATCCAAGCCATTTCAAGGCATTCAATATTGACGCCAACCCGCCATCTATCGTTCTCTCGGTGTCGGTGTCTTCAATCCGTACAATGAAATTACCCCCCGTTTTACGGGCCAGTAACCAATTGAATAGAGCTGTCCGTATGTTACCTACATGAGGCTCTCCGGTTGGACTAGGTGCGTATCTGACTCTTATTTCATCTGTCATGTTGTTCAGTGTCCTGAAACAATGTTATGCCACCTGGATATTAGTTCACAATTGGCTGACATGATATTAGAACGTCGATATTAAGGCAATCGATCTATGAAGGCAAGCAATTCATCCGGCATTATGGAATAAAACTCTCTATATCCTTTGGTAGAAGGTAGATTAAATCCCAGTTCACTTGCGTGCAGGAAATGTCTGTCAAAATCTGTAAGTTTATTCCCGTATGTTGAATCGCCAACTACAGGATGTCCTATAGAAGAGAAATGCACCCTGATTTGATGTGTTCTCCCAGTCTTCGGATATACTCTCAGCATAGTGAACCCGGGGTATCGCTCCATGACTTCGTATCTAGTCTCAGATTCCCTACCGGCAGTGGTTATGGCCATGCGCATACGATTATTCGGATCTCTGCCTATTGGGCCTCTTATGATTCCATCAGTGTGATCAATATTCCCAGAAACCAAGGCTAGGTACACTTTAGTGACAGTTCGGTTTTTTATTTGTTGAGCGACGTAATCATGCGCAAATCTGTTCTTTGCTACAGCCATAAGGCCAGACGTATTCTTGTCTAATCGGTGGATTATGCCCGGTCTGACTCCGTCATCCATGTTGGATAGATTTGGCAGGCGGTTCAAAAGCCCATTAACCAGAGTTTCAGAGGGATGACCTGGTGCTGGGTGCACTACCAATCCGGCAGGTTTGTCTAAAACTATAATATCATTATCTTCGTATATTGTTCCAAAATATATGTCTTGCGGCATTATTTTCAACGGAACTGGAGGATGTATTTCTAGATTAACGGTTTCCCCTCCTCTCAATTTGTATGAGGGCTTGGTTGTAATACCATCAACAGTGATCAAACCGGAAGATATAAGTTCGGCGATGTGTGTCCGAGAAAGATCCATAAATTTGTCTGCAAGAAATCGATCTATCCGTTCACCAGTCTTATCTGCTATGACGGTTCTGACGTCTGAACTCATTCCCGTGCATCCCTGATGTTACATTCAGCATGTCCTTGTGATGTTATATGCGCATCTGTCGTAGTTCGTCCTGAATGGTCGGATTCACACGTGAATTTAATGTCCTCGGCTCGAGGTTTCAACATTATACAAATCATCAAGCAGCATAGGCCTATGACTATGGCTGAGTCAGCCAAATTGAACACTGGCCACCAACCTAGGTCAATAAAATCTACCACATGTCCCAGGCGGACACGGTCGATTAGATTGCCAAATGCACCACCGAGCTGAAGGCCTAGACTCAAGCGTATATACGGACTGCTAAAGTGATGTGATCTATAGAACATCATCAAGACGCATATCCCGATGAATGAGGCAGTAATGAGAAATAAAGTTTGGTTTGGGAATAGGCCGAAAGCACTGCCAGAATTTGTCACGTATGTTATGACTACAGGCCCATCATGTGGTATTGATTCACCCAATCGCATATTGTTGCTAACAAAATGCTTGCTTAATTGGTCTGATGCCAGGGTCACAGCGAAAACTACAAAAGGTAAAACACTGGTTATTGCTCGGCGATCAGTTCTGCATGGAGAGGTTTCCATCAAAAAGTTTATCAATATGCCCAGAATGTTAGTGCGACCACAACTGGATCACCAATAGGTCAGACCTGATCATTCTAACATACGCTCAAAATACGGGCAAATGTACCTGGGTGATTCATAGGTATGAACTACATAGCAGATGGTATAGGCTTATGATAATATTGCATTCAGGATTATTGGGAATTATACGTAAATGTTATTGAAGGCGTAGGCAATTGACTATGGACTGTGCGGTTAGATTGGCAAATATTGGGGACCTTACCCAATTGTCCGAGATCGAAAAAGATGCTTTCCCAACCAACTGGCCACCGACCCCATTTAAGCGAGACTTAAACAATATCAAAATGGACCTATTGGTGGTATGCATGCCAAGGCAAACGAAAGATATGGTGGATGAGTCCGATGCTATTTGCCCACGAGATAGCAAGCATGATAACCCAGGGAAACTCACCGCATTTATCAGTTCTATAGCAGCGTTGTTTGGCGGATATCGTCATAAATGGATTTCGGCGACTGGTGATTGTGATGAGGATATACTCGGTTATGTTGCGACCTGGTATATGACCGATGAAGCTCATATTACTGGTATAGGTGTGCGTGAGCATTATAGAGGGAGAGGCTACGGAGAATTGCTATTGATGTCATCTATACTAAGAGCTATGGACAAAAAGTCTGAAACCATGACCCTTGAGGTAAGGGTGTCAAACAGCGTAGCGCAGGCACTATACCAGAAGTATGGGTTCAAAAATACCGGCCTAAGGAAACGATACTATACTGATAATCACGAAGATGCTTACATAATGTCTACTGATAGGATCCAATCTGTAGAATTTAGGGACGTCTTCGGTGGATTGCAAAATAGATTTAGATCACGCAGGGGTGAGGTTCAATACCTCTGGGATTAGCATGTCGTTGTCGTTAGTGGATTGTGGGTAAATGGTCTATTCCAAGTCACATTTATGTAATCAGAACATAGTTGAGTAGAATAAATATAGACTAAGGGGGATTCTATGCTTGAAAAACTAGAACTTGAGGGCAAGGTGATTGTCATTACCGGTGGGGGCACAGGCCTTGGGAGGGCTATGGGCAGGAGTCTCGCGCGCGCCGGGGCAGATTTAGTCATTGCTGGGCGCAGGACTGGACCGATAGAAGAAGCGAGAGATGAATTCCTGTCTTTAGGTTCAAAAAGTATTGCCGTTGCCACAGATGTTACTGATTCACAGCAAGTTGATCACCTGATCAATACGGCAATTGCCGAACTTGGAAGAATAGATGTATTGATCAACAATGCAGGTGGCGGTACCGCGGCAAAGCCCATATGGGAGATCACCGATCAAGAATGGAAATCAGGGATTGATACCAACCTGTCGAGTGCGTTTTATTGCAGTCGGTCCGTTATGCAACACATGGTAGATCGCGGTAATGGTAGAATCATTAACGTTGCATCAGGACAAGGCCTTAGAGGACAAAGAGGCAGTTTCATGTATGGCTGTGGTAAAGGTGGAATGATTCAACTGACCAGAGTTTTAGCTGGGACATATGGGTCTATGGGCATTACGAGCACGTGCATAGTTCCAGGTCTGGTGCCAGTTAATGAAAGGGAAGGGTCCAAAGAACCTAATCCTAGATTCAGATTCCTGCCAATGGGTCGGGCAGGTTATCCTCAAGAAGTGGCGCCTCTGGCGGTATTTTTGGCCTCTGACGCATCGGACTACATGAATGGAGAGATGTTTTATTGTGATGGAGGGGCCTTGGCTGGAGGAGCTGCTATAACAGGTTATTCCCCGATCATAGAATTAAACGACTAACAAGCAAAGGAGAGAGAATGCCTATACTAGAAGAATGGGACCTATCAGGTAAATCAGTGGTACTGGCAACTGGAAGCCGAGGATGGGGTCCAACTTTGGCATCTGGATTGGCTGAGGCTGGGGCTGACATTGCTGTGTTGGGGCACCGTAGAGATATATTGGAAGAGTGTATAACATCTGCTTCAAGATCAGGCATGCAAGTCCATGAATTCTTGGTAGACCTCAAGGATGCTGATGCCGTTAAAGAAGTAATTAAGGACGTGATAGGAGTATTTGGGAAAATAGACGCGCTTGTTAACGACACACAGGTGGAATTTGCTAAACCAATTGTTGATATCACATCTGACGAGTATGACGCAGTAATGCAGAGGAATGTTAAAAGTGTATTTTTGACTTGCCAAGAGGTTGGCCGACATATGTTGGAAAAACAATATGGCCGCATAGTGAATATGTGCTCAACATTGGCAGAACGCTCCGTAGCAAATGAATCTGTTTACTGTGCGAGTATGGGTGCCATATCCCAATTGACCAAGGCCATTGGTTTGGAGTGGGCGAAATCTGGGATTACAGTCAATGGTATTGGTACAGGTTGGTACAGCCAAGATAGAATCCCATTAGAAGAGCAACAAGAAGATCCACTGGTACGATATTTACCTTCACGTAGATTGGGGCACCCTGAAGATATAGTACCCCTTATGGTGCTGCTGTGTTCAGACGCAAGTAGTTACCTAAATGGTCAGACTATCTATGTTGACGGAGGCGCTATGACACATGCCTGATGTCCATGTTGTACTCCCCTATTGCTGAGGCTAAACTCAGCCTGTCAGTATGGTTATATGTCAGGGTATGTGGCATAATAAAAAGCAAGATATCAATTGAGAGAAGGCACAAATATGACCCAAGAAAATATTCAACAGCAATCTGTATCTGTACTAAATACCTCTGGTGGCGAATATATATACTATAGACTAGGATCCGTAGAAGAATCAGGCATGACTGATCTTTCAAGATTGCCGGTGTCTATACGCGTTTTGCTGGAAAACGCGATAAGGAATATGGATGGTCGCCTTGTAACAGGGGAAGATGTGGCAGCGGTTGCCAGTTGGAAACCTAACTCCCAATCCTCCAAAGAATTTCCGTTCATGCCTGCCAGGGTATTGATGCAAGATTTTACTGGCGTACCTGCCGTTGTAGATTTGGCTGCTATGAGATCAGCAATGGTTAGGAACGGAGGTGATCCGAGGAAAGTTAATCCTCTTGTCCCGGTAGATTTAGTTATAGATCACTCGGTTCAAGTAGACTACTTTGGAATCCCCAATGCATTCCAATTGAATGTTGCGAGGGAGTTTGAACGAAATCAGGAGCGATATACCTTTCTGAGGTGGGCTCAAACCGCTTTCGACAATTTCTCACTGGTACCGCCTGGAACTGGTATAGTACATCAAGTTAATTTGGAGTACCTTGCATCTGTGGTGTCTCAGAGCTCTTCTGGCAGTGGAAATGTAGCCTTCCTGGATACTGTGGTTGGGACAGACTCCCACACCACGATGATCAACGGTTTGAGTGTGCTCGGATGGGGCGTAGGTGGAATAGAGGCCGAGGCAGTGATGTTAGGCCAACCTTACTATATGCAACTTCCAGAAGTTATAGGGTTTGAATTGACTGGGAGTTTGAATGAAGGAGTAACTACCACCGACTTGGTTCTGACTGTGGTGCAGATGTTGAGAGAAAGGGGCGTGGTAGAGAAATTCGTGGAATTCTATGGTGTTGGCCTTAGTAATCTCCCGCTACCTGATAGGGCAACAATCTCTAACATGGCCCCTGAATATGGGGCTACGTGCGGATTTTTCCCAGTAGATAACATAACTCTGGAATATCTACGCAGCACTGGCAGAACTTCTGACCAAATAGATCTGATTGAGAAATATTCCAGGGCACAAGGATTGTTCAGAACTGATGATTCTCCAGATCCCGAATTCACAGATTATCTCCACTTGGATATGGGTGAAGTTACATCTAGTTTGGCTGGACCAAAGCGACCGAACGACAGGGTTGTACTGTCAGATATGAAAGATAACTTTGACAGAGTATTTGGCGAGGAACGAATACACTCCGATATAGAGATCGAAGGATTACAAGAAAGTATAGGTACAGGCGACGTGGTCATTGCAGCGATTACCAGTTGCACGAACACTTCGAACCCCTCGGTTATGGTGGGATCAGGTCTGCTGGCCAAAAAGGCTGTGGAAATAGGCCTTAATAAAAAGGCGTGGGTCAAGACAAGTTTGGCACCGGGCTCACAAGTTGTCACTGACTATATGGATTCTGCAGGACTCACCCCTTTCATGGAACAACTGGGGTTTCATAACGTTGGATATGGTTGTACTACTTGCATAGGTAACAGTGGACCATTACCAGAGGCTGTTTCTAAGGCGGTTAACGACAATGGCCTAACGGTGGCTGCGGTTTTGAGTGGCAATAGGAATTTTGAAGGACGAGTGCATGCGGAAGTGAAGGCCAATTACTTGGCCTCTCCCATGCTTGTAGTTGCTTACGCTCTGGCGGGTACTGTGGATATAGATCTGGCCAAGGATCCCCTGGGTCAAGATCAGGCGGGTAACCCAGTGTATCTAACGGACATATGGCCATCTCAACAGGAAATCCGAGATACCATATCTGCATCACTTAACCCGCAAATGTTTAGAGATCGTTACGAGAATGTATCTGTTGGACCTGATGAGTGGCGAGCGTTGCCTGTGCCACAGGGAGATTTATATGATTGGGATTCAGAATCCACGTATATACAAGAAGTTCCGTTTTTTAAGAATATAGGAGATGAAGTACTTGAAGCATCTGACATAGTTGATGCCAAGGTATTAGTGATGGTTGGTGACTCAATTACCACTGACCATATTTCCCCCGCTGGTGCTATACCTGTTTCCAGACCGGCAGGTCAATTCTTGATAAGCAAGGGTGTAGAGCAGAGAGAGTTCAATACATTTGGAGCAAGGCGCGGCAATCATGAAGTGATGATGCGTGGTACTTTCGGCAATGTAAGACTTAGAAACAAATTAGCTGAAGGGAAGGAAGGCGATTGGACCACAGATCCCAACGGGAAAGATTTAACTAGCATATTCGAAGCTGCTATGAAATACCAAGAGAATAAAATTGACACAATAGTGATTGCTGGTAAGGAATACGGTGCCGGAAGCTCCAGAGATTGGGCTGCCAAAGGGCCTCAATTATTGGGTGTTAAGGCGGCAATAGCTGAAGGATATGAACGGATTCATCGAAGCAATTTGATCGGCATGGGAATATTGCCACTTCAATTTAAAAATGGTGATAATCCTGACACCCTCGGAATAACCGGTGACGAAACATTCAACCTTACTGGTATCTCTGGTGGTTTAACGCCAGGACAAGACATTCACGTTGAGGCGATCAAGCCTGATGGATCATCGATAGAATTTGATGTGCTTTGCAGAATTAATAGCAATGTAGAAGTAGACTATCATAAGAACGGAGGGGTATTACACACCGTTCTTAGAAGAATGCTGGCCGATAATTAGTACCATGTGTGTCGTCATCTGACGACACTTTGTTTAGAGACAATATTTCAGAAGGTTCCTAACCTGCAATGTCTCTCCTTGAAAAGGTGAATAAAGAGGCTGCAAGTAATCCGATTATTGACGAAAATAGAACTAAGGTGTGTACTGGGTTAAGGCCGTTCAAAAGCGGATCTGCTCCTATGTAATAATAGAATGGGGAGAGCCATCTGGTCGGTTCTATCCAACTCACCACTGGTGCAAGAGCATTAGCCATATAAGAGGCTATTGCTAAAAGACTTGATAATCCAACACTGACACTTCTGTTGCTTTTGGCGCACCCCACAAACATAGACAGGGTTGCAAATAGCAATGCTAGAAGGAAATTGCTGAATATGATATTTGTAATGCCCATTATGGTTATATCCATGCCTATTATCAGTACTCCAATAACTACGCTTCCCCATAAGACTAATGACAGAGTTGCGGTGACGGTTAGCAAACCAAGGAATTTTTGGAATACAACAGCTTGGCGTGAAATGGGGTATGAAAGAAGCAAATCCATGGTTCCCTCATCTTCTTCTGCCACAATGGTGGCACTGCCCCGATTTATACCGAAAATGATGAATAGGAATGGAATGAAAGACACAAATAATTGGCTGTTCAGATATCCTGCAGGTGAAAATATCTCTGTGGTCTCCCCTACTAGTAATTGCGCTATGGGTTCAGGCATGTTTTCTAGGCTTTGACCAAACGCCTCCCCTTGTGCTTCAAAGCTCGGATATATCAATATTGTCAGTAAAAGCACTGCAGAAAGCGCTATGCTCCAAAACATAAATGATTTGCGTTGATCCCGTATTGTTTTTTGATAAAGATTGCGCAACATGCGATTGTCTCAAGAATAGTATTCTAGGAATATATCTTCTAATTCAGGCTCCATGCTTATTATGTTGTAGACAGTAAATTGGGAAGCTCGTTTAACTAATTGATCCATCGAGCCTTCAACGATACATTGCAGCATTGGCCCGTTTACAGTGAGGTCCCTTATATCAGGTAGGCCTTCAAAAGAGTCTAGATAGACATTTTCTGCGAAATGGATTTCAACTCGTTTGGCTGCCTTGGATTTCAAGTGTTCAATGGACTCGTCTAGGATCAATGCTCCTTCTTTCAATATAGCAACTCTGTCGGCTACACGTTCCACCTCAGTGATTACATGAGAGGACATAAAAACGGTAGTCCCGTTACAGGCCATTTCCTTAACAATGGAATAAAATTCTCTTTGTGATATAGGATCCAATCCGCTGGTTGGTTCGTCCAGCAAGAGTAAGTCAGGTTTGTGCATACACGCTTGGATTAAACCAACTTTTTGTTTGTTGCCTTTACTTAATTCCTTGATTGTTCTAGTAGCGTCCAGATCTAGCCTGTCTATTAAGACCTGCGTGTAATGCCAATCAGCCATGCCTCTTATATTTCCCAGGAAATGGAACAGTTCAGAGGCCTTCAAGTTGTCATATGTCTTGAATTCCCCTGGCAAGAATCCAATCCGTTTATGAATTTCCTTGGATTCAGTGTTGACATCCAAACCAAATATACGGGCATTCCCACTACTTGCACGAATAGATCCTAGCAGTAATCGTATCGTTGTAGTTTTCCCTGATCCATTGGGGCCAAGATAACCGAATATTTCACCTGAGCCAATTTCTAATGAAAGATTTACTAGGCCTCTGTGTGCACCATAAAACTTACTCAAGGATTCTATGTCAATTATGTTTTCAGACATTGTTGTTGCCAATACTGCCGAAATTATACGGCATTGTAAGACATTAATCCTAGCCCATTGTGAAACGGTTTGAAGTGTGACAGAAATGCATTTCATACCATACACTTGAATGGTATAATCTAAATCCGGAGGTCACAATGAGCCTGCAAATTTCCGTCATTGGTTCTTCAGAAGCTTCTAATAAAGGACTGCAGCTGGCCCATTCTGTGGGCAGGGAACTAGGGAAACAGGGGGTGACGGTAGTTACTGGCGGGCTTTTCGGAATAATGGAGGCGGTTTCAAAAGGTGTAAAGGAAACTGGGGGCACCACCGTGGGCATATTACCAGGAGCCGATCCATCAGCAGCGAATCAATACGTGGATATTAGAGTGTGCACCGGTATAGGTTATGCTCGTAATGTCGTGGTAGTAAGGTCCGGATTGAGTGTTATAGCCATAGAAGGAGCCTATGGTACTCTTTCTGAAATAGCACATGCCCTAGGAGATGGTATTCCAGTAATAGGACTTGATACTTGGTCATTTCAACGAGAAGGTCGTGATGGTGAAGGCATGATGGTTGCGAAGAATCCCGTAGAAGCAGCAAATATGGCTATTGGTGCTGCTAAGGAGCGGTACAGATGGATTATGAATCAAGGCAGAAATGAGTAGAATACAAGACATTTTTGCCAGACAAATTTTGGATTCTCGAGGCAATCCAACTATTGAAGTTGATGTTACTCTGGAAAACGGAGCATTTGGTCGAGCGGCCGTTCCCTCTGGAGCCAGCACCGGAGCACATGAGGCAATGGAGATTCGCGACGGAGATATGAATCGATTCGGTGGTAAAGGTGTGCTCCAATCCGTTCAAACGGCAAATAATTCTATACGAACCTGTTTATTAGGTATGTCGGCTTTGAATCAAAAGCAGGTGGATGAAACCCTTATAGACTTGGATGGAACTGACAACAAAAGGAAATTGGGAGCCAATGCCATGCTAGGAGTATCTATGGCAGTGGCTCATGCCGCCGCTAATGCTGGCAATTCGCCATTGTTTAGCTATTTGGCTGGCGATTCCAAATGCAGTTTGTTACCTGTCCCTTTGTTCAATGTATTAAATGGTGGCAGGCATGCACAGGATTCCACGGATTTTCAGGAATTTATGATTGTTCCTATGGGATTGCAGAGTTTTAGTGAAGCGTTGCGCTGTGGTGCGGAGGTATATCAGTCATTGAAAGGTGTTCTCACTAAATATGGATATTCCATAAATGTGGGAGATGAAGGCGGATTTGCACCGTCGCTAAAATCCAATAAAGATGCCGTGGAATTGATACTAGTGGCTATAGAATCTGGTGGCTACAAACCTGGATCTGATTGTTTCATAGCTCTTGATGTGGCCGCATCTGAATTGTGGGAGGATGGTAAATATATTCTACCAAAGGA
The DNA here is from genome assembly GCA_964578255.1 of uncultured Dehalococcoidia bacterium. Classification (GTDB taxonomy): domain Bacteria; phylum Chloroflexota; class Dehalococcoidia; order Lucifugimonadales; family UBA2985; genus CAZOCC01. Next base: position 124 of record CAZOCC010000016.1, on the reverse strand, counting down.
AGGCACAAGCATCGACACCAATGAAATGGGGGAATTTTTTGCAGACTGTGTTTCGAAATATCCTATAATAAGCATTGAAGATGGGATGGCTGAAGATGACTGGAATGGATGGAATATGCTGATG
>CAZOCC010000015.1:0-8040 GCA_964578255.1 uncultured Dehalococcoidia bacterium | reverse complement strand
TGTGCTGAAAGCGACAAGCCAGCAACTCAAGATTGATTTGAATATAGAACCTGTGAGCTCCATACACGATATGAAGGAAGGATTCATTTCAGTATTAGATATGGGCAACTTGGATGCTAGAAATATTGATAATGGGGTAGTTTCTGCTGCTTCTGGCAAGGCTTCTGTTGAATGGATAATCAAAGCAGGGGAGATGGCTCTATCTGGTGAGATATCTGGTATGGCCACTGCACCGATAAATAAGGAATCCGCTAGAATGGCAGGCTATGACGATATTGGACACATGGAGATTTTACAGAGTTTAACATCTGCAAAACAAGTTGCCACTATGCTTACTGCCGGTAATTTAAGAGTTGTCCATTTGACCACTCACCGTTCCCTTGCTGTTGCCATAGAATATGTAAAGAAAGATAATGTTCTGGCAAAATTACAACTTACGAATGATTGTTTTTATCGCTGGGGTTACGATAAACCCCGCATTGCGGTGGCAGCTTTGAATCCACATGGTGGAGAAGGCGGCCTGTTGGGTAGGGAAGAGGTGGAGGAGATCTTACCTGCAGTTGAATTGGCACAGGCTAAAGGAATGGACGTGCATGGTCCTATTCCAGCGGACTCAGTGTTTCCACAGGCTATCGATGGACAATTCGATGCTGTTCTTGTCCTATATCACGATCAGGGTCATATACCCATAAAGGTGAAGGATTTTCATGGCAGCGTTAGCATAAATCTGGGTTTCCCATTTGTGAGAACATCTGTGGACCATGGGACTGCCTTCGATATTGCGGGAATGGGCATTGCTAATGCCCTCGGGATGAAACAAGCAATCTTGACTGCATCCTATATCTGTACTACTGGTCACTTACCTAACTAGTTATATGTCCACATTGGATCTGGACTCTGGGATAGTAGTGGGGTTTTCCCTTAGGTTGGCACAGTTAAATCACATCAAGTTTGATGATGTGGTCCAATCATTGATCTTGCGGCTTATTTCTAATCACTATAGTATAGTAGCACTCAAGGGAGGATTAAAGTGACAGAACGTATACAAATTGCCTTTATTGGGGGGGGCATGATGTCAGAAGCTATTATATCAGCGATTATTGATAATAAAGATTTGTTGCCTGTAGATACGATAGTGGGAGAATTATTGGAAGAACGCAGAGAATACCTTTTGTCCAACTATGGTGTCGCGACTGTGGCTAGCAATGTCGATGCGATAAATGGAGCACAAATGGTCGTTTTGGCCGTTAAACCTCAACATCTACAGAGTGTGATGGTAGAACTGAGAGGTCATATACTACCGAGCCAAACGGTCGTTTCAATAATTGCTGGGGCTACTACTAACACTATTGTTGATGGATTGGGACACCAGGCGGTTATACGTGTTATGCCAAATACACCAGCTAGAACTGGACACGGGATGACTGTATGGACAAGTTCGCCTGGTGTATCCAACAGTCATATAGACATTACCAAAACCATTCTGAGTGCTTTGGGTCAAGAAATATATGTTGCTGAGGAAAAATATTTAGATATGGCGACTGCCCTCAGTGCGAGTGGACCAGCATACGTGTTCTTGTTCATTGAAGGATTGATAGATGCCGGTGTGGGTTTAGGTCTAACAAGGGAAATGGCTAGTGCTCTGGCAGTACAAACGGTATATGGCAGCATTAACTTATTGATGAGCACAGGCGATACTCCTTCTGAGCTTAGAAACATGGTCACTTCTCCAGGCGGGACGACAGCCGCAGCTTTATCCGAGTTTGAACGTAGAGGATTTCGTGGGACAATAATAGATGCGGTGGTCAAGGCCTACGAAAAAGCTATTGATCTGGGTAAACAACAATGATTGTGTTAATTAGTACATTTCTAAATCTACTAATGTTCGCTATTTTGGGTCGAGTTATCATGGATTGGTTAGTTGTGGCTGGGATTGTTACATACAACAGCCCTTTGAGACCTATTAGAGAGGCATTGGTGCGTATAACCGAGCCTGTTTTGGCCACAATACGCAGGTATGCACGAATAGGAGCAATAGATCTCAGCCCCATGATAGCAATCATACTCATAAGTCTTCTCAGTGGTGTACTGAATTCTTGATAGCCATATTGTCGTTGGTTAGTAAGTTTAATCAGGTACCAAAATATATACTTCGTTTTACGGAACCCAAATGACCGTCCTAGGTCAATTAGTTGCTTTGGTGCTTGTCCTCAACGGATGTATTCATACAAACTGATAGACAGATAATGGCAAATGACATAGCCGATTGAAGTGCTAGTGTATGTTGTTGTACAATATGCCACTATCTCAGAAGGAGATTTATTGAACCAGATGCGGAGTGTAAAACCATTACCTGGAATGAAAGACCAGGATTCTAAGGAATTGCTGGACAGATTTGGCATAGAATCCTCTTTGCGTGATTACTTGTCCTCCAATGGTTATAGGCCGATAGATACACCAATTGTAGAATCCACGGACCTTTTTCTCCGGAAGTCTGGCGCGGAATTGGCTTCACAGATGTATGCATTTCTGGACCCTGGTAATAACAGGGTAAGTTTAAGGCCAGAATTTACTTCCTCAGTAATAAGGTATTATTTGGAAAAGGCAGACTCAGAACCACTGCCATCAAAGATGCAATATAGTGGTCCGGTTTTCCGCTACGATCCATCCACTGGGTCACATCAATTTCATCAAACAGGGGCTGAAATTATAGGAGCTTCTTCGTATGAATCTGATGCGGCAATAATAAACATGGCTCAAAACGGACTGTCGCTGCTGGGCATACGAGGGGCCGAGTGTGTTATAGGCAATATGGGAGTTCTGCACGCCATATTGATGGATATAGGTCTTTCTTATAGGACGAGGCAGTTCCTTATTGGCAATATTCCTCGTCTTAGGCAAAACACAGTGGAAGCTGTTCAGATTAGTAAGGAGGCCCAGTCTATAGGACTCGTTAAGCTTAATGACAATACTGCTAGTGGAAACAGCGTACTGGGATCAATCACTGACGACGAGTATCTAGAGCTATTGAGGTATATTTATAGAGACTCCCTGTCGGATATCAAAGGCAACCGTACTGTTGATGAAATCCTAGGTAGGTTAATAAGGAAAATGAAAAGTGGCGATAATGTTGAGGCAATCAACAGAGCATTATCAATACTGGTAAAGCTTGTAGAGGTAAGAGATGAGTCAAGCCTAGCCATGTCGAGATTAAGGTCAATTTTAAGTGAACATTCGCTGAACGAAAAGTCCCTTGTGCCTTTGGACGAAACACTGAAAGCATTAAGATCGTTTGATTCATCTCAACCAACTATACTAGATATCAGTCTAGTCAGAGGAATCTCTTATTATACCGGTATGGTTTTTGAGATATATGCTGATAATGATGGTGTAATTAGAACCTTTTGCGGTGGTGGTCGCTATGATGGATTGGTCAAAGCATTGGGGGGACATGAGGATGTTCCAGCATTGGGATTCGCCTACATGTTGGAAAATATCCTGACATTTCGTAAAACGGATCAGGAGGCTTAATTATTTTACGCTTGGCTATTCCTAGTGATGGTGACTTGTATGATGCAACATTGGCTTTTATGAGAGATAGTGGCTTGCAAATTGAAAGGTCTAGTCCGCGCAGGTACACTGCCTTTATCAAAACGGCACCAAGTGTGACTATTTTGTTTCAGAGGGCTGGAGATATACCGTCCAAAATTGAAGAAGGCAGTGCGCATCTTGGAATCACTGGTCTTGATAGATTTATAGAGGCTAAGGTGGAGGGGAGTGAATCGACCGTAATAATTGAGGAATTGGGTTTTGGTAAATGTGAATTGGTGATGGGGGTTCCAGATTCTTGGCTAGATGTTGATTCTATGTCTGACCTAGCAGACTTATCTATAGATATGAGATACAGTGGCACAGATTTGCGAGTGGCTACTAAATACCCTAGGTTGGTCCAGAATTATCTGTTAGGGCATGGAATAAATTACTTCTCATTAGTGCAGTCAAGTGGGACTTTGGAGGCTGCACCTGCTATGGGTGTAGCGGATGTTATAGCTGATATATCATCAAGTGGCACTACTATGAGGGAGAACGGACTGAAGACTTTGTATGACGGTCAAGTACTAAAATCACAAGCGTGTGTCATTGGCAATAGACGGTTACTTCTGAATGACAAAATAGCTTTAGAGGAGGCTAGATATGTTCTGGAACACATGGAGGCCTTCTTGAGAGCCAAGGAATTTTTTACAATAACTGCTAACATGCCAGGAAATTCTCCAGAGGATGTTGCTTTAAGGTTGGCCGAAAGCCCGGATCTTTTTGGTATAAGGGGACCAACAGTATCCAAAGTATATGGTGACGAATCCGGCGATTGGTATGCGGTCACAATCGTGGTGCCACGATACAGAATGTTGCAATCAGTAGATCAGATAAGGAACGCCGGGGGCCAAAGCGTAACAGTTGTGAATACGAATTATGTGTTTAGCGACAAGAGTGAGTCATTTCAGCAATTTCTATCGGTGACTGACGGACAATCATGATTCGTTGGGTATGTGATGCCTAATTTGACTGCACATCTTGGGATCGCCAGGGATGTTGCTTCTAGAATTGATCATCCCACAATAAATAACAACATAGGCGCATTACTTTTGGGTTCTGTGGCACCCGATATTCGTATTGTAACTAAAGCAAGCAGAGACGATACTCATTTTGTTGCATTGGATTTCCAATCAAGTGGAGATGGATTATCAACCATGTTCCGTGAATATCCTAATTTGGCAAAGCATGAGGATAATTCGGATGCTACACAAGCTTTCATAATCGGTTATGCCTCTCATCTTTTCGCAGACGAGAATTGGATATTGGATTTTTATAGGCCATATTTTGGCAACAGGAAAGTTTTTTCTAGGCCTGAATATGGGGATCTTATGGACCGTGCTCTGCAGCTAGAGTTGGATCGTAGGGAGAGCGCAGGTATGGGTGGTATGGAAATCTTACATCCAATGTTGGCTTGTGCTGAAAATGATGTAAATATAGATTTTATACCACCTGATGTTATGATCGAATGGCGCAAATGGGTACAGGGTGCATTGGATTGGGAGTTCAGTTGGGAAAGACTACGGTTCATGGCTAGGAGGATAATGTCCAGGAACTCTCATTATTCTCAAGAGCGAATGGATTTTTTCTTGGGGCAATTTTTTCTACCAAATGCTAATGGTATAGAATCTGTCTACGAATTTGTGCCACAATCCAACTTAGATGTTTATAGACAGAAAATAATGGACTTTGTATCAGAGTTTGCACAGGAGTACTTAAATTGAAAGTGATAAGAGGAATTGACGCAGCGCTTGACGCTTTGAATAGGGAGTCATTCTTTGAAATGCAGGTGAATTCACCAGAAATGACAAGAAGGGTTCAGAGTGTTTTTGGTAATGGTGTTACTGTTGAAGGTGCAGTTGCATCTATATTAGAAAATGTTAGAACAAATGGAGATCGGGCTGTAGCTGAATACACTAATATGATAGATGGTATAGTTAGTGATTCCTTTTTGGTGAGTCCAGCTGCAATTAGAAAAGCGATAGACGGAGTGCCGACATCTATTAAGGATGCCCTTAGTGAGAGTGCAGCACGAGTCAGAGATTTCCATATTGCTACTATGCCGAAATCTTGGATGAATGAAGATAAGGGTTTTGGTGAAGAGATTGTCCCTGTGAGTCGTGCAGGTTTATATATACCTGGTGGTAACGCTGCATACCCGTCTACGGTGATAATGACAGCTATACCAGCCAAGATAGCAGGAGTGAAAGAAGTAATCATGGCTACACCGCCGCGTTTTCAAGGAGGCCCCGATCCTAATGTGCTGGCTGCCGCAGATATTGCGGGTGTCGACAGCGTTTTCACGGTAGGTGGGGCGCAGGCTATTGCTGCCATGGCTTTTGGTACAGAGAGTATCCCTCCGGTAGATATAGTGTGTGGACCAGGCAATATTTTTGTTACATTGGCAAAAAAATTATTATATGGACAGGTCGGTATAGATGGACTAGAAGGGCCCACAGAAACGTTGATAATAGCTGATGAGAATGCGAACCCAGCCTTTTGTGCTGCTGATTTACTAGGACAGGCAGAGCATGACATATTAGCTACTCCAGTATTGATAACGACTGATGAGAATTTAGTGTCTAAGGTACAACACCAATTGGATATACAGCTTGCTGGTATGAAAAAAAGAGACACGATCTCTCTGTCTCTTGACACTAGGGCTGTTATTGTCATAGTGGATAAATTAACAGACGCTATTGAGATAGCCAATATATATGCTCCGGAACATCTATGTTTGATGGTTAGTGAGCCACGAGACCTCGTTTGCAATATCAAAAACGCTGGGGGCATATTTTTGGGATCCAACTCACCTGAAGTTATGGGAGATTATGTGGCTGGACCTAGCCACGTTATGCCTACTGGTGGAACAGCTAGGTTCAATTCCTCGCTAGGTGTATCGAATTTTCTAAAGAGAATACCAGTCGTAGACCTAAATGATTCGACTTCCAAGATGTTGATACAAACAGCGTCCAGGATAGCTCGTGTAGAGGGATTAGAAGCCCATGCAAGGTCAGTCGAACTTCGGGGAGAACTGTGATATTGGTGTGTTAAGGTACTTATTTTTGATCAGGAGAGAATGTTTTGGATGTGACAAGGTTATTTAGGGCGCATTTCAAGAAGATACAACCATATATAGCGGTTGAATCACCGAATCAACTAACTGATCAATCCGGCATTGCGTATGGGGATATCATTAAGCTGAATGCAAATGAAAACCCATATGGTCCTTCTCCTGCAGTTCAGGAAGCACTCGCACGATACAATGGATATCAAATTTACCCGGACTCTGATCAACGACAATGCAGGGCAGCCCTGCAGGGATATACGGGATTAGATGAGAGTAATATTATTGTTGGGGCAGGAGCTGATGAACTCATAGACCTTCTTTTAAGAGCTACTTTGGAAATCGGTGATGCAGTTATAGATTGTCCTCCAACCTTTGGGATGTATGCTTTTAGTACACAAGTCAATGCCGGTAGATTGTTGTCAATCCCTAGATATAATGACTTCACTCTAGATTTGGATGCCATACGTAATGCTATTGATGTTGATACCAAAATTATATTCCTAGCATCTCCCAATAATCCTTCAGGTGATATAGTTCGCGAGGAAGATGTATTGGCATTGCTTAATGAGAATATCTTGGTAGTTATAGATGAGACATACTTCGAATTTAGTGGATTCAGTGTATCTCACCTTATAAACAAACATTCCAATTTGGTAGTGTTGCGATCTATGAGTAAGTGGGCTGGTTTAGCTGGTTTACGAATAGGTTATGCTCTTGCAGCCCCTGAACTAATCCGATTACTCATGGAAATAAAGCAACCATACAATATTAATGCAGCAGCAGAAGTAGCTCTTCTAGCATCTTTAGGTGACCTAGACTATTTGAAGAACAACATCGCGTCCATTATATCCGAAAGGGACAAATTGTTTTCTCAGCTGTGCACGATTGATGGTATTACACCTAGGCCATCCTATGGCAATTTTGTGTTGTGTGAGATATCTGGAGGACTTGCTGCTAAGATTTACAATGGACTGGCCAATCGTGGTATATTTGTGAGATACTTTGACACACCATCTCTAAAAGACTCTATACGAATATCAGTTGGGAAACCTGAACACACAGACATTTTGGTTGGTGCTTTAAAAGAAATAATGACCGGCTAAATAGGAGAGAGACTTGAATCATCGTATCGCCAACGTTAAGCGTGACACCACAGAATCACAGGTAGATATAACTGTAGATTTGGATGGAGTTGGTAAAGCAGTCATTGATACGCCTAATGGTATGCTTAACCATTTGTTGGAACAATTGGCTAGACATGGCCTGATAGATATAAATGTGTCTGCCAAAGGAGACCTGTCTCCTGGCTGGCACCATATTATTGAAGATGTTGGAATAGAACCCGAAGGTGTTAATTTCACACCTGACGGTAAACTGGT
>CAZOCC010000014.1:0-48165 GCA_964578255.1 uncultured Dehalococcoidia bacterium | reverse complement strand
GATGAAGCTTTTTCTGGAGTGGATATAGCTTCCCAGGAAGGACTTATGGACATGTTGAATTCTCTAGCAGAAGAAGGTAAAACCATTCTCTTATCCACACATGACTTGACCAATATGTCTAGCAGATTTGACCTGTGTTGTTGTCTAAATAAGCATGTTTGCGCATTTGGGAAACCCAGTGAAGCATTTACTCCAGAGGTTTTGGAGGAACTGTATGGAACACATGCATATACCATTTAGAGAAATTATTTGGGGTAGTGATAGCTGATGATAGAAACTATACTGGAACCATTTCAATATGATTTTATGATCCGGGCTTTTATAGTTTCTATTGGTATTGGTATTTTATGCCCCATGGTTGGTAGTTATGTGGTTGTTCGACGACTTGCATTTATGGGAGACGCATTATCACATACGGTATTACCTGGACTAGTCTTGGGATATCTTATAGGGCTAAATCCTCTGATTCTTGCGATTCCTGCATGTATTCTTACCGCTTTTATAATAGGATTTTTAAGAAACCGGACTGGTCTTAGTGAAGATACATCTATAGGCATAGTACTCGCTGGTTTATTTGCTTTGGGATTGGCAATGATATCAGTGTCTGGCGGCGTAGGGATAGACTTAGAAGGCATACTACTGGGCCAAATACTGGGCGTCACTACCCAAGATTTATGGATAATTTTCGGAATATGTATTGGAACAGGTCTAATACTATATTTGTTTCATAAAGAACTGGTCTTTAACAGTTTTGATCCACAGGGTGCGGCGGTTATAGGTCTGCCATCTAAGCAGCTGGACTATATGTTACTCGTACTGATATCTCTAGTGGTCGTAGCCTCTGTTCAGGCTGTAGGAGTTGTTCTTATGCTTGCTATGCTTATAACCCCAGCAGCAATAGCTCATTTGCTGGCCAGGAATTTTGTTTCCATGATGTTTATGGGCTCCTTAAGCGGCGTTTTTATATGTATATCTGGTGTCTACATGTCATATTTCTTAAACTTGCCCTCTGGTCCAGCTATGACTCTAATAGCGGTCTCCGTATTTATGATAGTTGCCTTAGCTACTAGAAGAAGTCCGGCCTAGTACTAGAGGGAGTTTGCGTCCTTGGTAGGATATGTCTTTCCTGACTTTGAGAGAAGATATCCTGATATCACCAAACTAAAACCTGTAGCAGAAAAAGTACTAGGCTTGGAATATAACTGCTTAACAGATCTCACAACTTAATCCACATCAACCACGTTCCAAAAATTCGTTTGCCATGATAATATTCGTGGCCTGGCTTATTATGAAAATACGCGCATTATATTACGGATGGGTGATAGTAGCAGTCGTGTTTTTCAGTTCCATAGCATCTGCTGCTCAACAGAATCCTACTATCGGTGTTTTTTTAAAACCAATTACGGAAGATTTTGGATGGTCCAGATCGACGATCGCTGGAGCTGTAGCTATTGGGACCCTAGCAGGTGGATTCGTGGCAGTAGGCGTGGGACCCATCATCGATCGATTCGGTGCTCGGTGGATATTGTTTATTAGTTTTCTAGCAGCTGGATTGGCCTCCATAGCTATAGGACACATAAATGCTTTATGGCAGTTATATGCCGCAATATTCGTGAGCAGGGTAGCCCTTCAAGGAGTTATCAATCTGACTAACCAGACTGTGGTCGCGAAATGGTTCGTAAAATCCAGAGGCAGAGCTATGGCCATTGCAAACCTCGGACAGAGGATAGGCGGAGGAGTTATACCATTTGTTGCACAACAGATAATATTATTGTCCAACTGGCGAACAGCTTCGATATCTGTGGGAGTCTTTGTGATGGGACTAACCCTAGTGCCAGTGGCCACGTGGTTACGCAGGCAGCCTCAAGACATGGGCCTGCAACCCGACGGGATACCTCTTGCAGCCACAGACGATGATCTCCCAAAAGCGTCCGTCCGCACAGAAAGAAATTTCACATTACAGGAGGCCGTAAGATCCAGGCCATTTTGGATAATAACAGCAGCTTTATGTCTAACTAATTTTGTCAACACTGGTATAAATTTCAATTTAATTGCGCACATGACTGACAGCGGCCTAAGCAATGGACAGGCTGCTACTATAGTTTTGATATGGGCACTGATAGGTGTTCCTGGAACTTTTTACACGGGATTGCTGGCAGAAAAACATTCCCTTCGCAGTATGATGATACTGCTAACTTTCGGGGTTGCCTCGGGAATTTTATTGTTCATAAACATAAACAACATGGCCATAGGTGTACTATTTGCCGTTATACATGGCGGATGTTTTGCTGGATCACTATTAATACTGCAGATTCTCCTTGCTGACTATTACGGTTCCAAGTCTCTTGGAGCACTTCGCGGAGTAACAACACCAATGCAAATGGCAGCCAACGCTAGCGGACCCATCTCAGCAGCACTCGTCTTCGACACAACTGGGAGTTATTCACCAATACTTTGGACATATGCATTTCTCCAAATCGTGGTCATCCTATCGCTATGGCTCTTTTTGCCAATCAAGTCAAGGTGGGAAGCGGATAACAACACGAAATAACCTGAAGATGGAATCATATCGTTAGAGATATCAATTCCCTTAATATCTAGAAAGGCGATTCTCCTCTTTAGTCATGAATTCCAGGAGAGCAGGAACTCCTTTATTCATATTGTCTATTGCACGGTGAATCGCGGGTATTATCTGACTGGGAGACGTTACTCTTTCAGAGTACGCTCCTAATGTCTGCGCTAGGTCCGCATAATTTCCGTAAAGATTAGTGAAGCCGTATTTTTCCGCTGCGACAGGGTAATTCAGTGAATATCCACTCAAGACGTGATTATTTAGCACTATAGTCAATATTGGTATCTCAAGGCGTACAGCAGTTTCTATGTCCATTCCTGCCATTCCAATAGCGGCATCACCCATTATATTTACTACCAATTTTTCGGGTGCTCCTAACTTGGCTCCCATCGCCAAGCCCAAACTATAGCCAAGTTGAGAAGAATTACCCCAACCCAAATACCCCCTAGGAGCGACAGACTCGTAAAAGGGTATAGTTTGGTCCCTGGGATGGCCAGAATCATGCGTGACAATAGTGTTAGAACGATCCACGGCCTTCATCAGATCCCATATTATCCTGTAAGGATTTATTGGCTCCTCATCAGATGTTAAAAGAGGCATCCATTCCTCTAACCATTCTTGTTTTATCTTCCCTATTTCATCTTTAACAGAGTCTCCATCAGTAAACCCTCGTCCATTTATTTGAGATTTAAATTCTCCGATTAGTTGATTCAAAACAAGGCGTGCATCCCCGATAATAGCTTGGCTAATCTGTTGTTCCTTATTCAAATCAATCGCATCCACTGTGCACTGTATAAGAGTCTTGCCATCTGGCACACGTGCAGATGCTAAATTAGTTGTAAAACTACAGCCAATCACTAAAACCAGATCGGCCTTGTCCAAGAAATGCCTGGCCATTTTTGTCATCGTATTGGCTGCAACTCCCAAGGACAAAGGATGATCTTCTGGAAATGCGCTCTTGCCTGTATTGGTTGTCACAACAGGTATGCCACTTAACTCAGCGAATGCGATTAATTCACTTGTAGCCTCAGCCCACAGAATACCCTGCCCAGCATATATTATTGGGTCCTTTGAAGCCATTAACATCCTAACGGCGTCCTGAACATCCTTCGGATCACCCATACTCCGTATCGGTCTTACAGGAGAGTACTGGAATGATTCTTCATCTATCTCTTCCCTATCTAAATCACCCGGGATTTGCAACATTACAGGACCAAGTCTTCCGGATCTAAGCAGTGTATAAGCACGCCTCATCATTTCAGGCATACGTCGAGTTTGATTTACCTCAGAGGCCCATTTTGTAACACCCCTGTAAGCTGAGATAGCGTCAAAGTCTGGAGAGCGACCAGATGTATCTCTAGAGGTTCCTCCTGGCAACACCAATATTGGTGTTGATTCGGCATAAGCGTGGGCGACTCCTGGAAATGTATTTTCAACTCCGGGGCCAGATTGAGTTACCACCACACCTGAATCATGTCCATTCCTAACTCTGGTATAACCATCCGCCATGTTAACGGTAGTCCGTTCAGTTCTGGACATAATGGGTTTTATGCCAGCAATGGCAGCTGCTTCGATAAGGGTATTTGCAGGATAGCAAAACAGATATTCCGTGCCTTCCATTTTTAGGATATTCGCTAAAACCATATTACCTCTCATGATTCACCTCCGTCTATTTATCTTAGCATTACCCACTATTCATTCTATTCAACTTGGGTCACGGCACTAGTTCAAGAAGTACCTCAAAACTGCAAAGCGTTAGAATGGTGATGGCATTTCTCCTACCGGAGCTTCTATAAGCACTGGGCAATTTAGTGTTAATGCATGGCGGATTGCCTCAGACAATTCTTCAGGTGTCTCCGCCTTAATGCCAACCACGCCATACGCATCCGCAAGTTTCATGAAATCCGGGTTTTGTAACTGGACTCCTAGAGATTTTCCATTGAATAATTCCTTCATATCTCTTTTTACATTGCCGTAGGATTGGTCATTAAATACCACAGCAACAACGTTAATGCCAAATTGAACCGCAGTGGCCAATTCCTGAGAGTTGAACAGGAACCCACCGTCGCCAGATATAGAAATAACCGCTTTATCTGGCTGAGCCACTTTTACCCCCAAGGCTGTTGGGAATGCTGAACCCAAGTTCCCACTATAAGATGAGGTTATATATGTTCTGGGGTTATATGTTAGATAATAAGCACGGGAATAATAGGCCATTATAGTCATATCAGTCACCAATATACCGTCCGGCGGTATACTTTCCCTGAGAGCACGGACATAGGATGCTTGTGGTTGAACTTGATTATCCCACGCGTATCGTGTTGCTCTAATTTTGTCGAATTCTTCTTCACGAGAATTCTTAGCAGGAACCAATGGTTTTATTGCATCCAATAATTCTGTCAGTCCCACTTTTGCATCAGCCACTATACCAATGGTGTTATTGTTATTACGTCCTATCTCTACTGGGTCTACATCAATTTGTATGACCCTCTGAGAATCCCGAGGGTTAGCTGTTGCAAAACGTGTTCCCACAGCTAATATCACATCACTCTCGTAGAAAAAATCCCGGAGCAAATCCTTGCTTTCACCTGTTGATCTGCCTTGAGGGGTTCCGAGGGATAGATAATGATCGTCCGATATAGATCCCTTGCCTTCTGGTGTGGTCATCACGGGCATCTGAAGATATTCCGCCAATCTCAGCAATTCCTTAGATGCATCCGCAATATTGACGCCCCCGCCAGCCCATATAACTGGATTCTTGGCATGGGCTATCACAGAGGCTGCCTCCTCTAAAACCGATCCATCTGCACCAAGAATTGGCACACTGTCAGATTGGTATTCTCTAATTTCTTCTATAGACTCAGATAAAGCTTCGGGAGGTATCTCAATTTCCACTGGCCTTGGTCTACCGATGCGCAATTGATAAAAAGATTCCTTTACAGAGTCAGCAACTTCAGAGGCACTCATGATCCTTTGCTGCCATTTGGTAATTGGCCTGATTACATCTAATTGATCATTTATCTCATGCAATACACCAATATCTTTGGATATTTTATCTCTAGCAATCTGACCAGATATAAGTAACACTGGAGATGAACTGGCATATGCATTAGTAATCCCAGCTGAAGCATTTTGCAATCCCGGACCTGGAACTACCATCGCTACACCAACGTTGCCACTGGCCCTAGAATAACCGTCCGCCATATATGTGGTCGCCTGCTCATGCCTAGTCGTAATAAACTTAAGATCAGGATAGTCGATAATTGGAATAACAGCATGATACATCTGCACTCCTGGCAAGCCAAAAATGACACGTACACCTTCCTGGTAAAGACAGTGAATCAGTGCTTGCCCACCAGTCATATCTCTAGACACCATTAACACACCTCATAATAAAATCTGACAAACCCCCACCAATCGAACTCAACAATCCGCCCGAACTATGCTTATCAAACACTGGTCGCATTCTACACTACATCTGGCAAATTCACACATAACGTGACAGCAAAGTATTTCAGCAAAAACAGTGAACGCATCCCTCAATGCCATAACACAGAGATCCGACATAAGTGTATAATCCCCTTGTGCATTCAATCGGGCCAGGGATAGGCCACATGGCATGTGGCTCGCTCCTACATTGCAGATATAAACTATGCTAGCTGATAAAAATATTCAAAGCGCTGACTTCATAAGGGATATCGTATCCGCAAATATTGAATCCGATAGCAACATGCAAATAGTGACGAGGTTTCCTCCAGAGCCCAACGGGTATCTTCACATTGGCCATGCTAAATCCATATGCCTAAACTTTGGGATAGCTGCAGAGAACAATGGTATATGCCACCTAAGGTTCGATGACACCAACCCAATAAAAGAGGGGCAAGAATATGTTGACGCCATTAAGCGCGATATTTCCTGGCTAGGATGGGACTGGGGGGAACACCTCTATTTCGCTTCGGACTATTTCGATCAACTTTACGATTACGCTATACAGCTAATTAAGAATGGATGTGCATATGTGGATGATCTTTCGCCGGAGCAAATAAGGACTGATCGCGGCACATTGACAGAACCTGGGATAGACAGCCCCTACAGAAACAGAACGGTTGAGGAAAATCTGGATCTTATAGGCAGGATGAAATCCGGAGAATTTGAAGAAGGCTCAAGAGTGCTGAGAGCCAAGATAGACATGACGTCTGGTAACCTAAATATGAGAGACCCCGTAATGTACCGTATTCTAAATGCACCGCACCAAAACACAGGCAATAAGTGGTGCCTATATCCAATGTACGATTTTGCCCACGGACAGTCAGATTCAATAGAGAAAATAACCCACTCCATTTGCACGATGGAATTTGAGGATCACCGACCATTGTATGATTGGTTCATAGATGCGTTAGGTATCCATCATCCACAGCAAATAGAATTCGCTAGACTAAATTTAAGTTACACAGTCCTTAGTAAGAGAAAATTACTTCAATTGGTCAATGAAAATCATGTGACAGGCTGGGACGACCCCAGGATGCCCACTTTGAGCGGCCTGCGAAGAAGGGGGTATACCCCAGAGGCAATAAGGAATTTTTGTGAAAGAATAGGTGTTGCAAAAAGACAAAACACCGTAGATATAGCCCTGCTAGAGCATTGTGTGCGAGAGGATTTGAACATCAAAGCCGAGCGAGTCATGGCAGTACTCAACCCTCTTAAACTCATAATAGACAACTATCCTGATGACAAGCTTGAGGAATTAGATGCTCTCAATAATCCAGAAGACCCATCTATGGGAACCCACAAACTACCATTTACAAAAGAATTGTTTGTTGAGTCAGATGACTACAAGGAACAACCACCTGAAAAGTTTTACAGATTGACTTTAGGACAAGAGGTCCGACTGAGATACGGATACATAATAACATGTGTAGCAGTAGACAAAGATCCAAATACCGGGGAGGTTACAGCATTGCACTGCACATATGACCCGGAAACCAGGGGAGGTAAGGCTCCGGACGGACGCAGAATACGAGGTACTATACATTGGGTTTCTGCAAAAAATGCTACTGATGCAGAAGTGCGCCTATATGACAATCTATTCACTGTAGAAAAACCAGATGAGATATACGACTATACTTCGGCCCTGAACCCAAACTCAGCTTATACAGTTAAAACGTGCAAAATAGAATCCAGAATCTCAACTGCGGCACCAGAGACCCGATATCAATTCGAGCGGATAGGTTATTTCTGTGTAGACAATAAGGACTCTAGCCCAAATGCACTAGTTTTTAACAGAATAGTGGGTCTAAGGGATACGTGGTCAAAGATAGAGAGAAAATCCAACACCTGAGACTCCACTAGCACAACAATAAACCACAGCAGTTCTAACTCTGACAGTACCCTGAACCTTAAATCCTAACAACGGGACCAAGACCATGATGCCCAATAAATGTAAATCCAGACCCATGACATCTTGGAGCTATATTATATTACTGACTGCTCATAAGATGATATGATGTAGAGGAAATATACGTTGGAGGCCAAAGTATGAGCCAAGCTCAATTCACATGCATAAAATGCTCCGACCATAATTACAAAACTGGTCAGATACGTACCACGGGAGGTGGCTTGTCTAGATTTTTCAATCTTCAGAACAACAAATTCAACACTCTGTCATGTGCTAAATGTGGTTATACAGAAATATACAGGACTGACAGCGGTACCTTTGGGAACATTCTGGATCTCTTCACAAATTAGCCAACAGGTATCCATCTGACACATCGGGCCAACACAGCGGGTACCTATGAAAAACAATCTGTTTTGTGTTTAGATGAGTGTGGAGTTACATTAATCTAATAGTTCTAGCATTACATAGCTGTAGTAAAGCAAATGCCGAAGTGGCGAAATGGTAGACGCGGCGGTCTCAAAAACCGTTGGGGCGAAATCCCCGTGCCAGTTCGAATCTGGCCTTCGGCACCATTATTGAATTGAGCACATTTACTAATAAATACAATCCACTGGAGATCATATGATCAACGAAAATCGGTTAACAAATACCATTACAGACTTGATACAAATCGACAGCCCGTCTGGAGAGGAACACTTAATAGCAGATGACCTTAAAAGGCGATTCACGGAACTTGGATTCGACACTACTAATGATAGCTATGGCAATGTTATAGCTAGATACGGTACAGGCACCCCCATACTTCTTTCTGCACACATGGATACCGTGGAACCTGGACGAGCAATCGAACCACAAATAATCGGATCAGACATAGTATCTGGAGATCACACAATACTTGGGGGTGATTGCAAGGCTGGAATATCCGGAATACTAGAGGGGATAACATCCGTTATTGAGGATGGAAGACCGTTAAAGACAATCGAAGTAGTTTTTACCAGGCAAGAGGAGATTGGTCTTGTAGGTGCAAAAAATCTGGATTTCTCCCTGATACAATCCGAAGAGGCCATTGTGTTCGACGGAGAAGGCCCAGTTACACAAATCACGTCATCTAGTCCTACACATGTGCGATTCGAAGCAAATATAACTGGCAGATCAGCTCACGCTGGCGTTGAACCTGAAAAAGGTATATCCGCAATAAAGATAGCAGCTGATCTGATTAACAGACTTCCGCAGGGCAGGCTGGATTCGGAAACCACATTCAATATAGGGATTATAGAAGGCGGGAGTGTGACAAACGCTGTTCCAGAAAATACCATAATAAAAGGTGAATTTAGAAGTCACAACTCCCAAGTCCTTGATGGAATAAAGGTAATAGTTGATCAAGCAGTCGAAGAAGTGCGCAATATTCACTCCCAAGCATTGATAGAAGTTGATATGACCACTCAATTTGCTGCATATTCCATATCAGACTCCGGACGTTGTTTAAACAGAGTAAATAACGCATTAGACAAACTAGGTTTGTCTCTCAATATGCACCCATCAGGTGGAGGAACAGATGGGAATGTCTTCAGGTTAAATGGGATCGATGCGGTGGTTGTTGGCATGGGAAGCCATAATGCCCACACCACGAGAGAATATGTTCACATCCCGGAACTGATTGACGTGGCCAAATTTTGTGAGGCCATAGTCTTAAATGATTAGTGGCCCGAACTCTCCAATTTGGAAAAACTCGCATAAACCTACCGGATAACCTATGCCGTGCAAATCAAGAGCTTGGTAAACTGATATGTATATCAGCCCTGTAATCTGAGGCTAACTAGAGTTAACCCAGCGCTTTGCGGCAGTGGCAGCTTCTATATCATCGAGGTTGTGGTGCCTTCTAGCAGCTTCTGAAAAATCGGGGTGAGCATCCCCTCCATCTTTCAAAACCTGGGCAAACCTCCGAAACATTTGACCCATGTTAACCGCAACTCCCTGTGGTATTGTTCCCGGGATCCAACTTAAAGAATCAGGTGGAACAATAACTCCCAATTTGTCATCGTCGTATCTTCCACCTCTGAGAATCGGATCCACCATCTCAACCATTTGATCGGACGTAGCTACCAGTGTTCCTTCTGTTCCGTACGCCTCCATACGAAAAGCACTACCATGCCATGGAATGCTCCCAATGTGGGCAGATACAATGGCCCCGTTAAGCATCCTGCCGAGCATTAATACATTATCAGGAGATGTGACAGGTATTTTTCTGTCTGAATCAGACAACGACCATTCAGGAATCTGCGTTGCAGTCATTCCCGTCAACTCCGATAACTCGCCCAAAGTCCAAAAAAATACATCCAAGGCATGGCCGGAGCCAATGTTCAATGTATTGACACCAGCCTCCTTATCGGCTCTCCAAACGCCAGATTCTTGCTGAGGCCTCATTATGCCTGGTAAAAACATCGACATATTGGCAGATACCAATTCACCTATATATCCATCGGATACCAGTTGTTTGAAGTATTGGAAGCTAGGAGCGTAACGTGATTGCAAGCCAACCATTGTAAGTACTCCCTTAGCTTTCGCCAACGCTGCCATTTCATCGGATTGAGCAGAATTAACTCCTAGCGGCCACTCACAAAAAACGTGCTTACCTGCCTCTAAAGCTGCCATTGCCACCTCGTAGTGATGTGGTGCCCTGACACACACATCTACCACTTCTATTTCTGGATCTGCTACAAGTTCATGGTAGTTCCAATAAGCTTTCTTCGCTCCATATACTTTTGCAGATTCTTCTGCTGTTTCCCGACGCGTGGTACACACAGCGACTAAATCATATTCTGGAAGCTCCAAGAAAGCTGGGAGGTGGGCGCGCATACCCCAGCCATAAGTTGAGCTAGCACCAACTATGCCTAGACCGATCTTTTCTGCAGCCATCCGGTGGCCTCCTTCTGAATTCTTGGCAGCTCAGCAGCCAAAATACCAGATCACTAATGAATTGTTTTACTAGGGGTTTTATGAAATGCCAGAGTACAAGTACCCCAAGTGACTAGCCATCCAGTACCTCAGTACTCCTAGGCTAGCAATGATTGTAATATGCAACTATGTAGAAGCGTTATTCTAGTCAGCTGTAGGGCGACGTTTAGATAAAAACAATCCTACCAGCGGAGTTAGGATTATAATTATCATCCCAGCGACTATGGTACCGGTATGACCTATTCCCAAGAAAAGCATACCAAGTGCCACCACAACAACCGCGACTCCTAGAAAGGCCCCAAGAGGCATTATAACAGGCAGCAAAACTCTCAATTCAGGGTCTCCTTTTTACTAACATGAGTTAGTTGCTAACACTGCCATTCTAAACATTAATCTACCAAATTGTAAACATCTTCCACATTTATCCATTTGTCTAGCAGTCGCATCCAAGAATGCGCCGAATTTGTGTAATAAAGTGTGTTCTAACCTCTTGTATCAAAAGGCTAAACTATGTAAAAGTAAAAATAATGTTGCGCAATGGCGCTTTTTATAGAAGTTCTACAACATGAAAATTCAAGGAGGCCCTACTAGGTGATTTCCGAGGAATGTCTGGCTGCCTTAACTGACGGCAACTCCCCAATAGCTGAAACAGATTTGATGAGTCTCTCAGGCATCGATTCGTCTGAACTTCAATCATTCAAAGAGATCTGGGCTAATATCGACAATAAGCGAAGAGCATCCATTCTGGATAAATTGATCGCCCTATCTGAAGCAAGAATGGAAGCCGAGTTCAATAATATTTTCAAATTTTGCCTAGTGGATGAAGAGCCTTTCATACGGTGCAAAGCGATAGAGGGTCTCTGGGAATGCGATGATAGGACATTGGTAGGTTCACTAATAACAATAATGGAACTAGATGAATCTGAAGATGTAAGGATATCCGCTGCTAGTGCAATAGGTAAATTTGCAGTATTGTCCCAAACTGGAAAAATGTTGCAAAAGGATGGAGAGAGAATCCAACACTTCCTCATAAAAACTATCAGTAATAACACCGAAAGTGAACGTGTTATTAGGAGAGCCATAGAGGCCGTAGCTCCTTTCAATACATCCGAGATTCAGAGCATAATTCAGTCTGCATACCAAAGTGACCAAACAGGAATGAAATGTAGTTCATTATTTGCGATGGGCAAAAGTTGCGATAGCCGATGGCTGCCACTAATTGTCCGGGAACTTAAAAGCACACAAGCATCTATGAGATACGAAGCCTGTAACGCGTGTGCGGAATTGGGCGAAGAATCGACTTTACCACATCTAATACCACTATTCACTGACGAAGATCATGAAACTCAGATGGCTGCTATATACGCGGTTGGTGCGATAGGCGGTGACCTAGCCAAGAAGGCATTATTACACTGCTTGAAATCCTCGGATGACCTGGCCATTGAAGCAGCGGAGGAAGCCTTACAACACCTGGCATCTGTTGACGAAGCTATTGGATTTAGTTCTGCTAGGTAAGGTATAGACGCTCATCATACCTATCCTACAAGGTAGTGAAAGCCAAGCTAGATGCTCCTAACAAGGAAACGCTGTCCCCTAGCGCTGATATTCTAATGTCAGGTTTTCCCTTAACATGCTGCATAAGCCTTAGCTCCGTGTAATGTCGAACTCGTGAAATATATACATCTGCACTTTCAGAGACTCCTCCACCAATAATGACGATTTCAGGATCAAATATGTGTGTAAGGTTTGCTAATCCCAATGCTAAATTTTCCGAGAAGTTATGTATCACCATGCTAGACAAATTATCACCTGCCAGTGCTGCCTCCATAACCATCTCAGCAGTAATATGGCCAATTTCACCGTCTACCATATCCCACAACATACTATGGTCACCTGCATAAACCAAGTTATATGCTTGGGAAGCTATAGCCGTGCCAGACACTAGAGCTTCCAAACATCCCCAACCACCACACCCACATGAAGGTCCTTCTCTATCTATAACCATGTGCCCCAATTCTGCGGCAAAACCATGAGATCCCAACATGAGTTCACCATTGACGATTACTCCGCCCCCAACTCCTGTGCTCAGAGTTAGAAAGATCAAGTTACTATAACCACGGCCAAATCCATAAGTGTACTCACCGAGCGCACCTAAACTTGCATCATTAGCAATAGCGACTTCTTTGCCAAATTTCTCCTCAATATATCGCTTTGGAGAGAAACGATCCCAGCCCGGGAGATTAGGTGGCCGATATAATGTTCCAGAGGTAGGATCAACTGGACTTGCTATCGACACTCCTATTCCTATCGATTGTTCTACCTCAGATCTTGAAAGTAGATTATTAATCATAGTTCCCAAGCGATCCATAGAGTCTATAGGGCCATTCTCTGCCAGAGTGGATTCCTTATTCGAGGCTTCAATTGAGCCGTCTTCACATACAACAGCCACACGCATATTTGTCGCACCTAAGTCAACAGCTATGGCATATCTAGACCCATACATCACGATACCTCCTGGGCAAAACACAGCACCAGCAAAATGACAATGTCATGATTCCGAACCCTGACAGCATATTCACAAAGACAAATAGACACAGCATTGCATTCAGAAATGACCATTGTGATTAACAATCCCGATAACAGTACCCTCAGCAGGATAATAATACAATTAAAGTATACAACGAATATTAACCACTATGACATCATGTGATGACCATCAATACATACATGACATACATGCTAAAATATTGGTAGAGCACCACAGACAAATTTTAAAAGTCCTATTCTTGCCACCAAATGACTTACAATGCTAACAAACTAGCCTTGTCCTGATGTAGACACCAGACACGCCAAAATGTCTCACAGAAAATTTATCCAATAGCTATGTATGTTAGAGTCTGGCATATATAATATCCATCAATACTAGTTGGGGAGATAATGTGGGTAATATAGATACTATAGAGAACGTAATCATAATCGGATCAGGACCCGCCGGAGACACTGCTGCACTATACACGTCTAGAGCAGATCTTGACCCATTGGTAATAGAAGGCATCACCCCAGGCGGCCAATTAACAATTACTACCGATGTTGAAAACTATCCCGGATTCCCAGACGGCATACTGGGGCCGGATCTAATGGATAAATTCAAATCCCAAGCGCAAAGGTTTGGAGCCAGATACATGAGTGGACATGTTACTTCTGTGGATTTTTCCTGCAAGCCGTTCAGTGTCGTTATAGATGAGGATATTGTAGTGCAATCCCAAACCGTCATAATAGCATCAGGTGCTTCTGCTATGCTACTAGGCATACCTGGTGAATCCGAACTAATGGGTAGAGGGGTTTCGGCTTGTGCGACATGTGATGGGTTTTTTTTCAAAGAAAAGGAACTCATAGTAGGCGGTGGGGGCGATACGGCAATGGAAGAATCCACATTTCTCACAAAATTTGCAAGTAAGGTACATGTCGTACATCGCAGGAACCAGTTGAGAGCTTCTAGAATAATGCAGGAGAGAGCACAGAACAACCCTAAAATTGATTTCGTCTGGGATAGTGTCATAGAAGAAATCCTTGGAGTAGAACAAGGGACCGTCAACAAGGTCAGGATTCGCAACACAAAATCTGATGCAGTATCTGAATGGCCAATAGACGGAGTTTTTATAGCCATAGGACATCGCCCTAACACTGAGCCGTTCTTAGGACAAATAGATATGAATGAAAATGGGTATATACTGACCCATGACGGTAGCAAAACTAGCGTTCCTGGAGTATTCGCATGCGGAGATGTACAAGATTGGACTTACAGACAGGCCATAACGGCCGCTGGGTCTGGCTGCATGGCGGCCATAGATGCGGAACACTTCCTGGCCGACAACAATTCGAAGAATCTCTAGCCATCTTTTATCAATGACATTCAGACACTGCATATCAAAAAAGCAGCAATGATCACAATAAGGTCTTTACTAAGGCACCGGCACCAACAAAAGGTATAAACCATGTCAGCTATCATATTGTTATATTCGGTTTCCCGTAACAAGTCGGATGATATCCGTTTAATTACAAGGATTGTGTTGTCATAAAACAACTAACTGTTCAAGACGTTGAATGCATCTTTAATTTCAAAACACAACTCCCTACCAAGAGCCCTTGAAATAGGCCATGTTGACCCTATAGAAGCCTTCCTCGCCATCAAGGACTTGCCAAATCCGATACTGCTGGACAGCTCCATGCCAGGAGCGGAGGGTAATAGATTCACCTACATTACTGCTGACCCTTTCTTGATCATAAAAAGCCACAACCGCAATATCCGACTTGAACAGTGGGGATCGCACCGAGCAGTACAGGATAATCCATGGTCGGTGTTGCAACAATATCTTCAACACTACCAAATGGATCAATTACCTGACTTGCCATCTTTTCAAGGTGGCGCTGCAGGCTACCTGAGTTACGATCTTGGGAGGCACTTGGAAGTCCTTCCATCCATAGCAATAGATGATTTGGCTCTGCCAGAAATGTACGTGGGCTTATATGATTGGAGCTTGGCGCTGGACAGCAAAACTGGCATGTGTTATCTATTCTCAACTGGTTTGCCAGATCGAACAATCCACATGGCAGATAAGCGAACCGAACAAGTGTTGCGAAAACTAAGTTCAAAATCGCCACATTCTCCGCATGATCGCAAGAATCGATTGGATCCAATACATTGGCAATCGACTTTCACAGAGGCTAAATACAGCCATGCCATTAGCATCATAAAAGATTACTTGACCCAAGGAGATTCATATCAAGTAAATCTTTCCCAACGATTTCACTCCCACTTCGCTGGCAATGGATGGGATCTTTATCAGAAGGTGCGTGAAATAAACCCCGCTCCATTTTCTGCATATTTAGAATTTCCAGAAGTTCAGGTTCTCAGTGCATCCCCTGAGGAATTTTTAACACTAGAAGGGCGTGAGGTTAGGTCTAGACCAATAAAGGGGACTCGTCCATCTGGCAATAGTCAATACGAAAATCAAATCTTGTCTAAACAGTTAATAGAAAGTCCCAAAGAAAGAGCCGAAAACGTCATGATAGTAGACCTAATCCGTAATGACCTAGGTCGCATATGTGACATAGGATCTATCAATGTTCCAAATATACTCGATATAGAAAGACATCCAACGGTAAATCACCTTGTGTCGACCATTAAAGGCACCATACCAGAGACTAGGGACGCCATAGATTTATTGAAAGCTTGTTTCCCTGGCGGATCAGTGACTGGTGCGCCCAAGATACGTTCCATGCAAATAATAGAAGAACTAGAACCAGTGAGAAGAGGAATATACTGTGGTTCAATCGGGTATGTGTCATTCGGTGGTAATATGTCTACGAATATCGCTATACGTACCACCATAATCTCTAACAATCAAATATATCTTCAAGTTGGTGGTGGCATAGTAGCCGATTCTGACCACGTATCGGAATATCATGAGACACTGCAAAAAGGCCTAGGCCTGATGCGAGCTATAGAGCTAGGTTAAGAAGATCATCAATATGGGAAACGTAGTATACGTAGACGGACAATTCTTCACTGAGGCAAAAGCCGTATTGTCGCCACTAGACAGAGGCTTCACTATGGCCGACGGTGTTTTCGATACAATGGTTGGTTCAGGAGACAGCATATTCCGCCTAGGCGATCATTTAGACAGACTGACACACGCAGCCAAGATTCTCCACATCGAACCACCAAACAGGATTGCATTAGAAAACGCTCTCATAGAAACCTCTAAGATGTCCCTATTCCAATACCATGTCACGAGGATCACTATTACGCGCGGTAAAGATCCTGGAAGAGGCTTAGACATCGATCCCAACATAAAACCTTCAATAGTTATACGAACTATCCAATGGCATGGACCTGACAACCCCATGCCCGGTCCCAGAATATTGACAATATCCAATATACCTAAGAATCACCTGTCGCCTATCGCTACCATTAAATCACTCTCCTACGTCGAGGGTATCATTAGCCGTATGGAAGCCAAACTCTCTGGCGCAGACGACGCTTTGATTCTGAATGCTCAGGGTCGAGTGACTGGATCCACCTCCAGTAACATATTCGCTGTTCGTAACAACTCCTTAGTGACACCAACAATGAAAGATGGAGCCCTTCCAGGTATAGCCAGATTAACAGTCATAGAACAAGCCAAAGCCCTAGGAATAAAGGTGGAGGAAGCGCCAATAATAGTCGCGGACTTCCCAAATTTCCACGAAGTATTTTTGACAAATGTTGTAACCGGCATAATGCCCGTGAAAAGTTTATCCGGAACTGATTTTTCAAGCAATGGCGCTGACCATCCAATCACTAGTTTGGTTGCTAAATCATACTGGGACAGAGTGAGGTCATCTATCCATACCTGCTGACATACGAAAATTGTTGGATCATCGGTGTGTAGTTCGCTATAACCATTAAGACATGAGAACCGGGACTTTAACTGCATCGCGTCACAATGGTTTTCATTTGATCACAAACCAATAAAGGTAACAGTCGCCGCATTGACACAATTCATACAAAACTATAACTTGTATGCCTAACAAGGCTGACTGGTTACCTATAATGGTCGATTTAGAAACACACATTATTAATATATTGAAAACAAACGCCAGAACCTCTAATGCCGAGATGGCCAGACTAATAGGCGTTAGCGAGGCCACAATAAGACGGCGCCTCAATAGGATGCTGGAAGACCGATCTGTCGAAATAACAGTTACCTCAAACCCTGCCATGATGGGAAACCACGTAGATATTGTCATGGCTCTACAAGTTGACCAGTCAGAGACAACATTCATAGCCAACAAAATTCATAGCCTCCCATGGGTGAATAACATATACACCACTCTAGGATCTATAGACATATTCGTAATAGCTTCTATTTCTTCTATTGAAGCACTGCCAGAATATGTTAGAGATGACATAGCTCAAATACCGGGTGTTAATCGTGTGGAAACATTCTTGGCAACGAACATTAAGAACACCCTGTCCCCCAGTTACACCAGTGGCTAATTCTACCGAATAGAGGCACCATGAAGGGCTATGAAAACCTACAATGTTTAGCCAATTGATAGACTGCAGTCCCAGGTGGCATATCTTATTTCATGACATAAGCAATGACATAGGGTGGGCGTACGTCATATTATGACTGGTATTGTTTTTGGCTTAGCTGCTGCAACTTGTTGGGGCATCAGTGCACTACTGGTTAGGCTAGGGCTACAACATATGAGACCCACTACAGGAACCTGGATGTCACTCATACCAGGTTGTTTTTTAATAACTGGCCTAGCAGTTGTCTTTAACATCGGATCCTTCATGGAACTACCCATAATCGCCATTGTTTGGTTCGCACTAGGAGGTCTGTTTAATTTTGCTTTGGGCAGGTTCCTAAACACCAGTAGCATACAAATGATTGGTCTAGCAAAAGCAACTCCTCTATTTAGCACTGCACCGCTGTTTGCAACTCTAATGGCGATAACAGTATTGGGAGAGAATATCACCCCATGGCTCATACTAGGCACAGTCACCATAGTTATCGGAATAATACTGATAACTAGTGAGCAAAGCCGTTGAAAAATATATTTGTTAATGGATCCCATCCGTGGCTAGGATATTGTTGTGCGATTGCGGCAGCAATCGCTTACGGGGCCTCTCAAACGATCGGCAAACATGTAACCACTAATTACGCCCCTCCGTTAACTGCTACCGCATTCTCTCTCTTTTTTGGATTTGTTTATGTGTCAATAATGTTCCATAGGCATATAGCAATCGACCTACCAGCCTCCCGTAAGGCTGGCATATTCTGGTTCGCAATATCTGGCATCGCTTCGGCGTCAGGAGTAGCCTTAATGTATTTTGCAATCAACAGTGCTCCGTTGGTAGTTGTCTCCCCAGTATTCGCTATAAGCCCACTTATCACGCTCACTCTTGCTCATATATTCCTTAAAAAACTAGAGAAAATCACCAGAAGAACTGTGGCGGGAACCAGCTTAGTAGTACTTGGTATCATTATTATTGCTATTAGTAGGACTCTATAGAAATGTCAAAACAGGTAAAGTATCTCTTTTTGCGTTAAGAAATCAGTATGGCTATAGAGTTATACCTACCCCATTGTTCTGCAATCAGGTATATAAAATGTCTATGCCTTAACTTTGTCTGTATCGGTTGACTATTGGCAAGCGCCTATCTCTCCCAAATGCCCTTTGGGTAATCTTTACCCCTGGAGGAGCCTGACGACGTTTATACTCATTACGGTCAACCATAGATATAACTTTCTTCACCACAGTTTCGTCAAAACACATATCAATAATGTCCTGCGCGCTACAGTTCTCCTCGACATAGGCCTGCAATATTTGATCTAATATATAGTATGGCGGCAGCGTGTCTTGGTCCAATTGGCCATGCTTTAGTTCGGCTGAAGGTAACTTCTCAATTACATTATCTGGTATCACTTGTAGTGGCTCACCGTTTAAGTTTCGATATTCACACAATTGATATACCAAAGTTTTTGGAACGTCCTTGATAACAGCAAATCCGCCAGCCATATCGCCGTAAAGTGTAGCATAACCCGTAGCCATTTCACTCTTATTGCCTGTGGTTAGGACCAACCACCCAAATTTATTGGACAACCCCATCAGTATATTACCTCTTATTCGGGTTTGGAGATTCTCTTCTGCAACATTGAGTGCAACACCTGCGAATGGGCCACTTAACATATCCAACATAGATCCAAACGCCGGCTCTATGGACACAGTCATGAATTCAATACCCAATCGATTAGCTAGATCTTTGGCATCCTCTAAACTGGCCGGAGAGGAATATCTCGAAGGCATTGCCACGCCACAAACATTGTCAGCTCCCAAAGCATCCACAGCCACCACTGCGGTTAGAGTGGAGTCAATACCACCAGATAGACCTATAACAGCCTTTTGAAAACCACACTTACTGACGTAATCACGAGTGGCTAAGACTAATGCAGAATATACTTCCCCAACAGTATCCATGGCATCGATTACACCTGTGGTTATCGGTGGTTTTTCGGAATCTACCCTGTGTGTAGAATGCTCAATGACAGTTGCAGGGCTTATGACAAACGCCTTATATCCATCACTGTCCAATGAAGGATCTTTGATCGGTTTATCACAGACAGCGTCCAAATCCACATCAACTACAACCAGGTCTTCCTCAAATTGTTTACCATTAGCCATTATTTCTCCCCAGGGAGAGACAATCATGCTAGCGCCATCAAAAACCAGTTCGTCCTGGCCGCCAATCAGGTTAGTATAAGAAATATACAGATTATTATCAGAAGCACGCTTCGAAATCATATCCTGCCTAATCCTCAATTTACCTGAGTAGTAAGGCGAGGCATTAATATTAAATATAATTTGGGCACCGGATTGCTTCTGGGCAACAGTTGGGCCATTCTGGTACCATATGTCCTCACAAATATTGACGCCAAAATGCATCCCATTTACAACGTAAACTTGGCATTTATCACCAGCTCTGAAATATCTTTCCTCATCAAACACACCGTAATTGGGCAGATATACCTTGTGATATATACCCACTAACTCCCCATCACTCGCCACAGCAGCAGCGTTGTATAAGTCATACTCCTGATCAACGAAGCCAAAGACTACGGTTATGCCGTTGGAATGGGCTACGACTTGACGCATCTTGTCTATGTTTTCGGACACAAAAGAATGTTGGAAAAGAAGATCCTCAGGAGGATATCCAGTTATCGACATTTCAGGGAATACTATTACGTCCACACCAGCGTCCCTTGCGCTTTGAGTCCAACTGATCATTTTGGCTGTATTGCCATCTAGATCACCTACGGTTGTATTAATCTGAGCCATAGCCAAACGCAAGATGCTCAATTTAATTGCTCCTGAAGTTTTGGCAAAGAGTATAGCACAGCGTTCTATATCATGAGGGAGCAGAGCTAGTCACCAATACAACCAAATCATTCGTCAACATGTTGTTGTTATCAGGATATCAACCCCCACATATAAAACCGCTAAATGGTTCTCACAGAAAAACATCATTGCATAATTGAAGAACGGAAAGTATTTTAACGGAGTGTGGCGTGGCAACTTCAATATTTGACACTACTAACTGGCACAAATAAAATTATTGAATGTCACTATCAGATTAAACAATTAACTGGCGTCTGATACAAAGCTAAGACTCACATCGTCCTTGGGATTAATAATTGGCACAAGTATAAATAAGGATGGCACTACATTATCAGTCAGGAATAGTGAGTCACACATGAGCCAGACAATAACACAACCATAGATTCACACAAACGGACCAGGAGATTAGCGAGTAATTGAAATGACGCAACACTGCATATTCTGTACGCTAGGAAGCCAAGCCGACAGCAATTCAACGTTATATTGTGACGATTCAATATATGCAATCAAGGATATAAACCCCAGGTCGCCTACACATATATTGGTAATTCCCTTAATGCACATATCAGATTTAGGTACAACACATATTGGATCCGAAAAATTACTGGGCCATATATTGCATGTTGCTGCCAAACTGGCGGATTCCCAAGGAATAGCAGATTCTGGTTATCGACTAGTAATTAATCAGGGCTACGATGCCGGCCAAGAGATAGAGCATCTCCACGTACATGTGATAGGTGGACGCACACTTGGGTCAATGGGTTAGTGATAAATCATTTTATTTATGCAATCGGTAGTTATATAATCCACAATGGGAAAATAAATTTGTGATTCCGAATCCTTAGCCACTCAAATTGAAACGTGGGATCACTAACAGGAAGGTATAGATATTGGCATTTACAAACCTACTACTGAGCGAATCTGGAGTACACATAAAGTGGGACGATGGTCACGAGAGCTATTACCCTTATCGTTTTTTGAGAGGGCAATGCTGTTGTGCCGGATGTGTACAAGAAATGACTGGCGTCCGACGAGTTTCCGAGGAAGATGTCAATGAAGATGTGGTAGTCATAGAATGGATGCAGATAGGGCGCTATGCTGTTCAATTTTTATGGAGTGACACCCATGACTCTGGCATATATCCCTTTGACTTATTGCTGAAATTATGCCGTTGCTCTGATTGTCTAGCAACCAATTAACAGAGTACTGCCTTGTTATCAAATAGATTGTGCGCCTTATGGTGTTTACACCAACTCTGATTAACTCTGTGAACCTTGACACCCCAGTTATCTGGCATTACCATCAGGCTGTATCTTTCGATATTGCAGAATTCGAGATACCAAACTTACCTTACATAGAAAGGAGGGTGAGTGACAATGGAAATTATAACAATTGTCCTCGCCGTCCTAGTAGCCCTAGGAATAGGTGGAACAGTCGGATTTTTGACCCAATCTAGTATCTCCAAAAAGAACCTGAGAAACGCCGGGGATGAAGCTTCTAGGATAGTAGAGGTTGCTCAAGAAGACAGTAAGCGCACTGTACTGGAAGCCAAAGAAGAGGCTTTGAGCATCCGGACTTCTACCGAAACAGAAGTCCGGCAAAGACGGTCCGAATTGCAACGCCAAGAGACGCGACTTTTAAATCGAGAAGAAAACATTGACAATCGCGTTGACAATTTGGAAAAAAGAGAAAAGAACCAGACCGAACGAGAAAAGCAACTCGAGCAAAAAGAGACGGAAATAGAAGACCTTAAGAGTCAGGAGACAGCAATTCTGGAGAATTTATCATCTCTATCAGCGAGTGACGCGAAAGACCTCCTGTTCAAAAAAGCTGAAGATGAAATCCAATATGATGTTGCCCGACGATACAGAGATGTAGACGCACTGGCCAGGGAAGAATCAGACCAGAAGGCCCGAAAAGTGCTAACACTGTCAATACACAGACTAGCCTCAGATGTGGTTTCCGAACATACAGTTAACCTCATTCCACTTCCCAGCGATGATATGAAGGGAAGGTTGATCGGGCGCGAAGGAAGGAACATTCGAGCAATAGAAGCAGCCACAGGTGTTGATCTGATAATTGATGACACTCCTGAAGCGGTAACAATATCCTGTTTTGACCCTGTGAGGCGAGAAGTAGCCAAACAAGCTATAAGCAAGTTGATAGCTGATGGAAGAATACATCCCGCCAGGGTTGAAGAAGTTGTCGAAAAGACCCGGGAAGAGGTTGAAGAGGATATACGTGAACAAGGAGAACAAGCGGTCTTCGACGCCAAAGTAAGAGGCTTGAACCCGGAACTCGTTAGGCTCTTTGGAAGACTGAAATACAGGTATAGCTATGGAGAAAACATCCTACAGCATAGCGTCCAAGTCTCCCTATTAGCAGGTATGATAGCAGCTGAAATAGGCGCGAATGTTGAGGTGGCGAAAGCTGGCGGATTACTCCATGACATTGGCAAGGCTTTGACTCATGAGGTAGAAGGACCACATGCTGAAATAGGCGCAGACGTGGCACGAAGATACGGCATAGCACCAGAAATAGAACGGGCCATAATGGAACACCATGACGAGGAAAGGGGTTCTGTAGAAGCGTTCATAGTAGCCGCCGCAGACGCAATTAGTGCTGCTAGGCCCGGCTCGCGGAAAGATACGCTTGAGCATTATGCAAAAAGATTAGAGGCCCTAGAAGAAGTCGCACAGGCCTTCCCTGGAGTTGATAAATGTTATGCCATACAAGCCGGAAGGGAAGTCAGAATCCTTGTAAAATCTGCAGAAGTAGACGACGTAACGGCTGCCAAATTGGCCCAAGATGTTGTGAAAAAGATTGAAGAAACCTTAGTATATCCAGGACTCATAAAAGTCACGGTGATCCGCGAAACCCGTTCAGTTGAAATAGCGAAGTAGCCCGGTGATGGCATGCAGGGCAAACCTTTAACCTGAAATTCCTCTAGATACTGATTATCCAACAAGAGATGCTAATTTGCGAATATTGATGGTTGGCGATGTAATCGGCAGGCCGGGGAGAAGGGCTATGGAGGCTCTACTCCCAAACTTACGCGCGGAGCACAAAGTTGATTTGATCGTCGCCAACGGCGAAAATGCTGCCGCCGGATTCGGACTCACACTGGAAACTGCCAAGGAATTATTATCTGCTGGAGTAGATATCATAACGTCTGGAAACCACATATGGGACCAGAAAGAAATAATAGAACATCTCGAATCTGACCTTCCAATACTTAGGCCGATAAACTATCCTCCCACAGTACCCGGAAAGGGTTATGTTTCAGTGAATGGCGTGCTGGTAATTAACCTTATAGGCAGAGTATTCGTCGGAAACTATGATTGCCCATTTAGAGCCATGGATTCAGTGTTGAGTGTCGTCGGTAAAGAACACAAAATAATATTGGTAGACTTCCATGCTGAAGCCACTTCGGAGAAAATGGCTCTTGGTTGGTACCTTGATGGAAGAGTAAGCGCAGTTGTAGGCACGCACACTCATATTGGAACGGTTGACACCAGAGTTCTGCCTAATGGCACTGCCTATGTAACTGATCTGGGAATGGTCGGTCCGTCTAATTCCGTGATAGGTAGCTCTGTTAACGACGTTTTGGAAAGATTCCTACATCAGACTCCCAAACGTTTGAAAGTGGCTGATGGATCGGTGTCTTTTGGTTCCGTTCTGATTGATATAGATGATGACACA
The DNA here is from genome assembly GCA_964578255.1 of uncultured Dehalococcoidia bacterium. Taxonomy (GTDB): domain Bacteria; phylum Chloroflexota; class Dehalococcoidia; order Lucifugimonadales; family UBA2985; genus CAZOCC01. Next base: position 23,590 of record CAZOCC010000014.1, on the reverse strand, counting down.
GGTAGGGCAACCAACATAAAAAGATTGGATACGGAATTCCCATGACCAAAGCAAAAGTTGATCTACATTTACATTCCACTTGCTCAGATGGCAGGCTAACCCCCACACAGTTAGTGGAATTAGTTGGCGGCAGGCAATTATCGGTGATGGCCCTTACAGACCATGACTCGACTGAGGGTATAGTGGAAGCATTAGAGGCATCCCTAAAATTCCCTGATCTTTCCATAATACCCGGGGTTGAGCTTAGTACTGACATACCTGGCAACGAAATTCACATGCTGGGTTACCTCATAAACTACAATGACAATAAATTTCAGTCAACTTTACACAAATTTAGAGAAGGCAGGATAGGCAGGGCCCAGGAAATGGTTTCCAAACTTGCTAATCTAGGATTACCTGTCAGATGGGAAAGGGTAGTGGAACTAGCTGATGGGGCAGTAGGAAGGCCACACATCGCCCAAGCCATGGTAGAAATGGGATATATTAAATATCCACAAGAGGCTTTCGTTAAGTATCTGGGCCGAGAAGGACTGGCTTATGCCGAACGAGAAAAATTGACACCCGCAGACTCTATAGCACTAATAACCAGCGTGGGAGGTATACCGGTACTTGCTCATCCAAGAGAAGTAAAGAATGTTGGGCAATATATTCCAGAACTCAAGGAAGCCGGATTAGTAGGCATAGAAGTATATTGCGCAGGATACAGCCCCAAAGAAGTTAGCCAACTAGAAACTCTTGCAAATAGGGAAGGCTTGATACCATGCGGTGGTAGCGACTACCATGCCCTGGATACACCTGGGGAATACCTGCCAGGTGACGTAGGACCGTCTCTGGACATTACCAACAAACTGTATGCGATAGCAAAACAAATCAATCTCAAATGATGTACATACGCAAACCATAGCAATAAATGGTTTGCGAACTAACTTAAGAATGAATCTGCTCAACGATCAGTTCTTAGCAAAACGGTAATTGGATTACCAAGTCATTGGAGGAAATGTTCCACACATGATTTCAATTATTTTTATCCTGACTGCCTATCTGATTGGGTCTATACCAACTGCCTATTTAGTCGGTCGCATCACTAAGAAAATAGATATACGACATTACGGAAGCCATAATGTAGGTGCCTCCAATATATGGGCCCATGTCGGAAAAAGAGCAACGATAATAGTAGGAGCCTTCGACTTTTTAGTTAAAGGATCTATACCTGTATATTTGACACAAAGCCTGTGTGACACAACTTGGCTTTCTGCTCTAGTCGGCTTAGGATTAGTGATTGGACATAACTGGTCGGCGTATATCAAGTTTTCAGGCGGACGAGGGATATTGGTTACTGGTGGGGTATTGTTGATTCTGGCCTGGAAAGAATTATTGATTCTATTAGCTATAGCCATTACAGGATGGATAATAACTAAGAGCAGTGCTATGTGGGTTGCCATCGCAATGCTGTCGCTACCAATTTGGACCATTGTATTCAATGAACCTACCGAAATCACAATTATCTCCATTGCATTGCTATTAGTGACAGCCCTCAAGAGAGTTATTGGTAATCCAACTAATAAAAGTTCCACACACCTCAAGAATGTCTTCCTGCATCGCCTGATTTACGATAGAGATATTGCAAATCGAGAGCAGTGGATCAACGACACTCCAGATAACCCACCGATACCACCAGATGATAAAACATAACAGATTGCGTTGTTCACGGAATTATTAATCCATCAAAACAGATCATCATTGCTTTGAAATGTCACGTCTGATATATTCATACCCTGCACATGACTGAACAGGGGCTGTGGCTCAGTTGGGAGAGCGCCTCAATGGCATTGAGGAGGTCGGGGGTTCGACTCCCCCCAGCTCCACCATTGTTTTGACTAGGCCTGAGGTCACTCTAACTGCAAGAAGCCCAGGCTACTACTTCTATAACGTTACATGTCCATAAACTGATGGGGCCTCCATAGAGACATACGGACTGGGAAACCATAAGGTATCAAGCTGTAACAATAAGGAGCCTAACGATGACACAACAAGACAAAACCAAAGACTGGGAATATGGATTAAATTTAGAGAGATTATATGGCAAGTCAGACGGTGAGTCGGTCATATTAGGAGAAGGTGATTTCTCATATAAAGTATCGGGTACCAATTGGGGCACACTACCTGAGGGTTGGGTATATAAAGAAGCAACGTCAGTAGCGATAAACTCCAAAGATGAAGTATACGTCTTCAACCGTGGGACCAACCCCATGATTATCTTCGATACGGACGGAAATGTTAAAAATAGCTGGGGTGATGGGATATTCTCCAATCCACACGGAGTAAGCATTGGCCCAGACGACGAAGTGTACTGCGCAGATAATGGAGACAGTTCAATCAGGAAATTCTCACCTGACGGAAAATTATTACTTACCATAGGTACGCCAGGGAATCCTGCCAAGAAAATGAGCGGGCATCCTTTTAATCGTCCTACATACGTTGCCATAGACAACGATACTGGTGACATTTATGTGGCCGATGGTTATTCAAATGCCAAAGTACATAAATTCACTCCCGACGGGAAGCATGTTCTCTCATGGGGTGAATCTGGAACAGGGGAAGGTCAATTCAACATAGTCCATGACATAATAATTGATAATGAGGGATGGGTTTACATAGCTGACCGAGAAAATCACAGAATACAAGTGTTCGACAAATATGGAAATTTCCAGACCCAATGGGGCAACTTTTCCAGAACAGCAACAATATGTTTGGACTCCCGTCGTCAAAATAGAGACCTCATATATATAGGAGAATATTTCTGTGGGCTAGGCACTAATGATACTGGAACAGACCTAGGCCCACGAGTTAGCATAGTAGACACAAACGGCAAACTTGTAGCCAGATTAGGTCATGAATCATTCGGGGAAGAAACAGGACGATTCTTTTCTCCTCATGGTATAGCAGTTGATTCCCATGGAGACATATATGTCGCTGAAGTATCTTGGAGTGATTATGGTTCCAGGATGAATCCTCCACGAGAGCTAAGATCCATGCAGAAACTGTCTAGAATTCAGTGATCCAACCACCATATACTAGTAAGTTGTGAAATGCCAACAATTTATCCTAGTTTGTTTCCGCCTACATATTTCTTAACTTAGGAACAATCGTGATAGCAGCAACAGCAAGTACTAGTAAACCAAAACCATGAGTAAATAGAGCTATACTGACTCCGAATCCCGAAGCTAGTGCTCCTATCTGAAGGTGACCTATTGGCCCCCACCCCACCGCAACCACCCATGAGCCCATCGCTCTACCACGCATTCCATCCGGAACTGTAGTCTGTATCAAGCTCTGCGAAAGAATATCGGATAGAGCCCCCATGCCATTTATGAGTAAAATTGCGATCATAGCTAGGTATAATGTATCGGCATATGCCAATAGGAATAAAGATGCGGCAAAAACATGTAAAACCACCAAATATAACAATCCTTGACGTTTGATCTCAGTCACTGCCGAAAGTGCCAATATAGCCAGAATACCACCTATAGACCTGAGTGCCATCATTACTCCCAAACCCTCGGCTCCAATTGAAAGTACGTCTCTAGCCAAAACTGGAAGTATCGCTTGGTGAGAAAATCCCAATATCTCCACGCCAGCCGACAATAGAAGAAGTGTCCTGAAAGGGCTGTTACGGCGGATCTCTGCAATAAGTTCACGTAGGTTGTCTAATATTCCTTGACTGGGTTCAACACGCTGGATGGCGACTTTCGTAATGGCCAATATGGCAATAACTGAGCATATGTAACTTATTGCCAGGAAAGCATAAGCTGCGTGATAACCCACATATCCAACCAGTAGACCAGTTGTTAATGAACCCACAATGCCGCCAATCCTCATACTGAGGGACAAAAAAGATAAACCGCTTATCAAATTGGCCTGTCCAACTATGTCGTAAGCGAAACTTTGTCGCGTCGGCTGGTGCATAGCGCGTAACACTCCCCCAAGGAATGTAATCAACAGTAAATTCCATATAGACAAAAAGCCCAGTAATGTCAACGCGCACAATACAAATGTAAGCGCAGACATACCAAAAGTTAGTTTAAAAAGTAAGTCGCGCCTGTTAACTCTATCTGCAATTGCTCCGGCGGGCAGGCCAATTAACAAAAAAGGCGCCATACGCAAAGCAAGGGCCGTACCAACCAACATAGGTGAATCAGTCAATTCGAGCACCAACCACCCCAATACGACTTGTTCACCCTGAAATCCAACAGCATTGAATACACTAGAGATCCACAAAAACCTGAAATCCCTAAATCTTAGTGCTGGTGCAGATAATATATTACTAACTAGTGGAATATTCCCGAAATTCATAGTAGCCTCACATAGATAATGATAATACTACTACACATGCGGGTCACAGGCGGCTGTTAGCAGTAGTGTATTATTGCTATCGTTGAATAGGACATAATTAAGTCATAGGATCACAAGTATTGTCATTTATGTTTCTGGTCCTCCAATATTCAGACATTTCCGATAATATAAACACCTGCTAGGACTAGGCAGGACATATGGCTTTATGATACATTAACAAGTGGTAATTACTTCAATTCAAACGGGAATTTCAGGCACTATTCTACATAAACCCACAGGAGGAAATATGCTGGATTACAAACCTAATATTGTTTTATCAACCAAGGAATTCAATGTTATAGGGACAAGGCCGATTCGTCACGACGGATGGGATAAGGTGACAGGAAGAGCCAGGTACGCAGCCGATATGCACCTCCCAGGCATGCTTCATGGCAAGATTCTTAGGAGTCCACATGCACATGCCAGAATAAAGAGTATTGATTACACCAAAGCCCTGGCACTCCCAGGAGTTGAGTCAGTGATCACTGCGGCTGACCTGCCCGATATGTCTGCAAAGCTCTCAGACCAAGAAGAGGGCAGCTTGGCTAACTACGGTTTCATTAGCAGAAACGTTTTGGCCAAAGAGAAAGCCCTTTACACGGGCCACGCCGTCGCTGCTGTCGCTGCTACCAGTCCGCACATAGCTGAGGAAGCGTTATCCCTTATAGATGTAGAGTATGAAGTTCTGGGCCACGTTTTGAACCCGGCACAGGCCATGGAGTCTGGTGCCCCTGTACTTCACGAAAGATTGCTACAAAGGGCTAGTGCTGGTGCTGGTGCTGGAGGATGGGCAGAGGACGAAAATGGTGACAGCACAAACGTTGCAAATCATTATGAGATAAAACTTGGTGACATTGAGGCTGGTTTTGCAGAGGCTGATTTCATCGTAGAAAGAGAATTCCACACCAAGCGCGTCCATCAAGGTTACATAGAACCACACGCCAGCACAGTCATGTGGGGCAAGGACGGTTATGTCACAATATGGACAAGCACCCAACAGCTGTTTGGTCATAGGGACCATGCAGCTGCTCTTCTGGGATTACCAACATCTAGAGTTAAAGTTGTACCTATGGAGATCGGAGGAGGTTTCGGTGGTAAAGGACAAGCAGTCTACTTGGACCCAATTGCAGCTATTATGTCCAAACAGACTGGCAAACCAGTAAAAATAGCAATGACTAGGGTTGAGGTATTTACATCTACAGGACCCACATCTGGTGGTGACATGATAGTCAAAATGGGTGCAACCAAAGACGGTCGCATCACAGCAGCCGAAGCTCACCTCATGTACGAAGCCGGGGCTTTCCCTGGCTCCTCGGTTGGTGGTGGAGCCCGTTGCATGTTCGCACCATACAACATAGCTAATGGCTATATTGAATGTTTTGATGTACTCGCCAATACCCCAAAGGTTGCAGCATACAGAGCTCCTGGAGCACCAATGGCTGCGTTCGCCGTTGAGCAAGTAATAGACGAACTTTGCCAGAAAGTATCTATGGATCCTATAGAATTCCGACTACTTAACTCAGCAGCGGAAGGAACTAGGCAAGTAACCGGACCTACTTTTGGCCGTGTCGGGTTCATAGAAACACTGGAGGCAGCCAAAAACCATCCACACTACCATGCCCCACTGGAAGGTCCTAACCGTGGCAGGGGTATAGCAGCAGGATATTGGGGTAACGGTTCAGGTCCAGCCAGTGCTATAGCTAGCGTCAATCCGGACGGATCCATAAGTCTTGTTGAAGGTGCACCGGATATAGGTGGTAGCAGAACAACGGCAGCTATGCATGTTGCAGAAACATTGGGCTTAAGCGTTAATGACGTACGGCCATCTATAGGTGACACAGACTCTATAGGCTACAGTACAGGTGCTGGTGGAAGTGGTGTCACACAAAAAATTGGTACCGCCTGCTATTTGGCAGCAGAGGACGTTAAACAACAGATGCTGGACCGTGCCGCCAAAATATGGGAAGTCCCTGTGGATGAAATAGAGTACAAAGACGGTATAATACAGAGTAAATCCGACCAAGAACTTAGAATGACATTCAAACAAATGGCTGGAAGATTGAATGCTACTGGCGGCCCCATCACTGGCCGTGCAAACCTAAACCCTGGCGGAGCAGGCCCAGTTCTGGCAGTCAACATAGTGGACCTTGAGGTTGATCCTGAGACTGGTAAAACTCAGATACTCAGATACACTGTTATCCAGGATGTCGGTAAAGCAATACATCCTTCATATGTTGAAGGTCAAGTTCAAGGAGGTTCTGTACAAGGCATTGGCTGGGCACTTAATGAGGAATATTTCTACAACGACAAAGGACAAATGGTAAATTCCAGTTTCCTGGATTACCGTATGCCCATCAGCCTTGACTTACCTATGATAGATACAGTATTGGTGGAAGTCGCCAACCCAGGTCAACCGTACGGTCTGCGGGGTGTTGGCGAAGTATCATTGGTTCCTTGTATGGCAGCCATCGCCAATGCGATTGAAAATGCCACTGGTGTGAGAATGACCAGTTTGCCTATGACACCAGGACGTATACTCGAAGAGGTAGCCGCAAGTAACGGTAGTTAGACCTTATCAATAGCTGAGGATTTATATATGCCAGAAGTATGGATGTCACCGAGAATGCGGAGAATTGCTGATGGTAAGGAGCAGGTCGTGGTAGACGGAGCGACCATACGCCAGGTAGTGAATAATTTAGAGAAGCTATATCCCGGGATAAAAGAGGAACTGTGCGAGGATGATGAGATAGACCCGGGAATAGCTGTAGTAATAGACGGAGAAACTTCCAATCTTGGCATGCTAGAACGTGTCCAAGAGAACAGTGAGATTCACTTCATACCAGCGATGGCTGGCGGGTAACTAAACTATCATCATTGCCAAGACAAGTGGTATTTGATCACATATCGCACTACTTGTCTTGGCTACGCTCCTCAAATCGTGCAATCACCCAGATATCAAAAATGTAGAGCCTAGAAGACCTATACTCATTGACCATGATTCGCTCCACTTACAATAAGTTGCGACTATTCATAACTAATCTATGCTAAAAGATTAATCAAAAACAAAAGGGGGATTATCATGAAACTAGTATTGTTCGGTGAGGATTTCCGACTGGGCATTCTAAAAAATGACAATGTGATAGATGCTTCGTCCGTAGTAGATGGTCGAATAAACACAAGTCATCCACAAGACATGATGAAACATCTAATAGAGAATTTCGATGCTTTCAGCGAAGATCTTCAGTCTATATCTGACAAGTCAACTGGTGTACCTAGAGGGCATGTTCGCCTTCGTGCTCCCCTGCCCAATCCAGCCAGATTGGTATGCATGGCGGTAAATTATCTGGAAGACCCATCTAATCCAGTTGCGGCTCCAACTAACGCTTTCAATAAATCATCGAGCAGCGTCATAGGTCATGGTGACACAGTAGTGTTACCAGATATAGATGCCACGATCATTGAACATGAAGCCGAATTAGGTTTAGTAATCGGCAAAAAGGCCAGCAAGATAGACCCGAAGGACGCATACGCATATATATTTGGATATGTTAATTTTATTGACGTTTCTTGTCGGGGGGTTGGACCAGCAGGTCGAGACAGTTTTTTCATCGCCAAATCCTGGGACACATTTGGTCCAATGGGACCAGCCATTGTGACAGCTGACGAGATTAAGGACCCACTAGATCTATCAGTACGTCTGAGTGTCGGAGATCAACTTAGACAGGATTACAACACGAACGGTATGGCCAATAAAATCCCAGAACTATTGGAATGGATAACATGTATAACCACTCTTGAGGCTGGAGACGTGGTGGCCTGCGGCACCAACCATTTAGGGTTGGGGCCCTTGCAAGATGGAGATACGGTCAATATGGAAATTGGGGAATTCGGCAATTTGACTGTGAAAGTTGTCGATGAAAAAAAACGCCAGTGGCCTAGAGAAACACGTGCCCAGAAAGAGGCTAGGGACTCTAATGCTAAAGCGTGACATCTGACCTATATCATTCTGATTCCGGAGACAAAAATTGACCATTCTTAACTGGAGGTGACAGATTGCCGCATATGCTCGTAATACAGCAGGTAGAAAGCTACGTAAAATGGAGGCCTGCATTCGATGCGCTAGACGAAAGCAGAGCGGAAAATGGAGTCATTGGTACACCATTCATTTTCCGCAGCGGAGACGACCCATGGCAAATCCTAGTCCTGCTTGAGTTGGAGGATTTAGAACAAGGCCGTCAATTCGCCGCATCCAGTAGCTTTAAAGAACAAATGTGCTCTAATTCATCGGAAAGCGAACCCCAAGTATATTTTCTGAATCAGGTTTAGCTGTACAAATATCCATTTTAAGAAAATGAAACATGGAAACTGCCAATAACACTTGCTTATTTGCTGAACTCGGCATGATAGACTACGCTACTGGTGTTTCTATACAGAAAAAGTTGGCTAAAGCAAGGTCTGAGAAATGTATACCAGATATCCTGCTTTCATTGGAACATAATCACACATACACACTGGGAACACGCGGGGTTTATTCAGACATACTAGCTAGCAACACTTTCTTAAATGAATTAGGGGTATCGATTTTCAAATCAGAGAGGGGTGGTCAGGTCACATACCATGGCCCAGGGCAAACTGTGATTTACCCTATAATTGATGTGCGACCTATAGGCGGACCTGTGAAATACGTGAGACTATTAGAAGAGTTAGTCATTCAGACGCTGAAAGATTTTGGTCTACACGGTGAACGAAAACCCAGGCTGACAGGTATATGGGTAGGAGATGCCAAAATAGCAGCGATAGGATTGAAGATAAGCCGTGGCATAGCCACCCATGGTTTCGCACTGAATGTGAACACTGATTTATCGTATTTCGACCACATAATTCCTTGTGGAGATAGTCAACTGAGACACACTTCTATGACTGAGGTCACAGGAACTGACATACACAAATCAGATGTTTCAAGTAATATAATAAAGAATTTTAGCTACATGTTTGGTAGATCTATGAAAAAAGCGCACCAACAACTATTCAATATGACACACGCGTGATACCCCCGTGTCAATTACACAGGCCACAATAGCAAATCATCAAGCTGTATCAAAATCATAGTCTTGTATTACTGAGTAAGTCCAATATAACTCAATGCATAGGTGTATTTCATGAACTTTGAATGGGGCAAGAGAACATATATAATGGGCATAATTAACGTTACTCCTGATTCATTTTCAGGTGATGGTTTGCACCATAATGCCGAAGCCGCCCTTGAACAGGCAATCAAATTCCAGCAAGACGGCGCAGATATTATTGATATAGGTGGTGAATCTACCAGACCTGGCGCCAGACATGTTGACCAATTAGAAGAGAGGATGCGAGTAATACCGGCGATCCGATTGATATCCAAACACATAGATATACCTATCAGCATAGATACTTACAAGTATGAAGTCGCAAGAGAGGCAATAGATTCAGGAGCAACAATCATCAATGACGTATGGGGTCTAAAAAAAGAGCCTCTACTGGCTAAATTGGCAGCCACCAACAATGCATCAATAATCCTCATGCATAATCAAAGTAACACAAGATACTATCATTTATTAGAGGATATTAAAAAAAGTTTGAGAGACAGTTGTGCCATTGCATTGGAATCAGGGCTACCTGAGCAAAATATAATAATTGATCCTGGATTGGGATTCTCCAAACTACCGTCTCACAATTTGGATATCTTACGCAATTTAAACGATATAAAATCCCTTGGATACCCGATTTTGGTGGGAACCTCGAGAAAATCTACCATAGGCCTAGTCCTAGACCTGCCAGTTGATGATCGATTAGAAGGCACATCCGCTACAGTCGCTTTAGCAATAGCCAACGGGGCCGACATAGTTAGGGTACACGAAGTCAAAGAGATGGCACGAGTAGCCCAAATGAGTGATGCAATAGTTAGAGGCTGGGCCGAGACATGATATAAAATATGTCAACGATTCGTAGTGCCCAGTATAAATCTAGCCCATCCTATAACTGCAATGCCATAGAAGGACTTTCCTTTGTGTCATAATTTCATTAGGGAGATCTTTATATAGTGGAAACTTGTTATATATCCATAGGTTCCAATATAGGCAACAGAGAACAGAACATCCGTCTTGCTATCCACGAAATATCTAAGCTTGGCACCATATCCAACGTTTCATCTATATACGAAACAGAACCCTTGGGATATAGAAATCAACCTTATTTCTTGAATCTAGTATGCCTATTAGAAACAAAGTTGAGCCCACAGCAATTACTAGAAAGTAATAAACTTATAGAACAAAAACTCCTGAGACGACCAACGTTCAAATACGGACCCAGGATCATTGACATTGATATCCTAACCTATGGTGATTCCGTAGTAGAAACAACAGATCTCAAGATACCCCACCCACAACTTCACAGACGTGGATTTGTTCTGATACCACTAGCAGAAATTGCCTCAGACTTGATACATCCATCTATGAACAAATCCATTGCCACTTTGCTATTGGAAGTACCAAAAACACCTAAAGTTGACTTTCACAGCAAATCGCACTTCTAGAAACCACAGACAACATCACTCATCAATGTCAGGAGGAAGCATGTTAGGGATAGAATTCTCTATAGGATAATCCTGCAGACAGACAGTACAGTGGAGACTTCCAGAAACAACATCTGAGTCCTTTTCCTCTGTAACGGCTAACCTAAGAGGTTCCTTACATACAGGACAGGCCAATATTTCCATAAGCTCTTTTTTCATATCAGCAAGTTTCTCCTTCTATAGAACCATTAATATATTCATATCAGCCTATAAACCTGTCAATCCCTGCACATATATAAATGACAAAAACTCTGAGACAAGAAAAATCACGACACCCAGTATAACGATGCGGTTCACACCAAACATCAAACCCATTATTCCAAACAATCTCTTTGAAGGCGCGTCAACAGGCTGTAGTCTATGCCTAAACCGGCGGTACATTCCTCGAGCGGTAAGGAACATCAACAAAGCAAGTATTATTTTTAGTGTCACAACGTAGATATATATATGAGGGATAGAATAGGTTGTTATCCTATCAAAAAGCATTATAGTGCCGGTTATAACAAGCAACATAATACACGTACCTACTACACTGCGGAATTGATCCAAAACTACAGGATTCCAATGGCTAGCAGAACTCTCTGTACCATGCCTGGGACGCAAGACAAGCACATAGAATAAACTCCCTCCAACCCACACAACCGCCGACATCCCGTGAATCCAGCCTACTAACAACATAAACACGTCATTAAACGACATATATGTTCCACCACAGTATGTACATCAACCCATAACAAAATTTAACCAAAGAACCTCCATTATGCCTGACTCACAATAACGCTCCGCATAGAATGAATTACAGATGATTCTTACGTTGCAAATTCTTTACAACATTAGTTTAACACTATTATCAATTATCCTATAAATGATAGGCAATTATCGTGTCAAAATGAATCCATCATAATTGACTGCCATATAGGTATATGATATATTTCCCGTCTGTAGTGTTACCTATATAACATTTTGGAGAAGCCCATACCAAAAGATTACCGAATAAATCAAAGGATTAGAGTGCCTGAGGTCCTGATCATAGATGAACTAGGCGAGCAGGTAGGCACCATGCCGACGTCCGAGGCAATAAAAATGGCTCAGGATCGAGGGCTGGACTTAGTAGAGGTTGCCCCTTCCGCCCAGCCACCGGTGTGTCGCATGTTGGACTACGGCAAATTCCGCTACATACAGACCAAAAAGGAAAAAGAAGGACGAAAAACCCAAAAGATAAATCTTGTCAGAGAAGTGAGATTTCGCCCGCGAATTGGGGATCATGACCTGGAGTCCAAGAAGCGTCTGGTAAGGAAACTTTTAGATGAAGGTTCTAAGGTAAAACTAACAGTGATGTTTAGGGGAAGAGAGATGGCCCATCAGGACATAGGCCTTGAATTGCTACGAAAAGCAGCAGAATCATTCAAAGATGACGCTAAACTGGACAAGTCACCTTCTTTGGAAGGCAGAAGACTGAGTATAATCATAGCGCCACTCTCGCAGAAGACAAAATCAGAGAAAGTTACGGAAACCGTATCGAATGCCTAAATTAAAAACTCACAAGGGCGCAAAGGCCAGATTCAGAATTACTGGTACCGGCAAGCTAATGCGCATGAGGGGCCCTAGGAGTCATTTTCGCCGTAATAAATCGGCCCGCGTCCTAAGGCTTCTCCGCCAAAAGGTATCCGTACATGGGTCCGACGTTAAAAGGATCCATAAATTATTGCCAAACTTATAAATAACAATTCTTGGAGTATTCACATTGGCTAGGATAAAACGTGGAGTTGCCGCTCACCAAAGGCACAAAAAACTTCTTAAGTTGACTAAGGGCCACAGAGGTGGAAGGCACAAACTATATAGACAAGCTAAGGAATCTTTGATTCACGCTCTTCAACATTCCTACAACCACAGGAAAGAACGTAAGGGAGATATGAGGCGTCTGTGGATACTAAGAATTAACGCTGCGTCTAGGCAGAATGGACTATCTTACAGCCAGTTTGTATCTGGCCTAAAGAAAGCTAGTATATCTGTGGATAGAAAAATTCTTGCCGAGTTGGCTGTTCGAGATTCCGAAGCATTTGCTAAGCTGGCAGTATTTGCCAAAGAAACAATCGAAACCGCCGCTTGACTCCGCCTTCTGTATATTACAGGGAAACCAACCATCCAAACCCGAAAGCAAGTCTCCGTATGCACAGGGCCTGTCACATGCTCATCATTCTAGCCACACACAAGAATTCCTTGAATATAATGACAATCCCCAAAAACGTTGTGACATATTTGCAGAATGCCCACGGTGTATCCTCCGATTAAAGGCATGTCGAACATTGAGCATACAGCAATCAATCCTTCGGATACTAAAATACACCTTACTAATAATCGCAACTGTAACATTACTCACTAGCAGGGGTTCTCTAAATCTTTCACCAACACAACAATTAGCGGCTCCATATCTGCACTCAATAACACAATGGGAACTGCAAAATCTGCCAGACAAATGGGTACACAGAATTAAGGCATATTTTCTACGCCAACAACGAAGTGACGAAGATAACATAACGCTAGTCAGAGAATATTTCGATCTGGTCAATGCCTCTAATACATTGGATACCGATATAAGAGCAATGCGATCTGACGGAAGCTCTCAACAAAAAATCTCAAATAAGAATCTCCAACGTGATCAACTAACAAGTACAAGGCTGGCCATTAGAGATGAAGTGGAGGAAATATTAGAATCACAGATCGATTCTATAATAACAAAACATGGCTTGTTGTCCTGGGGACCCAAATTTATTGGCCTAAAATTCCCACCGGTTGATATACGACTGGGGCATTCTCCTCGCCTACTCATAACATCACCTAGAGATAGAATAGAGATGATAGACTCTATTCTGATTGACCACGAAATCTCCGAAGATCAAATGGCAATAGTGGAGGATAGCATATTAGATTCATACAATATGTCTGCACTAGTGGAAGGAACTGGAGGTGTGGCGACATTTCCAGCAGTGATTGCATCATCCTCTTCTTTAGCATGGACAGTGAATATAGCCAGTCATGAATGGCTTCACCATTATCTATTCTTTCAACCATTGGGGAAAACATACGGAACTAGTCCTGATATGACATCAATAAATGAAACGTTATGCAATATGTTTGGACATGAGATAGGACTAGAAGTATACTCGCACTTTTACGGCAATCAAAACGACAATGCAAATATAACAGTTAAGACGAATGATCACACAAGTGAGTCCTCATTCGATTTACGTTCTGTCATGCATGAAACTCGGCTTAATGTGGATTCTCTTCTCAGTATAGGCCTAATAGACGAAGCGGAAGAGTTAATGGAAGAGACTAGGCAGTTGCTATCACAGAACGGTTATCATATCCGCAAGATCAATCAGGCTTATTTCGCATTCCATGGAACATATTCTGATAGTCCAGCTTCTACAAACACTATATATGAACAATTGCAGGAACTTAGAAATGCTAGCGGATCTCTCAGTGATTTTGTTAATTTAATTGCAGGCATGTCCAGCTATGAAGAACTAATTGACACATTGGAGTACCAATTGCCAGACTGAACACATATTATACTTCCTTACATTTACTACTCGGCCAGCGACGCATCCATTAGAGTTTCCGACATTGAAATTACCAATACATTAAGGTATATGACAATACATTCCTTGTGACTTAGAAAGCTGGTGTGATATTATCCCATCAGGTGTCCATTGCCCACATTGTGGAGGAAAACACCGTGACTTATACTAGTCAAATGACGATAGACGTTCACATATTCGAAGCATTTGCTAATCAGTTATCAGAAGACTGGATCAGAAAGGTAGCCGGAAAAGCACTATCCACAGAATCGTACCCTAAACCTATTTCTTTGAGTTTGGTAATTGCAAATGATGAAACAGTACGCGATCTCAATAAGAACTATCGCGGGTTTGACGAAACAACTGACGTATTGGCCTTTCCAATGACAGCCACACCTGGCACTGGATACGATAATCAATCGGATACGTTCGTCATACCGGATATGAAGGAATACAACTTGGGTGAGGTAATAATATCCTTCCCTCAAACAATACGCCAAGCGAAAAACGAGAACAAGCCCTGGGATTCAGAGTTGGCTTTGTTAATCATACACGGGGTACTACATCTACTGGGCCTTGATCATTCTAATATGGAGCAACAAGAGGAGATGTGGGCTGTACAAGATAGCATACTGTCTACAATCCCTGCAGCAGGATAGGAGCAACCGTCTTTGCCTCAAGTATTTTATCGCAAATGGAGACCTAGGCTACTTTCAGATGTAGTGGGTCAAGACCACGTCACAAGAACATTGCAGCAAGCTGTATCTCAACAAAGAATCGCTCACGCCTACATGTTCTGCGGACCCAGAGGTACAGGTAAAACCAGTACTGCGCGCATATTGGCAAAGGCTATCAACTGTCATTCAACACAAAAGGGTGAACCATGCAACCAATGTAGTATCTGTAAGTCATTCAACGATGCCTCCTCCCTAGACTTGATAGAGATAGATGCTGCTAGCCAGCGCAGGATAGATGATATAAGAGATCTCAGGGAAAAGATCAATTTCACTCCTTCGGAGGCTACCTATAAGGTTTATATAGTTGATGAAGTGCACATGCTTACAGCCGAGGCTTTTAACGCCCTCCTGAAAACCCTAGAGGAACCCCCATCACACGCCATATTCATACTAGCAACAACCGAGATAGATAAAGTTCCGGCAACTGTTATATCCAGATGCCAAAGATTCGATTTTCACCGTATATCACAAAACCAAATCTGCGAGCGCTTAGAGAATCTATGCAAAGCGGAAAAGGTGGACATCGAGACACAGGTACTTGTGTCTCTCGCACGTGCTTCTGAAGGCAGCCTTAGGGATGCGGAAAATATGCTAGAGCAATTGGTGGTATCAAGTGAATCGAGGATTGAATTGGGCCATTTGAAAGAGATGCTGGGACTAGCTGAAGACAATACAGCCTTGACTGTCATCAAGAGCATCTTGCCAAGAGAAACCCAAATAGGATTACAAGCCATCGCTTCCGTATCTGATTCTGGAGTTGACCTACGGAATTTCCACAGGCAAATCACAGATCTGCTCAGAAGCGTATTGCTGTTCAAAGCCGGAGGCAAGCAGTTTACAGAATACTCAAAAGAATCAGAACAGACGCTATTAGAAATTGCCGATGCATCCAATATAGAGGACATACTTCACGCCCTGAGGACATTCCACAGCTCCTCAACCAGGAGGGACATGTCTTCGACCATATCCATGGAGATAGCACTAATGGAATGTTGCCTAAGGGAAACTACTTCGATCCACGTGGACCATCAAATAAGCAAACAATCCGAAGGACAAACTTCTAGGAACTATTCAGTTGAACAAAATAACAAGGCAGTCCAGGAGAGTGGATCACAGATAGAACAAAAACAGGAGGATATCGCAAACCATGACGAACCTCATTTGTCACCTTCCCTTGATAGAAACAGCCTGAGTGAAGATCAACTTACCGAGCAGATTGGAGACACTACCGATCACGTGGACGTTACGCCTGATATCGACTCTGAATCACACACCAACTCTTTACAAAAACATCAGCTGGATGATCTTTACAAAGCAACAAAGGGATTGAAGCCCAATAAATATAACATTGGATCACTACTTCTGGATTGTGCCAAGGGCTATATATCCGATGACAACCTGGTTTTGGAGTTCAAGACTCGACCAAACATGGAAAGATTCGAATCTGAAATGGAGCATCCTGAAACCAGAAGACTAATCCTAGAATCTGTTAGGCAAGTAACGGGAACTCCATATAACATCAAAACCGCCATAGATGACAGCTTAATCAACAATGTGAATGCCCCAAAAGGACATTTGATCAGAGCTGCTCGCTCAATAGGTGCCCAGATTATAGACACACCAGAAATCAAATAGTTAATCACAGGAGTTTTATATGAATAAGAACATGATGAAACAAGCTCAACAACTTCAGGCCAGACTATCAAAAGCCCAGGAGGATCTGGAAAATGAAGTTGTTGAGGCAAGTGCTGGAGGAGGAGTAGTAAAAGTAACGGTATCTGGCAAATTAAGAATACAATCTGTGAAAATATCAGAAGAAGCCACCGAAGAAATTGACATGCTCCAGGACTTAATTATGGCAGCCACAAACGAAGCAATGGATAAAGCTCACCAATTAGCTCAAGACAAACTAAATGCTATAACAGGCGGTTTTAAAATACCAGGCTTGACATAACGCTTAGAACATCGGAAAAGGAAAAGATGACCAACGATTATCTTCCATCAGTTGCACAGCCACTTTCAAAACTAATCCAGGAATTTCATAAATTACCGGGTATAGGACCAAAAAGTGCCCAGAAACTGGCATATCATTTGGTACGTATGCCCAAAAATAGAGTAGAATCCTTGGCCTCATCTATCCTGTCAATAAAAGAAGATATAGTATTTTGCACAGAATGCCAAAATATAGCCCAGTCTGATCCATGCACAATATGCACCAACCCGGGTAGGGATAGATCCATCATTTGTATAGTTCAAGAGCCTTTGGATGTACTGTCACTAGAAAGAACAGGAGTATACAATGGCCTATATCATGTTCTTCACGGTGCCATATCTCCAGCCAACGGAATAGGGCCTGAGGATCTGAGTTTACCAGCTTTACTGGACAGACTAAAACGCAATGAAGTTACAGAGTTAATTCTAGCCACAAACCCCAGTCTTGAAGGTGAGAGCACTGCTATGTATATTCACCATTTACTCTCTCCAATAGTGGCCAAAATCACAAGATTGGCACGTGGATTGCCTGTAGGCGGAGAACTGGAATACGCAGATGAAATAACCCTAGGTCGGGCTCTAGACGGCAGACAAACAATATAATTCGTACACAATGACTTCCACATCTAGGATATATAAAACTGAAGCTATTGTATTAAAACATTTCCCCTATGGGGAGGGAGATTACATCCTTACTCTATACACACCAAATCTCGGCAAGATCAGACTGATGGCTAAAGGCGCACGTAAAATCAGAAGTAAACTAGGTGGCCACATAGAACCTCTCATGCATTCTGCATTATTAGTCAGAAAAGGAACCAACCTAGATGCCATAAATCAAGCAGAACTACTAGATGGATATCGTTCTATAAGGGAAGACCTGGAACGCTTATCTCAAGCTATGTATTTCTGTGAATTACTCGATAAGATCACGCCTGACGAAGAACCACACCCTCATTTGTTTAACCTATTGCAGGAAACTTTGGATATATTATCTGAAAACCCGCAACAAATGCTGATACCGTATTTCCAAATGAAATTGTTGCAGGAAACTGGATTCATGCCAGAACTTTATACATGCATAGAATGCAATATCAATATTCAACCTAATAGACATAGGTTTCTGATAGATAGAGGAGGCATAATATGTGAACAATGCCGACCAGCAGGCCCAGTTCCCATACCAATATCCCTGCAAGCACTAAAGGTACTGCGCTTCTTGCAGTCAGGTGAATCATTTATAGCTGTTTCCAAATTGCATCTGCGGACAAAGACCATAGGCGAGTTGGACAAACTGCTGACGACATTCATAAATCACATCCTAGATAGTGATGTGAAATCCTATAGGTTCCTAAACGAGGTTTCCTGTAGTAGAATGTGATGCCAAACGAAGCCATTGGCATTTGGGGAGTTAGAAATAGCAAATGTCTGAAGAAATGAACCAGGGGATCCGTCTTGCAGCAATGGGCATGGGCTTGGTTTTCTGTGCATTACTAGCATTCATGTTAATATTATTTGCCCTCCGACAATTCTTTCCAGGTGAAGAATTGCCATCAGAAGACGATGAAGACAACCCAGATCAATTAAAGTATGGAAACCCTGACAACCTATATATGACTGACAATGGTGATAATCATATGAAACCAGAGCATGATAGAACAAATCCAACCGGTTCCAATAAAGCAGTGGTAGCGTTGGCGATTTCCACTTATCTTAGCATGGAAGAACTCGATACTTACAAATCGGAAGATGGAAACACCCATAGCGGATGGTCTAAACAAAGTAGAAACAATGTGATAGATAATCAGGGAGCCCGACCGGATTCATTCAACGAAAAACCATATAGCAGATATTTCCCCAAGGATAAAACGAGGTAACACTGTGTCTGAAGTTCTATATGGGGCATTTCCTGACATTACCATAGGCGCCATCTCAATGATCACCATAGCACTGATTATGATCTACCTCGGTGTCTCGAAAAACTACGAGCCCTTACTACTATTGCCAATAGGATTAGGGGTATTATTGGCCAATTTGCCTTCTACAGGCATTGCCGATGACGATGGGTTCCTAGGTATCATGCGAAAAGCAGGATTGGACAACGAACTATTCCCATTGCTGATGTTTCTAGGTGTGGGAGCATTAACAGACTTTACCCCATTGATACAATATCCAGCCACTGTGCTACTTGGGGCCGCCGCCCAAGTAGGAATTTTTGCCTCACTAGCATTGGCCCTGTTTATAGGATGGGATATAAACAATGCTAGTGCCATAGGTATCATTGGTTCTGCAGACGGCCCTACCACTATTTATGTTTCCACCCAATTAGCCGATCCAGATATATGGGGGCCTATAGCAGTTGCAGCATACTCCTACATGGCTCTCGTGCCTATAATACAGCCCCCAATAATGAGATTACTGACTACCAAGAAAGAACGATTGGTTAAGATGGCATACCCATCTCGTGTTGCATCATACAAAGCAAGGGTATCATTCCCTATAATCGTTATAATACTGGCAAGTCTTATAGCCCCAAAATCCGCCCCACTAGTTGGAATGTTAATGTTCGGTAATTTGCTAAGGGAAGTGGGAGTTGTGGACAGACTAGCAAAGGCCACTCAGAATGAATTAATCAATATTACAACAATATTTCTAGGCCTGACTGTTGGTTCGACTATGACTGCTGAAAGATTCCTGAATACGAGCACTATGGAAATTTTTGCAATCGGTTTATTCGCCTTTGCCATAGCTACCGTAGCCGGTATTTTATTTGGTAAAGCAATGTATTATGCTTCCAAGGGAAAGATTAATCCTCTGATAGGAGCAGCAGGTGTATCTGCAGTACCAATGGCTGCCAGAGTGGCACACAAGTTGGGCAGAGACGAAGATCCTAACACATGGCTAATAATGCATGCTATGGGGCCCAATATAGCCGGTGTTCTGGGTTCGGCAATAGCTGGTGGAGTAATATTGGGAACTCTGGCATAGCCAATGCCGATAATATCGCTGTGTAGTATAACTTTAATGCAAAGTCACATACCTGAACATATACCATCCGAATGAAATTCCAAGAAATATACAATAGTGGTTCACCTAGAATATCATTCGAATTATTCCCTCCAAGAACCGACGAAGGTCTAACTGAACTTGAGAAACGCCTTCCAAAACTCTTAGCCCTACAACCTTCCTTGGTCACCGTCACTTATGGTGCTGGAGGAAGTAACCGAGCCCGCACTCTGCAAATTGCCTCCAAAATACAGAATTCGTACGATGTAGAAACCGCTCATCATCTTACATGTGTGGGTTCTACCAAAGAACAAATCGATCAAATCTTGAAAGACATCCAAGCCAATAACATCGAAAATATTGTTGCCCTGCGGGGTGACCCTCCCAGGGGACAACTTCATTTCGAAGCAATTGCTGGTGGATACGATCACGGCAACGAATTAGTGGAACATATAAGTAGGCATGGAGGGTTTGGTATAGCGGTCGCTGGATATCCAGAAAAGCATCTGGAGGCACCAGATATAGAAACAGATGTACTTAACCTCAAACGGAAGGTGGACAGTGGAGCCGATATAATAATCACTCAGCTCTATTACGACAACAAATATTATTATGAGTTCAGAAATCGCTGTGAATCAATTGGTATACACACACCAATCATTCCTGGACTGATGCCCATACTAAATCTGGAACAAATCCAACGTATCACAAGCATGTGTGGAGCCTCGATGCCCAAGAAATTATTGGGGCAACTTGAAGAGTGTGGTGGAGATCAAAAACAAATACAGCAAGTAGGGGTGAATCACACTGCAAACCAAGCTCTTGAACTACTTGATCAGGGCGTCCCAGGCATCCATTTCTACGTCCTGAACCAACATTTCCATATAGCTGATATCATGAGCATGATTGGACCATCTATACCAGGAAGATTTTCTAATTAACCCACATAAATTGCCAGTTGAAGTTCCAAACCCCCACTGCTAGAATCCTGATTGGTATCGTGTTGCCAATGAGGGGATATAGCTCAACAGGGAGAGCGCGGCGTTCGCAATGCCGAGGTTGGGGGTTCGATTCCACCTATCTCCACCAATGTAGCACAATGTCACGGACACCATATAGAATATACAGGCGTTTTTTATATAACCAAAATCCTTCAGATTACCCTTGCCTCGCTCAATGCGAGCAACTGAGCCTTCGTTAAACCCAGTTCACCGCACAGAATTTCTTCGTTATGCTCACCGATCAGAGGAGCTCTCCTATATATACGCCAAGGAGTACCATTCCATATTCCGGCTGATCCTGGGTACTTGAAAGCACGATCTTGCTCTGGGTGATCAACATAAACCCAGAAATTCCTGTCGTTAATGTGACCATCATCGATTAGATCATCCGGGGATCTAATCGCCCCCCAATTAAATCCAAGGTCCTGTCCCCCATGAGCAATCTCCTCTTGACTGAGATTCGCAAAAAACTTCATGGCAACAATGTTAATGTGTTCAGCATTAGCCTGAATAATATCCTGACCTTGATATTTTGGGTCCATCAGATCCTCAGCAAGCCCATAACTGGCCATCCATTTTGCCAAAACTCCCATCTGCTTGGCAGTTAGTCGAAAACCAGCCACATTAGCGTTAACGAGTTTACTTGGATCCTTCGACGGTAGTTGATTTTTGCTTGTCGGATTTGGTGAGGCATGTCTACCAGTTTGCCTCATTGGAACACGATTGGTATAAACCCAAACCATATTATGCATTTCAGTTGTAACTGAACATGCATCATGGACTGATACGTCCACGAATTGACCCACTCGACCCACAGAACGATAACAAATGGCTGACATGATAGCCATACAAGCATAATGGCTAGCTATATGCCAAGCCTGACCTCCACCTGGGGCAATAGGCGGGGCATCCTGTACGTCATCCATATCATAACCACAACATGCCATTTGACCACCAGCTGCCAAATGCAATAAGTCGGAGCTGAGGTAATCTTTCCAAGGGCCCGTCTGTCCAAAAGGTGTTATCGAACAGAATATGATCCCATCATTCACAGATTTCAGATCATCGTATGAGAGACCTATTGATGCCATGTACCCTGGTTTAAATGTTTCCAACACAATATCTGCATTTTGCACCATTTGTAGAAACAACTGTTTACCGGATTCAGTTGCTACATCTACAGTAATGCCACGCTTGGAGGTATTATAGTGCCAGAATGACAGGCTTTTTTCTGGATGAGGAACGTCCTGTAAGAACGGGCCCACCATACGTGACGATCCACCTCCAGGTAATTCTACCTTAATAACATCTGCGCCAAGGTCAGCCAGGATTTTACCGCACCATTGCCCTTTTTCATCAGCAAGTTCTAACACTCTAAGTCCCCTCAAAGGCCCCGTACTATCACCTGAGTGGTTGTAATTATTATATGATTGTTTTGAGATTAACCTTTGCGGAAGGTCAGGTTCATTGTAATTAGGATCTGATGATGCATCCGCAATCAATTCCTCCATGTATGGGTATCTATCCAGATCTTGAGGCCAGAATGTACCATCCAAATAACCCTCTAGAAACTCCTCGGCGGTAATACCAAGTAATCCCTGGAATATGCGCCGATTATCTTTGCCAATCAATGGCGCCGAACAGTGGTTTAACGCAGGGCTCTCTGACAATTTAAAAGGTGCCGCTTGGAATTTGCGAGTTCCCAAAACCGGGTGATCCATCTCCATGAATAAACCCCGATGCCTAATTTGTGGATCATTTTCAACCCTGTCCTGATTACTCTGTACCGGCATGGCTCGAACAGAACCCGCTTGGCACAATGACATTAATTCATATTTATCAAATGACATGGTCCAAGATTCAATCAACAAATCAAGTTCCGCTTGAAATGCAAGCCTGCCAGATAATCCAGCAAATTTACGGTCCATGGCCCACGTCGGTGACCCCATGATACTTACCAAATTCAGCCACTCATGGTCAGAATTGCATACGATTACACACCAGTCATTATACCCATTTCCTTTGGTTCTATATGCATTGTGTGGTGCAACTGTAGGCCCACGATAGTTGCTAATCAAAGGAGTACCCGGCCAATTAGTACGGTTGCCAGGAGGGTATCCTTCTCTCCTCGTAGACCGATTATTGATTGTGACATCTAACATAGACGACCCATTGAGTGTAGTACCTATCATCATTTGAGATAAATCCACGTGTTGCCCATTACCAGTAACATCCCTACTATACAAAGCCGCCATCGCGGAGAAAGCT
>CAZOCC010000013.1:0-40429 GCA_964578255.1 uncultured Dehalococcoidia bacterium | reverse complement strand
AAGCCACGAGGCAATAGGAGTGACACCGTGCTCACTATAATGAACAACATTGATACGGCGAATGCCCATTTGCGACGACTGACAAAATCCATTATTTAACCTCTAGTGACGGAATTACCGACGTTGTCCGGATTCCGTGGTTCCTGTGTATTAAGAGATGTGTAACGCTCTATAGGTGAAATGGCGACTATTCTTAGTAGTGTACGAGTTACAGTGAGTGCCGAGAACATGCTGGCGGCCACACCAATTGCCAATGTGACTGCGAACCCAGTGACCAAGCCTGTACCTAAACGAGTACCAAACCAGAAAAGGATGGCACATGTAATAAACGTTGACACGTTACTGTCTCTGATAGCCGGCCATGCTCTATTGAATCCAGTTTCTATGGACGCTATAAGTGTTCTTCCACTCCGTAGTTCTTCTTTCATGCGCTCGAATATCAATATATTAGCGTCTACAGCCATGCCTATGGATAGTATAAATGCTGCTAATCCTCCTAGGGTCAATGTTATGGGCCATAGTTTCAGCACAGCTAATACTAATACTGAATATATCACTAACGCTATGCATGCTAACAGGCCAGGTAATCTATAGTACATGGCCATGAACAACAGAACTAATCCCAAGCCTACCATTCCTGCCAGTACGCTTTTGGCTAGTGAATCCTTGCCAAGCGTGGCGTCAACGTCTTGCTCCTGAATCAGAGTCATTGGTACCTGCAGTCGGCCTGATTCCAATTGTATGGCAATGGTTCTAACTCGGTCCATTGTGAAGTCAGGACCTTGGATGAATGCTCTGCCTCCAGCAATCACCTCTCTGGCTACCGGAGCTATGAGCAATTCGTCATCTAAGAAGAAGGCAGTCCTGTTATTGGTGCCGGCTATATCTTGAGTATGCTCGGCGAAAATTTTTGCCCCCTCCGAGTTGAATTCTAAGTTAACAACTGGCATGTTCAAGTTAGGATCAGTCCCTGCATACGCTCTTAGAAGGTCGTCGCCAGTGAGATTTATCGAACTATCCACATGAAATTCTGGATCGTCACAACTTTGAGAAAAATCGTTGGGGTCGTTGAGGCACATGCGTTCCATCAATTCAAGCTGAGCTGTTTGCCCAATTAATTTCTTAGCTTCTTCGACTCCTCCTGTCACTACAAATTCTGCACCTAAGAATTCCATGGAAGAAAAGCTTGATAATTCTGATTGGATAATATAGATAATCGCTCCTGCGTCTGGGGCATTGTCGTTTAGGTTAGCTGCCCCGGCATCGGGCAATTCGATCGAAAATGAGTCTTCACTGGTTTCTGTTACTGTGGCGTCGGGCCGGCCTTGTTCATGGATAAGTGTTTCCAATTCGACTTTTGCTATAGTTTGTGGAAAGGTTATATTTACTAAAGATGCTGGGAAATGCTCTTGTATAGTGGATGTAATGATATCTTTTTCAGACTTTTGCAAGACATCTCCATCTGGTCCAAGTTCTGCGGGTTTAAGTGAGGGTAGTTTGACCTCGAATTGCCTGTCCCCTTTTGCTTCTATTACGGCGTTTTGCCTGCCAAGTGTGGAAAAGACTTCTGCGACCTTTTCCACTGGGGTATCTTCTAATAAAGTCAGCGTGCCTTTAGTCACACCAACCCCAGGCAACTGAACCAAGATGCGATTTCCTCCCATTTGTTGAATAACTGGTTCTGCTACACCGAACGAATTGACACGACGCTCAATGGTCTTTATTACGCCTTCCATCTGATCCGCTGTGGGTTCCTGTCCGTCCTCAGGTATTGCTTCATATATGAGGTGACTGCCGCCTTCTAAGTCTAGACCTAACTGTAGTCCTAGTATTGATTCGCTACCCCTAGACAAGTTTATGCCAGGTACGGAGATGTTGACTTCCTGAATATATACGGAAATTAACGCCAGGCCTACTATGCTGGAGATCATTAACAATCTAACAAATGGAAACCTGCGCATTTATGCTCCTTGACTAGTGGTTGGTATCAAACGATTTCGAATGCTCACAAGAAGAAAAGGTATACTAATGTGGATGAATTTGCAACCTCCATAGAATAGCGTTTCCAAGATGGAAACGCTATTCTATGAGTGCTCTATAATTACAGGCTCATCGCCATATTTATTGATTTACTGCACCACCGGTTATATCAGTTCAATGTGTTTGTTGGTGGCATGCCGATACCGTTTCTCTTTCTCAAGAACGGCGGTACATCTAGCTCTGCTTCGTCATGGATCGCGGACATTATCAACTGTGATATATGTTCGTCTTGTGATATGAATGTTTCCTCAGATGCGAATCCAGTGGCAATGATGGTTATCTTGACCTCTTCTTCCATCTTTAGGTCTGTTGCCATGCCAAAGAAGATATTGGCATCTGGGTCTGCCGCTGCCCTAACTACATCTGCCGCTGCCTGTACCTCCATTAGCGAAAGGTCAGATCCACCGGTTATATTGAACAAGATACCCTTGGCCCCATCTATGGACACATCCAAAAGGGCACTGGTGACTGCATTTCTAGCCGCATCAACTGCTTTGTTATCACCATAGCCACGCCCGATTGCCATCCATGCAGGCCCAGCATTACTCATAACTGTCTTAACGTCTGCGAAATCCAAATTGACCTCTCCTGGAACAGTCACAAGTTCAGCGATTGACTGGACACCCTGTCTCAAGACGTCATCTGCTATTTTGAATGCGTTTTCCATTGTAACGTTCTCATCACACACAGCGAACAACCTATCGTTTGGTATGATGATTAATGTATCTACTTTATCCTTTAATTTAGCTATGCCCTCTTCAGCTAATTTGCGTCTCCTGGTGCCCTCGAATCCAAACGGCTTGGTTACTACCCCTATAGTGAGAGCATCTACCTCTTTGGCGATGTCAGCAACCACAGGTGCAGCACCGGTCCCTGTTCCTCCTCCCATTCCAGCAGCTATGAATACCATATCGGATCCCTTGACAGCTTCATATATATCATCCCGGCTTTCCTCGGCCGAGACTATCCCCTAATCCGGATCTCCTCCAACACCCAAACCTCTTGTGAGCTTGTCTCCCATCCGGATTCTCAGGGGCACTTCACAACGCATAATGGCTTGGGCGTCAGTATTTACACCTACGTACTCAACACCTTGAACTCGTTCTCTAAACATACGAGATACGGCATTACATCCGCCACCACCAACTCCAACAACTTTAATTCTGGCGACTCCATCATTTTCGTATGAATTACTGCCCATAGGACACCTCCTTATTCATTGATCCACGAAATTTATGCATGGACTTTGTTGGTGAGATTGCTGAGCCAATGCTTCAGCATGAAGCTGTATTTCGCAATTCCGCTACCTGCATAAGTGTTCCCGGCGACATATGAATGTCTTGCATCCCAAAATATGAGCCCCAAGACAGTGGCAAATGCCGGATCTTCAAGCCCGTGCGGAACCCATGACGAAGCGGCTGGCATACCTATCCTAACAGGACCCGGCCATATATCGCTGGCCATTTCCCTCAAACCAGGCAGCTTAGAAGATCCTCCTGTTAGGACTAACCCTCCCGCTGGGACATTTTTCAATCCTGCCTTGTCAACTTCGGTTAGTATCATGTTCAATAGTTCGTCTACACGATCGTTTATCACTGCGCATAATTCCTGCCGTGATATCTGTGAAAATTGCTCATTCGCGAATCCAGGCAATGTTATCTGCTCTCGTGCGTCTATTGATTTTGGAATAGCATGTCCGTAATTCAATTTGGCTTCCTCTGCGGCCAAGGAGAATGTCGTGAACGCTATTGAAATATCCCTGGTCACCTGGAATCCACCTACTGGTATTACGTTGGTATGCCAGATGCTTCCGTCCAAAAATATAGACACATCACTCGTGCCACCACCAATATCCACCAATACAACTCCTACTGACCGTTCATCTTGCGACAAAACTGCCTCTGCGCTGGCCAATGGCTCTATTACCATGCCTTTACACCTGACCCCGGATTTCTGTAGAGCCTCTATCAAATTGTCAACAGAAGAGGAATCAGCGGTAATAATATGACTTTCTACTTCCACCGATGAGGCGTACATACCCATTGGATTCTTGACTCCCCAATTACCGTCAATCGAATAATTTCTAGGTATTACATGAAGGACTCGAGTTCCATCACTCTCTTGACCTGAAAAACAACTTTCTTTCACCATAGCCAAATCCTTGGTGCCCACCGGAGTCCGGTAATCCCTGTTCTCTACGGATGCCCGGGAATTGATGTATTTGATATGGCTGCCGGTTATGCCTACGTATGCCGATGATATCTTGACCCCTGATTGCGCCTCAGCCTCCCTGACAGAAGTCAGGATGGCCTGTTGAAGCTCGGAAATATTACTGACCATACCCTTCTGCATCCCCTGAGACGGAACAGTACCCACTCCAATGATCTGCACATCTCCGGATGCATTTGAGACCCCGACTAATGTGCATACTTTGGTTGTGCCTATGTCTATGGCTGCATGATATTTCTCATTGCTCATTGCTCACCATCTCCTTTGGCTTTATTAGTACAACTCTCCTTTGGTATAGGGGGAAACTCGCAGCGAAGTCTAAGTTTGGGTTCAATCGCATATATGTTTTTACTTGGTATCCTGCCAAGCCAGGTATTCTGTTGTTTCCCACTGCGACGTTACCCCCAATACCAACATAGGATCTATAAGAAGGGATTTCCCTTCTAAATACGCTCCGCCACCCGCATACGGGCGCTTCGACTACTACGGTTTGCAAGGACCTCCTCTCGGGAGGGGGAAATTATTTTTTTGTTCACTAACCGGATTGAGCATTCTTCTTTGCTCTCTTGTTTAAATATCTGTTTTACTATTCGGTCTTCTAATGAGTGATAACTGATGATTGCCAGTCGTCCACCGAGCTTCAGAAGGGCTATCGCTTGACCCAAGGCCGAGGATATATTATCTAACTCTCTGTTGACCTCAATCCGTATAGCCTGGAATGTCCGGGTGGCGGGGTGTATAGAACCCCATTTGCCCCTTACGGCTCCGGATACTATCTTTGCCAGATAACTGGAATCATTAATGGGTCTGTTGCTAAGAACTCGCTTGGCGATGTTTTTGGCCTGCCTCTCCTCGCCATAAGTGCTTATCACACGGCTCAATTCTTCTTCTGAGTAATTGTTTACTATGTCCCACGCGGTTATTTGCTGTTGTGCTGGATTAAACCGCATATCTAATGGGCCATTTGATTTGAAACTGAATCCCCTGTCAGGAGCCATAAGTTGCATTGAAGAAAGCCCAAGATCGAACAAGATCCCGTCTACTGCATCAAATTGATGTCGCTCCGCAACCTCTGTGAGATTGCGAAAATTATCATTGTCGAACATTACTTGTCCGGGAAACCCCATAAGATTCTCTTGGGCTTTTTCTAACGCTATTGGATCTAAATCTACTGCCAGGACGCGCCCGCTCGGCGAACTCGCTTCTAGTATGGCCCTAGAATGCCCACCTGCACCTGCAGTGCAATCTATATAACTGCCACCAACCTTGACCTGCAATTGATCCAGTAGTTGCTCTGTTAAGACTGGTATGTGCTGGTAATTGACATTCATGGTTATCGGCTATCCTCGGCTGTCTCCGCTATATACTGGGCCTCTTGTTCCAATAGGGCTGATTCGTGCATCCATTCTTCCTTAGCCCATATTTCCAAAAAATCCCCCATACCTGCCACTACAACATCACCGTTTATGTCTATATTGGCATAACTCCTTAGCATGCTAGGTAGAGGCACTCTGCCTTGTCGGTCACTCTGCAGCGAGTAAGCTCCGGCAAAAGTCATCCTTCTGTATCTCCTGTTTTTCTGTCTATTCATGGGATAACTGGCCACATTATTGGCCCAGGTTTCCCATTGATTGGGGGTATAAGCTGCTATACATCTGTCATGACCTCGAGTCAAAATCAAGCCGCCACGAAACGCGTCCCTATAGCGAGCAGGCATTGAAATCCTACCTTGAGTGTCTACCTTGTATTCATGCTCTCCAAAGAATGAAAGCGTTCCTGAGTTTACCATTTCCAACCTATTTGTTGCTATTTGAACCTAATGTAACACTGCAGAACGAAAAACGCAATACCCTTTTGGAAAGAATTTGTTTTAGGATGATGTGATATATGGAAATGTAATATCAGCCAAAATCAGATGTTGGTCGGGCTGAATAATACCTGTGTTTGGTGTGACAGCGGTGACGCGGAGAAACATTGGAATCCAGGTTTGATGAATTCGTTACGGTGTAAACGGTTATGTATTAAGCATGTCCGGGCGCCTTTTTAAGGTACGCTCTATGGATTGCCGCTCACGCCAAGCCCGTATTTTTTCATGATTCCCGGACAGCAGTATGTCTGGAACACTCATGCCTCGAAATATTTGAGGTCTAGTGTATTGGGGGAATTGTATTAATCCGCTTGTATGAGTGTCATCATCGAGTGAATCCTTATCACCTACTACTCCAGGTATCAATCTGATTATTGCGTCCACAAGCACCATGGCCGGTATCTCACCGCCTGTCAAAACGTAATCCCCTATGCTGATCTCTCTGTCTACCAAGCTTTCTGTGACTCTTTCGTCAATACCGTCATAATGTCCGCAAATCAATATGATGTCAGACAATAGACTCATTTCCTCTGCAATGTTTTGGGTTAGTCGTTGTCCCTGCGGCGTGAGTAAAACAACTTGGGGTTCTGTTGATTGGGTTGTATCACTGGTTTGTAGCATGGATGCCTTTATTTGTTCTATGCTTGCAAATAAAGGTTCCGGTTTCATGACCATGCCTCCCCCTCCCCCGAAAGGATAGTCATCCACGATCTTGTTCTTCATCTCAGAATAATCTCGCAAGTTATGGATAGTAATATCGACCAACTGTTGGTCTATAGCCCTCTTGACGATGCTGAGATCGAATGGACCAGTAAACATTGAAGGGAATAGAGTGATGATATGTATATTTATCAAAATTGTGCCAGTTGCTGCATTATGGCAACTAGATCCTCTCTGTTAATCATATCGGCGCTATGTATGGTCCTTTATTTCTATGTCAGGCCGTATGTGGTATTGCAATGTAGGTTTTAGTAGTCAGGAATGATAAATTAATTTGTCAATTTAAATATTGTGCTCAAATGTTTGTTTGGTGGTGAGTTCCAATGCATGACTCAGAGGTATTTTTAGGATATCTAAGCATTCCTGGACGGCATTTGGGCTACCAGGAAGGTTTATTATGAGGCACTTGCCTCTCAATCCGGCTACGCCCCTTCCCAACATGGCCATAGGGGTGTGCTGCATCCCTGAATGGCGTAACGCTTCTGCTATGCCAGGCACGAATCTGTCGATGACTGACATAGTGGCTTCTGGCGTCACATCACGAGGACCCAGGCCTGTCCCGCCGGTCGTGATGATCAAATTCACATCACCAGAGTCGGCCCACTCAGATATGGTTGACACTATGGCATCCTTTTCATCTGGAACTATAGTGCTATTGCTCAGGTTGAATCCCATTGCAGTTAAATAGTTGTCTATTAATGCTCCGCTCAGATTTTCCCGGGTTCCTTGGTAACACGAATCGCTACTAGTTAATACACAGAATGTAAACATTAATATCTCTTTGGGCTTTCAGGATTTTGATCTGATAACACCTTCTGTTAGCACCTATAGTATACATCAATCGTCTGAATTGGGTTCAATACTTCAACTCTAATCAAAACCCGCAATATTGTATAATTGTGAATGACGGCCTGGTTGGTGTATTAGTTCTCGTAGCGCTATCCAGTTTATGGGCATAGTTGTCCAAGGCGATTGAGGTCGACTAATGTGTGATTTGGACATAGTTAGACAAAACATAGATAAGGTTGAGCAACATTATTATAATCCAGTTCTGATTGTGATGAGCGGTTTGCCTGGAACAGGAAAGACATATATAAGTCGCAGGATAAAGGATCTGACTGATGTCGTCTTGCTAGAGTCAGATCTTGTGAGGAAAATCCTTTTTAATCCTCCAAAATATACCAGGTCTGAGAACGCGAGATTGTTTGACGGATGTCATTCTCTGATCAAGGAATATTTAAATGAAGGGATGGTCGTAGTTTTTGATGCCACGAATCTCATAGAGCGCAATCGTAGATATCTTTACACAATATCTGAGACTGCTGGGGCTAGACTTATGATAAT
Organism: uncultured Dehalococcoidia bacterium; assembly: GCA_964578255.1. Classification (GTDB taxonomy): domain Bacteria; phylum Chloroflexota; class Dehalococcoidia; order Lucifugimonadales; family UBA2985; genus CAZOCC01. Next base: position 32,229 of record CAZOCC010000013.1, on the reverse strand, counting down.
CAAAGTGGAAGCTCCGTTTAATATAGTAAAAAAAAGATTGACAGACAGAACTAATGGTAATCCAATGGGAGACACGTCAGACGCTGACTTATTGATTTACCATAGGCTTAGGGCATCCGAAGAGCCGATCCTTAAAGAGCATTTCGTTATAGATACTTCAAAAGATATTGATGCGGTAATAAATAATGTAGTGGGTCATATACGCGGTTATACTAACTATTAGTAAATAAACATGACAATGACTATTCCAATCTAAGCAAAACACCAATCGTGCAGTAATGAAGATAAATATTCCTTGACCTGAGACAGGTCCGATGCTAGAATCCCAATGCTTATGGCCATTACTGTGGTGGGCGTGGCCAAGTTTGGTCTAAGGCGCCAGGTTGTGGCCCTGGAGATCGAGGGTTCAAATCCCTCCGCTCACCCCAAAATCGCCCATCTATAAGGACTACCATTGTCTGTTGCTGGTCGAGACCTATCGTGGAATAGAAATGCAAACCCCTATTTGGCTAAAGTAGATCTTATTAGATCTGGTGATCAAAACGGCTATGGCATGGTTGCACGCCTTGCATTTCATGGCGATCTAGATGTATTTGCCATTGCCCTACCCCATCAATTCCCAACGAGAACAGGACCAACTTGGGTTTATTTGTTGGATTGTGAAGGATGGACTTTAATTGACGCTGGACCCAAAGGGGCGCTACCTGTTTTGGTGGATGGAATGAAGTTGTTGGGGATGAAGGTTAATGATATAGAACGTGTGATAATAAGCCATGGGCATCAAGATCATGACGGCAACATCTATGACCTTGCTGAAGCCAGTGGGGCTACAATTTGGGCTCACGAACTCTATTTTCATTTCAAGCCATACGAGAGCTCAAGATTGGGATTAGATGTAAACTCACCTCTGCACAGGTTTATGCTACAACTTATAGCCAAAGATGATCCCAGCGTCCGTAATAATAATGATAGATACCCAGTGAGGCATAATAACGTGGCAGATGAAACCGGAGGAATGAAATCAATTGGTGAAATATTCCCTACTCATAATATCAAAGACCAGGATACTTTGGGGGCTATGACATTCTTGTACACGCCGGGACATTCTATTGATGAGCTGTGTATAGACTTAAGTGGCTTTATACTTACGGGTGATCATATATTGCCACACATAACTCCCCATCCCACTGTAAAAAAGACTTACCCAGAAATACTTTATGATCAGGTAGCAACAGAATATAAGAATAGTGCACACCATTATGGTCTGGCATGCTACATGCAATCTTTGGGTAGAGTACTCCGTTTGGATCAGCGCAAAACCGTACTGCCGGCCCACAGGTTGTTTAACCACGACAGGTTAAACATTCGCAACCTGCTTAGAGCTAAGGAAATCATCGTCCACCATGGACGTAGATTAGACCGTGCTATTGATGTAATAAGAGATGGAGCTGATACTCCTTTGAAAATTGCCAGGGAATTGTTCCCTGCAAGAAAATTGGTTGGGGGTGGATTATTCGCAGCTCTATCGGAGGTTGTGAGTCACCTAGAACTGTTGGATGATTTAGGTGATATAGAGGTCGGTGACAATGGTGAGTTGGCACACAGTGGTGGTTGGAGATACCGTGATTTTATCTCAGAAGTTTTACGAACCTAGATTATTTTGATGGATATGTAACTGATTCCAGCAACGATCCTATCGCAGGATGGTTTTATATTAAGTCTTAGACTTAAGGTTAATACCCATGAGAAACAACGCACCAGAGGCGTTTAGTGCTGCCAGAATCAAGAATGCACCTTGATAGGATCCTATAGAGTCATATGCCAGGCCAGCAAAAATAGGACTAATTACTACACTTACGCCGCTTAGAGGATCCATTAATCCTGCAAGTCGTGAAAAGTGCTGTCTTCCAAATACCTCAGCTCTGAGGACCGTCATCAATGTCCCTCTGGTTCCGAACGCTACACCGAATATTGTGGCAAACCACATGACGTGGACACTGGAGGAGGCATATGCAAGTATAACTATCGCTAATGCTTGGAAAATGAAGGCTATTGCGCACACTTTCTTAGTCCCTATTAGGTCGCCAAGGAATCCACCTAAAAGACGACCTGCGGCCGACACCACCAAGGTGTATGAAAGTATTGTGGCTGCCGTAAGTTCATTGATACCAATGTCAACCAGGGCCGGTATCTGGTGCACTTGTAATGCTCCCCATCCTGTGATGCCTGCCGAATGAGCAAGGCCTAGGAACCAGAAATTGCGCCCCCTAAGGTATTGGCCGACACCAATGTCCTCAGATTCATTCCCTCCGTTTGCGTTTGATTCACTTTGTTCGGTACTTATGGATTCTTTATCGTTAGGGCCAGTTTGAGCCCCATCTGGTAGTAAACCTAGGTCTTCGGGTTTTTCCTTCATGGCTGATGCCAGTGGGACACCGATAAGGATTGTTGATATACCTACTGCGATCAGTGTTTGGCGCCAACCTATGTTCAGTATAGACCAGGCAAATACAGGAACAAGTAAAGCACCAAAACTGGTTCCGAGTTGGTATATTGCTATTGCTCGCCCTCGCCATTTGTCAAACCAGTGTATAAGGACAGTGACAATTGGGAGGAATCCGGCAACACTTTGACCTAATGTTATGAGGAGGAATGAGGCGTAAAAATGGTATATGTTTTGTGACAATCCACAAAGTATGAAGCCAACCCCGAAAATCACCCATCCCACCATCATGTATTTGCGAGGACCTATCCAGTGTATTAAATAGCCTTCAAGAGGCCCTGTTAGTCCTCCTTCAAGTCTGCGTAGCGAAAATGCTACAGATACGGCAGTACGAGTGGCATCGAATTCCCTTATAAGAGGTAATACTAATGCTTGTGCTCCAATATTGAATATGGCGGACTGAATGGTCTGAGCCACCGTGGCAGCGGCTACTATCCACCAACCATGGAAAATGCGCCCATGGGGTCCTATGGGCAGAGGGTCTGGGTTACCTTTTCCAACTTGTTGTTGGTTACTACTAGGAGGGTCAGGATCCAAGGGTATTTTATCTTCTCACCCAGCTCTTGGAATTGAAATTCCGAATACACCCGACGCCAGGATTTAATAGAGTTAGTTCTGCGATTTGCACCCAATTCTACCATACTTTGGGTATCTATGTCACCAGATTATGGTGTAACACAATAGTGTGCAATACACGGAGCATTAATGCTGATAATCTGTGTTGAAACAATTAGTTATTGTTTTCTCTTGATGGCAATAACACATGAGCCGTGGCTTGTATCATGTGTTCCCCGCTTTGGTTGGACATGAATGCATCTAGCACAACAATATTGTGGGAACCCATCTTTTCCTTGTCGGTTACTATAGCTGTACATTCCAGTATGTCTTCAGGTCCAACTACACGTCTAAAAAAAACCTGGAACTTGGAGAGAAAACCCTCAGCCCCCATCCAGTTTGTGATAACTTGTCCGAGATATCCCATACTTTGCCAGGCGGACAAAATCCATCTGTCGTGGCCTTCTTTTCGTGCGGCTCGTTCACTAGTGAACCTGCCACCAAGTTTGGCTATGGTGGCAAACGCTGTCACCTCTTCCCTACTCGGTTGCTTTATTAATGGTCCTACTTCGTCGCCAGGTTCAACATCTTCAAAGTATGGTTGGTTCATTTTTTTGGCTCACTCCTAACCATGGATCCGTCTGCAATCAACACCGTTCGTCCGTGTTGGTTAGTGTATGTTGTCCTTTTCACTACAAAAACCAAATTGCCAGATCTACCGGTTTTTGCATATACAGACGTGATTTCTGCTGTGGCTGATATAGTGTCACCAGCCTTTATAGGCTCGAAATATTCCACATTTTGCCCAGCCACATATGCAGACTTGCTGCTGCCAAACTTCAGCTTAATGTCAGGGGAGTTCTTCAATTTGATAGCATGATAGAAATTAGGGGGTGCTATTATACATCCGTATGGCCCAGTTATTGCGAAGTCTTCATCTATGAACAGAGGGTTAGTTTCTCCCATTGCTTTGGCATATTTAATGATGCGCGATTTGGTGATTCTATGGGATCCTACATGGACCTTCTTGCCTATTAAGCTTCTGTCAAATTGTAAGTCTTTTGTTATATCTGAGGCGGACAATTTATTGGAACCTCCACAATGTTATTCCTGCATGTGGTGTTTGGCTTATAACAGGATATCAGGCTACTAGGAGTTAGTCCATAAATTATCTTAATTGATAGGGGTTACAGAATAATAGAGTCAATATGAATTAACTCTGGTGCATGTTTCGGATCTCATTGGCAATATCATCACTTTTAGTGTATAGAGATTCCCATTCATTCAGCAAGGATTCAGATTGCGAACTGAGGTTTCTATATTCTTCTCCTGCCATGGACAAGGCATTCAGGTCCTCAAAATCATTGGGGTTCGATAGTAATTCTTCCAGTTTACTTATTTGTTCCCTATACTCAAGTAACTGTTCGTCTATGCGTTGAATTCTTCTGTGTAATTTATTTGCCTCCATTCTCAACGCTTTTTCCTTTTCCTCGGAATCTGTAAGTGGTCTGCCAGTTTTTGTTCTTGGTTTTACTTTATTGATTACAGGACGTAGAACGTCGGCTTTGTCGTCATGCGGGGTGAGTGATGGACTATTGTCTTTCGCAATGGTGTTTTGCTTTTGATACGCATAGCTGTCGTATCCACCATGAAATACAATCACTTTTCCAGCATCTATCTCGATTATTTTGTTCGATACTTTTTCCATTAAAGATCTATCGTGAGTTATGAGGCAAATTGTGCCGGCATAATCATTCAGTGCGTCGGCTAGTATTTCTCTAGATTCTATGTCTAGGTGGTTAGTAGGCTCGTCCATTAATAACAAGTTGCTAGGCTGAGATAGCAACTTGGCCAAACTAACACGAGCTTTTTCACCACCTGACAGGATAGAAATCTTTTTGTCCACATGATCACCGCTGAATAGGAATCCACCCAAAACTTTGCGGTGGTATTGGTCGCTCTGGTCAGGGGCAGCTAATTGCATTTCCTGTATTACTGTATTGGTGGGTGTTAGCATTTCGAGTAAGTGTTGGGCATAATAAGATATAATGACATTATGGCCAACTTTCCTTAGTCCAGTCTCGAATGTCGTTTCCTCTGCTAGTATTTTGAGCATGGTGGTTTTTCCTGCTCCATTGGGACCCACTAAAGATATTCTGTCTCCACGATTCACTGTGAGGTTCAGATTGTCATAAACCTTATGAGTCCCGTATTGTTTGCTTATGCCATGTAGGGTCATCACTTCAGTTCCGCTCCTAGGTGGTGTTGGAAATGAATAATGTACCCTCTTGGTGGCTCGAGGTATTTCTACAGGTTGCAATTTTTGCAGTTGTGCAAGTCGGCTCTGAACCTGTGTGGCTTTCCGAGCCTTTGACCTAAAGCGTTCAATGAAACGCATTTGTTTTTTAATCTCCCTTTCTTGTCGGCTAGCTGCCTTTTGCCTAATGTCTAGGGAACTTTGTCTCATAATCAAGTAGTTATCGTAATTGCCTTTGTATACAGGAGATTCATCTGGCTCAAGTGCCAGGATACTTGTACTTATTTGATTTAGGAAGGTTCTGTCATGTGATGTAACCATAACGGACCCCCTATAGTTAGAAATGTATTTTTCGAACCATATGCTTGCGTGAAGGTCCAAATGATTAGTGGGCTCGTCCAACAACAATATATCAGGTTGTCCGAGTAGGATTTTTGCAAGGGCTGCTCTCATTACCCAGCCACCACTAAATTTGTCTAACGTCCTATCGAATGCATCTTGGGCAAAACCTAGACCAGACAGTATAAATTTAGCTTGATATTCATTATAAGCACTGTCTTCAGATTCATAATGGTTGGTATTGGTCACAATATTCGAATGTGCAAGCCAACTGGTATCAACTGTTTCCTCTATAAGGCTTCTGCCCGAGGAAATATCGAGTTCCTGTTTCAGGTATCCTACTCTGTCATTTCTGGATTTATTTATCTCGCCTGTATCAGGAGACATTTCTCCTGCAAGTATATCTAGTAATGTGGATTTGCCTGATCCATTAGTGCCTATCAGCCCAATTCTTTCTCCTTGTCCAACACTGAATGTGACATTATTGAACAAGGGCTTACCTATATAGTTCTTACTGATTTTATATGCGTTCAGCATTTTAGATTCTTGACCTTCTCCGTGTTATTAATATTAGGCTGTCCAACAATGCCATGTATGTACATGGCATTGTTACATTGTATTAGCTGGCACAGAGTTTTTGCTAGATAACATGAACGTTAGTGGTATTGCGCACAGTATTGTGGAAAGGGTTCCGTATATGGCTATGTCGTATGACCCTAGAGAATCGAACATCCATCCATAGGCTACCGGGCCTACTACACCTGCACCCATAGCTCCCACTTGAACTAGTCCTTGCAATGTACCGAATGCTTTTGCACCGAACATGTTCATTACAAGATATGGTCTTAGAGGTATAGTGCCTCCAAAACCTATACCGAAAACCAATGCGAATAACATGACAAGCCAGTATTGATCGGATCCGACTGACAGAAGTAGAGTTAGTCCTGTTAGTTGACATGCAATTAGCAACAACAAAACGTACTTATAGGCAATGATGTCGACCAATATACCTGACCCCAATCGACCAATGCCGCTTAGGAAGAACATCATGCCTAATATGCTGGCAGATTGTGCGGATGTATAATCTAGATCTTCCAGCATTGGTATAAGATGAACCATTAAGCCACTTATTCCCACAAACATTAATGTGTATATGGTAACCATGACCCAGAAATTCTTAGTGTGCAGTGCTTCATTGACAGTGTAACCCTCGGTATCCTTAGTATTGTTTGCTATAGCATGCTGAGCCTCACCGTTTGTAGAAATTGGAGCGGTGTCCCCATCAGGCAGGTATCCGTAATCCCCTGGCTTTGAACGCACCAACATTGCCAATGGGATTCCCAGTATGATTAACAGTATGCCAAGGATTATAGATGCCACGCGCCAGCCTATTAAGCCCTCTACAATGGCTACGGTGGCTAGCAGTGGGCCTCCTAGGACAGGACCCATCATGGCTATTCCCAGAGCTCGTCCCCTCAATCTGTCAAACCAATTGGCCACAGCAGTTACCCAGGATACACCGTGACTTGCACCTGTGTTTCCTAGTGAGGCAACAAGAAAAGCGATGTAGAATCCCATCAGTGAATCAATGTAACCCATTAAAACCATGCCCAATCCACTGAATACCACTCCCCACAGGATTATTACTCTTGGTCCCCATTTATCTACCAGGAACCCTATTACTGGTGCCATTAATCCAGATTCAACTGCCCTAAGCGAAAATGCTCCTGAAGTGATTGCGCGGCTCCAGCCAAACTCATGCAATATTGGAAGGAAAAACACGTTGAAGCCGAGTCCAAAAAATACGGTCAGAATGAAATTCATGGCTATAGAACCTGCCACGATGTACCAGCCGTAAAAAATCTTCTTGGAATAAATGATGGGCATAGTTTATTGATTCATTCACGCTAATTACGTAAAGTCTGAGATAATTTTATCAGGTGTGTGAATTCGCATATCCTCTAGGGTTAGTTGGGTTTTTGCATGTATTGTCAGGAGTTAGAAGAACTGTTCATTTGTATTCATTATGGTCAGATTATTCAGGCAGTGTAGCGATTATGAACCCTAGTAGCAGTGTTTACAATCTGTACAAAGCCAATTTGCAGTCATATTTCCATATGATTTGATCTGATAGAGTGTAATTTATCCATTAGTATTCAATTTGTTGATGGATATGCTTATGATCAATGGTCACACATTGGATTGCCAAGCACACGCCTTTGGCAGAGATTGATGTCCTTATCAGATGTTTGCCGTTGGTATTTCTGTTAGAGCATTGTTAAAGTGGTAACACCAACTACTATCATGGAGATTGGTATCAGTTTCCCAATCATATTGTTTTTGGTGATAGGTTCATTTAAGAGATTCAAATGGCCGGTGCTTAGCAATCCAGCGATGAATAGAACAAACAATGGTCTGATGGATATTAGAGTTGATACCAGAGAGGCAGGGCCTGCATTTAGGGCTGAGAACATCAGAATCATTGCCACAGGTGCTGACAGGATCTCAGCGAATACAAAAATCCCTAAGCCAATTCGAGAAGTACTTAATGACCTTACATCCGATATGATTCTTGGATTCCAACCTACAATAATCAATATCGATCCTGCACAGAATGCTCTTAAGGCATTAATATCCCAAAATGCCAAGCCGTCCAAGGCGTATTTATATGTCACGTTGGCAATTGCTGTGAGTAGGCTACCTATTACCACTATGCCATATATTATTAAGGGGCCATCGTTTTGCTTTGAATGACTTTGGCCCATTGCAACAAGAGCCGCACCACATATGGTGACCAATATAGCAAGCCATGCCACAATACTGAGGTGTTCGTTCAGAAATAGTACGGCTAATACGCCAACGAATACCGGATAAGTGTGGGCTATAGGGATAACTCTTGATACCTCTAATCTGCTAATGCCGTAGAACATCAGTATTAGCCCAGCTATCCACGTGATTCCTGAGACCATGCCAATTATCAATATCAAACCTGATGGACTTGAATGCCAAGGTTCAATTAATAGTATGGTTGTTGCCATAACTACTTGTATGATACCTACCAAAAAAAACATGGTCCTAAGGTTGGGCAAGTATGTTGATAATAGTAGTTTGTCAGCGATAATTATGATCGCGAACATAAAGGCACTGGCAATAGATAGCAGGATCCAATCCATTACTTATCATTCTGAGGGATACAAAGTACATCCCATGCTATTCAATATTTTCAGCAACTTCAGAAGCCTCCACTGATTGCGGGTATAAAATGTATCTCACTATCTGGTCCTACTATTTCACTCAGTCCCAGTGTGGCAGTTTGACCGTCTATAGCCACAGACACATTGCTGCGCAGTTGACTGCCGTCTAATAATCTTTGTTTCATGCCTTGGTATTTCAAATCTAGGTCATCTATAACTGCCCGAACAGTAGTTCCTTCTACCTGCACTATATATAGCCCATCTGTGATATGCCTAAGCAAGGATGGTATGTATACGCTCGGCATTATTTATTTAGCCAAATGGAGTCCATTATGGCCCCAGGATTCATCGGTAAATTATTCATACGTATTCCAACTGCATTGTATATGGCATTAGCGATAGCTGCAGGTGGCGGCACGATAGAAACTTCCCCCACACCTCGAACTCCGAATGGGTGCCTTGGATTTGGTACTTCAACAATCTCGGTGTCTATCATTGGCAGGTCGAGGGTTATAGGCATTCTATAGTCCAGTAGACTGGAGTTCATCATGGTGCCTGTGTCACTCATGAAATATTCCTCATTCAAAGCCCACCCTATTCCTTGCACGCTGCCACCCTGCATCTGCCCTTCCACGTAACTTGGGTGTATTGCTTTTCCAACATCTTGTATGGCTGTGAATCTGAGGATGTCAACTTTACCGGTTTCTGTGTCAACTTTAACGTCCACTATGCAACCAGCAAATGCGCCTCCTTCACCGCTACCATTTATAGTGGCTGATCCCACAACTGGGCCTTCAGACTCATCAAGTTTCGATGCTAATTCTCTAAAAGTCATCCACTGTTCTGGGTTTGAAGCATGATCTATCCCGCAAATGAATTTGCCATTTATAAGTGCAACATACGTGGGATCAACATCCCAAAATCGGGCTGCCCGTCTGATCATCTGGTTTTTTACGTTTTTTGCGGCTTCATATGCAGCCCTGCCAGTCTTGAATGTTACACTGCTGCCACCAGTGCCGCTTGTGTAACCTATGGAGTCTGTGTCCAATACGGATGAGTTTACATCTTCAACCGGTATGCCCAGTACCTCTGCCGCTTGCATCGCTACCGATAATCTAGTCCCGCCGATGTCTGGGGACCCTTCGTTTAGACTGACTGTACCATCTGAGTTTACTTTTATGGTACACGATGACGGGCCGCCGCCATTCATCCAATATCCAATAGCTACTCCTCTTCCTTCATTTTCGCCCAGCAGCGGTGCAGATAGATGTGGGTGGCGCTTGATTGTGTTTAAAACTTCTATAGATCCAATCTTGCCATATTGTATTCCGTCCGGTCGTCTTGAGCCTTCTTTTGCGGAGTTCATCAGGCGGATCTCTATAGGATCCATGTCAAGTTTTTCGGCTAGTTGGTCTATCAAGGTTTCAGTGGCGAATGCCGCATTTGTCGCTCCAGGAGCTCTGTATGCAGCTGTCTTAGGTTTGTTTACTACTACGTCGAAACCATCAATCAATATGTTTGGTATGTCATACGCAGCTAGGATGCAGGTCGAACCCGCATCTACTGGTGAGCCCGGGTAGGCCCCTGCCTCATAGGCCAGATATGCTTCCGCGCATATTATCTTCCCGGATTGCATAGCTCCTAAACGAAGTTTTATGTGTGATCCAGGTGTGGGTCCTGTACCTTCAAGATCCTCGGATCTAGTCATGACAATCTTCACAGGTTGGCCGCTTTTTCTTGAGAGCAGGGCTGCAACCGGATCGTTGTAGGGGTCGAATTTCCCACCGAATCCTCCACCTATTTCCATAGGTACCACTTTTACTCGAGATACATCTATGTCGAGTATACGGGCGGTAGCATCTCTAACTTCAAATTGACCTTGTGTGCTGCGCCATATGGTTATACGTCCATCCTTGTTCCATAGTGCCGTAGTATTGTGGGGTTCCAAATATCCTTGGTGAACGGTCTTGGTGTTAAATTCGCCCTCTACTGTGACGTCTGCTTTTGAGAAAGCATCTTGAATGTCTCCAATGCTGTGTTGATAGTGGTTGGCAACGTTACTTACAGTATCAGCTTCTTGTCCAAATTCCTTTGTCCTCAAATCATCTAGCAATATGGGCGCATTTGTCCGAATAGCATCCTGGGCAGTTAGCGATGGTTCTATAATTTCGTATTGGACTTCAATAAGATCCAGTGCCTGTTCGGCTATATGTTGATTGTTCGCAGCGACTCCTGCTACTGGGTGGCCTTTATATAGCACTTTATCGCTGGCTAGGACGTTGTCTCTCATGTATTTTAGCTCGTTACTCAGGCTAACGTTCGGGAGGTCTTTTGAGGTTACTACTGCGATTACACCCGACAAAGATTCCGCTTTAGTTGTGTCTATAGCCCTAATATTGGCATGGGCATGTGGACTCCGCAGGACTTTACCATATGCTAGGCGTGGCATGTGAATGTCAGCTCCATATTGGGCTCGACCGGTGACTTTGTCCACGCCGTCTGGCCTTAGTGGTCTGGTTCCTATAACGGAATAGTGGTCGTTGCTTTCAGATTCATTGGGCATATATTCCGACAAGACCTCCTCTACTATCAATCCTGTTCGATCATAACATTTATTATTAATGACAATGTAACATACCTCGAGTATTTCTGTTCGATGTGCTCAATATCATTGTCATACCATGGAAGATTTACTTCTGCACATCAACACTGGCATAAGGAACAGTTACTCACAACTAATATAGCTATGCGAAACTGCAACACGTGCATTTCTGTGTTGATGTGGCATTGCATGTCCAATTGGACTGCATTGTCACTTAGTTAAATATTACTAGCAATATTGAACCTACCAACAAAATTGCGCCAATCACCTCAATTCGACTTATTCGCTGATGAAATATGAAGACAGTTATTAAACTACCCAGAATGATTTCCACTTGACCAACTGCTCTGACTGGAGCCGCGTTGTGAATGGCAAAAGCCGTAAACCATCCTGCTGTAGCCATTGCCCCAAACAGACCTGTGGCTAGGCCTGCTCGCCAACTTTGTACAACTGCCAAGAGTTCTGCTCTGCGACAAAAATACATATATGCCGCTAATGACACGGCTTGGAGGATCACTGCTATTGCTGCAGTGGCACTAGCCCTAATCAGGAAATCGCCATCTGCCAAGTTGTTGATGGCCGTCCTAAACGATATCACACTTACTGCCAGAGTTGTTCCGCAAGTCAGCCCTATGAATGTTGATTTCGAGATCAGATTACGTTGTATTTCCATGAGTGACGATATATTTATGCTAACTGATAGCAATATGACAGCTATGATACCAAACAAAATGGCTACTGCGAATTGTGCTGTAATAACAACAGAAAAGACAATAGCTTCCAAAATTGCGGCTATCAAAACTTCGGTTTTCGAGAATGCTATGCCAACTAGGAAATTCTTGTAAGTAAATAACTTGATTAATAAAACCGTGAACAATATTTGCGTAATGCCGCCAATTATCAACCAAATCAAAAATGCCATGTTTGGTTTTGGCAAAACAGTATCCCCGGTAAATAATACGAACATAAACCAAGCCCAGGCGAATGGTATAGCATATATAAACCGGATAGCCGAGGCACCATAGTCGCCCAATTGGCCCTTCATGTGTCTCTGAATTGCTGTGCGTATTGTTTGAGATGAAGCGGCCAAAAAGGTAATTGGTATCCACAGGTCCATAGGAACTAGTCCTTAAAGGAGTGCGCTGAGATATAGATGCATGCTACCATTGAACAAACATGGGCATGACCACGTGTGTGTAATCTTCGTTACCCATTGGCTTAATGACACCTGGGCTGGACGCGGTGGTGGTTTCTAAGATTACTTTCCCTCTATCCATAACAGACAGCACATCCGTGAGATATCTGCTACTGAACGCGATCTTAGATTCATCGCCGTCTATTTCAGAATCTATTTCGCCCTTGTTGTCACCTGTTTCCTCTGCTCTAGAGGTAATAACAATTTTCCCATTACCACTCTGCCCCGGTAACAACTCAAGCCTTGTAATACCCCCGCCGTCTCTAGAAAAAATTGATGCCGCACGCGCGGCCATCAAAAATTCCTGTAAGTCCACTATTGCTCTAGTTGTGTATGTTTGAGGAACGATTTGATTGTAGTTTGGGAACGTCCCTTGTATTAGTTGAGAGACTAATTCTATACCGTCTAAATGTACTAATAGTTGGTTCTTGGAAGGAGTCACAATCAGCTGTACAGGATTACTTTGATCTGACAGAATGCGTTGCAATTCCGAGAGGGTTCTGGATGGAATTATTACCTCTATATCCTCTTGGGTTTCCTCAGTGAGGGAGCCACGATATATTGCCAGCCGAAATCCATCAGCACCTGCCATAGTGAATTGACTACCGCTTATTTCAAGTTTTACGCCAGTAAGCACTGGTCTAATCTCTTCAGTGGCTGCTGCGAACGCCACCTTGCTTATAGCCGATCGTAACATTGAGGCATCTATTCTGGCACTAATGCCATCTTCAACTGTAGGGATAGGCGGGAATTCTGCCGCTTCTGTACCGTTAATGTTAGCCTCGAATCTCCCACACTGTAAATGCAGGCCTAGGGGCCTCTCGGTCATGTTGATATCTACGTTTTGGGATGGTAGTGAGCTTACAAAATCAGTCAGAAGTCGGGCTGGTATGGTGATCGAGCCTTCATCAGTTACTTTGGCTCCAATCCACGTCGTTATTGCCATTTCCAGGTTAGTTGCAGACAGCTTCAGTCTGGATTCCTTGGCTTCAATTAGCACATTTTGCGTTACTGGTAACGTGGTGCGCGTCGCGACAGCACGACCTACCGTTGCTAGCCCTTTGCTAAGATTTTCCTGAGTGCATGATAGTCTCATCAATATTCCTTCGGGGTGATTTGCTGCTAGTATAGAACGGGCAAAAGTCATCGTCAACCAATTGACTGCGGATCTGTGCTACTCCGCGCATATATTTGGCAATACGATTCTCAATAAAAAGGCTCTAGTCAGTCAGTTCTCTTATATTGTCAATTATTCTGGATGGGTCCCAGTCTGCTATTCCATCGTAGTAAAATCTGACCATATCATTCCTGTCTACTAGTACTATTCGATTGGTATGGAATACGCCGTATTCATGTTCGTGATTTGAACCATCTTCGTGTATATGTATGTATGCTTTCTTGGTTTGTCCATAAGACAATTTGAGGTTATGAGTAATGACATCTTTCAATTGATCCGGTTTACCAGTAATAAAACGCCAATGAGGATATTGAGCTCCGTATTTTTCAGCATAAATCATGAGTTGTTGGGGTGTGTCGTATTCAGGGTCCACCGTAAAAGATAAAATCACTGCCTTTTCGCCTAATAGTTCTTGTTCTTGTAATCTTTCTTGTATGACAGTCATTCTTGGTGTCAGAGTGGGGCAAAATTCCGTGCAGTTTGTGAATATAAAGTTGACTAACTTCACTTTATCCCTAACATCTTCGGTTTGTATGGTGTTACCTTTATGGTCTGTCAACAAGAAATCAGGAAATCTACCATAAGTAGGTAGATCATTGGATTCACCTGAGTCGCATGAACACAACAAAAAGAACACCATAATATATAGTAATGTTTTGATTACATATTGGGGCATGTAACGCTGAACTTCCTAGATAACAATGCTTTGGTCCAATACTAATCCCACGAATAGTAGTGCCAGGTACAGATTCGAATATCGCCATAATCTAAGAGCTAATGAATATTTCATTGTGAAATATAACCTAATGCCCATAGACAACAAGATTGTTCCTAGTATCAAGGCCACCATAAAATAGAGATATCCAAATATGTTGAGGAAAACTGGTAATGTGGTGACTATTATCAGTATTATGGTATACCCGATTATTTGCTGTATTGTTCTCCGGTCTCCTTCTACAACTGGCATCATTGGTATATTAACCTTCTTGTAGTCCTCTCTCAATGCCAACATAAGGGCGTATGCGTGTGGTGGGGTCCAGAAAAAAACTATTAAGAATAGAAATATAGATGGGAGGTCTATGCTACCTGTAATTGCCGTCCATCCTATTAATGGGGGGAATGCCCCAGCTGCTCCACCTATAACTATATTTTGTGTGGTTTTTCTCTTCAGGAACATGCTGTAGAACAGAACATAGTAGAGCCACGCTAGAATCCCTAGAACCAATACAGTCAGATTTATGGCAACAAATAGTGGTATGGATAAGATACTTATTGCAATACTGAAAACCAAAGCATTTCGCGGAGTTATTTGTCCCAGTGGTATTGGTCGGTTTTTGGTCCTGCTCATCTTCGAATCAATATCTCTGTCAAGATAGCAATTCATGGATGCGGCACCACCAGCGCATAGATATCCCCCTAGCAAAACCAGGATACTTGTTTCTATCGGGGCCGATCCCTTGCCTGCTGCTAGCAGTCCTGCTGCTGTGCTTATCAACAGGAGCACGGCTATCCTGGGTTTAGTCAATTTGATATAGACATTGACTAAACCCAACATATGTAACAATGGATTCCGTTTGCCGTCGATTTTATTGGTTGTGTTATCCAAAACCTACCTGCCATGATTGCTGGTATGGGCTTTATCGTCCAGCAATAAGTATTTGTCTGATATTGCATACCATATTACACCTGTCAACACCATAGTTACTGCGAAAAACAAAATGCCGGCTGTAAGATGAGCAGCCCTAAGTTCATTCGGCATTTTAAGAAGCACGTTACCTAATCCTAATAGTATTTGGATTGACAATATAATGCCCATAGCATATACAAAGCGCGATATAAATTTGTATCCCAATATTACGGAATGTAATACCATAATAAGCATAACGACAGCCACAATGAATGCAATTATTCTATGGGTCATGTGTATCCACTGCTGAAACATCATTTCAGTTATTGATATACCACATAAAGGTATTTGCAGACATGCGAGAGAAGCCCCGTCAGTTCGAGTGACGTATGCACCTGACAATATCAGCACAAATGTCGTTAGTCCCAGTATGCATATTCTACGGAAGAATCTGTGTATGTCTGGCAGTAGATTAATGTCTATCCTGGATTTATGTGAAACAAACACTGAGGCGGTTATAAGCGCCAATGTGCCTACTAGGCTGGTTGCAATGCCGGTATGGGCCAGTGCTATCAATGGATTTATCTCTGACAGTACAGTGAGGGCTCCCAACAGTGCCTGTATCACCAATAAGACTGTTGCAATAACAGCGAGGTGGGAGCGTCTGTCTGAGATGCCAAATCTCGACACGCACGCTATAAACATAAGTAATATTATGAATCCTGATGATGCAGCCGAAAGACGGTGTATGTATTCTATCCAGGGTTCTAATTCCATAGGAGGAATAAGCGTTCCGTAGCAAAGAGGCCAGTCTGGGCAACCTAAACCCGAGCCTGATACTCTTACTATTCCTCCCATAACCACTGCTATCAGAGCGGATAGAACACTGGCGATAGATAAATGTGGAAATATCCTACCTAATATCTTGATATCATGCCTCTTCTCTTATATATACAATCCCTGAATTAACCAATTATATATGGGCGCTCTTCCCAATGCAGGAAGGTTACCAGTTTTATTTGGATTCCATTTGACTGTCTTCATGATACCAGCGTATGAACACAATGCATATCGTTGGAAGGAAGACCAATATCCAGCTGAGTTTCATTATTATTCCACCTATTTGTTGGTCAGCTAGAGACGATATCCCCCACATTCTGGGAGCCATGTCGTAGAAGTCATATATGACCCCTGTGGAAAAAGTGATTACAGCGAAGAGTGGTGTTTGAGATATGGTCAGCATCACAAGGTATAGTACTTGTATTGGATAGGATGACCTGGGTATTTCATGTAATGGGCTTAACACAGGCCACCACACAATCACTGATGTGGCCATGAAAAGTAGATGTTCTAATATGTGTAGCAGGTGGTTATTTAGTGCACCCTCATAGAAGATAGGAAAGTGCCATGTTACAAACATCACATTGAAGATAATGAAAGCTGTCAAAGGTTTGGAAGCAAATATCATGACCTTGAATATTAATTTCGGTTTAACTAATGGGCGTATTAACCAGCCTGGTGTACCAAGCAACAACAATGGAGGTACTAACAGGGTCAAAATAATGTGCTGGGCCATATGCGCGCTAAAGAGATATTCATCGCTTAGTTCGTGTATTGGACCTGCCAAAGCAAATAACATTGCTACACAACCTAAAAGGAAGCATCCTACTTGGCTTATACTAGGTGCATTTACGCTCTTAGGTGCAATGTAACCTCGTAGGGGTCCAATGGCCATAGCATACACACCTACTAACAGGAGTAACCCTGAGTATAGATCTGAATGCCAGTGCCACCAGGAATCTGGTCCTACCAACAAAATCCTCTAGAATGATAGTTACATATTGCTAGTGTGTGTCGGGATAAATATGAAGTTGAATTATTGAACATTATAAACAACGCTTGGAAGTATACTTTCTGTCGCAACCACCACCGTCGCATCATCAATGTGGATGGACTGAAGTGAACATTGGAGGTACGATTTTCACGGTCTGTGAATCATGTGAGGCTATTTATTACTTTGTAAAACCGCCACTTACCCCGAACAGTACCAATAGAGCTGCTATGACACACGTCGCAAGCAACAAACCACCGACGAAGAGTGCGGAGAATATCCGTTCGTCAAATTTCAGGTGCATGTAGTACATTGCTACTAGCGCGAATTTAACAAGTGATAATACTATGAATAGAGGCACCAATATGTCAGCGATGGAAGGTATATAGAATAGAGCTACTTCGATAGCAGTTATAACTGCCAGTATGACCGCTATTTTCACGTAAGTGAGTGGAGTAGGATGTGCAACTCCGGTGTGATCTGTTTCACTGTTTGAAGGTGACATGAATCTCTCTCCTATGGAACTTCTTCCCTTGTAAGACATCAGCCGTTTGAAACTCCAATCAAGTATACTACCGTGAATATGACGATCCAAACCACGTCAACGAAGTGCCAATAAAGCGCAAGGAAATCCACGTTAAGACCCTCATCAGCAACCAAATCACGACCGCCATTGTTCTTGAAGGAATAAAGGAATAACGACACCAACCATATCACACCGACAGTTACGTGTGCGCCGTGGAAACCGGTAAGTGTAAAGAAGCTACTTCCGAACAGACTTGTCCTGGGAGTGAGGTGGCTATGAACTGCAAACTCTCGGAATTCGAAGAATTGAAAACCCAAGAAAGTCGCTCCTAATACCGCAGTACACATTATCCAAATCCTAAAGTTCCTTATGTCTCCCTTGCTGATACTGGAATAAGCCAGCACCATCATTAGGCTGCTCATAAGTAGCACAAAGGTACTTACACTGGTGGTTGGTATATCCAGTACTTCTACAGGTGTTGGAGTGCCTGGTAGACTTTGTCCGTAATAAACAAGATATACGGCTATTAATGACCCAAAGAACATGCATTCTGAGCCTAGGAACACCCATATCAACAACTTACGGTTGTCTATACCGGTTGTTGTTTGAGGGCCGCTATGTTCTTCTATTGTAGATGTATGTTCCAATTCACTAACTCTCTATTTAAAAAGTTTTAAAGTTGACAACTTATTCTTCAGGCGCGGTAGCCGGTTCCATCGCCCAGGCATATAGACCTACCATAGTTATAAAAACACCTATACCACTGGCTACGAATGAGTAAATTAATCCGTAGCCAAATATGCATAAACCTATTGATGTGACCATTGGAAGATACGAAGGGCTTGGCATGTGTATATTATGGTGCTCTTCCTCTTTTTCATCACCTGAGCCGCCGGCAGGCACTTCTACACCGTGACCGTACTTATCGTTCCAGAAGCTGTCCCGGCTGTGAACTGTAGGTATTATGGCAAAGTTATACTCTGGTGGCGGTGATGCTATTGACCACTCTAATGTCCTGCCGTCCCAAGGATCATTTCCGGAAATCTCGCCCTTCTTGATACTTCTGAAAAAATTGTGCAGGAAAACCAGCACAGAGACGGCCAATACGAAAGAGCCCAATGTGGCGACCATGTTCCACATATCCCACCCCATCTCAGTATCATATGATGCCTGTCTTCTTGGCATGCCATCCATGCCAAGGAAATGCATTGGAAAGAATGTCAAGTTGAATCCTATCATTGTGAGCCAAAAGTGTATTTTACCTATTCGTTCACTGAGTAGGCGGCCTGAGGCTTTAGGGAACCAATAATATATCCCCGAAAAGACCCCCAGTATGCTGCCTCCGAACAGTACATAATGCAGATGCGCAACTATAAAATAAGTGTCTTGCTGTTGAGCATCTGATGGTGCTATAGAATGCATTACTCCACTAAGTCCACCCATGATGAACATGAATATGAATCCAATTGAGAACAAGTTGGCTGTCTTGAGATCTATAGAGCCTCCCCACATTGTTGCCAACCAGTTGAATATTTTGACACCTGTTGGTACTGCTATGAACATGGTGGTCAGTGCGAATACGGAATTCGCGACTGGTCCCAGACCGACGGTAAACATGTGATGGCTCCAAACCGCCCAGCCCATGAAACCTATCGTTATTCCTGACAGAACTACCACGTGGTATCCGAACAGAGGTTTTCTGGAAAATGTAGGCAGCACCTCGGAGACTATTCCCATGGCAGGAAGTATGAGGATATAGACCTCTGGATGACCGAAGACCCAAAATAGATGTTGCCATAGGAGTGGGTCGGCACCCGCAGCTGTGTTAAAGAAATTCATTCCAAATGTGCGGTCAAAGTATAATTGAATCAGTCCTACAGTTATGACTGGAAATGCTGTAACGAGCAGGAATGAAGTAACCAAAGTCATCCATATAAATACAGGCATTCGCATAAGAGTCATACCTGGAGCCCTCATGTTGATTATAGTGACTATGAAGTTGAATGCTGCAGCGAGTGAACTTACGCCAAGCACTCCCAAACCCACGGTGTAGTACTGCATACCGGCGCCAGGACTGAAATCAATTGACGTGAGAGGTGCGTAAGCGAACCATCCCGAGTTTGGAGATCCACCTAAAAACCAACCAGACTGTAATAATATTGCGCCAAACAAAAACACCCAATAACTAAAGGCGTTCAGCCTCGGAAATGCAACATCTCTAGCACCGATCATCAATGGAACTATCAAGTTGAAAAATGCTGCACTGAGAGGCATAACGCCCAAGAATATCATTGTCAGTGCATGCATAGTGAATAACTGGCTAAATACCTCAGGGCTAACAACTTCATGGCCAGCCCGGGCCAACTGAGTTCTCATTATGAGAGCTTCTAGGCCGCCAACTAAAAAGAAGAAGAATGAGGTAACACCGTACAATATACCTATGCGCTTATGATCTATGGTAGTAAGCCAGGCCGATATACCCGTAGGGTGGGTTGGCCTGCGGAAAGCACTAGCTATAGTCGCCATAAGGTGTCCTCCACCAAATTCCTAATAGTAAATAGGTCATCAATTATAATTCTCAATACAACATCACCTAAGGCTTTTTATGTAAGCCATTAAATTATCTATATCAGCGTCTGTCAATGCCAAATCGGGATTAGTGTATGCTACACCTTCCCTGGCCATTATATTGCCTGGTTTTACGTCTTCTGGGTCAGTTATCCAGGACCTCAGATTAGCATCATTCATTTCCATAATACCGGCTGCCAAAGTACTGCGGCCTGACACGTGTGTGAGGTTGGGCCCTTTAATGCCGGCGGCTACAGGGTTACCGGCTATGGCGTGGCATGCTATACAGCCTTTCATCAAGAACAATGTAGACCCTGCGGTTTCCTCAGGAGTGCTGGGACTTGGAGCATCTTGAAGTTGATGAGCCGTCCATGATTCGAATTCTTCTGGACTTACAGCCATAACCCTGAAGCGCATCCAGGCGTGCGATTCACCACAAAACTCCGCACACTGACCGTAATATTCGCCAGCCTCACTGGCATTAAACCACATTGTAGTGGTTTTCCCAGGTATAATATCCATTTTCCCTGCCAGCTTGGGAACCCAAAAACTATGTAAGACGTCTGCCGATGTCAAATCCACCTTGACGTTCATGTTGGTCGGCACATGGATTTCGTTAGCTGTGACAACGCCAGAATCTGGGTACTTAACATCCCACCACCATTGGTGCGCGTCTATTTGGATTACCATATGCGGTTCATCACTAGGTGGTGCAGATATATAAAATTGACCAGCAACGGTTGGTATGGCAAATCCTGCCAACAACACAATAGGAGCTATGGTCCAAGCTATTTCTAATTTTGTGCTGCCATGTGTCTGTTCAGGAATGCCCTGACCAGGCCTTCTCCTGAATTTTACAACTATATAAAGTGCAGCTCCACAGACCAATATGAACACCACTGTAGATGCGGCTAATATGGCCCAGAAAAGTTGTAGCTGTCTTTCGGCAACAGGCCCTTTGGCATCAAACGTGGACATAGGGTGGTCTGGATAACACCCAGTCATCATAGAGACGACCAATGCTATGGTGATGGCCAATATAACGGGATAGACACGACTGCGATTCCTAAGCATTTCTAAATGTTACCTCGTTATGATAACCAATTATCAAGGTCATACATCTCACGTTCCTTACCGGTACATGCCACACACAGTAGCTCCGCACCGAAAGGCTGACAGATTAGTTTTCACTGTATCCGAACAAACCGTCCATAATGGTCAGCTAAACGGGACAACTCTAACACGATGATATTGTATCATGCAAGAGGTTTCGTGTGCGATTCTCATGCATTCGACAGTGAGGCGTTGGTTTTATATGGAAAATTGTAAACTGTGAATCATGATCATATGATAAATTAGATAGTCATTGCTGTCTTGCCTTAAGGATTTTATTGATGCTAACTTTAACGAAGTTCAGTAGGTTCTGTCAGTTCCTGCAATTTTCTGATATTGTCTCGAGAGTTTGACTGGGTGATGGGTAGTGATAGAATGTCTACCTGTTACATCGGTTGTTAGTGGCTTTCCAAATTAACTAAGTAACTTATCTTAATACGGTACGGTTGATATCAACATGACTGATTCAAGGGCAGATAATAGAGAAAACAAGAAATCAACAACGGCATATGATCCAAAACAAGTGGAGCAGAGGTTATATAAAAGCTGGATTGACGGAGGCTTTTTTACCCCTAAGATTGATTGGGCCAAGGATCCTTTTGTCGTAATCATGCCGCCACCGAACGTAACCGGTGAATTGCACGTAGGACATGCATTACAGGCTACGCTAGCTGACATAATGGTTAGATGGCACAGGATGAAGGGAGATCCAACTTTATGGCTCCCTGGAGCAGACCATGCGGGTATTGCTACACAGGTGATGGTGGAGAGAAGTTTAATAGAATCCGGATTGTCTAGGGAGAAACTTGGCCGTGAGGGTTTCTTAGATCGCGTTTGGGAATGGGTCCTTCGTTACGGAAATGCTATAGATGAGCAGCACAAAAGAGTAGGCGCCTCGTGTGATTGGACTCGTCGAACATTTACACTGGACGAAGCTCCTAGCAAGGCTGTACGGACCACCTTTTCTAATTTATATGGGAAAGGACTGATATATCGTGGTGAACGCATAATCAACTGGTGCTGCAGGTGTTCGACTGCCCTGTCAGATTTGGAAGTGGAGCACTTAGATGAAAGCTCCTTCTTATATAACATATCGTATCAGATAGATGGGTCAGAAGATTTCATTACCGTGGCCACTACTAGACCAGAAACATTAGTGGCCGACACTGGCCTAGCAGTCAATCCGTCGGACATACGATACAAGCATTTGATTGGGAAATGGGCCAGGTTGCCTATAGTAGGTAGGCTAATTCCAGTTTTGGGAGATGAAGCCGTGGATCCTAGTTTCGGTACTGGTGCTTTAAAAGTTACACCAGGACATGATCCTGTTGATTTCGAGGTTGGACAAAGGCATTCATTACCAGTGGTTACGGCCATGAGAATGGATGGCACAATGAATGAACAGGCTGGTCCTTATGAGGATATGGATCGTTTTCAATGTAGAGAACGCATATTGGAGGATCTGTCTGCCTTAGGGTTACTATGTTCGACAGAACCATACAGTCACTCTGTCGGGCACTGCGGACGCTGTTCGGTATCGATCGAGCCTATGGTCAGTAAACAGTGGTTTGTTACAACTGATGACTTGGCAGACAGGGCTATTGATGTTGTAAGGACTGGAGAAATTAAGATAATACCCGAAAGATTCACTAGAGTTTATTTGAATTGGATGGAGAATATACGTGATTGGTGCATAAGCAGGCAGTTATGGTGGGGGCATCGAATACCAGCTTGGTATTGTTTGGATTGTTCGGGTGAGTCTGTGCATTTGGCTTTTCCGGAGCCTTTTGGACCTAAAAATGTTCAAATTGGTTCCTACACCTTGTTGAGAGATCAGGGTTTCTCATGGAATGTAATGGAATCAGCGAGTAGTTATGTGGACATAGGATTAGATGCCTATCCTATAGTTTCGATTGAAAAACCAGAAGAGTGCCCTGGATGTGGAGGCGATAGTTTATTGCAAGATCCAGATGTATTAGATACCTGGTTCTCCTCTGCTTTATGGCCGCATTCTACTCTGGGTTGGCCTGAGCACACTGATGATTTGAGGTATTTCTATCCAACAAGCGTTATGGAGACTGGGTACGATATACTGTTTTTCTGGGTGGCCCGTATGATAATGATGGGTTTGGAGAACACAGATAAAGTACCATTCAAATACGTTTATTTATCAGGTCTTATTAGGGATCAGCATGGGGCGAAAATGAGCAAAACTCGTGGCAATGTAACAGACCCTATTGACGCAATTGACACATATGGAACAGATGCTCTTAGATTTACTTTGACTACTGGTAACGCCCCTGGCAATGATCTCCGTATTAGTGAGGCCAAACTTGGAGCAAGTCGTAATTTCATCAACAAACTTTGGAATGCATCCAGGTTTGTTTCAGCTGTTCTAGACGATGGTGAATCGCATTCCATAGACTGGTTGGACCCAGACCTTACCAATATCCATGACAGATGGATTGTCAGTAGGCTTAACACATTGATAATCAATGTAGATAAATACATGGACAATTTTCTGTTCAGTGAAGCACAAAGGGAATTGCACGACTTTCTTTGGAATGAGTTTTGCGATTGGTACATAGAAATAGCTAAATTGAGATTGAGGTCTGCCGAGCAACCAAGTCCTCTTCCTGTATTGTTGCATGTCTTGGAGAGATTGCTCAGGCTAATGCATCCATTCACGCCGTTCGTAACCGAGGAGATATGGCAAAATCTTATGCATAAAATTAATGATGACCCTGATCGGCCTGCCTCTATAGTAATTGCCCAATACCCGGAGGTTGATGAAAGTCGGGTTGACCACGTCGCAGAACAGCACATGGAAGCTTTGATAGATATAGTGAAAGCCATGCGAAACACCAAGGCGGAATTCAAGATCCCAAATACCCAGAACATATTCACTGAGATACTTGCAGGCAATTCCTCGCAATTGCTTTCACGAGAATCTGATATCATTGATGCCCTTACGAGATCCGGCACGCCGATTTTCGTAAATGAAGATGAATCCACATTGGCATCCTCGAAAAAGGTGTCTGTCATTTTGAACCATGCGGTAATATTCATGGATTTGGAGGGGCTTGTTGATACAGATAAAGAACGGCTTAGGCTTCAGAATGAATTGCAAGCCTGTGAAACTAACATCGACAGCATTGCACAGCGATTGAACTCCAATGATTTCCTTAGTAAGGCACCTGAAGATGTAGTGGAGCGGGAGAACGAGCGTATAGTGACCATACGAAGTCGTAGGCAGAGGGTTCAGGAATTATTGAGTCAGTTGTGATTAGCCATAGCTTTAGGTTGATATAGTTGTAAGTAAAGAATTGCCCTTTTGGTATCGCTTGCTACCTTCTCTGATTCCCCATTTATCAATCTGTACTTGAAAAGCCAGTATGTGAATTCTTTAGATTTATTGTAATCTGACTGTTCTTCGCCTTTATCTTTGTGGAATTTATCCCGCAGGTCCGTCCGATTCATTCCATAAATTCTGTTGAAAACCAAGTCTTCTACGTCAAATGGGCCACTTAGACCTTGACTGTGGAGTTTCTTGAATTCATCATCTTGATAGCACATTATTAATGCCTGTTCAACCACAACACCATACCAATAATTCAAATGAGCACTGTACTTCTCCGGACCCAACATAACCTTGAATTCGTCCTCAGTGATAGAATCAGGTATTGTGGATGAATCCAAAAAAGATCTTTTTTCGTTTTCTGGTATATAATTTCCTACTTCATCCAATAACCGGCCGGCCAACAAATGCCAGTCAAAAGCCTCTCCGTCTATCAGATACCTGTGGTGTTTCCCGTTATATAATTCTTCTGATAGTGTCCAAAATGCCATAGCCTCTATAAGTGCCTTTTCCCAAGGCCTCCCATCGTTCAGTGAGTTTGTTAAGTAGTCTATGGCAGGTTGGGTGTCTGGTGATTCATTTCGAGTTGATTTGTGCTTCATGATCCGGCATATCCTGACTTTAATTACGTCGCTATCCTTGATATAAATCTCAATCCGCTTATGCGTTGTTGTTTTAATGGCTCAGTTATTTGTTGGATTATTGTTGCCCAATTAATATTTTGTTAGGCAGCCATACCATGGCAACGCTTATATTTCTTACCGCTTCCACAAGGGCATGGATTATTCCTGCCAATTTTATTTCCCCCTGCCATTGTGTTCACTTGTCTTTGTCTTCCAGCAACTTTACTGATTGGTGTCTCTATTGTCCGTTTTGGAGTGTTATTCGTGTTACTGTTGTTATCAATGTTGGCTCTGAAAATGGTGTGGACTATGTCAGTCTGTATCCGACCTAGTAAATCCTGGAACATTTCATGGCCTTCTCTCTTAAACATAACTAATGGATCCCTCTGACCAAAGGCCTGTAGCCCTATACCCTGGCGCAGATTTTCCATGGATGTTAGATGCTGTACCCAGAGAGAATCGATGGTTCTCAACATTACAAGTCTCTCCACAGTCCGCATATTTTCAGGACCTACATTAGCCTCGCGGCTTTCATAGAGATTATCGGCATATGATATTAATGCATCATCAATTTCATCTTGGTGCATGTTGAATAGATCTGCCCTGTTTATATCTGGTGCTTCTGGGAATATCGCAGCAAGTGCGGTCAGGAAGGCATCTATCTCCCAATTGTCGCTGTTTTCATCTTGCATGTGTTGAGTAATTAATCCGGATATTTCTCGGTGTATCATTTCAGAGATATTCGTCTTCAAGTCGGCACCAGTTAGTACTTTATTTCTCTCAGCGTATATCACGCTACGGTGCATGTTTGCGACGTCATCATATTCAACCAAATTCTTACGTATTTCAAAATGAAAACTCTCTACTTTGGTTTGAGATGCTTCTATAGATTTACTGACCAGCCTGTTCTCTATCGGTGCGTCTTCGCTAAACCCTGCCCACTCCATGATACCTTTTACGCGATCCCCACCGAATCTTCTCATTACTTCGTCTTCCAAGGATACATAGAATCTGGAACTGCCGGGGTCACCTTGTCGGCCAGATCTGCCTCGAAGTTGATTGTCTATGCGTCTAGACTCATGTCTTTCAGTGCCGATTATATGGAGCCCCCCCAAAGAGACGACTTCATCGTGGGATTTCTGCCATTCCTCAGGAGTTAAATCTGAATTTGAGATATTGCCACCTAAAATGATATCTGTGCCGCGGCCTGCCATATTTGTAGCCACTGTTATGGAACCAGGTCTTCCCGCCTGGGATACAATCTTGGCTTCCATTTCGTGCTGCTTGGCGTTGAGTATTTCGCACTTTATGCCACGTCTTTTCAGGATAGAACTTAATTCCTCCGATTTCTCAATTGATACCGTGCCTATTAATACAGGCTGCCTGCGCTCATTCAATTGTTCCACGTCGTCTGCTATAGCGTTGAATTTCGCTTTCTCCGTTGGGTACACTAAATCCGATGCGTCCTGTCTTATCATATCTTCATGGGTAGGCATGGCGACTACCTCGAGTTTGTAAATCTTGGATAACTCCTCAGCTTCTGTGGCGGCAGTGCCTGTCATTCCGGCTAATTTATCATACATACGGAAATAGTTTTGCAGAGTTATGGTCGCGTAGGTGATGCTCTCTCTTTGTACCCGTACTCCCTCTTTGGCTTCTATGGCTTGGTGTAACCCATCTGAATAGCGTCTGCCTGGCATGAGTCTTCCGGTGAAGTCATCTACTATGATCACTTCACCGTCCTTAACCACATATTCCTTATCCTTGCCGTAGAGTACCAATGCTCTCAGGGCATTCCCAACGTAATGTGTCAGAGAATAATTGTCCGGATCATATAAGTTATCAATATTCAACCATGTTTCTATTTTACTAACACCTGAATCAGTGAGACCAACTGTTTTGTGTCTTTCGTCGACCGTATAGTCTTCGGTGGTATTGAGTCGTGGTACAAGCCTAGCAAAGTTGGAGTACATTTGAGTTGACTCCTGGGCTGGTCCACTTATTATCAAGGGAGTTCTGGCCTCGTCTATCAATATGTTGTCTACCTCGTCGACAATGGCATAATAGAGACCTCTCTGCGAGTTTTGGGATAGATCTACTATCATGTTATCTCGTAAATAGTCAAACCCGAACTCATTGTTAGTACCGTAGGTTATGTCACAAGCATAAGCATTTTTACGTTCGGTGGGCCTCATCTTGGAGCTATTAGTTTCGTCCAATGTTACTGATGGGTCGTAAATGAATGAACCTTGATTTTGCAAACAGCCTACGCTCAAGCCCAGAAAGTCGTATATTGGTGCCATCCACTCTGGGTCCCTTTTTGCCAAATAGTCATTAACTGTCACGACATGAATCCCGTATCCTGCAAGTGCATTCAGGTAAACGGGTAACGTAGCTACCAAGGTTTTACCTTCGCCAGTCTTCATTTCAGCTATCTTGCCGTGATGTAGAACAATGCCACCCATTAACTGTTCATCGAAATGTCGTTGGCCAATCGTGCGTCCGGCTGCTTCTCTCACTGCGGCAAATGCCTCTGGTAGCAGTTGATCAAGCGTGGCTCCATGGGTAAGTGATAGTCTGAATGCCTCGGTCTTGGCTCTGAGCTGCTCGTCGGTAAAAGACCTGAATTCTGCTTCCAGTGAGTTTATCTGATTGACCAACGGGGTTAATCTTTTCAGTGCCTTTTCGTTGGAATCTGTCAGGAAACTGAATACTTTGCCAAGCACCATTTTATTTCACCTGTTCAAACAATTCGCCCACTGACATGCCCTCGTGAATTCGTTTTATAGCTTCCCCTAGCAAGGGAGCCACGGACAACACAGTGATCTTATCGTATTTTTTTTGATCTGATAGAGGGAGAGTATTTGTAACAACCAACTCTTTAATTGTGCTGTTATGGATTCTGTCAGCGCCTGGGCCGGAAAGAACAGGATGGGTGGAACAGGCATATATATCTTTTACGCCAGCCTGTTTTAAGGCCTCAACCGCAGAGGTCAAGGACCCCGCTGTGTCGATTTCGTCGTCGAAAGTCAGGGCTGTTTTACCTTCCACTTCACCTATTATGTTAAGACTCTCCGTGCTGTCGTCATTACCTGTTCTGCGTTTTTCCATTATTGCCAAAGGGGCTCCCAGTAAGCTGGCCATGTCTCTAGCACGCTTGCTAATCCCAATGTCTACAGCAACGACTACCAGGTTATCTAGAGCCTTTTCTTGGAAATATCTGGCAAGAATATACAAACCAGTTAATTCGTCTACAGGTATATTGAAGAATCCTTGTATTTGTCCTGCATGAAGATCCACAGCAACCACCCTGTCAGCGCCTGCGATTGTGATTAGGTCGGCTATCAATCGGCCAGTAATAGGCACCCTGGGTTGGTCTTTCTTGTCTGTTCTCCCGTACGCATAATATGGTATTACTGCTGTGATCCTGCCTGCGGATGCCCGCTTTGCAGCATCAATCATTATTAAGAGTTCCATGATATGGTCGTTAACCGGATATGCGAAAGGTTGTATTAGGAAAACATCTCTTTGCCGTACATTTTCCCCGATTTGCACGAAGGTGTTGTCATTACTGAACTTGAAGACATTTGATTCACCCACAGTAATGCCCAAATATTCACAAACATCACTGGCAAGTTCCTCGTGTGCTGTACCCGAGAATACTTTCAAATCATCATTACGATACATGTTTTAATTATTTACCCCCCAATTCAACGAAATTTTTAGGGCGCCCCGTATATATAAATGAGCTGCATCCTATTGGTTAGGCTGTAAGCACCACCAGCAGTCACAGTATAGACTATTAATTTGGTTAAATCACTTATCTAGGACAACACATTTTGCTAAATCATGTCCAAATACTGAAAAATGCCAATACTGAAAAATTCTTAATTGGATCTGTGCCTTTTATGGCTTTGGAGCGTTGGGGATTTTGTTCTACGTACCAATCCGTATCGCTCCACCTATGGCCACTCGCAATGTCTCAATAGCGGATAATATAGCCATATAGCTGGTCATAGGATTATTAGGGTCCGGAACGTTTTCCATGGTGAAACGCATCACACCGCTGGAGCCGTTGGCATATATCTCATGTGTGTTTCGAGTTGCTTGTGGGTCAGCAATTACCCTTACCAATGTTTTCTCAGGTCCTAAGCCCGCAAGGCTGACAGTTGCGGCTACATTTGTATTAGCAGGAAACCTGCGGACCGCATCAATTGCATTACCCTCGAAGACAACAGTTTCGGATTGCAGTGTACTATAGTGATCTGAGGTTGGAGCCTCAGTGTCCCGCAAGCTACCCGTGGGCTTCCTGGTGGTCAAAATGACCTCAGACAATTCGGCTTTTGAGGCTCGTATAGCATCTATGCCTCCTATGGCTCCAGATGGCACGAATACCCTAGATCCGTTTTGTGCTTGTATGCGAGATATCTCTTGGAAGCATCGGGTGTCTAAGAGGGCTCCTGAGCTCATTATCATCATGTCCTTGCCACTGGATAGTACTTGTGGGCTGTACTCTATTGCAGCTTTCTGGGAGGCTGCTTCTACAATCAAAGATGTACTATCGTCGTCTATGAAATCCTGGAACGAGTTGCATACATTAGGCTTGTAAGTCAGTTGGTCAGATAGTGACTGTGCGGTGTGTGCATACTGGTCGAATACAGATTCCAATTTTACGGGTCCTATAAGACCGCTGTCCACTGCCATTGCCAAACCTCGCCCAATGGCTCCTGTGCCCAATAATCCTATCCTAGTGACCTTATATTCAGTCATGAGATAATCATACTAGCAGGTCACAAAGCTTTGGTATAGACCGCAATGTTCTAAATTCAACTGAGTGATGGGTCATGGACGTCTTCAAAGTAAATATGCTACGTGTTAAACTGATCCCGATCCTGGTAGACCGGTCAAATTGACTGATGTATGCCGTTTATTTTTGTGAATGACCATAGCAGCTATGATAAATGCAGGTAACAACTACGACAGCATAACGCTAACACCTGGAGAATCCGTGGATACTGTTCTAGCGGAATCCGGTAAATATCATGATGACTTATCAAGTGTCAGGAAAGGTTTGGTTTTAACAAACT
Organism: uncultured Dehalococcoidia bacterium; assembly: GCA_964578255.1. Lineage (GTDB taxonomy): Bacteria > Chloroflexota > Dehalococcoidia > Lucifugimonadales > UBA2985 > CAZOCC01. The sequence continues at coordinate 1,674 of CAZOCC010000013.1, read as the reverse complement.
TTAGACTGATACGATTATCCAACCATGGTAATGCCGTCCAAGTGGAGTCTGTCTTGTTGGCAGATATTAAATCCGCTGTTATTAAGAGAATGCTGATAGGTAAACGGCGGTTTCTGAGGATAGTATTGTTATTGACAGGATCTTTGGCAGCTATAGTAAGCGCAGAGTTTATACCACTTGCACTACCTATCTCCATAGTCCTTGGTTTATCTGGTATATATCATACATATTTGTATCTAGGGATTCCAGAAAAATCTGAGATAGTTTTTCGCTCAGTAGATTTTGAATTGAACATGTATCTTAAGAAGAGCCATTCGGAGCAGGCCATGGAATTTGCTAATAGGTTTTTTCAGTTGAAACAGCAATACGTATTGATGGCAAGCTCTATGGGAAATACAGACAACAGTGATTTTAGGATGCCTAAGACCGTTCAACTGGTTCTTAAACAGGCCTATGGAAATGATGTGGATTTGACTCAAGATAAATTCAAGAGTATACGTAATCAGAGTCAGGCTAGGCAGTTCGTCCTAGACAACACTTATCGCATTGGTGTTTAGCATTGCCTATTAGTCCCGGTGGAATACCTGGCGACAGGACTTAATATAGCCCCGAATGATATCTATGAGTTACGACAAGCCCAGTTGCAAGCTTGGCAGTACATCCATATCCAACTTGTCTGATCCAATCCTCAGTACTTGGAAATAGGCGCATGCAGCAATCATGGAACCGTTGTCAGTACAAAGCTTTATTGCTGGTATGAATACGGGCAGAGGGGATCTGTCCCTAAGAGCGGTCCTGAGTGCTGTGTTTGCTGCTACACCTCCACCAAGAACTATGGCTTTGACTTTATGTTCCAGGGCTGCGGTAATGGTTTTTTTCGATATGACATCGGCCACGGACGTCTGGAACGCGAATGCCATCTCCCTGATTAATAATTGATCTTGTGTGACACCGTCAGTAGGAGGATAAATAGCCATGTCAACGGCTTTGTTCAAAAGAGCAGTTTTGAGCCCACTGAAACTGAAATCATACGATCCTCGGAGCCAGGCCCTTGGCAAAGAAATGTCCCCAGATCCATCTTGAGCTGCCTTCTGGATTTCTGGTCCCCCAGGGAATCCTAAACCAAGTATTCTTGCTGCTTTGTCAAAGGCTTCGCCGGCTGCATCATCTCGTGTCCGCCCTAATAGTTTGTAATCACCATGGTTTTTCATTAGGACAAGATCGGTGTGTCCTCCGGAAGCAATCAAACAAAGTAGAGGGAATCCGACATCCTTCTCAGGGTTTTGTTCTTCAAGCCAGTTAGCATAGATATGACCTTCCAGGTGATTCACTCCTATTAGTGGGAGATCTCGTCCGAAGGCTATAGCCTTGGCAGTGTTTACACCTATGATAAGCGAGCCAGCCAATCCTGGACCGTTGGTTACCGCTACTGCGTCTATATCATCCAGAGACATGGATGCCTGTTTTAATGTGGATTCAATGACAGGGGTTATTTCCAGAATATGCTGTCTGGATGCTACCTCAGGAACTATGCCGCCGTATCTGGCATGCATATCCACTTGGGATGCGATCACAGTAGATATCAGATTCTCACCGTCTTCTACTATCGCTACTGCCGTTTCGTCGCACGATGTTTCTATGCCGAGTATTCTCATATAATATGGATGATACATG
>CAZOCC010000012.1:0-45219 GCA_964578255.1 uncultured Dehalococcoidia bacterium | reverse complement strand
AAGTGAGTACTATATTAAGTTCTGCGGATATTACAGAGGCATCTTCATCAAAGGTCTCATAAAAATCCCCCATTCTGAACAAAAGTATAGCCTCAGGGTATTCCATCTTTATATCCAGATATTGCTGTCGTACAGGAGTATTTACATTCATAATAAGTCGGTTTCAGACATTATATTAATTGCCCATGCAAGCAAGGTATTCCTTCAAAAAACAAAACAAACATCGTCATTCGCGGCATATCTATCTACATTGTAAGACCTAGGCAGTTATCAATCCCAATTATCAACAAGATATGGGAAGTTAACGATCAACACACGAAAAGAGTATCCTGCCCACCAATGCGTCTTTCAGAACAAATGCCTATCCTTTAATTTATATAGCAAACGATATAAATAATCACCGATATCAGGCGGTGATCTTAGACAATTTCACAGGCTTAAGCGCAAGTGTGGGCACATAAGACATTGGGTCAGGATTATCACTCCCATCCAAATCTGTAGCGAGTTCCCCAAACAAGGAAGTCGTTCGAATAGTGCCTGTAAACACCTCATCCTCGACCCGAAGAATGCCCGAAATGCTTTCTCTAGATGAGGTTATCTCAACCGTATCCCCATCAACAACACCAAATGTGCTAGCATCTGTTCTCCCTATCTCAATGACTTCCTCTCTCTGTATATGATTCTTCTTTTCATGCAAAGAGATTTCCATCTGGCGTTGAGATTGATGCAACACCCTACCTGGCACCAGTAAAAGAGGGTATTCATCAGTGGTTGGCAATTCGATATCATCCTCCAGATTCATTTCCAATGGAATGAATCTCGCCGAGCCATTAGGGAAACCCTCAGTGTAAAGAGATTGTGTTCCTACATCATCTAGTGAAACACAAGGCCACTGAACACCAAAGTTCCTACCTCCATTAGAAGGCTGCAATTGGCTCGGCAAAGGGAAACTAGGCACAAGTATTAGTTGATCAACTTCTTGCTGAGCAACCATTCGTTGATACGTGATCCCAGAATATTGCCAAACCAATTTGGCTATTTCATCCAATATTTCCGCAGGGCAATGATAAGTAAATCCAGACATTCCCATCGCTTGGGCAATTTGACACAAAATCCACCAATCTGGCATGGCCTGTGTATTTTGTAGCTCCAACACCTTTCTCAATGGTTGGACTCTTCTTTCAAGGCTCGTATATGTTCCTTCTTTTTCTGCAAAGGTAGCAGATGGCAAAACCACGTCTGCTATCTCGCCTAGGCCATTCAAAAACACATCCTGGACAACCAGGAAATCCAATTTTCCGGCCGACTCCAAGACGTCTCCCAATTCTCCATTGTAGAAGTTAGGACTATCTCCAATAACTAACATGGCCTTTACGTCTCCAGCATCAATAGCCCCAAAAACGTCTGTGACGCCTAGCCCCTTGGTATCCGGCGCTGATCCCCAGGCTTCAATTATTTCTAATCTCGCATCAGAATCATCCACATTCCTATATCCTGGAAGCAAGTGAGGAACACATCCTACGTCCCAAGAACCTTGGGCATTGGTTCCGGACCTCAGCGGTATAATGCCAGCTCCTTGTTTGCCCATGTTACCAGTGATTAGTGCTAAATTAACTACTGCACTAGCACAATCCCTATATTGAGCTCTACTAACCGTGTCAAGAGCGTAAATAATTGATGCAGCACCGCTACCAGCAAACATCCTGGCTGCATTTCGTATATCATCCTTTGCAATACCAGTGACATCTTCAACTTTATTCAAGTCGAATCGCCACAACGAGTTTTTCAAAGAGTCCAAATTCTCGCAATTATCCTTCAAGAATTGTTCATCTTCCAAAACTTCATCCACTATTACCCTCAATAACCCAGCAACTACTATGGCATCGGTACCTGGCTTGGGTCTAAGCCAGATACTGGCATACCGCGTCAATTCCACCTCTCTTGGGTCTATTACTATTAAATTAGAACCATTCTGCACAGCTCTTTTTATCGGGACGGCAGCAACGTTCTGTTCTTCTGTTACATTTGTACCCAATACCAAAATACATTCGCTCTTCTCTAAATCCCATATAGATTCCGTAGCAGCCTGATACCCCAATGCATCCATCAATGGTTCAATCATCTCGGGCTTTAGATTAGAAGAATAATCAACATTATTGGTACCCATGCCAGATCTAACTAATTTTTGAAGCAGGTAATTCTCTTCATTTGTGCCCTTTTCAGATCCCAAGGCAGCGAAAGAATGTCCCTTATAATAGGTCAATTTCTCTGCTATCAATGAAATAGCGTCTTCCCATGAAGCCGGCTGCAAGGAACCATCTCGACGAATCATAGGTGTCTTAAGCCTAGAACGACTATTAACAAAGTCCAGCCCAAACTTCCCCTTAAAACATGCCTGTCCATGATTAGCATCTGCTTCCAATTCTGGTATTGCCCTTATAACTTTTCCGCGCTTGTTAACTTCAATTTTCAGTTGGCATCCAACTGGGCAATGCGGACAAGTTGTAGAGATGTTTTCTACAGCTTTTTCCCATTTGTAGTCTGATTCAACCAAAGCTCCGACTGGACACACGTCAATGCAGGAACCACAAAATTCGCAGCCAGACTCCAAAAGTGATGAACCATTGGCGGGACCAACCAGTGCGATACCAGCTCGTTCTGTAAATGTTATGGCACTGTCACCCCTCAGTTCCTCACAAGCTCTGACGCAACGACCACAAACTATACATAGATTATAGTCAAGGTCATAGAATGGGTCCTGACTCAGCACTGGTAAATTCCGATATTTGTAATTCAATGGAGTAGTCAACCCTGTGCCTACATATATAGTGGTATCCTTTAGTTCACATCGCTCATTCTTTGGGCATGAAACACAACGGTCAGTCACGGAAACATGTCGAAGGCATATGTCCTCTGGGCCACACAAGTTAGCCCCACCTAAATCAGTCCTATGACACGTCAGACAGCCATGAGGGTGTTCGGAGATAATAAGCTCCGTAATACCTTTGCGAAGTTCATTCACATTCTCATTGTTTGTGTGAACTATCATTCCGTCTGCCACAGGCGTAGTGCAAGAAGCTGGAGTTCCTCGAACATTCTCAACTTCTACCACGCACATGCGGCACGCACCAAATGGTTTCATGCCTGGGTAGTAGCACAGATATGGTATATATAATCCAGAATCTATGGCAGCCTGCAATATAGTTTTACCAGGCTCCGTTATTATTTCCTTACCATCAATTGAAATGGTGATCGTAGAAATCATTGTACCCCCTATATCCTAAGCTCTATAGGTTGAGCCGATGTCCACCTGGATCTAGTTCTCTGTGGAGTATACATCGGAGTCAAACATTGTCCCGTTAAACATTTATTCTGTTCAATATGTGCTTCAAAATCGTCCGGGAAGTAGCGAAGCGCAGATTGGACTGGATTCCATCCTAACTGCCCATGCCCACACAGCGAACCCGCAGCCATATTCTGACCAATTGTCCGCATAAGTTCTAAGTCCCTGGGCTGACTTTGAAACGTAGCAATTCTATCCAAGATTTCTATCAGATTGGTCATTCCTAGACGACATGGAAAACACTTGCCGCAAGATTCATACTGACAAAAAGCAACCAACAATCTAGTCATGTTGACAGCGCATGCACGATCGTCGGCCACAATTATGCCACCAGATCCTAAGATTGCACCGACTTTTTGCATCTCTGCAAAGTCCAACGAAACATCAATCTTGTCAGATGGGAGTACTCCTCCTAACGGGCCACCCGTCTGAAGGAATTTTGCCTCCCTTCCATCAGGTATGCCTCCCATAACATCATATATCACTTGCCTCAACGTTAGTCCCATTGGTACTTCGATCATACCAGGAAGACTTATGTTGCCAGATAAGCACAAAATTGCTGTGCCCTTACTATCATCTGTTCCAATACTAGCGAACCACTCACCTCCCTTGGAAATAATCTCAGGGACGTATGATATGGTTTTTATGTTGTTTATGTTTGTTGGGAAACCCCATACTCCATATGCGGCAGGGAAAGGAGGCCTGGATCTAGGCATAGCTCTTTTACCTTCTACCGATTCCATGAGAGCAGTCTCTTCTCCCGAAACGTACGATTCCCCAGTAAGTGATACCTCCATGTGGAAGCTGAAACCAGAATCAAATATATTCTCTCCAAGAAAACCTAGTTTATACGCCTGTTCAATAGCCCTCTCAGTACGAATTATGGGTCCTTCGTGACCGTGTCTTATAAAGACCACTCCATTACTAGCACCAGTGGCATATCCAGCCAATATGGTTCCTTCTATTAATGAATGAGGGTCGCTCTCCAATATACCCTTGTCATTGTAAGCCCCAGGGTCACCTTCTTCACAATTGCAGAGTATATATTTCACTGGACGATCTGAGCCGGCCAGAAAGCCACATATTCTGAATGTAGGGAAGGCTGCAACTCCCCTGCCACGTAATCCGGAAGTTTCCACCTCTTTAATGACATCCCCTGGTTGCATACCGGTAATAGCCTTGTGCAAAGCCCCATATCCCCCATTAGCTATGTACTGATAAATATCCATGGGATCTATCATTCCACAATTCCTTAGCGCTATCCTGACCTGGTGACTCCATATAGGAAGATCCTCTAATTTAGCCACACCAGGGACTTCATCATCTCCAGAATAAGCCAATGCCAACTCCGGCATATGGTCATTCTCGTCAGACAAATAAGATCGGATCAAGTCGGAGGCTATTTCAGGTGTCACATTCCCGTAGAATATCCTTGATCCCCCAGGTTTAACGATATCGATCAACGGTTCCGCGTAACACAGCCCAATACAACCAACAAAACTAACATTGGCCTCAATACCTGCCTTGGTCAGTGCATCCTTTATTGCCTCTGAAACGGCTGTAGCGCCAGCAGCTTCTCCGCAGACAGCAGCACCAATCCTTATCCAAGGCTTGCTACCAGAATGTAACTCCTGGAATTGTCGTCCGGCTTCTTCTTTTAAGTCTTGAAAGTTGGTCATATCGGTCATTCAGAACCCAGCGATTACTTCTCCCTCAGAGATGAAACCATATCCAGAATTTTTTCCCTCAAGGAGGCTCCATTGGGACCTCCCATAGAACGTGGTCCAATAATTTTGTGGTTCACACTTATTACTGGCCCTTGGGAACAAGCTCCCAAACACGTATTGTATTTCAGAGAAACCTTCCCGTCTTTTGTGTCACCCTCCTCGGATAATTCCAGAGAATCCAAAACGGACTGTAGTATCTCCTGAGAACCAAGAAGATGACACGTGGGACCCCAACATATCTCAATCGTATTTTCCCCAGGTTCAGAGAACCGAAAATTTGTATAGAAGGATGCTACACCCCAAACCTCATTGATAGTGGATTTGGTATGCTCGGCAACCAATTCAATAGCTTGAAGCGGTATATATCCTAAGGCATCCTCTATTGCCAACAGAGAAGACAGGACGGTCACTGTTTTGGCGCTTTGATTAACTAAAGCCTCGGTTATTACCTGTTTTGTATCTTGTTCAGGTGCCACAACATCTCCATAAATATTGCAATCCCACCAACTAGGTGATGTTAGCACAACCAGACAACCTGTTCAACGAAAATTGAGCAATATATTATAAGTTTTCTATATAACAACTAGTATGCAGGTAGTATCCGACAAGTAAATATCCATTAATGTTGGCTCACAATTAAAGATGATCCCCATATATCACCTATCCCAGATCTTCCATTATCATCTTTGCGACTGCCTTACCCATACGCACGCTGTAATTAGTTCCCCTATCTTCAGGATATATCTGAGTGGTATTAGCCAAATATAGTGACTTGACGGGTGTCCTATGACTAGGTATACGCTCCGAGTAACCTTGGCCTATAATTGGCTGAGCAGCAGCCACTTTATGGTAGTATGACTCTTCAATCCATGACTCATCAAAGGCAGGATTAATCTTCTTTAGATGCGGGATATACTCATCCAGCAATGCTTTCTTATCCATTTGATAGAGTGGGCTATCTTCTGAGAGATAATTAGATATATAAACTATATTCTTATTCCCATATGTAGCCCTATCCATGAAATTTGTTTGTTCTATTAGTCCAACAAATGGTATCGATCTATCTGCAATATTTAACCAATAAATGTCCGAAAATGGCTGTTTAAGGACCAATATAACTAAAACAGCGGACAGATAGTCAACACTGAGTAATCTATCGAGGTAATCCTTATCTAAACAATCAACGAGTTGCGGGAAAATATAGGATGGAGTAGTAGCCAGCACAGCATCATAAGCTTTGTAAACATCATTCTTATTGGAATCTTGCATCACTAATCCTCGCGCGACTCCATCTTCGACATATATAGATCTAATAGGGGACGATATATGGACACTGCCACCCATACTTTCTATGCTGTTCTGCAACATTTCAAAAATCTCAGCGAAGCTGCCAGAAGGATACCCTAATCTCTCACGTTGCATCCCCTTAATACCTTTACCTCGGGATGCGAAACGGGTTTGTATTTTGCTCCAGAACCAAGGCATGCCAACTGTATCAAAACGCGACCCAAACTTGCCTCTTAGTAAAGGACCCCATACGACATCATAAACACCTTTGCCGGCATATTTTCGTATCCATTCAGAAGCTGTAAATTGCTCCAACTTCCGCCAATCCTTGTACTTTCTTAAATACAGGGTAACTATGCCGAGTCTAAATCTATCCAACAAGCTCAGCGGTGTGAATTTTAAGAGATCAATAGGTGTGATGAAATTGTATATTTCCCCACCGTAGAATATCCCAACACTGGACTCAATCCACTTTAGCTTGTTGCCTAAACCCAACTCATATATGAGGTCAATAATGTCGGTATCACTAGTGAATAAATGGTGATAACCTCTTTCCAAACGCCCACCACCAACATCGAAAGTGGAGGCTTGCCCCCCAATAAATGGAGCTACTTCGAAAACATCAACAATATGGCCGGCTTTGCCTAAAGAATGTGCCGCTGCCAGTCCGGCTGCCCCAGCTCCTATTACCCCTATATTCATCAATGCTCCTAACCAAGTTATAAGAGAGCCTATGAGTCTCTTTCAGCCATACGGCTTTCCCTTACCAAACCTAACACACTCTTATCCTCAATCAACAAGAATACCATACCTAACAAAGTAATTGGTAAGAGGAGGGCAATATGTAGCACTATAGTATATGCACCAGATAGCGACGGATCGACACCAAGCACTGTAAGTGTAGTCAATGAACCAACCTCAAATGTGCCTACACCTCCTCCGGCTGACGGAATTGCTGTAATTAAATTAGATACAACCAATACCAAGATCACTATTCCAATAAGCCTGATAAACCCGAATTGCTGTTCGAAGCCAAAGGACATCGCAATAAAATAATACATTAGTGCTTCCATCAGCCATACCGGCATGGAAAGCAGAAAAACGCTCATTAAGCGCTTGGGACCGTGAACCACTACGAAACCTCGCAGGAACAAATCTGATGACGTCCTTAATTTTTCACCTATGTTAGATGGAAACATATCAGCGATTTTATCGACTAATGCTTTGAGAGAGTTATAGTAATACGAGGATGAGATCATGAAAACAGATGCCGCAATAAATGGTAGAGATAATCCAGCAGCCGGGGCCCACCATGGAAGGCCAGCTACCGAACCCAAACCTTCCACTATAGACATGACAGGAAGGAAAATAGCCGTCATACCCCCTATGAACAATAGAGCAACTCCATCAAATATTCTTTCTACTGCTATAGTAGCGAAAGCGGAAACTCTGCTGACTCCCTCTTTTTGTCCTAAGTAATGTGCCCTTACTATCTCTCCCAGCCTGAGTGGTAGCAGATTATTAGCCATATAGCCAACAGATACCACTTTGTATAGATTCAATATTGGCAAAACTTCTATCGGTGTCAATATATATCTCCATCGGATTGATCGAAAGTATACTGAAATCAAGTAAACGGCTATTGCCGGTATCAACAACACGTAGTTAACTTTGATCAGTTCCGACCAGGTATTCCTAATATCTATAGCGTTAACAAAAAGAAATAAAAACAGAACCGTCACACCAATTGCGAGCCATATCCTATAACTGCTAAACAACTGTCAGTTTACCTCTTCTTTAATTTATTTAAGTGTGCGAGCATCTGTACAGCATTTCATCGAACATATGAGATCAATTTTAATGTATCTGTGATAGTCAGACATTGTATACCCTGAAAGAAAAATGGAAATTATGCTAATTTGTGTCGCCAATAGGTATTGGTCAGTTAGGGAAATATACAGTGGCTTTATGGTACAAAAAATCTTCGTTAGTCCTACGATAGATCAAATAATCTATAGTTTCTCTGATTTTGTCCCGATCTAGCAACTTTGGGAAAAATTCCAATGGGCTAAAACATGGATCTGACCTAGGTTCTTCGCAAGGCTTATATCCTTCCGAAGGCCACCATAAGTACAGGAAATCTTTAGAGTCAAATTGGCTAGCATATTTATCCATGTAACTTCTATTAGACTCTCCAACCAGGACAATTGAATTTTGATCCGGTGACGTTATAGTATCCATGTCAGCATATTCCACAGACTCGAAATTCCTAGTGTACCAAACCAGTCCCCAATAAATATCTCTATCTACAATCAACTTGATGTCTTGATGTGAACCCTGCTTTATTACAACATCTGACACTTTTTGCATAATAACAGGAACCTCTTTAGACCCTTGAGCATAAGTTAACATTTCTTTCGCTATATCCCCGTTTATATAATTGGCATGCCATGCAGACCTAATGCCGAAAACGAAGAGCAGGACAGTTACAGACAACATAACAACACGCACTGCATTTGCCAATCCAATAGATACAATACATTTGTAAGACAATCCCAGCACGGCTATCATGATAAAAGATAAAGTCCAAAACTCCATAAAATTCATTAAATTATCTGGCTCTACCTGATACAGAATTAATCTGAATGCCAGGTATATCAATAGAATAGTAGCAGGCATCAAATAGATCCCACGAAAACTCCGTACCTTTTCCCATTCAACCTCTGACATCAGGTCTCCAATGAATTTTCCAGTAATAATGATCATAGGCAAAACTATGTTGACCACAAGCCATGGCATTTTTTCACCAGCGATTGAATAAAGGAGGAGACTCATAATTGTCCAATAAACCAGAAACCTACTAAACCTGTCTCCCCTAAAGATGTAGTAGATACAGGCTATTACGGATAACAAAAAAGGTAGTGCCTCGTAAACTGGAAGCACCATGATGTAGTAATACCAAGGTTGATCACCGCGATTAACTTCGTGCTGTAAGATCCAATACCCCAAACCTTGCCATATACCGCTACCAATGCCGACCAAGTTTGTCATCAACGATGTGTAAAGTAGTAACCAAACACAATAAAATATTGATGCGCACCTAAACCAAACAGTTCGATTCCAACTTATTCCCAATGCGCATGAAATCAATATTAACAACATTATCCAAATTGATGCGAAAATCATGCCTGTGGTTAACGTCAGGCCCTGAATATTTATGATCAACTGGCCAGACGGCGCTCCAATCGGTGCTTCGTTGTTAGCCAATATAATATTGAACCTAGAGAACACAACATCAAATAAACTGATTGTTGCCGCTGCCTGTGGCAATGTAAGGGTTCCGAACAACAACAACAGTATTCCTGGAGACGAGAACTTTGAAAGCCTATGCCTAATATTAAAACTACCAGATCTAAACCCATAACCTGGTATATACCTATAGGTATCGTCAGAAATATGACTTTCGATTAATTTTTTTTGGCGCCTGAAAATCCAAGGCATCCAATCTGGTGAGGAGACTATGAATAAATAACTGCCAAATATTGCCACTACTATAAATGTAGTTTCCTTTGTAGTAAAAGCTAATGCCAACACCATGGCAATCATGTACAAATATATATTCTTCTTCTCTTCAATGAAGCGCCACATCAGCACCACTATTGCCAGAGTCCAAACAGCCATAAAAATATCGTTTCTCGCATAGCGACTGTAGAAAAGCATCATCGGAGAGAAGGCCAATAATGCTGATGCCGTTAAAGATCCAATTCTCCCCAACATAGTTCTAAGAAACCATGGCAAAATGATCAAAACTGTCCCGAAAATGACAGGCATTAATCTGGCTACTAAATCACTGTCGCCCAAAAAAAAGAATGCCAAGGCCGAGACATGAAATAGAAAGGGGCCATGCATAACTGGTGTATGTTGAAAACCAAACCCTTCTGACAACAAATAACTGTAATAAGCATGTAAGCTCTCGTCATAGCCCATTGCCCTAGAACCCAAATCCCATAGCCTCATTGAGAATCCACCAGAGACTATCACTAGATATAGAACAACTTCATAACGCAGGAACAAAGCCGCTACTGGAGTATTCTTGATATTATTAATGAATGATAGATGCATATGTCTATTTCTTATTGTGGATTATTCTTTCAGTCTATAAATTGAGATATCCCCTTTAACGAACACCTCATCAGCAATTTCTCCAAATTTAGCCATACCCACATTACCATATTTAGTTTGCTCCCTGACACCTACAACAACATACCGGACATCATACTTATACAACAACCGCAAAGCCTCGGAAGTATCTAAAGTTTCATATATCGTTCTAACATCTGATTCTCTGTCATAAAATTGTGCAGTAGATCCTCTCCATTGATGTTCATGCCAAGGCCAACCCAATACTGAAGGCAGTCCAGTACTACTAGATATCCTAGCATTGTCGCTCCAACTGTCACCCACAGATTCCAACAATACTTCGCCTACAGAGGCATTATCATTAAACCATAAGATTGCGGAATAATCCCCAGGATTATCTTGCATCACATAATGCAGTCCATCCAGGGTAGGATTCCCTTGGAAATGCCCGCTTTTGCTCCATATTGCCGCAGCCGGGTAATACAAACTTATCAGAAGTGCGAAAGCCAATAATCCAAGCCATATCCTAAACACTGTCCTCAACAACATATTCATCATAAATGCGGACGAGATCACTGACTGAACACAAAAAACTACCGCTACAGACAAGAATATCCACGCCTGGTAATAGGTTTTGAAAATCGTGTTCATCCTATTGTGAAATAGATCATCAACCCGCAGGAATTCTGGTCCAATTATCAACATTATGCCCAGAAACATGACCAAAAGAACGAATATCCTAGGGTATGCCACGCGTTGCTGTACACCTATTATCAGCAGGTAAACTGACATGAAGGCTATCAACATCAAGGGCAACACGTTAATAAATCTCTGTAGCACAACAGTCATGGGATCTATGGACCAAATCAATGTGCTCCACCCGATTTGCCAACTAGCCCATATCGCGAATGGAGCCAGAACAAATGACAGCGCTATGGCTGAGGTAGTAACTACCGACATTTGTCCTATAACAGATTGCGGTGAACGGTCAGCCAATGATAAGGCAGAGCCGCCAATAGTAGGTAGCGAACCATTAATTACAGATAATCGTTTTGTCACCAACCGATGTAATTCAAACAATAGAAACCCCGACAGGGCCAAAACAAATGAACCCCATATGACAGTGAAGTGCACCAGTCTAGTAGAATATTGCCCTACAGGAACTATACCAGAGGCCTGACTATCCAGGCTCATATAAAAGGGCAAATATAACAACACGGACAAGATTCCAGGGACCAAAGCCAATAATGCATTTTCAATCAACAAATACCATGTCAATTTCGATTCATGGATTAGCATCCTAACAAGGACCAATGATGCCCAAAAAACGCTAAGTGTAAACAGATCCCATGTATTAATGAAGCCTACACCGCCCAGTAAAAATCCGGATATCGATATTACTATAACTGTACTAGTAATGGATTTATAACCGCTAGGAGCTTTAAACATAAGGAAATTAAGACCAAAGGAGAGAAATAGTAGTACGAACGGTATAGCCATCACGTGGGGATGCAAATCACCTAACAGAAAGCTGAAAAACGGGAATTCGGTAATCGTATAGTCCAAACTATCTCCATCGGCGCTTAAGGAGTCTATTACCCTGGTGCCCCGCCACCACCATAGATGGTCAGAAGGGATCCAGCCGGAGCCGTTTATATTATCAAGACCCTTTATACCTATCCATTGCCAAAATCCCTCTGACCCTAGCCCACGGGTCTTCAGAAATTCCAATCCTCCTTCCAGATTTCCTGCAAAGAGCAAGATCATTGGAGAAAGTAATGCAGCAATAGATGATCTCAGGAGAGATACTCCATTCAGTCTAACCAATGAAAAAATCAAACCAAACATCGCCTGGGCTGCCATGGCCGGCACTAACGCTAATGACAAATTATAGGAAATCTGTGTGGGTATAGATGTTACTTCAGATATGTTTGCCATTATTAAATATCCGAAGTAATAATATGGTATCGCATGACCACTCAACCAAGGATCTTCCGGGGGGAAAAAATCGGCGATTATAGCAGCATTCAGGAATGCAAAATCCATAGGTTTTTCCGTGCCATATATCGCCGGATCATATAATCTGTATAAGACCCAAAATGCGTAACCAAGCAGGAAAACGCCTTCAGACAAAATAATGGTCGACCTATTGCCTGATATGAACGTCAAAATCGCCTTTCGATTACGACTAAAGTGAATAGCAGAAGCCGCGGATATGCCAATAATGATCAACCACAGTGAATAAACGTTATTCGGTATTATTTGGATTGACCCCAGCATCCATAGGATCCACGAAGCCAACAACAGACCTAATGGCTTGGTCAAGCAGTATCCCTTGTCCGGGAGTTTAGAAAATATCGAAAATGCCAAAGGCACGATAATCAGACCGATTACCTCAACTGCCGCTAACCAATACAAAACATCCAACACTGCCATTAAACCTACATACGCATGGACGAGGATTTGCAAATTGGCAAAAACCTAATCACGATTAATCCAATGGGGAGAATAATTCCTCAACAAAATCTCGTGCAGCGAATGGGGCGATATCCTCTAGGGATTCGCCAGTTCCCACAAAGAGTACAGGTAATCCCAGTTCTTTCACTATCGGAATTACTATACCTCCCTTGGAAGAGCCGTCCAATTTGCTCAAGAAAACTCCTGTGCACCCTAAAGATTCACTAAATATACGAGCTTGTGCCAATCCATTCTGTCCAGTGGTAGCATCAAGTGTAAAAATTATCTGGTGAGGCGCATTAGGATCAAGTTTAGATAAAACCCTGGATATTTTCTTCACCTCCTCCATAAGGTTGGTGCTCGTGTGAAATCTGCCCGCAGTATCAATTAAAACCACATCTATTCCCCTAGCCTGTGCTGCTTCCAATGCATCGTATGCTATCGCAGCAGGATCCCCACTCCTCTCGTGTGCTATAACATCAACGTTTAATTTCAACGCCCAAGCCTGAATCTGGTCTATAGCAGCTGCGCGGAAGGTATCAGAGGCAGCTAACAGAACAGTATTACCGTTTTCCCTGAAGTAACCAGATAGTTTAGCAATGCTAGTAGTCTTGCCAACTCCATTTACTCCCACCACCAGTATAACCATGGGTTTATCATCTACTAGATGGTTTACGTGATGGTCCTGTGATGTACTGTCGCTGAATATTGACAATATTTCTAGCTTCAATAGCTGAACAACACCATGTGAGTCAGTTACACCCTGGGCCTTGGCCTTATTCTTCACATTTTCAATCAAAGAATATGTTGTCGCCACTCCAACGTCAGACGATATTAACAGCTCTTCAAGTTCCTCCCACAGGCCTTCTTCAATCCCGTGGTAATTCATGATTTGTACTATTTTCCGAAACCACGATTCTTTACTTTTTTTCAAGCCATTTTGAAGCTTGCTTGGCTTTCCAGAAAACTGAAACATGTGACAATATTAGCATGGGGCATTTTCTGGTCGCAACTCGAAGCTAGGTTAACCCACATCAATCTATTACAGGTAATAACACATGCATACCCCTACCATTTTCTTATCACTCTTATAGCTTGATCAGCGGCCTGTCGTTCTCCATCTGATTTCCTTTTGCCAGAACCAATTCCCAATACTTCACCGTCTATCGAAACCTGAATATCAAAAATCGTGCCGTTTTGTGATTCCCTCTCAGAGACTGTTGTATATACTGGCAGACCCTTGTGTATAGCCTGAACCATTTTTTGCAATTCGGATTTCGGGTCCTTATATACTCCAATCTCCATGACTTTACTGAGTTCATCTTCTAGGAACATCAATGTTAGACCATAAGCATCAGATAATTCTCGGTCCATCAACAAAGAACCAATAAATGCTTCGAATGCAGCAGCCAAATTGGAGTCCCTTTCACGACCCCCATTAGACTCTTCTCCCTGACCCATATAGAGGAATGTGCCCAGCGACCATTTCCTTGCCAAGTTTGCTAAGGATGCGCCGCGAACAACAGTAGATCTAAACTCAGTTAACTCACCTTCTGTCATAGTTAATAGCCTAGAGTGCATCTCGTTAGCCACAACAAATCCTATGAAAGCATCACCCAGAAATTCAAACCTTTCGTTCGAAACTGGAAAGTTTATCGGGTCTTCATTCACAGCAGAGGAATGAGTCAAGGCTTCCAACAACAGGGCCTTGTTAGAAAACGCGATGCCTAGAGTACTCTCGACTATCTCGATTTTCTGACTAATCATATCCGAGTGCATAGTTACTCCAAATCACCTCCATGGCCAACAACAATCCAGCACATCTTATCTCTACTTGAACCACAGAGGAGGGTGGCCATATTCATATCAGGTTTACCATATAACATAACGGCGAATCCATGGTATCTGCGGTTAATCTTTCGTGTCAATAAACCAACAAAATTGATTCCTTTTTGATATAGTGGCAAAATAAAAATAATGGTTAATTTGCACAAACATATTTTTCATGATGTGTCCCTAATTTACCGTATAATGCTCTTTAAGTTAATAGACTCGTGATTGTTACACCTGCAGATGATACGTATAATGCATCCAATTAACTTTGAGAAAGTATGGAATGACAACAGTACGCATAGAGACTCATGGATGCAAACTAAACCAAGCAGACTCTCAGGCCTTAACACGAACATTTGAAGATTCTGGTTACAAGATAGTGGGCCCAGATGTTGTGGCAGATGTCTACGTGCTTAACACATGTACAGTTACGAACTCTGCAGACCAAAAAGCCAGACAAACCATAAGATCTGCACGTCGCAACAACCCCATGGCGATAATTGCAGTCACAGGTTGTTATGCACAAAGATCTTCTGAGTCGCTAAAACAATTGCCGGAATTGGACCTGGTATTTGGCAACACAGACAAACACAGAATTGTAGATGAAATCTCCAATTTGGAGTCGCATTATTCACCCGAACGCGATGTGTACCAAGACTATTATCCGGCTTCACAGACCCTGAATGTATCACGAGTGAGGGCTATGCTGGCAATACAGGAAGGATGCAATCAAATGTGCTCTTATTGCATCGTCCCAAGAGTGCGAGGACGTGAACGTAGCCTCCCCGTCAATTACCTAGTTGCGCAAGCTCAACGGCTTGAGAGGGAAGGATATCAAGAGGTAGTATTAACAGGAACGCAACTGATATCATATGGATTTGATTTACAGCAAACTAGCCTCAAATCTCTCCTGATCGCGTTGCTAACCGAAACGGCAATACCGCGCATCAGGGTCTCCTCACTTCAACCGCAGATATTGGATGAGCAGTTGCTAGAACTATGGCATAATCCACGACTATGCCCGCATTTCCACATACCTCTTCAAAGTGGGAGTGACAACATACTCCATGTCATGAAAAGAAGATACACTTCAGAAACTTTCCTGAAAGCAGTAGAAAATGTGCGCCGGTCAATGCCAAATGCTGCCATAACTACGGACATAATAACGGGATTTCCTGGTGAAACAGAGAATGATTTCCTGCAAACCAAGATTATGTGTGAAAAAACTAGATTTTCTGACATTCATGTATTCCCATATTCTGTGAGACCTGGGACTTCGGCTTCATATTTCAAGAACACCGTGACCCATTACACAAAAACCAGCAGAGCCAAGATTATCGCTGATGTCGCAGCGGTCCACTCCAAAGAATTTAGATTGGACATGTTGAACGGCAAATATTCTGTTCTTTGGGAAAATATGAAAATGGTATCTGGGCATAAACAGTGGTCTGGGTTAACCGACACCTATATCAGGACACATACCATACACGAAGACAATCTGAGGAACATTATTACCGATGCTATACCAGTGGAGTCACACAGGAATTCTCTTTTTGCTAAAATTTCCTTATGAGATCCGCCAATCACTCTAACCCTAGGACAAGTACACCTTACAATTTCACAGGTCTAAGCCTAAGATATCCGTCTCTTTTCTCCAAATAGCCAGCCTTTTCATCGCTACCATGACCGAAAATAACAAGCCATCCTTCTTTAATGGCTCTAGATACCAACTCTTTTTTCATGTGCAGGGTATCCTCAGGGAATTGGTCGTTTGCAGCAATATAATCAAGATCTAAATGATGAGATGTGGGGATTAAGTCACCTAGAAAAACAATCTTCTCTCCACCAGACTTTATATGTACCACCTGATGGCCGGTACACGGTCCTCCAGTGTCACTAACCCATATATCTGGAAGAACTTCAGCATCCCCGTAAACCAATTCAAGTTGACCTGATTCCTGTAGGCAGGCATAATCATCAAAGTTATGAGATGCCATGACACGTTCACTAGGATCCATCGCGTTCTGCCAACATGCAGCCTGAACCAAGTAGCTGGCTTTTGGAAAAGCTGGTATAGCTCTACCAGATCTATCTATCTTGGTACAGCCTCCTGAATGGTCAAATCTCAAGTGAGTCAGAATGACTTTATCTATATCTCTGGCAGATAAACCAACTTCCTTCAATGCTTTATTCAATTTACTCGAAGACAGGCCATAAACATCCCTGGATTCGTCATTCTCTTTATTACCAACTCCGGTATCAACAAGAACATTGCCATGCTCACTTCTTATCAGGAGGCAATTCAAACCCAAGCTAACGCGATTCAAGCGATCTGGTTTTACTCTCCGCTCCCAAAACATTTTTGGTATTTGACCAAATATGGTCCCACCGTCATATTTTATTATGCCGTCACTCAGCAAGTTGATTGAAGTAATGTTAGCATTCACCCTTGGATAACCCCCCCAAATCGTAGAATAAATCCAGGCCATTGGACAGCAACAGATATTAAATTGCCCACGAAATAGCTAATCAAATTGCTACGTGGTGCGACGAATAACCAAGGAATACCGTGCGTGGAATGTCCTCAGTCACCCATACACTGCCAACATATCCCAACCTACATTACCGAGGATTCAACTGTCTAATCATAGGGCCTTCAGCGAATGGCGTGTCAAGTCCAATTCACTAATGGCTTAAGAAAATTTTGTCGAAATTTTCCACAAAATTGTAATGGCTTGGCAAAAACAGGAAGACTCATTACAAATAGAATAAGTCTCAAATTGATGATGTCGAACCAGTGTACTGATCAATCCACAAATTCAACTACAAAACTCATATTCAGAACAGACCAGCCGATTTCCTGTCCATTCAGGATAACTTCAAAGGTATAAAGCCCATCCTCATCAACTTCCATGTCTAAGTTTGCGACACACCTATGCACCGTTTCTCCATGCCCTATATGAAATCCTTCCAAGTCCAACTTGGTCATTATGCCACCGGATGGTCTACGAATACCCAAACTAACTTGGTGATGGCCCGGCGGAGCGTTAATTCCCAGGACCAACTTTAAGGGAAACATCTTTCTAGGTATTGGTTGACCCTTCTTAACTGTCCCACGCACATCTGCACCATCCAATACACCCATAATGGATATTCCTCCATTTGGATGATCCACTACGTCAGTACAAAATAATGAATATTGCAAGTTTGGCGATGTAAATTGTTGTGTCATTCCAACACCTCTGCAAGTATTTCAGCCAGATGCCTAGGATTACGTGTTGTGCCATGCATGATTTGTTGTCGGCAAGACATGCCCGTAATGACGGTTTCAGACTCTTTATCGGTATTTAATATAGCTGGGAATAGTCTCTCGTTACCTATTGCCATGGAAACATCATAATGCTCCTTCTCAAACCCAAAAGATCCAGCCATACCACAGCACCCAGCGCCACTTTGCATCACTCTGAAGCCAGGAACTAGGTTCAGGACATTAATCGCAGGTTCTACACCAACCAACGACTTGGCGTGGCAATGACCGTGAAACATAATGTCTTTAGCACTATATTTAAATTGCAAATCCAATTGGCCCTGATTGTTTAGCATTTCCAAGAATTCCTCAAGTAACATCGCTCTCTGTGCAACTTCAGACGCTTCCGAAGTACCTAATAAATCTGGATATTCATCCCTCAATGTCAATAGGCAACTTGGCTCACAACCAACGATGTATGCACCTTTTTCAACAAACGCATGAAGCAATTGAACATTGTATTCGGCATTAGCCTTAGCCTCGTCCAACATACCTTTAGAAATCATAGGTCTACCACAGCATTTACGATCAACAATAATCACTCGGAAACCGGCCCGCTCCAGCAGTGTGGTGGTAGCCAACCCTATGGATGGATAATTGTAGTTCATGAAGGTGTCATTAAATAGAACAACTTCCCCTCGTATTTGTCGACCCAAAACGGTATCCCTGGCATCAAATTGCTTAGGGAAAGGAACTGACGTGAATATTGGTGCCGATCGTCGCTTGTCTATACCCAAGAAATAATCCAATGCCCATGTAGTTAACGGTAACTTAGAAAGCCAGTTTGATATAGGCGCTAGAGCACTACCCAATTTGCTAATCGTCGCTATATTGGCAAATATCCTGGATCTTAAAGAAAATCCGTTCTTCTTATGATAGGAATACAGAAATTCGTATTTCAATTTTGCCATATCCACTTGAGAAGGACATTCGGCTTTACATGCTTTACATTCCAAACATAGGTCCATTACGTTAAACATTCGATCACTTGTGAATTCCTCAAACGGCAACAGTCCGGATATGGCAGCCCTTAATGCATTAGCTCTACCCCTGGTGGAATGCTGTTCATCCCTTGTGGCCATATAAGACGGACACATAGTGCCAGTCAAATGCTTCCTGCACTCCCCAACACCATTACACATTTCAATAGCCCTGGCAAAACCTCCGTCACGGCTGAAATCCAGTATAGTAGAAGGTTCAGTAGCCTGATATTTAGGACCCAAACGCAGATTTTCCGTCATAGGAGGAGTGTTGATGATCTTGCCGGGATTCAGTATGTTATGAGGGTCAAAAGTATGCTTTAGATCCTTGAATGCTTGATAGAGAGTAGAACCCAGCATTTTTTCTGTCCATACTCCCCTGACTATGCCATCCCCATGCTCCCCACTCATAGATCCGTTGAATTCCAGAACAAGATCACTAATTTCATCAGATATTGAAACCAAATCTTGTAAACCTTTTTGGGTCTTTATATTGATCATAGGACGTATATGCAAGCATCCGACACTAGCGTGACCATAATAACCAGCGTTAGTGTTGTGAGATTTGACTATACTATCAAATCTACGTATGTATTCTGGCAATTTTTCTGGTGCAACAGCAGTATCTTCTACGAAAGGCAGAGGTTTGGAATCCCCTTTGACGCTCATCAACAGCCCCAAGCCAGCAGACCTTATTGCCCAAGCATTTCTTTGCTCGCCTGGACTCATAGCCTTGAAACAGGCGTAAGATAGGTTTTTTCTTTGCAACGCTCGGTCCATATTGTCTATCTTGGACTCTATTTCATTCATACTGTCACCAAAAAACTCTACCAATAATATTGCTTCTGGTTCGCCCTGTATGAAAGTGGTTAGCCTAGAAAACCCTAATGATTCCCTACTCCTGTCTAAGATCATTTTATCCACTAGTTCTATTGCAGAAGGGTTATGATCCAATATCATCACTGTCGCTTCCATTGATTTAAATAAATCATGGAAATGTACAACGGCGAGACCTTGATGAGTTGGTATGGGCTCTAACTTTACCTTGGCAGCAGTTATCATCCCTAAGGTGCCTTCTGATCCCACTATCATACGAGACATGTTTATTGGACCCCCATCCATCAGAAAGTCCAAATTGTAACCTGATACACGTCTTTGAATCTTGGGATACCTCAAATCTATTTCACTTTCATGCTCTCTAGCCAATCTCAATGTCTCCGTATAGATATGCTTTTCCAGGCTATCGTAAGAACAGGATAATACAGACTCTAAAGCAGGCCCCTCAATATCGGCAAAGTGTACGCGCTCCGCATTTGACAAAACAACATCAAGCTCGATGACTTGATCAGAAGTCTTTCCGTAAACAACTGAATGAGCCCCGCAGGAGTTGTTACCCAAAGAACCACCTATCGTCGCGCGACTTTTGGTAGTTGGATCGGGGGTGTAATATAGGCCATATGGCTTAACAGCAGCATTTAAACCGTCTATTGTGATACCAGGTTCAACTATGGCCCATCTTTCTTCTGCATTAACCAACAACACACTGTCCATGTATTTAGTGAAGTCGATGACCACTCCATGGTTAACCGCTTGACCAGCTAAACTTGTACCTCCGCCTCTGGGCAAGAAGATGGTCTTACTTTCATGACAAATACGTACAATTTCTGCAACTTCGTCAGCATTTTTCGGTAAAACGACCCCAATTGGTTCCATCTGATAAATAGAGGCATCTGTGCTATACATAGCACGAGAATACCGATCAAAATGAACTTCTCCCGAAACGGCACGTTTCAATTCATGTTCAAGTTGAGTACCTGTCATTGAAATCCTCGCTTTGACTATTGTGCCGTACAAAATTGCTGGTGCGGAATAGATTATACATTACTAGTCTGCTTTGTTTGCAAGTACTGGAGCGAATACAGTGGTCTATGCTAATATGATTCGGGATTTACAATGGCTACACGTGAAGAAGCGAGAATCGAACAAAGGCGCGAGAAAAGACGCAAGAAACCATTCACATTTAAAATGTGGATAATTGTGGTTTCGGCGCTAGTCCTACTGACCAGTATACTGTTCATACTGATCATCTCCGGCAGTAACGACGAACCTTATCCAGAAGTTGGTGACCATTGGCACTCTGAATATACCGTCTCCATTTGCGGAGAGATCCAAAAGCCATTCGCCTACTCCAAAGGAGGCATACATACTCATGGTGAAGGCTCAATACACATACATCCCACCAATGCAAGGGAATCTGGAAGCAACGCAACCCTAGCGAGATTTATTGCTGGTACTGGAGGC
This sequence comes from uncultured Dehalococcoidia bacterium, assembly GCA_964578255.1. Classification (GTDB taxonomy): domain Bacteria; phylum Chloroflexota; class Dehalococcoidia; order Lucifugimonadales; family UBA2985; genus CAZOCC01. The sequence continues at coordinate 23,844 of CAZOCC010000012.1, read as the reverse complement.
AGGCTAACAGATTCTTCTATAACATTGCCTTCCGGAAAAACATATAATAATGGAGATCACTGCGACAACAACAAACCCGGAGAGGTATTTCTGAGAATAAATAACGTGCTTGTGACTAATATCTCTTTATATGTTCCAAGGGATGATGACGAAGTGAATATAGCCTTCGGTAATCCATAGCCCTGAAACCCCATTAAACTGGTGTTGGCTCACAGATCGCTCTATTGATTCGTACTACAAACCACTCACATCATAGACATCCAATAATGAGTGCTAAATCTCAGTGGATAGAGGTTCGTTGACATAGATCCTATTACTGATCTACGATGTGCCAGAGGCTGTGCTACACGGGGAGCTAGCGGTGCCCTGAACCCGCAATCCGCTAAAGCGGGGTGGAACTCCCTCTGGAGGTTTATGTCAGGAGCCCCTATCTTTTCAGTTGGTCGTAGACGGCTGGGTCCTGGGCGACGCAGAACTGTGAATTCCGTCAGGTCCGGAAGGAAGCAGCGGTAAGCAATAATCTTCGGGTGCTCCAGGTCAACCTGGCTTGAGTCAACTGACTCGTTAAGCTTTGGACTTGTATCGAAAGAGGGTGCACGGCTTCCATTGCAATATTGCCTGCAGTTCATAGTAATGGTAGATAAAAGAATTGAAAAAGACTTTGCCCTAAGAGAAGTTAGATTTTTATGAGCCCACGAACTCCAAATTTGAAGGCCAAGAAATCCTTGGGCCAGAATTGGATGGTGGATAATGTGGCCATAAACAAGGTTTTTGAAGCCTCTGGACTTGGTGAAATGGATACAGTAGTGGAGGTGGGCCCAGGAAAAGGATCTCTAACAAAACTATTGGTGAAAAACACTGCGAGAGTTATTGCCGTAGAAATGGACCAAAGCCTAAGCGTTAGGCTAGCGAAGGCTCTGAATGACCCATCAAATCTCGTAGTTATTAACGAAGATGCCAGGTCATGGGACCCTTCTGTTGTGACAGATCCTTATAAGTTGATATCCAACTTGCCATACTATGCGGCAACTCCAATCATACGAAACTTTCTAGAAAGTTCTAATCCACCATCAGAAATAACAATCACTATACAAAAGGAAGTGGCAGAATCAATGGTGGCCGCGCCAGGCAAAATGAGGACACTATCAGTGGCCACGCAATTGTATGGAAACCCCCGCATAGTAGACTATATAGACCCTAGTTCCTTCAGGCCCATACCCAAAGTAACATCGGCCATTGTGAAAATAGAGGTATACAAGGAACCACTGCTGACCTTGGAAGACACTGAGTCATTTTTTAAAATTGTGAGAGCCGGGTTCAGGAATCCGAGAAAAAAATTAAGGAACTCCTTAAGCAACGCACTTGATATACACACGTCTGATATAGAAGATGCCTTAACACAAGTGTCTGTTGATCACAACCTACGCCCAGAGTCCCTCACCATGGATGAGTGGAACAGGATATGCGATAGCCTGAGAAGGAACAATTTGTGCTGAAAGTAAAAGCGTATGGCAAAATCAATTTGACGTTGGAGATATTAGGCAGGAGGCCTGATGGATACCACAACATAGCATCCATAATGCAGACGATCAGCATGTATGACGAACTCAGTTTCGATTTGGATAACCAGCTAGCGGTAACTAGCAACGATCCTAGTTTGAATAATCAAGAAAACTTGATTTACAAAGCAGCCACGCTATTAAGATCTGTAACCAATTACCAAGGGGGAGCCAAGATACACTTACATAAGCGCATTCCTATGAACTCCGGATTAGGTGGAGGAAGTACTGATGCAGCTGCCACATTATTAACTCTTTCTGATCTATGTGGAGTATCATTGGATGAAGAAGAGTTGCTGAACCTGACAACTCAGATAGTGTCAGATGTTCCATTTTTTCTGGCTGGTGGTACTGCCATGGTCAGTGGAACTGGAGCTGAACTGCACCGGATTGATAAAACTCCCAATATCAATATTGTAATATTGACCACACCAACAACCATTAAGAACAAAACGGCCACTATGTACGGACATATCAGGCCGGAAGTATACACGGATGGCACAATATCCGAGAAACTCATGCGCAATCTCATCACAAAAGGATCAATATCAGAAGATCTGATACATAACGCCTTCTCAGAAGTTGTCCTAAGAACTGTGCCTCAACTGGGCGCACAAAAGCAAGCATTGATAGACGCCGGAGCCCCAAATGCCCATTTAACCGGCAGTGGGCCGTCACTTTATTCCGTAACATCGTCAAGTGTGGAGGCCCAACGCATAGCTGACAACCTCACGATGCTCGGCCACGAATCACACACGGCATTCTCGGTAAAGAATGCAAGAGACACTATCAGTTCAAATCAGTGCTAGTTTAAACCGGGGAAATACATGCTAATCCTATGCGTTTGACCAAACTACGCATGACACCGGTTTATTGAGAAGAGAATATTTATGTTTATAATGGTTATAGAATGAAATCCTACACAGAAGATATCTATATTTGCATAGACTTGGAAACAACTGGCCTGAGTCCCACTCAGGACGAAATAATAGAGGTAGGTGCGGTTAAGTTCAGGAACAGTGAAATACTGGATACTTTTCAGGCCTTGGTTAATCCACATAGACAAATAGGTCAATTTATCACCGACTTGACTGGTATTACCCAAGCTGAACTGGACAAAGAACTTGGGTTTAGTCAAATCGCCCAACAATTAACCGATTTTATAGGGATACATCCAATAGTAGGTCAAAACGTACAATTTGATATAAACTTTTTGACCAATAAGGGATTTCGTATCAACAACGATATATATGATACTCGGGAAATCGCATCCATAGTCTTGCCAACCCTGAAGGATTATTCCCTATACAATCTAGCAAGATCTTTATCGATAACCCACGATAAACCCCATCGGGCACTAGAAGACGCTATAGTCACAGCTAAAGTTTTTGATGGCCTAACAAAGTTAGTAGAAAAGTTGGATGCATTAACTCTCTCACAAATAAGCCTAGTATACTCCCGTGCAGGCATAAGCCTGTCTAACTACTTTATGAAATCAAACATTACAGTCGATAGCCAAATAACAGATCAAACAACCCTTAATAAACAGCCTATGCCGGGGATTGACCCCAAGGAACACCAGCCACAATTAGCTGCCGGGACTGTTGAGCTACCAGATACGTCGGATTTCTTTGGCCAAGATGGTTTACTCTCCAAAGTGATCAAGAACTATCGTTACAGAAAACTCCAAGTGCAAATGGCCGAATCAGTAGGCCAGGCAATGGCAGAGAACAGAACGTTACTAGTGGAAGGCGGAACTGGCGTAGGGAAATCCATGGCTTATCTGATACCATCAATCTTACATGCCATGGAAAACAAAGAGCGCGTAGTCATTTCCACCAATACAATAAACCTGCAAGAACAACTTGTCAGGCAAGATCTACCAGCACTGTTCAATGCGCTGAACGAGTGGTCCTCGGGATTTGTAGACAGTCAATTCTCTTTACTTAAAGGCAGGGACAATTATTTGTGCCATGAGCGCCTACAACACATTGTCGCAGCAGATTCTATCTCCCATGAGGAAGCCAGAATGGCGTCTAAAATACTAGTATGGTTAAAAAATACTTCCAGTGGTGACAGATCTGAAATGAATATACCTCCACGCGAAATGCATGTCTGGAGTCGTATGTCATCTCTAGGATGCGTGACTTGCCAAACTCGTACAAGCCAACAATGTTTTCTCAAAGCTGCCAAGGAAAAAGCCAAACAAGCAGACATGGTAATAGTCAACCATTCATTACTGGTTAGAGATTTCCTGGAAAAACGTAATGAACTGATACCTAACTATGATTATCTTGTAATAGACGAAGCACACCATCTAGAGGATGAGGCCAGTAACCAAATGAGCTCTAATTTATCCCAGGAATCAACGGACAGATACATCGAAAGACTCAACAATTTGCTAGAAGTATATATAAGATATATACATAATGAGCAACAATCATCGGCCATGCAAGACAGACTAGATTCCTTCCGGCAATCCATTTCGACCCTGAATAATTCTCTAAATGCATTCTGGAAAACAATGGATAGCTTCCTTGGAATGCACCAACAAGAAACGGATGCTCGGCATACAATAATGAGACTAAATCACAACACTCGATCCCAGCCAAATTGGCACAGAGTGGAAATCGGTTCTGATGCTGTAGATCAATGCATGATAAATCTCAATCGCCATTTGGAGCTATTGCAAGCTTCGCCAGGAGATGACTTGAGTGACTCTATTACATCAGATCTCGACGGATGTCTGGAGCTAACGAAAATCGTAAGAACTACAATAAAAGATTTTGTATACACTAATCAAAATACTCATAACACAATATATTGGATAAGTCAGGACAAACTAGACGGCAATATCACATTGAATACAGCTCCTATGAATGTCGGTAATATACTGCAAAGCGAGCTGTTTTCCAAAAAGAACAGCGTGATCCTCACAAGCGCGACTTTAACTACACACGGACATTTCAACTATATAAGGGAAAGACTTGGCATAGGCGAAGCTGAGGAGATAAAAGTAGATTCACCATTTGATTACCCTAGGGCGGCTTTAATATACATTCCTCAAGATATGCCTAACCCTAACAGCAGAAACTATCAGAAGGCAGTACAGCAAGCAATAATAGATGTCTGTGTAGGTGCCGATGGACACACCTTAGGTTTATTCACTTCTCATGCTGCCATTCAAGCCACTAGGAATGGCATAAAAAATCAGTTGGAAGGCCTTGGGTACAGGGTATTTTCACAAGGAATAGACGGGACACCAGGCAATCTTTTGAATCTATTCATGGATAACCCTAAATCCGTGTTGTTGGGAACTGCAAGCTTTTGGGATGGAGTGGATATACCAGGAGATGCACTTAAAGCACTAGTGCTACCAAGGCTTCCATTCAATGTACCGACAGATCCCATATTTGCGGCCAGATCGGAGTTATTCGAAGATCCCTTCAACGATTACGCAATACCGAAATCTGTTATAAGGTTCCGACAGGGTTTTGGTAGGTTAATAAGAAGCGAGTCTGAGAAAGGAGCTGTCGTAATATTGGATGAGCGTATAATATCAAGGCCCTATGGCAAGGTATTCTTAAATTCCTTACCTCATTGCGCTGTCCTCAGAGGGAACCTGAGCGGTATCTCTTCTGAAATAAAGCAATGGATTGCTAAACCCTTATGAAAATACAACTGAACCAGCCATTAGATTTGACAAACACTCTAAACAGCGGTCAAGCCTTCAGATGGGAAGAGCATGACGGGTGGCACTACGGTGTTATTAAAGAAAATCTGGTCGCACTAAAGCAGAAAGATATGGAACTGCAAGTATTTAGTGATGACCCACACATACCGAATTCATTAGACGATGTTTGGGATTATCTAAGATTAGACGACAACATATTGTCAATTTATTCAGCAATCAACACGGATACCACAATGGACAAGGCCATATCAAGTTATTACGGGCTAAGAATACTTCGACAGGATCCTTGGGAATGCCTAGTCGCATTTATCTGTTCAGCGAATTCTAGCGTTCCTCGAATATCGTCTACAATGCAATCCCTGGCAAAGCAATACGGTAAACCAATGCAATTGGGGCATCACACAAGCTATACATTCCCCTCGCCAGATACCATAGCAAAGGCTGGAGAGGCAAATCTCAGGGACCTTAAGTTGGGCTTTCGAGCAAAATATGTACACTTAGCTTCCCTATTAGTAACGGACGGAACCATAGACATGGAAAAACTGCGCTTGTTAGATTACGAAGATGCCAAATCAAATTTAATGAGTATCCCAGGTGTAGGGCACAAGGTTGCGGACTGCGTACTACTTTTTTCTCTTGACAAACTGGATGCCTGCCCAATTGATAGATGGGTTCGTCGGGCACTGGAATCTTGGTACGATATAGACGAAAGTTTGCAATACAACAATATACGCGAGTGGACTCTAAATAAGTGGGGCAAGTACGCTGGTTATGCTCAACAGTATCTATTTCATTCAGGAAGATTATCCGGCATTCAGAACAAAGAGTTTGCAAAATCCAACGGTGTTAAACGCCAATAAGTCGCCTACATATGGCCATACACGATGAACACGCCAAGTCAAATAATCCAATAGTTGATTGCGCCTACCTGTGATAGCTAGTCAATCTAAATCACTGTCAGTGGCTCGACCGTGACCTTCAAACATCCACTTTTGTATTGCGTATATTTCCTCTTCCCGCGTGGATATTGATTGTTCTAGGCGGGCAGAATGCAACATCCTTAGCAAAACCCCTATACTTGGACCTCTTCGCACTCCCATATTCACTAGGTCTGCTCCAGACAAAGAACATTTTATATGTACAAGTTCTCTTAGGAATAGCGACAAATTGTTCCGCACATTCTCATCATCATTGAGTAATGCATGAACCTTAACTGCACTTGACGCCAGAGGATTCAGGCAGTTATACAGAGATTCGTTTGATAAGCCCTCTCCAGCAATACAGTATCGGTTGATATCAATGTATGTCATATCATTTAAAACTTTAATATGAGATCCTGGTAAAGCAAGTTTGGCAGCAAATTCATTTCTGCCGTCTGCGGTAAGTTTATAGGACAGAAGCGCCAAATTTAACAATTCATCCCCCGATTCATAGAGAACATCGTTTCTTGAAATATTGAAGAATGTGGAATTCCCAGACAATTCAGGTGAAATAGCCGCCAGCACACCCATCTCATCCGCATTTTGTATAATGTCGCGACATGTGATTTCCTTCAGCCACAGGCGGAACTCTCTCCCCAATCTATCCTGGCTTATATTTTCAAGACATGAAGCATCTCTAATAACAAGTTCTTTGGTCATATCATCCAACTGGAATCCGAGTTTTTGTTTATATCTGAGAGCTCTCATTATCCTGGTAGGGTCATCCAAGAAGCTTTCATCATGCAATATCCTGATACAACGTTTACGTATATCCTCTCGTCCATTATAAACATCCAGGAGCTCTGAATCATTCATAACATGCAATGGAAATGCCATTGCGTTAATGGAGAAATCTCTTCTTTGCAAATCCAGCACGATATTTGCTTTTGATATTTCCGGAAGAGCCCCACGATAACGATAATACTCAGTTCTAGCTTCAGCTATATCCAAATGTAGCCCGGAGTCATCTATACCAAATGTGGAGAATCGAGATCTATATGTCACATTCACCTGGAACCTCTCAATCATTGAGTCAACAAATGCTCCTGCGTCACCCTCAACAACCATATCCAAATCACGGACAGGTAGGCCCAACAATACGTCCCGAATAGCTCCACCCACTAGATATAATTTGGTATCCATGTCATGCGCCAGTTGACCAGTTCTCTCGACAAGAGAAAATTCGTCATCACCCATTCTGGATTTTAATAATTCTAAAAACCCCATACGCAATCACCGTGCACTCGCCGATTATAGCATGCACATGACCAGCACATGTCGAAATCAGTAGGCAGTAGACTCGACATATTTTACCCAATACGTGTACAATGATGCACAAGAAAGTGGCATACTAGGCACTAATTACTTTTGGTATAACCATTAACTGAAAGGTGCAGCTCTTGTGACAACGACGGTAGTAGTAACCGGTATAGGTATAATCAGCCCTGTAGGTTTAAACAGGGACTCTACATGGGACTCATTACTAGACGGTAAATCCGGAGTAGATTACATAAGTAGCTTTGACGCTGAATTATTTGAGACTCGCATAGCAGCGGAAGTCAAGAATTTCGACCCTATGGAGTTCCTAGACCGAAAAGAAGCCTTGAGGATGGATCGCTTCACACAATTCGCGATGGTAGCATCTCAGGAGGCAATAGATCATTCCGGACTGGAAATGCACAAAGAAAACCCCAACAGGGTTTCTGTAATGATTGGCAGTGGCATCGGAGGCATAATGACTCTCTCAAAGGAGATTGGCATTATGAACGACAGAGGCCCTTCTAAAGTAAATCCATTCTTGGTCCCAATGATGCTTGCCGATATGGCCTCCGGTCGCGTGTCCATGAAATTTGGGGCGAAAGGTCCGAACTTTAGTGCAATATCCTCATGTGCCACAGGAGCGGACACGATAGGCGAAGCAGCGAGTTTAATAGCCAGGGGAGATATCGATGTTGCCATAACCGGAGGCAGCGAAGCTGCGATATGCCCCATAGGCATAGCCGGCTTTAACGCATGTGGGGCACTATCTCGCAAAAACGACGAACCGCATAAAGCTTCTAGGCCGTTCGACGCAAAAAGAGACGGTTTTGTTCTAGGCGAAGGTAGTGGGATATTGGTACTAGAAAGTAAAGAGCACGCATTGGCCCGTGGAGCTCGGCCGCTGGCAATACTAGCAGGGTACGGGGCCACTGCTGATGCCCATCACATCACACAGCCTGCTCCTGAAGGAGAAGGTGGTGCCAGGGCAATGCGTATGGCTATGGAACGCGCAGGACTCAACCCTGAAGATGTAGATTATATCAATGCCCACGGAACGTCCACACCAATGAACGATAAATACGAGACAATGGCAATAAAGTCTGTACTAGGAAATGAAGCATACAAAACCCCTGTAAGTTCCACAAAATCTATGACCGGTCATTTGCTGGGCGCAACCGGAGCCTTGGAAGCAGCAGTATGTGTGCTAGCCATAAACCGTGGAGCCATACCCCCAACAATCAACCTGTTGAATTCAGACCCTGATTGCGATTTAGATTATATCCCCAACAAAGCTAGGGTTAGGGATATCAATGTGGTATTAACCAATTCACTAGGGTTTGGCGGACACAACACTTGCCTAGCATTCACCAAACACTAAATTACGACACTTAATCTGGCAATATTTTTTGAAACATAAGATCTGGGACATATCTCCACGCATTTCACATTCAGATGCCGGATTGCTATCGCCATTCTCTGCTTTACAGGCTCAGTTACTACACAATCGAGGCATTACTAACTCAACGTCTGCTGAACTTTTCTTAAAGCAAGATATAAGTCTGCTACACGACCCCATGTTGCTCCCAAATATGAAGCCAGCATTGGCTAGATTACAAGCTGCAATACTGGATAAAGAGACTGTTGGGATATTTGGCGATTTCGATGCCGATGGCATAACAGGTACTGCATTATTGAGCGAAGGCATGGAAACCCTAGGATATCACGTTATTCCATACCTACCTCATCGCACAAAAGAGGGGCACGGACTAAGCCATAAGGCTGTAGAGTATTTCAAAGAACACGGCACAACAATCATTATAACTGTAGATTGTGGCACAACATCTATTGATGAGATAGCTAGAGCCAGGGAACTCGGCATTGACACTATAATTACTGACCATCATGAACCCCTAGATGAACTGCCAGTTGCAACTGCTATTGTGAACCCAAAATTACCGAATTCTGCCTACCCATTCCCATATCTAGCGGGGGCAGGGTTGGCTTTCAAGCTAATCCAGGGTTTATGTGATCGACTAATGATTGATTGGGACTACTCATTACTGCAATTAGCCGCCATCGGTACCATAATAGACGTAACGCCAATAACCGGTGAAAACAGATATATAGTGTCTGCCGGACTTAAATCCATGAACCTAAACCCTAAACCAGGACTTCAAGAGATACTGAAATTAGCTGGTAGATATAAAGATACGATAGATACCACGTCGATATCCTTCGTAATAGGCCCGCGAATTAATGCACCGGGCAGAATAGAACATTGCATCACTAGTTATAATCTATTACGTGCGACGTCTAATGAACAAGCCTATCCCCTTGCTCGTGAATTGGAGGCAATAAATAGGCAAAGACAATCTCTTACCTCAACTCTCTCCGAAATTGCCTTTGAGCAAGTCAGTAATCATCAACAATCCAAAGAGATACTCATAATAGATCATGAAGAATTCACACCAGGGATATCAGGACTGCTAGCGAGTAAGTTGTCCAACTACTACTATAAACCGGCCATTGTGATGGCCCCGGAAGTCCCAAGCAGTGATATTTTCATTGGTAGCTGCCGTAGCATACCAGAATTTGACCTAGTAAATGCTTTAGGTGAGTGTGGAGACATTTTCATCAGGTTCGGCGGTCACAAACGTGCTGCCGGATTCACCATTGCCAGAGACAACATTGACATTCTGCGTTCTACATTAACAGAGATAGCAAACTTGCGCCTGTACGAGCTAGACCTGAGGCCTACAATAAAGGTTGATGCCAATGTCAAACTAAACTCCATAACTGGCCCAAACTTCCATTTCCTGCAGGAACTAGCTCCTCATGGCGAAGGCAATCCCTTACCTACATTTTTGACTAGACAAGTAGACGTTGTAAAAATTTCAAGAATGGGGGCAGAAAGTCAGCACCTGCATTTGACCCTGAAATATCAAGGAGCCATTTGGGAAGCTACTGCTTTCAACCTCGGTACACTATGGGAGGACGGGACTAAATCCATTGACATCGTATACAACGTAGGTAGGGGAAGACGGTATAAAGCGGACAACATACAGATCAACATTATGGACTTTAGAAAATCAGAAAAGTCTGTTTGAGCATACTAACCCTACAAAGATTCAGCAAACTCTTTTGGTGTTACTCCCTAGGAACGAGCCGGGCCTTATACACAAACAGAGGTAAAGATATCAACATTATCGCTATAGCGATCAGATGAGCCTCCTGCAATCCTCCAAACCACGTCTTATCCTCGCGCAAGAAAGTAATAAAGAACCTACCGAACGAATATAGACTTATATAAGCTGTAAACAGCATGCCATCCGGTTTAATCTTATCTCGCAAGAACCATATCAACGAAAACACCATCATATTCCAAATCATTTCATAAACAACTACCGGGTGAGACGCTACTAAGCCATGGACCTGATGCGACATACTCGCAGGATGTGTGTAAACGAAACCCCAAGAGAAATTTGTAGCGTTACTAACATGTTCACCATTTATGATGTCCCCAATTCTACCAATGGATTGAGCTATCAATAATGCTGGAGCAGTCAAGTCGGCCAATTTACCCAATGGCAGTCCTTGAATTTTGGTATATATAAATCCAGCGATAAAGCCACCTATTATGGCTCCAAACAGGCCAATACCCCCATTCCATATGGCTATAATCTCACCAGGATTATTGCCATAAAAATCCCATCTGTCTATGACATGTACAGCTCTCGCCCCTAAAATGCCTCCCATAATTACCCATATTGCTGTAGAATAAATCGTATCGCTTATTATGCCGACCGTTGGCGCCCACCTAGCAATTAGAGCTACCGCAACTAATACTGCCACAAAAGCAAAAAACCCATGCCATGTCACAACAAAACCACCGACCTCCAGCATATTTGGATTCATACCAATAACAATCATAGCAAACCTATTTTTCCTCTGTTTTACGACTAGGCCAGATTCTAACGTTGAGCAAATCCGCTGTCAAGCGAATTATAGATATTAAGAAGCAGGAATATGTCTTTTCAGCGATATGCTAGAATGGCATAGAGGTAATAGCATTGAGAGAATCAACAGTGCACTTCTTAGACTACCTGACGTCTGAACGAGGTTTGTCGCAAAACACAGTTTCTGCATATCGTAATGATCTCCTACAATTAATGGAATTCTTAAAATACTTAACATACAGCTATAACAATGAAATTGACTGGGCATCCGTGGACACTCAACTCCTAAACGAATACAAGTTATTTATACAGCAGAAAGGTTACGCACCCAAGACTCAGGCCAGGAAGATAGCATCTACAAAATCCTTCTTCAATTTTCTGATAGAAGAAGGGATTATAGATAAGGACCCGACAGAGCCTATGGAATCTCCAAGAACCAGGCAGACTTTACCTAAGTACCTAACAGAAAGAGAAATTTCCTCACTAATAGATCTTGTATACACAAGTAAAACTAACGAGTCGTTGAGGGACCTAGCGATGATAGAAACAGTATATGCGACTGGCATGAGGGTCAGTGAGGTTGTTGCCCTATCAATGGAAGATCTTCATTTAGAAGAAAACTATCTGCGATGTTTAGGGAAAGGATCCAAAGAGAGGCTTGTGAATCTGCATAACCAGGCAGTGCATGTACTTAAATCATACATAACACAATCAAGGCCTAGATTACTCTCCAAGAACAAGTCCAAGGACAGAGAGTCTGCCCTATTTCTGAACATCCAAGGGCAACGGCTAACTCGTCAGGGTTTTTGGCTGATATTAAAAAGATATGCCAGCCTCATTCACACCAATACAAATGTATCCCCTCACGTGTTAAGGCACAGCTTCGCGACCCACATTCTCAGTAGAGGGGCACCTCTGAGATACGTGCAAGAATTGCTGGGCCACGCAAACATCTCTACAACACAGGTGTATACCCACCTTGGTCAGAGCCATATAAAAGAAGAATATGACAGGGCTCACCCTAGATCATCTTAGATAAATAATAACATTACCATCACGAAGACCATTTAATGACGACGTGTGTGCATATTCCTTCACAATATTAGAAAAAACATCCAAAACGACCGGGAGTCTTCCATAAACCCTGCTTTAGGCACTTCCGCGAAAAGACATTTACAGTTATGCTTTTAGCAAGTAAAATCTGGCAATCAGCATATTGGAGGCGATTGTATGCCTAGTAAATCAAAAAAGGTCGCATCTAGACAAGCAGAGCTAGGAAATCGTAAGAGGAGGGCATCAAAGCATCCTGCTGCAGATAGATCCCCAATTAATGTAGTTACAAAGGGCAGAACACACACGCTGAGAACCTACAATACGGTTAACACTTCAGCCACTGTACAGCATCAACCAATAGTACACGATCGCGATGTGAATCAAGAAATGCAAACCGTCGCTAGTGACCACCCAAAACAAAATCTGGAAATTATGAGGGAATTAAAACGGATAGGGGTTACTACAACTGTTCTGCTAATAGTTTTGGGTGCTCTAACCACCATACTCCGCTAAGAATAAGTTTTGCTAGCGGAGATCCTTTGGTAGAAGAAATGTCACATCTTCTTCGACTATTTCTATTTCCGTGACCTTATGGGGTTTTAACCTAGTTACTACTTGATCTACCAGACGTTCTGGAGTTGACGCCCCAGAAGTTATGCCTATTCTTTCGATACCATCCAGCCACTCAGGCTCAATGTCATCAGGGCTGTTTATCAAATACGCAGGCACACCCTCCGCTTCTGCTACCTCCCGTAACCTATTGCAATTTGATGAGTTCTTCGCACCTATAACCATTACAGCATCAACTCTCTTGGTTATGGCTTTGACAGCCTCCTGTCGATTGGTGGTGGCATAACATATATCATTTCTGCTTATCAATTTAGGAAATCTATCCTTCAGTGTCTGTAATATATCATTTGTGTCGTCAACACTTAAAGTCGTTTGGGTTAAAGCAACAACTTTATCGGGATCCGAGACTTGGACAGATTTAGCTCTATCCACATCTTCAATCAGGGTTGTGATATCAGGAGCTTCCCCCATTGTACCTATCACTTCATCGTGACCAGTATGGCCTATCAAGAAGATTGAATATCCTTCTTTGGCATATTTTAGTGCTTCCAAATGGACTTTAGTGACCAAGGGGCAAGTAGCATCAATCACATTCAATTGTCTACTCGAAGCTTCTTTCCATACTGAGGGCGAGACACCATGTGCACTAAAGATTACCCTTTGACCAAACGGCACCTCATCCAGTTCATCTACAAATATGGCACCTTTATCTCTAAGGCTATTCACCACATGTGGGTTGTGTACGATTTCCCGACGAACATATATAGGCGATCCGAATCTCTCTAAACACAGATCCACAACATCTACAGCTCTAACCACTCCCGCACAAAACCCTCTGGGAGCTGACAATACAACTTCCATCCTAATACTCCATTTACTACATTCAAGCAACATTATATAGAATGGAACTTACAAATTAAAGCAGCAATATATCTAATTTGCTGACTACTAGATCAAACTTGCCATGACAACGTAAAACATACTACTGACATTTTCTCTCACATCTACATCCAAGAAGCACTATGAGATTAAAGCCTTAATTTGATGAATTGTTGTCTACACCATTTAGTCTAAACGTGTGCTAAAATCCGATTACGATGTCCATTGCCACCATTGTAAAGCAAATTGGTAACGCACCTCCCCTGCCTGGGATATATCTGTTTAAAGATTCCAATAAGAAGGTAATATACGTCGGCAAAGCTGGCAACCTACGTAATAGGCTAACATCATATACCGTGTCAGCTAACAGTCTAGAACCTAAGACACAACAATTAGTAAAACGAATAGCAGATTTTGAATTCATCGTCACAGAATCCGAAACCGAGGCGTTGATCCTGGAAAATAATTTCATAAAGAAACTGCAACCAAGGTATAACTCGAGACTCAAAGATGACAGGACATATCCATACATAAAGATCACTTTAAATGAAAATTTTCCACAGGTGATTATAACTCGCAAACTGCTTGATGATGGGGCCCGCTACTTCGGTCCATACCCGAGTTCCAGTTCCGTTAGGAAAATAATGGCCGTCCTGAAAAAATTATTCCCATACCGCTCGTGCAATCGTGAAATAACGGGAAGAGACAGTCGTGCATGTTTGGAATATCACATAAAGAGATGTATAGCACCTTGTATAGGGATTGCAAGCCAGGAGCAGTACAGATCTACTATCAATCAAGTAGTAATGTTCATGGAAGGTAAGACAAGAGCTGTAGTAAAAGAACTCAAAACAAATATGGAACAATCCTCGAGAAAACTTGAATACGAACGTGCTTCTATCTTCAGGGACCAGATAACAGCGATCAAAAAGATAACTGAGAACCAAAAAGTGTTCTCAATTAGAGGCAACGATCAGGACGTTATCGGCATGTCAGTGGATTCGGTTGAAGCCTGGATTGAGATATTTTTTATACGAGACGGCAAACTTATTGGAAGAGATAATTTCATAATGTCCTTGGTCAATGAAGATGATCCAAGTGCCGTCATAACTGGCTTCGTAAAGCAATACTATCATAACGCCACACACATACCCCCAAGGATAATATTGCAACACAACTTGCAAGACTCCAAATCAATAAAACAGTGGCTTGAGGGCAAAAGTGGTAGACGAGTAGACCTGCGTGTCCCTAGACGCGGCCCAGCCCTGGGAATGTTGAATATGGTTGTAGAAAATGCCCAATCCGGATTCCAGCAACTGAAGTTCAAGCGACTTACTAATTCGTCGAGACTTGAACAAGCAATCGAGGACCTACAGGAAAAGCTCAGCCTGCCAAGACCCCCAAAAAGAATAGAATGTTATGACATATCAAACACTCAAGGAACCAACCCCGTTGGTAGTATGGTAGTCTTCGAAAACGGACAGGCTAAACCATCTCTATATAGAAGATTCAAGATAAAAACAATAAATGGCATCGATGACTATTCTATGATGCAAGAGGTTCTAAGGCGCCGTTTCGACAAGATATCTGTCGCAAATGCCCATGACAGACCAGTAAATATGGAAACGGATCACACCAACAGTTCACAAGGCTGGACTAATATTCCAGACCTAGTATTGATAGACGGCGGAAAAGGACATTTGAACGCCATCTTAGAGGTCTTTTTGGATATGGGCATAGATTATGTTCCATTGGCTAGCCTCGCTAAAGGCCAAGAGGAGATTTTCCTAACAGATACCCAAGAATCCATAATGCTGCCCAGGAATTCCCAATCCTTGTTCTTGGTACAGAGACTACGAGACGAGGCTCACAGATTTGCTATTACTTATCACAAACATCGTCGTAATAAGAATGGTATGAAATCAATATTGGACTCAATCACTGGAATAGGAACAAAACGAAAACGCCTGCTACTGCGCAAGTATGGATCAGTCAATGCGATAATACAAGCAAATACAGAGGACATAGCTTCAATTCCTGGAATGACATTAAGTGTTGCCAAGAAACTCAAGGAATCGATTTAGATGGTAAGGGGAGCTATCATCGGCTTCGCCATAACTTTAGGCTGCTTGTTACCGCCGATCATACATCTCATTACAGGTCCATTGGGTCCATTCATAGGAGGTTGGTTTGCTGGCAGCCATTGTCACTCAAAAGGATGGCAATCAGTCTTCATAGGAACAATGATGGGTATGTTCATGATTATACCACTCGCTCTGTTAACAACTCTGGGAAGTACCAAGATGCCGTGGCTGACACTTGACTGGATCGAACCTGACTTATTGGCCATTATATCGATCGTCTTGTTGCTTTACACAGGACTATTTGGGTCTCTGGGGGCAATGTTAGGTGGGTACATGGTACGAAGTAAGTCAAATCAAAGGTAGTTAGCACTGCGTTATAACTAACAATACACCCTAAAGGCCAACTCCTTGGCAGCATTCAACACACAGCCAGACTGAAACTATTCCCGTACATCCACAGGACTTAACAATAGAGGTGAAGCCTGAGACACATCATAACTCATTTTATCTCGGCACTGAGTATTCCATGAGAATCTGGGCTACTTCATGACGAGTAATTTCCTCTGGAGGCATCTCTCCCTTGGCCAACATAGCTTTAACTTCAGTACCTCTCAGATTTACTCTGTTTTCACTGGAATGTGGACAGGTTTTTTCAGTGGCCATACCATTACAGCTACGACAATAGAAAGAATTCTGGAAAAACAAGGGTGTTATCCCTAATGCTCCAGGATCAAATTCCTCGAAGATATGTTGGGCATCGTACGGACCATAGTAATTCCCTACACCGGCATGATCTCTACCAACTATGAAATGAGTGCATCCGTAATTCTTACGCACCAGAGCATGAAAAATCGCCTCCCTAGGCCCGGCGTATCGCATAAAAGCTGGCAACACTGACAGAACCACTCTATCCTTCGGGTAATAGCCCTCCAACAATACTTTATAGCAATGCATCCTCACAGATGTTGGCATATCATCATTGTTGGTTTCTCCGACCATAGGATGTAATAAAAGGCCATCCACAGACTCTAAGGCACATTTTTGTATATACTCATGAGCCCTGTGAACCGGATTAAGTGTTTGGAAACCGACCACGGTACGCCATCCCCGTTCAGCTATCACAGCTCGAGTGTTACTAGGAGTCATGTAATATTCAGATATGCCCTCATCCAGTTCTGGATTGCCCTGAAGCATGGACACCTTACCGCCCAACACTACGTCCCCATCTGCAAGCAGATTCGCAACTCCTGGATGAGCCCCGTCAGTTGTACGATAAACCTGGGTTGCCTCTTCTTCTTTGTCACGACGGAATTTACCTTCTAGCAGTAGAAACCCCACAAGATCTCCTAATTTATTGGTAAGGGCAACTTTATTTCCTTCTTTCAAATCACCAGCTTGAAGAGAATTTATGGCCAATGTTATCGGCAATGGCCACGGTGACCCGTCCGATAAACGCATATCTCGCACCACAGAGGTGTAATCCTCATGACCCATAAAGCCCTGCAATGGACTGAACGCCCCCATAGCTATCATATGGGCATCAGAGATTTGTCTGCTGTTAAGAGTTATGCTTTGTAGAGTATCTACTTCCTCCCTAAAGGAACCTTCCTCTTTATCGTTAAGATACCTATTGACTAGACCGTCAGCATTTGGGGTTGTCACATCGCCTCCTCAACAGCATAAATACCATTTTATATTCTGACTTAGAAGGGCTCAAGATTGGGATTCTCGAGCGCCGAGCATGTCCAGCCAAGGTTCTAGGGCTCCTTCATCCATCCATCTGAAATCGAACTCTGCTTCTCTGGCAAACTGTTTGTCGAGTTCTCTGTCACCTAGATGCAAATAGTAGTCAGCGGAGAATTTATTCTTGATTTCTATAAGAACGTGTTTATTGGACACAAAATCAACTTCTATATCATTCCTTGCCCACATGTCGGTTTGAGCACTAATAGGTCTGTCAGAGGAACTACCAATAATACACCCAAGAGCTTTGGCTCTTTTTACCATATCTAGGGTTATTGGCCCAGGGGGATCACCAGTCTCTAGAGTACCATCTATATCAAAACTCAGAAGAATTTGCAATTATCACCTCTATCTTTCACGACCACAATAATCCAGCATATCTATTGTGGAGAGAACAACATTTTGGCTCGCGATGCTTCAAAGCGACAACGGGCATACTATTGGAGGGAGGTTATTTTGTCAAGCATCATGACATTCAATATTTGAGTTGCGGCCCCGACTGTTGTATTATGCAGAGACATGATAGTACGCTTATACAATATGACTCGCGATGCTCATCCTTGTTTCACCCATCTGCCTGGCCCCGTTGGGTCTCCAGATTCGAATAAATATCAGTGAAGGTATTCCTATAACTACACCAAGTTCCCACCTTAACCACTTACCAACTGAATATAGTGATTCGATACAACGTCAACAAGACATTCCGGTCGAACCTCATTCTAAAAGGTCCCATAACAACAACCTAGTTCTAGGTGGATCCGTTGATAATGCTAATTTTGGCGACATTCAAATCTCGCAGAACGTTTCCAGCGCTATATTGAGAATGGGGTATAGGAATCCCACTCCAATCCAAATTAAAGTGATCCCTGAGCTACTGGCAGGAAAGGATGTTGTCGGACAATCCCAAACAGGCACAGGTAAAACAGCGGCCTTCGGAATACCCCTTATTGAATGCATCGATGCTAGTTTGCTAGAAGTCCAGGCCCTGATACTTACCCCAACTCGTGAACTTGCCAAACAAGTATCTGTGGAATTATGGAAGATAGGACAAACCACAAACGTCCGAGTGCTACCAATATACGGCGGTCAAAATATAGATTCGCAAATCCGAAATCTCAGGCGCGGGGTACACATCGTAGTGGGTACACCTGGTCGAATTCTGGACCATCTAAAAAGGGATACTCTCAGACTTAGACGTGTGAAAACCTCCATATTAGACGAAGCAGACAAGATGTTGGATATTGGATTTAAAGACGATATAGAGGAAATTCTTGGTCACATGAATACATCAAGGCAAACGGCTCTTTTTTCCGCCACTATGCCGATACCTATTAAGCACATGGTGAACAAACATCTCAAATCCCCGACATGGATTATCATAGGAGGCGAGTCTGAACCACTCTCTAATGTGGATCAGATATACTACGAAGTAGCAATGCGTGACAGAAATGAAGGCCTGAAAGAGGTGTTGAGGAACGGAGACGGTGGCCAAACAATCATATTTTGTCGCACACAAATCCAAGTGGACAGGCTATATAGGTTTTTAGAACGGAACCGGTACCCAGTAACAGGAATACACGGCAGCATGACACAAACACAACGTGACAAGGTTATGAAGGAATTCAGATCTGGCAAATCTACAATAATGGTGGCAACAAACCTTGCCTCGAGAGGGCTAGATATCCCTTCTGTCAATCTGGTAGTCAACTATGACATACCTCAAAATTTAGAGGAGTATGTGCATCGCATAGGACGAACAGGTAGGATGGGACGCAAGGGGAAAGCCATCACATTTCTGTGTGAATGGGACTTAGATTATTTTGATGTCATACAACAACATTTTGGCAATGACTTAAGAAAACAGATCCTGTCTATATACGGTGGCAGCAACCGGCAATCTGGTGGGAACGGTAAATAACAAAGTCGTAATCTGAGATCATAGTTTCACAAATAAATATATTCTATAGCGCCAAAATCATCATCCATCTGCTTTCGGGCCATTAATAACAGTTACGCTCTATTGAGATTAGCACTCGTGCAAGTTTATATGGATCATGTCTGGTAGGAAAATCTTCGTTCAATACATCTGCATGAACAATATTTCCGTGAAATCCATCGATTGTATTCACTGGGAGCACCGCCTCTTGGTCCCAATGCTTGGGAAGATTCAAAACCATATCATTAATGAGAAGATGGCTAACTGATACACCAGTATTGGACTGGAATTGATTCAAATGCTGTTCAACTCCATACCCATCCGTTTCATACGGTTGAGTTGCCACATTACATACAAATACCTTAGGAGCGTTAGATGCATTTACGGAATCCCGAATCGCTTTGAACAAGAGATTCGGGATCACACTGGTGTATAAACTTCCGGGACCTATTACTATCATATCGGCCTGATCAATTGCATCAATCGCCGCCCTGTTAGCGACAGCTGAGTCAGGCACTATCCATACTCTTTCTAATTTTTCAGGTGAGTGACCTATAGAAGTTTCCCCTCTGAGTACGTGCCCTGATATGGTCTCTCCCATTAATACCAATTCAACATTATTTGAAACCGGTTCCACCTTCCCTGAAACCGCCAATAATCTAGCTGCGGCATCAAGACCCTGGCGGAAACCTCCTCGAGTTTGAGAAAGTGCAGCAAGTAACAGATTACCTAGATTATGTCCGTCAAGATTCGAGTCGGATTCAAATCTGTAATCAAATAATTCTTCCATTATAGGTCCAGCCTCTGAAAGTGCTATTAAGCAATTCCTGGCATCCCCTGGTGGAGGCATATGGAAATCATCCCTCAGGCGTCCTGAACTGCCTCCGTCGTCAGCTATAGTGACTATAGCTGTGAGGTTTGCTGTTTGATATTTCAAACCTCTTAGCAATGTTGAGACTCCAGTTCCACCTCCAATTGCAACTATCTTCGGTCCCTTAGATCTACGATGAACAATATCCATGGCAGTGAGAATATCCATGTCCCCAGATTTGTGAGAAGCACCAGTAATAATCCATCCGTATATATAGTAAGCAGCCATTAATACGAAAAGTGAGCCCACACCTATGAACAATGCACCTCTTAAGATCAGCGGGAGGTTACTGAAAGTTGTTGCCCTCACAACTGGCCCTATTGTGGAATTAATGGGCATAGCCATTACAAAACCAACACCTAAACTAAGCAATCCCAAACCGATAAAAAGAAGGATAATCCATCTTTTTAGTCCCAAGCCAGGTGTCATTAGGACCCTGAAGCGCCAACTGGTACCATGCTTGGGTCTGTTACGATAATCAGAGTGGATATCTGACATTTATAGACACTCTCGAAAAATCAAAATGGTGGGCCAGCGTGGATTCGAACCACGGACCTCAGTCTTATCAGGACTGCGCTCTAACCAACTGAGCTACTGGCCCGCTAGGTGCTATAATTCTATAGGAACAATCGGTATTTTCCACAAGACAAACATGAACACTATATGCCTTGAACTCGCAGTATCATACTTATGACCATGCAACGGTGTCAAGGAAGACACAGCAAGACTTTCATGTCCCATCAAACCACACCACCGCTGATTTAATAGCACAAACAGTAATGTATATTGACCTAACAGATGAGTATGGTTACAATCTATCTAAGATAATACTAATACTAGTACCATTGGGTGAGATATGCCACTAACAATTACTATATCGGATAAGGCAGCGAAAAAGGCCCTTGAATTCGCAGAAAAAGAAAACCTAACTGACTTTGGCCTCAGAGTGGGGGTTAAGGGCGGGGGTTGCTCTGGCCTAACTTATACCTTATCCATAGACCAAGAACCACAGGCTAACGACAAGGTCATTGAGGAAAACGGCATAAAACTATTCGTAGACAAGAAGAGTTACGTTTTCTTGGCCGGAACTATACTAGAATATGGGGATGGTCTCAACGGTAGAGGATTCGAATTCAACAATCCTAACGCTAAATCTACCTGTGGCTGCGGAACGTCTTTCTCCGTATAGATAACCTCGTATACGACAGTTATTTGTACAATCGAAAATGTTGTCCAATCTCACATCATACCCTGATCATTTATGACAAACGTTTCCTATAATCAAACTGATTCCTTGGTCGAAATCCTACGTGGTAACGGAGCAGTCTTTGACTACATGGATGGAATGCAATTGGTAGGAAATTTTGGCAGCCCTATTGGCGAGTACGACTCCATAAGGCATGACAACACTGTATCAGACAGATCGCACTTCGGCCTGCTCAAAGTTAACGGCAAAGATGCACTTGAACTACTAAACCGGCTATCAACAAACAAAGTAGTGGATTTACCCTCGGGACAGGGCGCATCTACTATACTAACAAACAATAAAGGCAGGATTATAGACAGGCTCCTGGTATCAAATCTTGGGGATTACTCATTGGTATTTACCAGCCCTGGAAGGTCCGCATCTGTTATAGACTGGATTGACACGTACACTTTTGGGGAAGATATTGCTATCCAAGACATTGGATGTCAAAAATCTATTATATCAATTACCGAATCGAAGACTCCTGGTTTGCTAGACCGGTCTATGTATCCTGTGGAACTATACGCCTCCAGCACCTGTAGCGTTTTCGGTATAGAGTCTTGCATTGTTAGGTCAGATCATGCTGGTGTTATTGGCTACGATCTAATAGTCTCTAAGGACGATGCTCCGTCACTATGGGGGAGTGTATTGGATCAAGGGGCTATTGCCGTGGGGGAACAGGCATTAGAAATGGTGAGACTAGAACAAGGTATACCAAAATTTGGTCACGAAATTGGAGAGGAGTTTAACCCCTTAGAAGCAAATCTAGAACCATCCATAAGCTATGACAAGGGTTGCTATATAGGCCAAGAAGTTGTCCTACGGCTAAAGACCTACGACAAAGTACAAAGGCATCTCATGGGCATTACTATATCGGGAGAAGGGGTATTCCCCAGAAACATTGTTAAAACTAGCGGTGAGGAAATAGGATTCATTACGTCTATGGCCTACTCCCCTATTCTAAATAGCAAATTTGCTTTAAGTTACATAAAGGGTAAACATGCTTATCATAACCTAGAGGTACAGGTAGATGCCGATGGCAACTTGATACCAGGCAAATTGGTTTCCTTGCCAATAACTTAACCGCAGGGCAGACCCCGAGGCAATCGTTAAAAATTAAGCCCCCCTCAAAGATATGCCTCCATCCACCACTATAACCTGGCCTCGTATCATATCAGCCCCTTCTTGACAAAGAAAAACTACCGCCTTGGCTATGTCATAAACTGAAACCATGCGTCCCGCAGGAGTACGGTTGATAGAATCTCTGATCATATCATCTCGACTGTCAAAATGATTAAGCGCGTCTGTCTCTACCAAGCCGCCAGCGACAGCATTAACTGAAATACCACGTGGAGCAAGTTCCACCGCCAAATATCTAGTCAGTGCCTCCAACCCAGCTTTCGACACTCCAACCGACAGATAGTCCTTCAAAACTAAATGGGAACCAAGACTAGTGATATTAACAATGTGACCTCCTTCGGACATCAGTTTGACCGCCTCTTTGGCACAAAGCCAAGGTGCCCGCGTATTGATGTCCAGAGTCCAATCCCAATGTTTGGCATCTAAATCCAGAGCGCTTCTTTGAACACCCGATGCAGCATTATTCACTAGTATGTCTAGACGACCGAATCTCTCCGAAACAGACCGGAACATATCCCCGATTTTCTGCGGGTCACCCAAATGAGCTCCGATCGAGAAACTGTCAACACCAAGATCACGAATATCCTTTACGGTTTCCAGTGCTTTATCGCGATTACGTACATAATGGACCACAACATTGGCTCCTTGTTTTGCCAATTCCAAGGCTGTGGCCTTACCTATACCTCGTGAAGCTCCTGTGACTAGCGCTATTTTTCCTTTAAGACACATCGCTAATCCCTAGATGTTAGTCCTGTCACAGCTCAATACCTCCATCAACCCTTATAACTTCTCCAGTAATATAGTTGGCCGCTGCACTAGCCAAATAGCCCACCATGTTTGCCACGTCGTCCTCTGTGCCAATTCTGTTTTGTG
>CAZOCC010000011.1:0-20832 GCA_964578255.1 uncultured Dehalococcoidia bacterium | reverse complement strand
AACGGTAGAAAAACAGAAAAACCATCATACGGATTAAATATGTCAACTTCAGACGCAGTAAGACCAGATCCCTCATATACCATCCTGGCTACTCTAGCCTTGCCTTCCTCCCAATCATCCATAGTCATGTGACTGCTCCGGCCCCAACCAGCATCGCCTTGATTATGATTCAGAACATACACTGGCCGTTGTTTCATATCCTTGGCTCTCTCAGCCGATGTTATTATAAACGCTCCAGCTGCTTGCACAGGCCTATCATAATCCCATATACGAGCAGGCCATGCTATCGGCCTTGAATTAATATAATCCTCATAAGTCAGCCCGGATGCCCCATTTAAAACATAAAACCCCCAGGACTGCATCATTCCGTTCCTGTGCTCGTTAATCACCACCGGCCCCATCATTTCCTCCCACGTAGTACCATACTTCTGACAATACTGTCTCAGTGGAATAGTTCCATTTGCCTGCAATGTAATTATGTTGGCACCCCATGGATTGTTCCATTGGTTGGGTCCCTCTGCGTATTTCGACGCCTGGTCGCCCCCACGTCTATAACGACCCTCTAGATTATTGGCATTATAAATGAACAAGGCCACTTTACAGTGCCCATCAGCGACGGCCTGTGCGGCCATGCCGAGTCCTTCTCCAATGTCCGGTACATTATCTGGTGCAAAAGCTATATTCGGAAAATTACCGTTGGCCAACATCCACCGGCTGCTTACTACTGTCAAGCCATCCTCACCATCATAAGGAGGATCAAAATACGGACGACTAGGACCCCAGCTAGCTGCTGACCCGCCCATACCTGCCATATTGTTGGGACACTGGAATAAACCGTCTACGTCTACGTTGGTCAATCCGGCATCCTCAAGTGCCCTTTCGGCAGCAAGCAGGCAGTATGCCCCCAGAGTTCTATCCATAGAAATTCCATCCCAACGTCTGTCCACAGGAGACATACCCCAACCCTGGATAGACACTTTCCCTTGATGTTCCCAGACCCCCAAGCCTTCCTTTTCCCGCTCCCACCCACTGTAAGGTCCTGTATATGGTCCACTCATCAGCACCTCTCTATTGCATCCATTGTTTTTGTGACATAAACAACAATGGGATGCCAGAAGGCATCCCATTGTTACTTAAACCAAGTAATACATATATGCTAGCGCTATTTTATGAGCCTCGCAACCTTGGATCCAGCACGTCTCTCAACGCATCCCCGAACAGGTTAAACCCATATACCGCGAACGCTATGGCCAATCCAGGCCAAATGGCCAACCAAGGGGCAACCATGTAATAGTTGCGTACGCGCCCAGTCAGCATACTGCCCCAAGATGGTTCAGGAGGAGGTACTCCAAGACCTAAGAAACTCAGGGAGGCCTCACTAATGATTGCGGTACCCAACGCTGCTGTAGCAATGATCAGCCATGGTGCTACGCACTGCGGTGAAATATGTTGGAAAATTATCCGCATGTCAGTTGCACCAATGCTCCTCGCTGCAAGGACATACTCCGATTCCTTGACGGCCAACGCCTGAGATCGCACAACACGATTTGCTCTAGGCAATTGTGGCACAGCGACAGCTAACACCACGTTGTTCAAACTTTGGCCCAAGGCGGCCATAATGGCCAAGGCCAGAATAAGCGTAGGAATTGACATCAAGGCGTCCATAAATCGTTGAATAAGGTCATCTACTATGCCGCCGTAGTAAGCACTGAAAGCGCCGATGACTGCTCCACCCAATGAACCGGTCAAAACCGATAGCAATCCCACGTACAAAGAAATTCGTGCTCCATACACTATTCGACTGTATACATCTCTACCCCAGTCGTCTGTACCGACCCAATGCTCACTGGACATGTTTTCGGCAACACGCTTAAAATCCATGTCCAACGGACCGTGAGTTGCGATCCAAGGAGCGAACACTGCGGACAGCACCATAACGAAAATTATCAAGCCGCCGATGGCGCCTAATGGCTTCCTTTTAAAGAATGAAACAACACTCATCGCCATCCTTACAAAAGGGTTATTGGATTCAACTTTTCTTCTAACCTGTACAACTTCCAATTTAATCCTCCTAAGTTCAGAGCGACATTTTTAGTAGCGGATCCTAGGATCCAGCCAGCCATACAAAATATCAACCAAAAGATTGGATATAATAATCCAGGCTGACAAAATCGTGACCACGTTTTGCACAACCGGGTAATCCCTCTGGTTCATGCCCTTGAGCAAGTAAACCCCAACACCTGGTAACTGGAATATCGTCTCAGATATCACAGAACCACCAATAATAACTGCCACTGATATACCAATCACTGTGACGACCGGCAACAGAGCATTCTTCATGGCATGCCTATAGACCACAATAAAATATCTAAGTCCCTTTGCGTGGGCAGTACGTATGTAATCCTGCCGCAAAACTTCCAGCATCGTCGAACGCATCATCCTGGCTTTAACAGCTCCAGTTGAGTAACCAATTACGGCTGAAGGCCAAAATAGCATAACAATGTTTGTTACAGGATCGTCCCAAGGATGTTCGTATTCCAATCTGGGGGACCAGTTAAAGAAATAAACACCGAACGCAATTACTAGTGTTGCGGTCCAAAATGACGGCAGCGATAACCCCGCCAATGAAAAAATGCGAGCTGTATAGTCAATCCATGAGTCTTGACGCAGTGCCATTATTATACCTAAGGGTATTCCCATAATGACGGACAGCGTAACGGTGTAAATGCCCAGCTGCAATGTAACGGGCACCCGTTCAGCCAACTCCTCCAAGATGGGTTTTTGTGTATAGAACGATACACCCCACTTCATCGTAACTATGTCTTTTACCCAGACAAAGTATTGCACTGGTAAAGGCTTGTCTAATCCTAGACCTTTTCTGACACGTTCCAATTGAAGTTGATCGACATCCTCAGGTTTGATCGTTTCGTCGCCTTGAGTTATAACCATCAAGGCTGGGTCAGCAGGACCAACCCGGATCAACAAGAAGATTGCCATCGTAACGAACATCAAGGTGAAAACACCTTGTATCAATCGGTTGATTATGTACGTTTGCACTGCGCACTCTCCATCCGAAGCGCACCAGAGACGCTAGTGTGGGGCCCGTAGGCCCCACACATCGCGCTCTAGTTATCACGCTTTATCTTTTAAGATAAACACCGTGTGCCCTTTATCGAACCACCCAGGCTCTTTCAGGGACCTGTACGTGGCCAGTATGTATGGCCTGGTGAGCTACCCACCAACCCTTCATCCATGGTTGGGTACCGTGGAACAGAATCATCCATTCCATTGGAGCAGCAGGTATGTACTCATTGTACAGAATTCTTTCAATTTCTTGGCTGATCTCGGATCTGGCATTGAACTCTAGTTCGCTGCGCATATCAACGATCAGCTTGTTAACCTGAGCCTGCAAGCCAGGATCTACACCACCGAGACATGGCTTCCAGCCCTTTACTGCGGAGTTATATCCTCGATATCGCAGATATGGGTCAGGTACGCCTTCCCAGCCTGGCATAACGGACACTGCAAACACCCATGTACAAGCACTAAGCTGTGAAGACAGGGTTGCAGGGTCATACAGGTCCAAGGATAGTGTCATGTCCAAGTTCTTCGAAATCTGATCTTCCATGAACAGACATGCGTTCGTGGATGTGTCATCAGCTCGGGACAGACACTTGAAGTTGTCACTCGGCCGTACGCCTGCGCCGAATACTTCATCCATCAGACGATTCGCCTCAGCAATATCCTCGTCCTTTGGCTGGCGCATACCAGGCCATGACAGAATCTCTTCGATGGAGTTACCCATCGGGTTGTAAACTTCACCTTCAGCGTTGAAGAATCCAGCGATTATACCTGCGTACATGTCGCTGTCACCAACACGCTGCAAGCCATTCCACTCTTGTCGGTCCATCACCAAATGAACTGCCTTGCGGACTCTTACGTCATCAAACGGCGGCTTCTCGGTGTTGAACGCAATGGCTCGAGCACCCCAGTAGGAGTTAGGAACTATCGGCTTGTCCGGGAAGTCCCTTAGAGCCTGCTCAACCTGTGCAGGATACATTGATCCACTACCATGACCCATAATGTCAATCTTACCAGTTGCCCATGCCGCAAATGCGGTAGCAGGGTCTGGAATGGTGTGGACTTCATAGCCATCTAAGAAAGGAAGTCCTTCCTTGAAGTAGTTCGGGTTGCGCTGAACCTTCTGAACGATTTCAGGAGTTATGTCCAAAGGCATCCATGCTCCGGTGCCTACGTGTGCACTCCACTCACCTGTCCTCATCCATCTGGTCGGGTACTTCTCGAGTATGTACTCTCTCTGTTCCTTCTGAGGAATACCATAAACACCTGGAGGAGCTATCATCATAAGCAATCCAGGATTTGGAATGCCACTGTCTAGAGTCACGTGAAGAGTGAATCCGTCAGGACCATCTGGGCATGTCCATGTATGCTCATTAGTATCCAACAGTAGGCTGATGGAACCACCCTCGTCCCACCATCGCTCACTTCCAATGAATTCAAAGTGAGACTGAGCATCTTCACAAGTGAAGAGTTCGCCTCGGCCCGGCAAGTCGTCAAACTTGTCGTAGTCGTTGGCATGCCTGAATTCGACGTTTTCTCTCAACTTGAATGTATAGCTGAGTCCGTCACCGCCTACCTCCCAGCTCAAGGCTAGTTCTGGGTGTAGACCACCCTTCCAGCCTATCCACGGGTCAGGCTTGACCAGTGAGTTTCGTGTCATCATCTGGGCCAACTCATAGTGGCTGTTACCACTACCAGCACCCCACGGGGATCCAACACGAACTGGTACGTTGGTTCGGAATTTAACAATTCCACCGTAGGTGGGTTCACCCCACTTCTCTTGGTAACCTTCCAACCCTAAAAGATTGGACAAATCATCATAGACGCCAGAACCTGAATCGGCCGACGGTTTACTCGCTTCTGCGACTTCCGTGGTTGACTCACTCGGTACTGCTGTGGCTTCTGCTGCCTCAGAACCCCCCATTGAATCCTCTTCCTTTGCTTCAGCAGCTGCTGCTGGAGCCTTGGTAGGAGCAGGGGCCTTAGTGGCTGCAGGTGCCTTAGTCGCGGGGGCTTCTTCACCACCACCACAAGCGACTACGAAAACAGCCAGCATAGCGCCGGCTAGCATCATCACCAGGGGCTTTAATACAACTTTCGTCATACACCCTCCTTTCACACGGCGTGATTTCGCACAATTCTATTAGCTATATTACGGCTTGTCAATAATATTTTGGCAATAATTTTGCGCATACAGCAATAACTATTAATAATTCTTTACACAACCAACGATATTCGCACCACAATTGCCTATCGAAGAATAAACAAGATTAGCGAAAATTATCAAAATATCGTTGTAAAACCACAAATGCCGAAAAATAATTGAGCTATTGCTTGTATACATTATATATATGTATATTCGCGGCAACGACAAAACATTCTATATACAAGATACAAGCAATAGGTATATTGTTCATGCCTGAGCGATCAATGGATTTGTTTATGGATGAATGAACTATATTATTAGTAACATCCTAAGGTTCCAGGGTCACATACAGCGCTACAATATATTACGATACATATAGGTAGAAGATTTTTAGATATCATTTATACATATACCCACTACTACATACTACTGCTGGTCCTGCATACGGAGTACCATCTGTATTGGGAACCATTATTGGGAACCATTGCACCATTTACAGCTAGAATGACACAGGCGAGATCAGTCCATTCACTGTAGGGGAATTCATTTGATATAGTATAACTTGCAAGGTCAATTGGCCCCGATTGATCAACCTCTGGCATCCGTGAATTCCTTGACAATAATATTACCCGCCCCTAGAATGCAGGGGCAGCAGATCATAGGACCAAACACTGTGAAACGTTTGTTGTAGTTCAATCTATATCGAAAGGTGGAGAGCCATGACTAGTGAGGGATCTGGGCCAACTGTCGGCCCATTGGGAACCCATGCAGCAGTCCTCGGCGGTGCCGCGGCTGATTTAACCTATGAATTGGACAATCTAACTCAATCGACTATGGCACCTTACAATATCATTCCTGTACCCCAACCAGTAACTCAACCGTTCTGGGACGGTTGCAAGGAAGGGAAGCTGATGATACAGCGTTGCCAAGGTTGTGGCTATTATCAACACCCACCGAACTACATCTGTATAGAGTGCAGGGACCGGTTCGCGGAGTTGAAATTCGAGGAAGTAAGTGGCAGGGCCACACTGTACACACATTATATGTGTTACGACACTTCTGTATCCGGATTTGAAGAGAAAGTTCCATATCCTGTATTGATAGTTGAACTTGAAGAACAACCAGAACTCTTGCTTATGTCAAATTTGTTGAACTATGATCCTGGAGCCCTTGGAGAGAATCTTCCTATAGGCTTACCGTTAGAGGTCGTTTTCGAAAAGGTTAATGAGAACATCACCATACCTCAATTTCAACCACGCAAGAGCTGATTTGTCAGCTGCAGAAGATTGAGATGTGGTAAGACTAATGGGAAATAACAGGTCCTAAGTTGGTTTCTTAGGAGTAAATACGAAAGGAGATCAATATGCCAATAGAATGGCCTAAAGGAAAACGACCAGTGTTTATAGGCGCCGGAAGCAGTATGTGTCGTCGTTATTTTGGCGGTAGCAAGTCCGAGAGAGCCAACGAAGCAGGTCTAATGGCAATTGAAGACGCTGGCCTTAAACCCTCAGACATAGACGGAGTAGCCTCTTGGGCTGACCCTAACTGGGGACCCAGCATTAAGGGTGATCCTGCTGTTTGGCTAGATGCCAAACACATTATGCACGCTATTCCATTTGAAAATGTAAAATGGTGGATCCAAACAGACCTGCCAGCAGCCGGCTCTGTAAGCATGATACATCTTGCTGCAACCGCCCTGGCATCCGGTGTCTGCAACTATGCTATATGCATTAGGACTGGTCACCACCCAGCCGGTGTCAGGTA
The DNA here is from genome assembly GCA_964578255.1 of uncultured Dehalococcoidia bacterium. Taxonomy (GTDB): domain Bacteria; phylum Chloroflexota; class Dehalococcoidia; order Lucifugimonadales; family UBA2985; genus CAZOCC01. The sequence goes on along the minus strand of CAZOCC010000011.1, from coordinate 13,841 downwards.
TCGCCAAGTAAGTGGCCAGAATGCCGCTGGTGATGCCGCCTTCTCGACAATATATGGACACGGAGTTGGAGGATCAGGCCAAGCCATTACATATCAAAGATACCTGCAAAAGTATGGGGCGAAGCGGGAGGAACTCGCCGAGTATGTGTTGACCGCTCATAAGAATGCCCAATTAAACCCTTACGCAGTCTGGAAGGGTCGACAAATAACCTATGACGATTATATTAATTCTCGCCTCATAGCATATCCTATGTGTGTGTTCGACAACGACATGCCAGTGGATGGAGTACATGCTGTAATAATGACCACAGAAGATCGAGCCAAGGATACACCGCATCCAGGCGGTTATATCGCTGGGATGGCTGCAAGTGTATGGAACCTACAAAAGACCGGTGTCGAGAACTCGTTAGAAAATAAGTACGAATGGGAAGGCCAACAGGGCAAGAATCTATTCGCAAGCGCCGGGATGAAACCATCCGATGTGGATCTAATCCACCTTTATGATGGTTTTGCGCCAATGACTTGGATGTGGCTGGAAACCATGGGCTTGGTGCCAGAAGGCGAAGCACACGACTGGATGAAAAATGGAACAATTGCCTTAGATGGACCGCACCCAATGAATACATCTGGCGGCAACCTTGGTAATGGTCGAATACATGGCATGACCCACATACACGAGACGGCCATGCAGATGATGGGTACCGCGGGTGAAAGACAACTGCCAAGACCTGGTGGAGCTTTGAAGAAGTTAGACGTAGCAATATGTGAAACTGGACCTCATGGAAACGGCTCTAGCTTCCTGTGTACCCGGGAATAGTAAGATAACTTTAAGGTGGCCAACCGTACCGTTCACTTCAGTGTCCGAGGTTGGCCACCTTGCTTGTTTAAATTAGTCGGAGGTTAGACCTTTGAAGATCGGCATAATATCAGACCTACATTGCGACGTGAAAGCCCTGGAAACTGCCCTGAATGAACTAAAAGGGGTAGACCAAATGATATGTGCCGGAGACCTTAACCTCCAATACAGGTTCTCGAATGAAATATCGGAAATTATCCAAAGATGGCAAATGCCCGTTGTAAGAGGTAATCACGATACGGCTATACTGTCTTCAGCTGGAACCATGCTCCGCAGATCAGGTAAAATTAAACCTGACAACTTGATCCACCTACAAAGGGTGCCGCTAACGTTGGAGTGGAACATAGATGGCAAACGAGTAATGATGATGCACACGAGTCCTCTAGATCCTACTGGTGGAGTAGACGGAGGAAGAGCAGGAGTATTCTTGCCTGGAGAGGGAGACAGACTGGCTCCGGCTGAGGCACAAGGATCAGGAGAGACAGTAGGTGGAAGTGGTGATAACAGCCAGGCTGGTAAATTGGCCAAGATACCTAATGAATTACTACCAGAATTCGGCACAGACGTCTTGGTAGTAGGCCACACTCACAGGCCGCTTATAACATGGGTAGATAAAACCCTCTTGATAAACCCCGGATCCCTTGGTCAGCCCAGAGACCCTGACAACCCCACGCTTCGGACATATGCAATACTCGACACATCCACTTGGGAAGCAAGTATACACGGCTTTGAACAGGCCAGGGACGAGACTCTTTGGGATTAACCTCAACCAATGGCGCCATGACTAACCGCCATCAGCACATGGTACTGCTTAACTGAGACTATTCTTCAATAAATTTTATGGACAAAGAATTCACACAATGCCTTGCATTTGTCTCAGTAAAACCCTCCCCGTAAAATACATGTCCTAAATGACCGCCGCAATTGGCACATTCGATCTCTATTCTCATACCATCAGGATCTGGCAAGCTGTTCACAGATCCTGGCAGTTCCTGATCAAATGCTGGCCATCCACAGTGCGCATCAAACTTGGTTTCTGATCTGTACAGTTCGGCATTGCATTTCTTACATATGTAAATACCTTGCTCATAGAAGTTATCGTATTTTCCAGAGAATGGCCTCTCTGTACCTTTGTGTTCAATAACAAATTGTTCTTCATTAGATAATTCATTGTAATTTGACAAGATCCCCCTCCTGTTTTCATTTCATTTATCAAAGAAGTTCTAATTAAATCTATACCACATTTTTCTATGCATCTTTTGAGACAGGCTTAAGACCCGAAGGTGCCTTGGTAAACAACATCATGATACTAGCACTAATCATAAAAAAGGCGAATACCGTGAATATTGTGTCATAGTTCCCCGAGGAATCATACGCAAGGGCTGCTATAAAAGGCCCAGAGGCGTTAAATATTAGCTGGATTGGCCATATAACTCCTCTTATGGCTCCAATGTGCTCGCGCCCATAGAAGTCAGCAACAATCAACTGTGTTCCAATAAACATACCTCCAAATGACAGGCCATAATACACTGCCCAAATCATGCTTTGAAGTGCAGTTTCAACTCTGAGCAACATCAAGAAGCCTAATCCCATAAACATGAAAATGCCAATCAGGGTTTTTCTGGCAGTGATCCTCTCTGATAAGAAGCCTGAAAAAATGGATCCTATTCCAGCAAACACTGATAATACTGCTGTGGCAGTTACTGCATACCCCTCTGGTATGCCTTTGTCGGTCATGTAAGGAATCATATGAAGATTCATAGCAGGTGCCGCCAAAAAGGCTAAAGAAAAAGCTATCATCATTAGATAGAATGATGGATGCATAAGTGCCTCATTGCGGGTCATGGAGATTTCTTGGTCCTGGATCCCATTGGCGTGACCAGATTCGTCGTCAATATTATTTTCCCTGTTCACTCCATCAGGTGATAATCCCATATCCTCTGGCTTGTGTCGCATGAAAATGGCCGCCGGAATCATAGATACTGTCCACATGAGCACACCAGCAACAGCGGTGGCCAATCTCCAACTCCCCTGAGAGACCAAGAACTGAACATAAAGAGGTGTGCCTGCATTCCCTATTCTTTGACCTAATCCACCCAAAGCCACTGCCCTACCTCGTTTGACGACAAACCATTTCGGGACAACCACTCCTAAAATCAAGGCTAATATACCCATAGTCAAGGCTCTGCCTATAATCTGTAAGACATAGAATTGCCAAAGCTCTGAGATGAAAGCGGTTAGAACTAAAGTGAAACCCAAGATTGCAAATGTTGTAGTCAGTGTCCATCTAGAACCAAATCTGTCGAGCCTTGGTCCAATTATTATTGACAACAAACCTCCAATGAGGGTTCCAATAAGAGTTGAACCAGAGAAAACAGTCCGAGACCAACCAAACTCTTCTGTCATGGGTTTCATAAAGACACCCAATATGGGATAGGACTCAGCACTCTGTGTGAATCCAGCTAACCCAACCACAATAACTATTATCCATCCATAATATAACCTATTACGATTAGCAGGTCGGTCAGTTGAATTATTGTTGTCTGAATTAGTTATAGCCATAAGTTGATATAAACACGGCACACACGAGAGACTCTAAGGGCTACGCCCGGAACAAGAATGTAACGCGCGTAACGGATCTTATTCGGCCATCACGGCTTAATAAACACGGATCAACGATACTCTATTATCAAAATTTGCCTGGTGCGTCCGACGTCATGCAATAGCAAGCCAAACACGAGCCATTATCCATTCATAGTTTGTTTCAACAACTGTCTTATTTCTTTGATTGTATCGTGTTGCCAGTCAGAAAATCTTGCATTAATCCGTTGCCTACGCACATCACGCACCACTTGTTCATCCTGACCGGCCAATTCGTTAGCCAGGGCCTCATCTATTTCTTTCATTTCCTCTGTTGCCGAAGACGGTCTCTCTATCCAGTGACAAACATAGCTCAAGTCATCAGTGTAAAAAACAGCAACAGGTATAGATCTATGTTGCCCATCCTTTAGAAACTCATCCATAATATCTAAGTGCAGGTCTCTTGGAAATACACGCATTTCCATACCAGATACTTCAGATATAGTTGCTATTACCGGCATTCCTCTGTAAACGTCCGGACACCAGTCTTCTCCCAACACCAATACTTTGGATAATCCATTAGCGACCGCTGCCTTGAAAAATTCTGCATCATCATCTCCCATCGCTTCAGACGCAGATGACTTACACTGTTCAAAACGATCACGGTTCACATTGATTTGGTCCACATAAGCACCATAGGTCAAACCTTGTTCGAATCTGTCATTGGTGACAGCTGTTCCATTATCAGACATTTAGCATGCCCCTTTCTCAAAATAATATATCCTAGACTATTGCATGAAGATCAGTGGAATCATCCTGTCAGCCAATATAGCACCCTATACCACCCTCAAAACCCTCCTCGGTCGTACCATCAGGGTAAAGTATTATGGGAACTACGTTTCCATATTTCCTAGCCTCTTCCATAATATCCTGCGACAAATCTGCGCGGCGCTCTTCGAAAGATACTCCTTCGTTATTCCACTTTGAAAGCAATTTAACGCATGCATCACATCCCTGAATCGTATACACAATCGGAACAGTCGTCATGTTTATCTCCTATTTGGAAATTAAATCCCAATATGTTCAATTTAATATTTAAAAGATTCGGTTAGCCACCATCATACATATTTGCAATACCTATTGCAAAGAAAACCCACATGACAAGTCATGCACATCTATAACGAACGCATATTAATTTAATCCGCTATTGCTTAAATGCCATAAAATGTTGTTTCCAAATATGTTACGGATAGTTAGTAATACTATTTTGCATGGTCACTTCTGTGGAGTGTAGGTGGTTTGAGAAATAAAAACATCAATCCGGCCACGAACATCATAACCAACGATGCCTTCCATATCAATCCTAGACCTATGCCTGAATCTACTAGGTAGGCTGTCACAGGAGCTCCAAGAGCTCCAGCAATTATCATTATAGGTAAGGATATACCTCTTATAGCACCTTGAGCCAATCGCCCATAATATGCTGGAACTATCAGGTTTTGGGCCGTACCGAAAGCACCTGAGCCCATTCCCCACGTGATGTTATGAATGAAAACCTGGGACGTATTATTACTCATCAGTGCAAGTGGGATCATTGAAAAGGCACGCCATACACCCCCAATCGCACCGATAACTCTTATAGGATACCGCTCCGCCAAGAACCCGAATATCATTATGCTAAATATGACTGTGAAAGGGTCAAGTGCCACTCCAAATGCAATAGCCTGAGCCGATATACCTATGTCATTCCAATACGGAACTCTTAAGAAAAGAACTCCGGCAGTAGCAAACATATGTATGGTAATTGTTACCAAAATGAACCACAGTACTGGAGTACGTACAGCCTGCCCTAAAGTCCAATTTTGTTCTATAGGGTCTTCTATGACTCCATTCTTGGCTTGAGGATTAGGTAATCCCATACCTGACTCGGGCACTGATTTACCATCTGGCAACATACCCAAATCCTCTGGTTTACGACGCATAAGAATCCCATAACCAGGAATGATTACAAACCAAATAGCCCGACCGAATATGGCCCATGCCCACCGCCAACCTACGGTATTAATGAGCAGTAGAGCAATTGGTACGCCTAATGTGGTGCCGGCGCCCATTCCAGTAGCAGCAATAGCTGTGGCTCTACCCCTTTTGACAACAAACCAATTTGCCACAGGAACTATTGTCAGTAATTGGCCGCCGAAACTCCCGAATCCTGATAACCCACTGACCGCAAACAGCAAATATATGACCCATATGTTGGAAGCGAAGTACAGAGCTATCAAAAGGGCACCTGATAGTAATCCTCCAAATAAGCCCAACCATCTAGCTCCATATTTATCAATTAATCCTCCCAGAAACGGGGAAACCAGCCCCGTAGCCAGCATCCTGGCACTTATCGCCCAAGCCATGTCACTTAACTCCAAATCTAGGTCATTTCTCATGGGGTCTATGAAAACCGAAAACACAACCGGGTTCATTGTTGAAGTAACCATGTTGGCAGACCAACCAACCGCTACGATTGCCCAGCCATAAAATAGCCCGAATGGCAATGTCATTGGAGGTTTGTTGGTAAGCATCCGTATTTCTATCAAACTCCTGATAATGTAATATGGAACAAATCAAGCGTGGAGACCAGACTAGGATTTCAGTACATTGAAACAACATAACACATCACCAGTCAAATCGATACACTGGCAAGGGTTATTAGTAATTCATAGAATTACGACTTGACGTGAACGGTAAGGGTCAAAAATACAAAGCCATACAATCGCCTCAATAGAATTAGCCAAAGACACCCAGGCCACCTTCAGAATATCTAGAATACTCTACTGTTGATACATTTATTTGATTTAGAGACTGTACTACATGTCCATATACATGATATATTTACTACCCGTTGGCACACTGAGATCAGAACACTCAAAACAAGAGTAAAGTCGTTTCCAAGGCTTGCTATAAATGATGATCCTTAGCAGTTTTGACACGAGTCTATATTTAGTATCAGGAGGTTAACTATGCACGAGCATGACGTACTTGTAATGGGAGGAGGCCTCGCCGGCCTTAGGGCTGCCCTGGCTTCCCAAAGCAATGGGGCCGACGTTGCTGTAATCACCAAGGTGCATCCTGTGAGAAGTCACTCAAACGCTGCTCAAGGTGGCATTAATGCCGCTCTAACTGATAGAGGAGACAATTGGGAAGAGCATGCCTATGAGACTGTGAAGGGCAGTGACTACCTTGGGGATCAAGATGCCATAGAGGTACTCTGCAGGGAAGCCGGACAGGCTATCATAGAGCAGGAACATATGGGTGTTATATTTAGCCGTGATGAAACTGGTCACCTTGGCGCTCGGAATTTCGGAGGACAGCAAAAGGCCAGGACGTTTTTTGTGGCCGATTTCACTGGTCAAGCCATGTTACACGTCATGTACGAGCAGATGATAAAAGCTGGAGTACGTGTATATGAGGAGTGGTTCGTCAATTCTCTTATAATTGAGAACGGTGAATGTCATGGTGTAGTAGCCATGGAAATGAGAACAGGTCAGTTGCAAATTATTAAAGCCAAGGCAGTAATAATAGCAGCTGGAGGACTTGGGCGACTCTACGAACCTACCACTAATGCCTTAATATGTACTGGTGATGGTATGGCATTAGCTTACAGGGCCGGTGCTCCCCTAATGGATATGGAAATGGTCCAATATCACCCTACCACATTAAAAAGCAACGGTGTTTTGATAACAGAAGCAGCGAGGGGTGAAGGTGCTTATCTACTGAATGCCAATAATGAGCGATTTATGGAAAAATATGCACCAAACATGATGGAACTCGCCTCCCGGGATGTGGTGTCTCGTGCTGAACAAACAGAAATCAACGAAGGCAGAGGAATAGACGGCTGTGTCCTGTTAGACCTACGCCATCTGGGCAGAGAAAAAATCCACGAACGCCTTCAGTACATCAATGAAGTGTCTATGGACTTCATTGGCATAGACTTAGCCGAATCACCAGTACCAATCAGACCCGGAATGCACTACCAAATGGGGGGAGTCAAAACAAACGTGGACGGAGCGACCATAATACCAGGTCTATATGCTGCAGGAGAAGCAGCCTGCGTAAGTGTACATGGTGGTAATAGATTGGGAGCCAACTCATTGCTTGACACAATAGTTTTTGGAAGAAGATCCGGCGAAGCTGCCGCACTATATGCCCTGGATAAGAGCACTAAATCCATATCTGAATCCCGTGTATCTGAAGATGAGAATCAACTCAAGGCAATAATTGCACGCACAGACAATGGAGACACTCCTGCTAAGATCCGATACGACATGGGAGTTACAATGAATGACCATGTCGCTGTTTTCAGAACCACCGAGGGCATGAATATTGCAAAACAGAAATTGGTTGGACTTAAAGAGCGGTACCAACAAGTACCAATACAAGACAAAGGGTCGGTGTTCAACACAAACTTGATTTCCTGTTTAGAGCTAGGATTCATGCTTGATTGTGCTGAGACTATTGTTCTCAGTGCCCTGGAGCGCAAGGAAAGCCGCGGAGCGCACTGCATGCCAGAATATCCAGATAGAGATGATGAAAACTGGTTAAAGCATATCGCTGTTAAGCAAACCCACAACGGTCCTGAGATAGACCATATCCCAGTAACTATAACCCAGTGGGAACCGCAAATAAGGTCATACTAGACACAGCTCCAGGTATTCCTTGCATCTAAGAGCTACGTGTGCCTGCGCCCAGTTTATGTGCGTCAGTGAAACAACTGGAAGTAAAGTTGTGTACTGTCGCATGAGTCATAATCATACCTAAACCACCCAATGGAGTTCGAATGAACAGATTTTTGGTTTTAGCTGCCATGCGCGGTGAATTCCTAGCCCTTTCAGGAAATATATACGAAAATTTCCAAATGCTGGGCTATGTGGATGCGAATTCATCGTTCGAAGCGGTAAAAATATTCTTCGACAACCCACCGTTTCCTATAGATTGGAAGGATGTTAGATATATGTGGGCCGAACCTTTGATAGATAATGACGATAGTGGTCACTACGGCGAATACACTCGCATACACCTCCAAGACCTAATCAATTAATAGAGCTTTTCTCCGGCGTGCATTTAATTGACATTGACAATAATCAGTTGATTAAGCCCTTAGAAACTTGTATAACAAGCGTCAACGTCAAAGTACTCAATACCGTACTGATAACAACAGCGTTAGTAACAAATTTGGGGTGAGTGTTAAATTCCGTGGCAAGTATTGTTGTGAAGACAGCAACTGGCATGGCATACACCACAATCACCACCCCTTGAGCCAACGGTGAGAGACCGAACACAGACGATACCCCATACATCAGTGGGACTGAAAAAATCAATCTTATCAATATAGCTGTAGAAAGGCTGAATGGATTCTCCAGACCAATCTTTCCACTAAATTGAAGTCCCAAAACAACCAACATCATAGGAATTGCTGAGCGGGCAAGTAAACTAATGGGTTCATTCACTAAGTTAGGTAGATCCATATCAAATACTCTAACTATGACAGCCAATATGGTGGCATATATTGCCGGCAATTTGAATATTTGCTTTACAGCACTCAGAATATTCATCGTACTGTTAGCTGCAACAAAAACACCGAATGAATTACCCAAAGTAGCCTGTGTCACAAAAATCACTATACCAACAGCCAAAGCTTCATCTCCAAACGCCAGCAAGAGAACCGGCAAAGCCAAATTACCAGCATTTGGGAAAGCTGTGGACAAAACGAAAGCACTTCTCATATCGTTTTCTTGGCCCATTATCTTGCTTATCACGTAGCTTGAACTTATCAGTAAAATTGTTCCAACCAGGACAGTAACAATTATTCCCACAGAAGCCGTCGCAGGCATCTCCTGTTCAATCAATGACTCAAAGATTAAAGCGGGGGCAAGTATATACAAAGTAACCTGGCTCACAGAGCTGGCAGGAACATTGCGCCATCGTTGAAACAACCCAGCGATAACGGCCACCAGAAAAACTGGCAGGATTACATTAATGAAAACATCTATCATTTACAATAATTCAACATGACATAGAACACTATTTGCGCGACTCCGTGCGTTAAGATAGGTCCCCTAGATTATCAGATAACTACCATCCATTCGCTACATCCACGCTCATTGTTGCCAATCTGCATACCATGTATTTCAAGAGAATCAATTTCTCACAGATTATTTCGAAGATGAGGCCGTAAACACATGTTCCTCATGGTCGCCAAAAATAGACATCAGGTTATCAAATAATTGCCCTAGTCAGGAAGAAGACAGGGCTCATTATACAGTCCCCGTCAATCTAATTGCATGACAGTTTTGAGTGATTGGTCTCGTTTCTCACTATACGTATCGTACGCCAATTGTACATCCGCAAATGGTAATCTATGAGTGACCAAGTATGACAGGTCCAGTCGCCCTTGATCCATTAAATCTACACACTCTGTAATAGCTTTTATATTAGCCCCTGCGCGAGCAGAATTGGTCACAATAATCTTCGGGATTTTCAGATACATAGCATGGTAATCGAACGGGAAAACATCATCCACATGTGTCATTCCAAAAAGCACAGCTGTACCTTGAAGTCTGAGTGCCTGGAATACTTCGTGGGAGGTTTCCGGCCTGCCACAAGCCTCGATAGCAATATCCACCATCTCACCATTTGTGATCTCCCTTATGCTATCTATCACGTCAGATTTATTGGGATTTATGGTGTGTGTGGCTCCGACTTTCTTGGCAACCTCAAGTCTATAATCAAGCAAGTCTGTCACAATCACTTCCCTGGCACCAGCAGCGGCCAGCAATTGTGTAAATGCCAGACCTATTGGTCCTTGGCTCAGTATGGCAATTCTCTTGCCAAGAACGCTTCCTATCTGCTGGATAGCATACATTACTGTCCCTACGGGCTGTGCCATCATCCATACAGATAAATCACCACCTTTTGGTAATTTTATGCATCTGTCTGGAGAATCTGCCACATATTCAACCAATCCTCCAGTTTTTGTAGGGATTACTATTACTTTATCTCCCACAGCCAAACCATCAGAACGACTCTCCACCACTTCTCCTAGACATTCGTGACATGGTACGCCAAGACCCAGTGGATACATCTCCTCAGGATGAACCCTGTCATAAGTACGAAGGTCACTACCACATATAGACAGGCGATTCATTTTAATTAACACCTCTCCATCCGCCGCAACAGGCATATCTGCATCAACAAATTCTAAAAGTCTATGTCCTGTTAGCCTTACACCCTTCATTACCTGCCTCCTACAATAAATTGCTGAGCATTGTTCAGTCCAGAAAATCGTTCAATGTGCGAAATCAACGATACTATATCGGAAAATGACATAAGTCACAATCTTAGGGCAGTAAAGCCCAATCAGTACGGCACATTCATAGAGCATTATAGATTATCGCATAAATACTATGTGTTAGAATGTTTGGACAGGTGTGCTAAAAAGAGTGGTTAGTTAGTATGAGTATTAGAGTATATGAGTATTAGAGTAATTGTTTCTTTTGATGTAGAAGACTTCGGTAAGTTTAAGGCTGGATTTCATACAGGAGCAGAGGCTCGATCTGAAGCAGGCATTGAGGCAGAACCTTATCAGAATACTGATTTGCCAAACAACGCGTGGGTCATATTGACGGCACAATCCAGGGAAGATTTCAACCTGTTTTTTTCGAATCCTGTAACACAAGAACGTATGAGAAACGTTGGAATTATTTCAGATCCAACAATTACGTTTTTGGAATCATGATATGCGTATAATGATCGTTTGTTATACCCTCAATGTCCAATATTACTAAATAAGCTTACGACTTAGCCCGTTCCGCACACTGTTTCACTGAGGATATTTATACGGCTTTGACATGTCTAACCATACCTATTGTCTAACATCACAAACGTACATCAATCTAGCTAGTCTGGGGTATTTGTTAATCACAAATCGGAATACTGCCATTAGGAGCTTACACCGAGAATTTAAAATGGAATTAGGATATACCTGGTGATGGAAAAACAATCTGTGGGCCATGGAATTCGTAATCGCAAAATTGTTGCAGAAAGGGTCTGCGATAAACAGGCTATAAGTGAAATTACTATTCTTACAGTACTACAGGATGATCAAAATCGGCGTTTATGTTAGCATCCATTAGAAGATTTTGTAGAGAGTTTATACGAGAATGACATTACACCACGTAATAGTAGAGAAACAAAGCGGTGACCTTGCTAAAAAGGCACAATTGGCATGGCGCATAGCCGAAGTGGCTAAGCAATCATCAAAACTTGATATTGATGTAGACGTGCTGGATATGGTTAAGAATAGGCTGATAGATAATGCCGCTATAGCGATCGCTGCCGCAAATGAATTGCCTGTGATTGTAGCAAGAGGCAAAGCAATTGCTAGCGAGGGTATGGGAGGCGCTACAGTATACTCATTAGATAATGATCGAAAATTCTCTCCCGAAAAAGCCGCCTTCGCTAATGCCGTCGCAGTGCGGTTCTTAGATCAAGATGATACCTATTTGGCTGCTGAATACTCCCATCCTGATGACAACATATCACCATTACTTGCAGTAGCCCAGCATCTAGGACTTACTGGAGGAGATCTCGTTAGAGGTATAGTAGTTGCATATGAAATACACGTAGCTTTAGTCGGGACAGGAAATGGCACGGGTATAAGTCTACACAAACATAAAGTCGACCATATGACTCACATAGCTTCCGCTACAGCAGCTGGTATAGGAGCAATGCTTCACCTCAGCCTGGACGAAATCTATAATAGTGTAAATTTTGCTGTTCACAATTCAGTTTCGTCAAGGCAATCTAGGAAAGGAACAATTGGTGCACAGAAAGAATTTGTACCGGGATTTTCCTCTGAGATTGCGATAGATGCGGTGAATAGCTCAATGCACGGACTAATGGGCCCCAACCCAGTCTATGAAGGTGTAGACAGCATAATAGCTCAATTTCTAGATGGTCGAGGTTCCAGTTATACTGTTCAACTGGCGACTCCTGGTCAAGACAAATTGAGGAATATAATGATTACCTACCCAAAGGAACACTCATTTGAATACCAGGGGCAAGCTATAATAGACTTATCCTTGGATATGCGACCTCAAGTTAATGATAAAGGTGGAATACAAGAAATAGAAAAGATACTCTTAAGGACTAGTCATCATACTCACCATGTGATTGGCACTGGGTCTAATGATCCTGAAAAGGCGAATTTGAATTCTCCTAGGGGCACATTGGATCACAGTATAATGTTTGCCATAGCAAGGTCATTAGAGTCCGGAGAATGGCATCATGAACGTAGTTACCTAGGGATAAGCAGGAATCAGGCCCTGGCAGAGTTGATAAAAAAGATAGAAACCTCGTTCGATCAAGCATGGGAGGACAGATACCACTCTACAGATCCCAAAGAACAGGCTTTTGGTGGGGACATGACAATACATTTTAAAGACGGTTCTGTGATTAGTGGCGAAAAGGCAGTGGCAAATGCTCATGTTTATGGCAGCAATCCCTGGGGTAGATCCGAATACATAAACAAGTTTAAAGATTTAACTTCAGATAAAGTCAGTTCAAAAGAGACCGAAAGGTTCATTTCAGCAGTAGACGGATTGGAAAAACTAAGTGGACCAGAACTAGCAGGACTGAATGTAAAAATGGATGTTGATGAACCTAAGAATACGGCGGCAAGGGGAATATACTTTAAATGAAAGCATAGAACCTTGATGCAGTCATTAACAAAAGATTGATTTAGAATACCCTAATTTGGCACCATAGATCAATTTCCAAGATTTAAATAAATTTACGATAGGAGCCAATATGGCCGAAGAAATATTCAGACCAGGCTTAGATGGAGTGATATCCAATGAGACTGAGCTATCATACTTAGACGTAGAACAAGAACAGATAATCATTAGAGGGTATGACCTGATACAACTTGCTCAGCACCTTAGTTACGCGTCTGTGGCTCAGTTGGTAATATTTGGACAAATACCCAATGAGTCTGATGCAAAGAGTTTTAGCGAGAATACCAAATCCCAATATGAGTTGCCTGAGGAAATATATCAGGTACTGAGTCTAATGCCTCAGGACACCATGATCATGGATGCCTTGAGGACAGGCATATCGTTCCTGGCCGGCTATGAGAATCAGGATGCTTTGATGGACATAAACCGTGGCTCCAATCATGAAAAAGGTATGAGATTATTTTCCAAGATACCTGTGATAGCAGTAAATGCATATCGCGCTTTAGCTGGTCTTCCTTTTGTAAAACCTGACAAGAGCTTGAGTTTCACCGAGAATTTCCTATACATGATTCGAGGGAACTATCCAGACACGCAATCTGTGGATGGTTTCGACAGAATAT
>CAZOCC010000010.1:0-43897 GCA_964578255.1 uncultured Dehalococcoidia bacterium | reverse complement strand
AGTGTGGTGGACTATATGGAAAGTGTGGAAAAATAAGGCTAATCCGAAGGATGGGGATCTAGGGATGCAGATATATCAGCCAATTGTGCAGCTAGCTGTGGAGAAGAGGAAACGCGCGCTTTTACGGAAGCGCAGGCATGTCGTATGGTGGAGTGATCGCGGTTGCCCATTTCCCGAGCTATCTCACGTAACGTAAGTTGACCAAGCTCTTGAAGGAAGTAGGCAGCAACATGCCTAGCTAACACGACTGTAGCATCCCGCCTCTTGCTCTTTAATGCTGCTGGGTCAACTGAATATTTTGCACATACAGCAGTGAGGATGGCGTGTTTTGTAGGAATAGACGGGTGATCCGCAGGTATCAGGTCTTGCAAGGTAAGTTCAGCAGCCTGGAGACCTAACGGGGTCGCAGTGAGTTCGGAATATGCCACAACCCGATTGAGGGCTCCTTCAAGGGACCTGATACTACCAGAGAATTTCTGGGATATGAAGTGTAGTACTTCGCTGGGTATAGCCTTCCCGGCCCATACTGCTTTAGCCTGAAGTATTGCAAGGCGGGTGGCTTGGTCAGGTACCCTAATGTCAGCACTAAGCCCCCACTGAAATCTCGACAGAAGTCTTTCCTCTAGAGGAAAGAGCTCGATTGAAGATCTGTCCGAGGCGATGACAATTTGACTGCCAGAGTTATGCAAAGCGTTAAAGGTATGGAAAAAACTTTCTTGAATAGTCTCTTTGCCTCGCAGGAATTGGACATCATCTAAGAGAAGGACATCTACTGAGCGATACTTGTCGCGGAATTCTCCAGTTCGTTTATTTTGGATCGATCCAATAAACTCATTAGTGAATTGTTCCGAGCTCACATATAAAGTTGTTAAACCTAGTTCAGTAGTGGCATTGCCTATACCATGAAGAAGGTGGGTTTTGCCCAATCCAACACCGCCATACAGGAAAAGCGGGTTGTAAGCGGAGCCAGGGTTGGTGCAAACAGCCATAGCAGCGGCATATGCTAACTGATTTGAAGAACCAACAACAAATGAATCCAAAGTATATCTCGGGTTGAGCTTGGCCATTGGTTTGCGTGCTGTTGTCGGCGCGCGATTGAGACTGTTTTGTGTGAGGCCAGTAAGTTGGGAAGTAGGTTCGCCTGGCGACGGTTCATGCAGCACAGGTGTAGACACCTGGAATGTTACTGGGAGAGCTTTGCCCGTAACCTCCAATACAGTAGCCTCAATTAGGGATGACATTCTTAATTCAAGCCAATTGGCGACAAATAAAGATGGAGTTGCCACTTCAAAAAGGCGTTCGTTCATGGATAGACCTACAGTATCCTTAAGCCAAGTCGCGTAACTAGGCCTGCTTACTTGTAGCTCTAAGATGCCCAGAACTATCTTCCAGATTTGCTTCGGGTCTTGATTTTTCACGGACGACGCTATTCTCCTAACAGTGGGTAATGAATAAGAACGCGACCAACAGCACGTCATCAGTATAATCAGCGGCTAAAGCAGCTGTAGCAGTGCCTGACATCTACGAATCTCGAGGTACTACTGAGGTTCTCAAGAAGACAAGCAAAATGTAGAAGGAATATCCAAATCTTGTATAATATAACAGGGCCGCAAGTTAGGGAGTACAAGGGGAAAGGCAATCAATTTTCAGTCAATTTTCGGCCTCCAGTGAGTACATGATAGTGATGACCCGCCAATAAAATTGAAAGAGGTGGATAATGCGAATAATATACATGGGAACCCCGTATTATTCCGTACCGGCCTTGGATAGCCTGTTGCAAAGTGGAGAGGAAGTGGTTGGAGTATACTGCCAGCCAGACCGCCCTGCCGGTAGAGGTCGCGAACCTACCAGACCGGCAATAAAAGACTATGCTCTAACCAAAGGACTAGAGATCTTTCAACCGGCATCGTTGCAATTAGAGGATACATACGCTCAATTTGTTGAACTTAAGGCTGACATTTCAATTGTGGTTGGTTTTGGCAAGATATTGCCATATAGAATAATTCATGCATCAAGGTTCGGTTGTTTAAACCTGCACCCGTCTTTGTTGCCAAAATTGAGAGGAGCTTCACCAATAACGTCAGCTTTATTGCAAGGAGAAGATATTTCCGGAGTCTCCATAATAGAACTGGATGAGGGTATGGACTCAGGGCCGATTGTTGCACAAAAACAAATCGCCATTCGCGAAGAAGATACAACGTTGACTTTAACAAACAGGATGTTTTCAGAGGGTGCGAAATTACTTATGGAGACTTTGCCGCCATACACTAGAGGAGAATTGACTCCTGAGTTACAAGACCCCTCTTTGGCTACATATTGCAAGAAAATAGAGAAAGCGCAGGGGCGGATAGATTGGCATCAAACAGCTGAGGAAATACATCTAAAAATCAGAGCTTATTATCCTTGGCCCGGTTCTTACACATATTGGAATAGATGCCTTTTGAAAGTCATCAAGGCTACCCCAAGCACCCTTGACTCCGCTGATAGCCACTATTCCGCAGGCCAGGTGTTCACGATGGGGCCTGCCGGAGAAATGGAAACCCATGTCGCCACCGGTCGCGGATCAATCAGGTTAGAGGAAGTTCAGCTGGAGGGCAAGCGCGCAATGCCTATCCAGGATTTTATAAAAGGGCACAAGGCATTCTCGTCGGATCATCTACCGTCTTGAGGCCGCACATAGGGGCACTAGCATCTAGCCTAGATCAAGCCCTGGCAACGAACTATCCTACATCTTCTGTTGCTGTGTCACCAGAATCCTCTGCCTGAGAAATAGTTTCGACAGGCCCCGGCACTTCATCACCTTGATCAGCAAGTTCCTGTTGCTGAGCAACTCTGGGTGGTGTAACTCTGGCTATTATTTCCTCTGGATCTGCAAGAACAGTTATTCTGTTATCGGTAATAAAATCAGACACCCGTATAGCTTGATCAGGTATTTCTATTACTGATATATCTATGTCTATTCTCTCAGGCATATCCATGGGCAGGCATTCCACAGATAAAGAATGAGTAAGTTGCGAAAGAACTCCGCCATGTATTCGTACCGCCGGAGATTCATTCTGCAAGAATATGGGTACCACCCCTCTAACCTTCTGCGTAACGTCTATACGGTAAAAATCAACATGGAGGATTTGATTGCTAATGGGATGCCTCTGGATTTCACGAACAAAAACCAGGTCGGGGGTTTCTGCCTCAGAATAAGAAAGATTTAAGGGTATGTTATTGCCAACTTGTTTAACAATATCGGCTACAGCAGGGCTATCAGCTTGAAGAAATACAGACGGCGCCCCTTTGCCATACAGGTGGAGGGGTGTTAGTCCCTGCCGACGCAATTCCTTTACTTTCTTTCCTAGAACAACCCTTTTGCTAACTTGAAAGGATAGGGTCTCCATGAAATGCCTCCTTGGGAATCATAAACTATGAAGGACTATAATATCGCGTGCACTTGAAGGTGTCCAGAGGGGATGCTATAATCATGCTTAGGCATGAATTGAATAATTAAGGGTGGCGGCATGAAGGTTTCGAAGAAGGTTGATTATGGGGTAAGAGCCCTAGTTGATCTGGCTCAATGGTATGGGAAAGGCCCAGTCCAGACCATTGATATAGCCGCGAGACAGGGGATCCCCGAATCCTACTTAGAGCAACTTCTTCCTACTCTCAACAGGTTTGGTTTTATACATAGCCGTAGAGGCCCACAGGGCGGGCATGTCTTGGCCAAATCCCCGAATCACATAAGCTTGGGTATGGTGATGGCAGGGTTAGAGGGAACTACTGCAGCATTGGAATGTATAACTGAACCCGCAGAATGTAATCTTTCCAGCATATGTGCACAAAGAGACGTGTGGAAGTCTGTGGAAGATGCCGTTAACAGCGTTTTAAGTGCCACTTCTATTGCAGATTTAGCTGATAAACAGAGCCAGTTGCAAGAACAATCTCCTTCCATAGCTTAGGATCTTTCTGATTGATGGGATGTTGAAAAGATTCCGACGGTGTCTGGCCCTGAATGTGAACCGTATATAGCATCTGATCGCTCATTAATTTCCGGTTTTTAGTGAGTAATTATTCGTAGTGATGAATTTGCGGTTGCGGTATGGTGTAAACTATTGGAGCCTTTTGGAGAAAGGAAGTCGATATGAGTCAAACATTAGCACTTACGGCAGAACAGGTTCGACGATACAGTCGCCATATAATAATGCCCCAAGTTGGCAGTAAAGGCCAAAGAGGCTTGTTGGATGCCAAAGTATTGATAATAGGTGCCGGTGGCCTAGGCTCACCTGTGGCCATGTATCTTGGCCTGGCAGGTGTGGGCACCTTGGGAATAGTTGATTTCGATGTGGTCGAGATAAGTAACCTGCAACGACAAATTCTGCATCATGAAAGTGACATCGGCACACCTAAAGTGGAATCTGCTCGACGAACTTTGGCGGAGTATAACTCCGATGTGAAAGTTATAGCACATGAAACCCCGCTATCCTCTGATAACGCGATGGAGATAATATCCGGTTACGACATTGTTGTTAATGGGGCAGATAATTTTGCGGCTCGTTATTTGGTAAATGATGCCGCCTACCTTTCCAACAAGCCTTTGGTCGACGGCAGCATACTTTTGTTTGATGGCCAAGCCAGCGTTTTCATACCAGGCCAAGGATGCTATCGTTGCCTGTTCCCTACCCCTCCTCCTCCAGGAGTAGTTCCTAGTTGTGCTGAAGCCGGAGTGCTTGGTGCTCTGCCGGGAATGGTGGGCAGTATTCAAGCCGTGGAGACTATAAAACTGATATTGGGAAGCGGAGAACCGTTGGTTGGTCGACTGCTGTTGATTGATGCTCTCACCATGGAATTCAGAACAGTCAAGTTGCGTCGCAACCCACAATGCCCCTTGTGCGGGGATACCCCGACGGTCAAGGAGCTTATTGACTATGAGGTGTTTTGTGGATTGCAAGCACCAGCTATTGTTCAATAGGGCGAACATAGAATAACTGATATTTAGTCTAGCAAATATGATGAATAAAGATATTTTGGGAACTATTGGTAATACGCCGATGGTAGAAATAGACCGAATGAGTCCTAATCCCAATGTTAGGATATTCGCGAAATTGGAAGGCAATAATCCTACAGGTAGCCTGAAAGATCGTATAGCTAAGTACATGATTGAGCGGGCTGAGGCGGATGGATCACTCAATCATGATAAAATCATCTTGGAGCCGACTAGTGGCAACACCGGTATCGCCCTTGCCTTTATTGCTAGACGAAAAGGTTACCATATAAAAGTGGTTATGCCGGAAAATGTCAGTCATGAACGTGCCCAGCTATTGGAGGCCTATGGGGCAGAGATAGTGTTTAGTGATGGGGCTAAGGGAACGAATGGAGCGATAGTAGTTGCCGAGGAAATGGACGCAGAAAACCCCAATTATTTTATGCCCTTCCAATATGGCAATGAAGCGAATCCCTTGGCTCATTACGAGACTACTGGCCAAGAGATCCTAAAAGATTTACCCGAAATAGATGTTTTTGTAGCAGGTTTAGGCACAGGCGGTACACTAATGGGAGTCGGAAGGCGCCTTAAAGAACAAAATCCTTCAGTGAAGGTGGTAGCTGTTGTTCCTCACCCAGACGACGTGATCCAAGGCCTTCGAAGTTTAGAGGAAGGATTTATTCCTCCTATTCTGGATCTGTCTCTTCTGGATAGTAGGATAATGATCGAAAGCAAGGAAGCTTTTCGAGTGACACGAGAACTAATGCAAAAAGAAGGCATATTTGCAGGCATATCGTCCGGTTCCGTGGTTTGTTGTGCTGCTAGGCTAGCCCAGAGAATGGAAAAGGGTAATATAGTGTGTCTTTTGGCTGATGGCGGATGGAAGTACCTTAGTACGTCACTGTGGACCAAGGATTTTACTGATTTGCAAAACACTGTGGAGAATAAGATCTGGTGGTAGATACAGGATACTGCAACTATTTGCCACGTTAATATGGTGATGTGTGGGGTTTGACAGTTAGCACGTAATTAGCTGGCATGGAAGTTGTTGGAGCCATAGGAGCGATGATGATTGTGGCAGTATCTATCCTGGAACCAAATCCCTCTATCAAAAACGAACCATTAGCAAGCTCATCTAACTCGATTGTTCTGATGGTTGGGGATTGTCCAAATTCAGCGATGGTAATTGAGTAGGGTTGACTGGTATTAGTACCTATTCTTGAGAATCCCGAATGTTCCCATAAACCATCGGTTTCAGCCGAGTCGGTAAACGAAATCTCTGGTATTGATATATCATCTATGCATATGCCTGGCCCTGTAGAGGCTTCATCTGTGATGTATTCGAACCTCAAGAGAATTGGTGATCCGGCGTAGGGAGTTAAATCTATAGATTCTTTTACCCAAGACTTGCTTTCACCGGTGTAGCCAGAACCAAAACTGGTCCCTAATGGGTTTTCGCTTGTGGTGTGGCGGCCATTTAAAATATCCCAGGAGACTCCATCGTTTACTGACACCAAAGCGTAGGCCCAATCCCACCAGGGCTCTATTGAGTACCAAGTCCAATAATGTAGAGAGGCTTCGGGCACCTCACTCAAATCAAATTCTGCAGTGAGGGAGGAATCGATCGAATCCCCAGTATTCCCCCACCAACAATGAGTGCCACTATGTGCCGCTACTGGCAATATAGGTGTCTCGTGATCTCCATCGAAAATAATGTGGGCATCGCCGGAGTTTAATTTTACATCGATATACTGAGCCCCGTATTGGGAAACGGAATCCACATACACGCCATAGTCAGTTATCGTGGAAGTGGGCCTAACTGAAACATCCATAGTTTTATAGAAATATGGCGGAATGTGCAGGCTATGCAAGTAATTAGCAACAACCCAGTTTTGGAATACATCCTGGAATGTGGATTTGTGGCCAGCATCAAGAAGATAGGCATCAATGCCATGTATACCATCGGCCGGCTCCGCCGCAAGGTTCCTTAATGTTTCGCTAGAACCATAATGATCTATCAGGTATTGCAGGAATAGAGAAGAAGCGCCGTAGTTTCCTGCCGAATTGTCGGATTGGATGGGCCATATGGAGAGAGAAACATCAGGGTTATCGACGAAGTATTCGACGAATGACAGTTCATAACCTGCAGATGATTTAGCAATTTCTGACATACCCTCGTTTACCCATGTCTCTTCTGTAGGATCAATTGACAGGTGTATGGCATGTTGCAATTCGTGAGCTAAAGTCCCAAGGTAAGACGATGAACCTACAAAATTACGCACGTTCATGTATATTAGGTGCATCTCGTTGCTGAAACTGTATATGTGTCTGCTGTAGATATCTCGGGGATTGTAATAACCAGCAACGCCCGTGAGGGGTAAATGCAGTATCGAAATTGGGGATACATAGGCGTCTTTTTCCTTTCCAGCTCCTAACAATGTCTGTACCACTGAAGGAAATATTTTTCCTTCGAAGGAATCCACTGCCAAAGATAAATTCTTGTCTGGTGGTTCGTGGCCAACTTGAAAATACCATAATGCATTCTCGCTGATGGCCAATAATTCCGCTTCAATCTGGTACATGGAGTCATTGATCATATCAGTTACCCAGAACGTGCCTACATCGCCAACTTGATGATTTGTTCGGGTGGGCAGAAATGACTTGTAGGCCTCAGGGGGTGTGTCTGGCCACAGACGCCTGGCTAAGTCATATTGATCTCTATCTGGCGCCGTGGAAACAAAATCAATTGACGACACACCCCCTGCTGACGCAGCGGGATGTGGCTTGGTGAATAAATAGCCGGTTGCAGTAGGGGTATTGTCAACTGTCATGGGGGTTGTGGATATATAGCTTTGATCTGCCTTGATATCATGTTGACTGTCGCATGATAAGTGTAAAACAAATGAAAAAGCTATAAGGACAGCAATCAATTTGGAGGTATGACACCGAATATAAAAATGGTTTAATTTGTATAACACCGATTAAGTATCAATCCAAAGACCTCCCTTGTCCATACATTGACCACATGCTATGATTTGGCTTACTTGGAAGGCTGACGGAGGTAGCAATGGGTACTGAAAAAGAAAAAGCCCTTGAGTTGGCCTTAAGCCAAATAGAACGACAGATTGGCAAAGGAAGCATCATGAGATTGGGTGCTGGCGGACATAGACTAGCCGTCGACGCCATCTCTTCGGGTTCTCTATCTCTAGACGTTGCTCTGGGAATAGGTGGATTGCCAAGGGGCCGAGTTGTTGAGATATTTGGAGCGGAATCAGCAGGAAAATCAACGCTGGCCCATCATATCATGGCTGAAGCACAAAGGATGGGAGGAACGGCGGCCTATATAGACACCGAAAATGCCTTGGATCCTGGCTATGCTAACACCTTGGGAGTGAATCTAGACAACTTGCTAGTATCGCAACCAGATACCGCAGAACAGGCACTGGAAATAACGGAATATTTAGTTAGGAGTGGAGCTGTTGACGTAGTTGTAATCGATAGCGTCGCGGCGATGGTTCCTAGGGCTGAGCTTGAGGGAGATATGGGCGATTCGCATATGGGCTTGCAAGCCCGGCTGATGTCCCAAGGCCTTCGGAAGTTATCTGCGGCCATAAATCGTTCTCAGGCGGTTGTTGTGTTTATTAATCAGATTCGTGAAAAGATAGGTATAGTATTTGGTAACCCAGAGGTCACTCCTGGAGGGAGAGCCCTGAAATTTTACAGCTCGGTTCGCATTGACCTTCGCAGGATAGATTCCATAAAGAATGGAAGCGAGGTT
Source organism: uncultured Dehalococcoidia bacterium (assembly GCA_964578255.1). Taxonomy (GTDB): domain Bacteria; phylum Chloroflexota; class Dehalococcoidia; order Lucifugimonadales; family UBA2985; genus CAZOCC01. Next base: position 35,150 of record CAZOCC010000010.1, on the reverse strand, counting down.
GTGGGGACTAGGGTGAAAGCACGAATCGTTAAGAATAAAGTCGCTCCGCCATTCCGGGTGGCTGAATTCGACATTATGTTCAATCAGGGTATCAGCAAAGAAGGCGACATTTTGGATTTGGGGACCTCCGGGGGCACAATCACAAAAGCGGGATCTTTCTATTCATATGGTGATACGAGATTGGGTCAAGGTAGAGAAGCGGCTAAGGAATATCTTGGTATTCATACGGAAATCTCTGATGAAATAGAACAGATTATCAGATCTGGGTCGATTGGGCAGAGTGATGACAATTTGCAAGGTAGTGCGGAAGAAATCACAGAACAGTAAAGTCACAATTCGGTCCTTTTTTTAACATGGTCAAGCAGGATATTGTCCAGACAGCACTAGTAACAAGTCTGCGTTATCTGTCCCCCAAAGCCCGTAGTGCATTTGAGATCCGTAAGCGTTTGAGGATTGGTGGTTATGATAGAGCGACCACGGACACTGTCATACAGATGCTTATCGAGCGCGGCCTCCTGAACGATAAATTGTTTGCTGACACTTGGTGCCAGAACAGACTTTTGTTTAGACCACGTAGTGCATGGCTAGTGAATAGGGAACTCAGGGCCAAGGGTATTAGCAAACAAATTGCTGATGAAGCGGTTGAATCCATCAATGATATGAATGCTGCCTATAAAGCAGGTTCGGTAATATTGAATAGAATTGACCTGTCTGACCATAATAGATTTGTTAGAAAAATGTATGGCTATTTAGCGAGAAGAGGATTCGGAAAGGCGACAATTAGGAAAGCCACAAGTGATCTTTGGGATAATCGTTGTCGGTCTTAGGCTGGGTTTAATCGTTATCCTGGAAATTCATTTCGTATAATCTGGAATAAAGACCGGCTTTCTGCATTAATTCATCGTGTTTGCCTAGTTCCGCTATGTTACCTTGGTCCAGAACCAAGATTTGGTCGGCATCCCGTATAGTGGAGAGTCTATGCGCTATGATAATGGCAGTACGCCCTCGTAGTAATTCCTTTAAAGCCTGTTGAATTAGACGTTCGGTATAGCTATCTACATTTGCTGTAGCCTCATCTAGGATCAGAATACGAGGATCGGCCACTAGTGCTCTGGCGAAGGATATCAGTTGACGCTGTCCAAGACTCAAGTTAGAGCCTCGCTCATGTAAAACAGTTTCGTAGCCTTCGGGTAACTGCATAATGAACTCATGTGCTCCTAGAGCCTTGGTGGCGGTCTCAATTTGTTGCTGAGTTGCTGAACGGTGTGCAAAACGAATGTTGTCAGCTACTGTTGTTGAGTAGAGGAAAGGTTCTTGTAGCACCAAACTCATTTGGCTAGCCAGGGATGCTCTTGTTACATCTCGTATGTCATATCCGTCGACAGTGATTTGTCCATGAGTCACGTCATAAAACCGAGCCACTAAGGCCACGACAGTGGTCTTCCCTGCTCCTGTTGGTCCAACTATAGCCATGGTTTCACCAGGAGGTATGTTCAACGTGACCTTTTTCAACACTTCAGTCTCAGGCACATATTGGAAAGAAACGGAATCGAACTTCAAATGGCCTTTTATTGTGGGTAGGTGGCTAGCTTGGGGAGAATCTACCAAGTCAGGCTGAACATCCAGTAATTCAAATATGCGCATGCCCGCCGTCATTGCCCTTTGCATTTGAGCATATTGCATCACTAGTGCTCGTATGGGTTCAAAGAACCTTTGAACAAATAGAGCAAAGGCAACCATAGTTCCTAATTCCAAAGAGCCGGTCTGTTCCATTCTCCCTCCAACCACCACCACTAGTCCGAATGCTACCGCTGTTAGTACCTCGACAGTAGGCATTAGGCTAGCGGTTAGCCTAATTGCTTTAAGGTTAGCGTTTAAATGCTCGCCATTCAGCTCATCAAATCTTACTAAGTTAACATCTTCCCGGTTCATACTTTGGGTAACTCGGACCCCCGTAATATTCTCCTGTAAGTTAGCATTCACTCCTGCAATAGCATATCTAACCTGCATAAACGCACGTCTGGCCCTCTTTTGCCAAAATATCATAATGACTGCAAATATGGGCATAACAATGAAGCACATGACTGCTAGCTGGAAATTCCAGGCCAACATTATGGCTATGATACCGATAAGGCTAATAATCTCGGCGGCTCCAACAACAAAAATCGTCATGAATTCCTGAAGAGCCATTGTGTCATTTTGAACACGACTCATGAGTCTGCCAACCTCATTGTGGTCATAAAACAGGGCAGATAATCTTTGAAGATGAGCATGCATGTCCGCTCGTAGTTGGTACAACACGGACATGTTAACTTTTGCTAAACCTCGAAGGTGGAAAAAGTTCCCTGCTAAATTTATTACTACAACTACAGCAAATGCCAGACCAATATTATTTAGGCCTGCAAGCTTATCTATAGTTGAGAGATCGTCGTTTTGTACATATTGGTTTATAGCTATGCCTACCAATAGGGGCACGGAGATTTGGGTTGCAATATAGATTAGCATTGCAATTCCACTGGCCAGGGTCAATTTCCAGTGTGGCCGCAGATATCCAAGAAGTCTCCAAATGACATGTTGGTCGTATACTTTGCCAAATTCTGTATCTTCAAGTACAAGGCTAAGCCTGCCTCGTATTCTGCGGACCTCGGCTGCGTCAGGAAGATTTGGATTAGGTTGACTATGAGGTAACTGCATTAATCCACTACCTCTTCTTCTATGTCTGGGGAGGTTATAGATGACCGATTGTTGAGGGGCAACCCATTAGAAGAATTGTTTTCTAATTCATTGTGTTGCTCTTCTTGCGGCCTAAGCTGAAGGTCGTATATTTCTCGATAGGGGCCGGGCAATCCGATCAATTCAGTATGAGTGCCTTGCTGAATCACCTGCCCCTTCTCTAAAACCAAAATGGAGTCTGCTCTCTTTATGCTACTAAGCCTGTGTGCAATTATGAAAGTGGTGCGCCCTTCTATGACTGTGTTCAACGCTTTTCGTATGAGATGTTCAGTCGCTGTATCTACGCTTGATGTGGAGTCGTCCAGTATAAGAATTGGAGGGTTGAGCAATAGAGTACGAGCGATCGCAAGACGCTGTCTTTGGCCTCCAGATAGTGTTGAGCCACGTTCTCCGACATAAGTATCATACCCTTGGGGCATCGATTCAATATGTTCGTGGAGTTGGGCTAATTTTGCCACCCTCATGATATCTTCCAGTGATGCGTCAACTGAACCGTAAGCTATGTTAGCTCTTATGGTAGAAGTGAATATAAAGACGTCCTGTTGCACAATCCCTACGTTGTGCCGTAGGGATTCCAGGGTCATTTCTCTGATATCCATATCATCGATAGTTATCTTGCCCGCTGTGACATCATAGAATCTTGGTATCAGGTGGCTTGCAGTGGTCTTTCCGCTACCAGGGGCACCCAATATGGCAATAACTTTTGCTGGTGGGACGTGCAAGGATATATTGGTTAGTACATTTGTGCCGGGGTTATATGCAAAAGACACATCATCGAACTTAACATCGCCACGCATTCTAGCGACTTTGATTGCATTGAGTTGTTCTCCGACTGGTGATACGGTGTCTAGAACATAGAATATCCTCTCCCCAGAAGATATAGCCCTGGAAAAACTATTAACTATCCATGCAGTCATCCTGACTGGTATTGCTAAGAGACCTAGATACAACAAGAAGGCAACCAGTTCCCCTGGAGAAAGAATGCCTTCTGTTACTTGGCGTCCTCCATACCATAATATTATTCCTGTTCCGCCTAAAAAGAAGAAATTATTTAGAGATGTAGTTACGGCCTGAAGTCTTTCAGCGTTGAATCCGTAGTAAGCAACGTTATTGGCCCGATACTGAAATTTTTCTTTTTCATATTCGTCTGCAGCAAACGCTTTAACAACGCGTTGACCGGCTAAGTTTTCTTGCAGCACCGTATTCAAGTGCCCCATTTCCCTTCTCTCAGCCATCCAATTCCGTCTCATTGCCAACATTATTGTGGAAGTTCTAATGATAATAAATGGAACAAACACCAAGCTCATTAGTGCCAATTGCCAACTGGATACCAACAGAACGATACTTGCTCCAATTATTAAGGAAATCATATATCCGCCTCGGATTAAGCCCCCCTGGATAAACATGCGCACACCTTCAACATCTCCAGTTCCTCTTGACATCAAGTCGCCCGATCTCTCTTGATCGTGAAAAGCAAAACTTAACCTTTGCAGGCGATCATAATATGCATTTCTTATGTCGTAGGAAACCCGCTGTCCTAATGATTCTGCTAAGTATTGTTGGCCGTAAGCAGCAACACCCCTTAGGACACTTATAAATAGGATAGCAGCAGCCAAGGCTAGGAGGTCACGGAGTTCACCTGCTCTAACAACTGAGTCTATGGCATAACCCAGTATCCTTGGAACGGCTAGAGCGAATACTGTAACTGACAGGGCACACACATAGGCAAGTATAAAACGAGACTTATATTTCAGGGCAAACCTTGTGAGTCTAACTAAAATGGCCATGAGCCTTTATCAGCTCCAAACAGATTGCTAATTTGGGCACAGACACGGGACGTGAAATCACATATTGTTATTATATTGACTGCACCGCTGCTATATTATCCTGTGCGTAAATTAATGTCTAGGGCGCATTATGTGGTTCATGCGTTGACTTTGATTGGTAAACACGCATATTATCCAAGCTCACGGTTTGCCCAAGGATGGAAGGATATTGTGGAGTTGTCATTGGCACGAATTAGGATAAATGCATTAGCATGGCTTATATCTTGTAGGCCACGTCAGTGGACTAAGAACTTGATCATATACTTCGCTTTTTTCTTCTCGGCAGGACAGGCCTGGAACGTCGATGATATTGAGGGATTATGGGAAGCGTTTGCTGTTGCTAGTTCGGCTTTCGGCATATTTTGCTTAGCATCCAGCGCTATCTATATTTTCAATGATGCATGTGACATAGAAAAAGACATCAGGCATCCCGCAAAACGGTACCGTCCCATACCTGCAGGTACGATAAGTGCCAAAACCGCTATTGTAATTTCAATATTAATGTCATTGATAGCTGGAACATTATCTACGCGACTGGGAAGTGATTACTCATTGATCCTAATCACGTATATCGTTGCAATGTTTGCTTACACGATATATTTGAAGCATCTAGTTATTTTAGATGTCATGGTTATCAGCTTTGGTTTCGTGTTGAGGGCCGTCGCTGGAGCACTAGTGTTAGGCGTATACATATCACCTTGGTTATATATATGTACTACATTAGGAGCGCTATTCTTGGGTTTCGCTAAACGGCTGAATGAATCAATATTAGCAAATGGCGAAGGTGCAATGCAAAGGGATACTCTTGAAAGTTACTCGCCTGCGTTTTTGGAAGCACTTATCCCTGTAGTCGCTTCAGCAACCATTGTCTCCTACATATTATATACTTTCTCTGCTGTCAATTTGCCTGACAATAACTCCATGATGTTTACAATACCATTCGTGATTTACGGTGTATTTAGATATCTTTACCTAATACACGCAAAAAAATTGGGAGAGAGTCCCGAAAACATATTGCTCAACGACAAACCCATCATTGTTACTATAGGTCTGTGGCTTATTACTGTATTGACGGTTCTGCTTGTGTATAGATAACGCCAATGAACAAGTTTGTAATTTAAGAAATCACGTTAGACCAAAGGAATCCGTTGCTAGGTCTACAATACTTTTCCCGATAGCCAAAGAAGCGGTTGCGCCTGGCGACGGTGCATTTCTAACGTGAATCGCATTCTTGGTCTGTGTGATATGAAAGTCATCGGCCAACAATCCATTAGACTCTACTTCTTGAGCGCGAACGCCTGAGCCGCCTTTAACTAGGTGATGCTCTCTAATATCTGGCACTAATGTCTGTAGGGACCTCAAAAATGCCTGTTTGCTAAGAGACCGGTAAAATTCCTGCAGCCCTCTACTCCAGTACCTAGCGCTCATGGCCCAAAATCCCTTGAATGTCATTGTCTCAAAAGTTTCCCGAATATTAATTGTTGAAGTGGTATAACCTTCCCTGGCAAATGCGAATACAGCATTTGGGCCAGCTTCTACGTCGCCATGTATAGTTTTCGTAAAATGGACACCCAAAAAGGGAAACTCAGGATTAGGCACGGGATAAATTAATCCATTCACTAATTGTTTTGCGTCAGGCGTTAGCATGTAATATTCGCCTCGGAATGGAATAATCCTAGTGGTATCCCTGACGCCGAGCATAGCCGCGACCTTGTCTGAATATAGGCCAGAACAATTTATGACGTAAGTCGCAAGGATTTCCCGATTGTCTGTCTGCAGGTAAAACTTGCCATCGGCTTGTCGGATGGCCGTGACTTTAGTGTTAGTAAGTATATCCCCTCCATTTGCCTGAAAGTTCAAACCATATGCGTTGGTGACCTCAACGTAATCTATGATCCCCGTGTTTGGGGAATAAAGACCCTTTAGTCCTGATGCATGTGGCTCAATCTCTTTCAGTTCAGCTGGATCTAAAATGCGGAGCCCTTGGACCCCATTAGCGATGCCGCGTTCATGAAGTGTCTGCAAAGCTTTTAGTTCTTTTTCATTAGTGGCAACGATGATCTTGCCACACAATTCATATCGGATGTTATTACTGTCACAGAATTTCATCAGGTCTCTGCTACCAGTCACACAGTTATATGCCTTAAGTGAACCCGGCTTGTAATATATCCCAGAGTGTATCACCCCACTATTGTGGCCAGTCTGATGATTGGCAAGACTATCTTCTTTCTCTATTACAATTATTTTGCTTTGAGGGTGTTTTTCGGAAAGCTGCATAGCAGTTGACAATCCGATGATACCGCCGCCTATTATGGCTATATCGTATGACATGTCGTTTACATCCATCCAGTAATCAATATGTAGATAGTGGCAACAGGCTAAATTGTGAACCATATTCGACGCCTGAAAGATTCATCTTGCGTCCCTCACGATATAATTCGGAATTATTGTTAACGGGTAATCCTGTGGCTTCCTCATAGTCGGATGGTACGACCGTTAACCTATTGCGGTCAAGTCACGGGGGCCATTATGGTGCACTAACTCAACACATAGAGGCATGGTCCAGCCCGAAATTGATGATTGAAAAATTGACCCCCTGGATTGGTCATGCTATTATTCGCGTGATGTCGTTTTCGCAGCCTGGATGCCGCCATGATAAGCTATGGATAGTATTTCCAAGATAAGGAGTGAGGTTTCGGTGTGTACCGATTGCCAACTCTCACATCAGCGGAACACTGCTGTTCCGGGTGAAGGATCGGAGACTGCCGATGTAATGTTTGTTGGAGAGGCTCCTGGCTCGAATGAAGATAAACTTGGGAGGCCTTTCGTGGGTGCGGCGGGAAATTTCCTCGATGAACTGTTGAGATCAGCTAAATTGGACCGTGCGGACATATACATTACTAATACCGTGAAATGTAGACCCCCAAATAACCGGGATCCTCTTCCAGAGGAGCGATCCTCCTGCCGCAAGTATTTGGATCGGCAAATAGACTTGGTGAATCCTAAAGTGGTAGTAAGTTTGGGCAGACATTCTTTAACTAGTTTTTTGCCTGGTGAAACAATCGGTAAATCTAGAGGCCAGGCAAGATCAATGGGCCAATTTACTTTGTTTCCAATGTATCATCCAGCCGCCGCACTGCACCAACCGAACTTGAAGCAAGTCATCATAGAGGATTTTGAGAAATTGTCCTTATTACTGAATGATTTAAGCTCCTCTCCACAAGATAATATGTCTGGTGCTCCTTATCAAAAGGATACTGCTGGAGAGCAGCTGAGCATGTTTTAGGATATAGATTATGGCAAGATCTTTGAGAATTATTCCACTGGGCGGTCTGGGTGAAATAGGAAAGAACATGCTGGCGTTGGAGTACATGGATGACATAGTTGTTATCGATGCCGGCGTGCTATTCCCTGAAGAGGATATGCTGGGGATTGATCTAGTTATCCCGGATATATCATATCTTAAGCAAAATCAAGACAGGGTTAAGGCTATCCTGATTACTCACGGCCATGAAGATCATACAGGAGCCCTGCCATATGTGTTGCGAGATCTAAATGTTCCTGTTTACGCTCCTAGGCTAGCCGAAGGACTAATCCGCGTAAAACTCAAGGAACACAGAGACTTAGGGAATGCCCAAATAGTTGCTATAGATCCCGGACAAAAAGTCGAATTAGGTGTTTTTGAAGTGGAGTGGTTCAGGGTATGCCACAGCATACCTGACGCTATGGGCTTAGCGATAAAAACACCCATGGGGTTGGTGATTCACACAGGTGATTTCAAGATAGATCACACCCCTGTAGACGGTATGCCAACAGACTTGAGTAATTTATCTAGAATTTCATCTGATGGAGTGTTGTTGCTGATGTCAGATTCCACCTATGCTGAAGTTGCCGGATATACCCCGTCTGAACAGGTAGTAGGCGAAGCACTTGATAGAGCGATAAGTTCATCTCCGGGCAGGGTTTTAGTGGCTACTTTCGCCTCTCTGATATCTCGTATACAGCTGGTTATAGATGCAGCCGAACGGCACGGCAGGAAGGTATCTTTTACCGGGAGGAGCATGGTTGGTAATATTAACATGGCCTTGGAAATGGGTTATCTAAGGGCCGAACCTCATACTGTCAAAAACCTTAAGGAAATAAATGAGCTCCCCCCAGAGCAAGTTGTTATTATGACTACTGGAAGCCAAGGAGAACCAACTTCTGCTCTAGTCAGAATAGCGAACAATGCTCATAGGGACATCAATATTGAAGAGGGAGACACAGTGGTGATTTCCGCAACCCCGATTCCAGGCAATGAGACCGTTGTAAGTAAGACAATAGATAATCTATTGAGACAAGGCGCTCGGGTATTACATGATAAAGTTGCCTTGGTTCACGTTCATGGGCATGCTAGTCAAGAGGAACTCAAATTGATGCTGAACCTTATCAGACCTGAATTCTTTGTTCCTGTTCATGGCGAACACAGGCACCTTAAGGCCCACGCCACTTTGGCACACCAAGTTGGTATTCCCAAGGACAACACCTTTGTGATGGAAGATGGGGATGTTCTTGAGATATCTCCTGAGTCGGCAGGTATTAAGGATAAAGTTGTTGCTGGGCATGTTTATGTCGATGGGTCTCGCATATTTTACGTGGATAGAGAGGTAATTAATGAGCGCAAGTCTTTATCGGGAGACGGCGTAGTTTTCATCTCCCTAATCGTAGATAAAATGACAGGGGAACATAGAAATATTCCAGAAGTAATATCTTATGGGTTCGTTAACCCGGCTGACCAGTCAGATATTGCCACGGACATTACAGCAATACTGCTTGATTATAGGAACAAAGATCACGCTTCCTGGAATTCCAAGGAAAAGTCTCTAAATGCATCTGCCCGGGAGACGGTGGCCAATTTGCTCCTCAAAAAAACAGGTCGCAGGCCGGTCATTTTTCTGTCGGTGGAGGAGGTATAGCGCTAGATGATGCTTGTTCCGAGATTCGTATCCATATCAGCAATTAAATTCCTCTTGGCTTCGGCGATTTTAACGGGTGTGATCGGATCATCTTTCCTCTTGAGCCCCCAGATTGTTGATTGGTACCGATGGATTAGAGATGAGCTTGTGCTTGCATTTGGCATAGGAATATTCTTGCCTGCTTCGATCGTAATGGCAAGCATAGTATTGCCATGGAAGCATAGAGGTCTGTTGCAAAGACGTTTTCTCAGGACTTGGCTGGCTAGTTATTTAATGATTCCGTTGGTATTGGGCTGTTTGGCATATTTTCCTGTTGACCTCGGTATATTAGCGGGATCCTCTTTAGGAGGATATGTCGGAGACAGTATAAGAGGTGGCTCAGGCGTTTTGGGAGTCTTTAGGCTTATGGCCTTGGGGTCCTTTTTAACTTTGGCGATCAGCCCGAGCTTTTTTAGAAAGAGTGCGACGCTGTTCTCAATTTTGATAAAAGGGGCAATCCTGTTTCTTTTCAGGATTGTGCTTAGGGGAGCACCAAGGGCCAAAAATCTCGCTGTCCACTTCATAGGCAAAATTGCCAAGAGCGGATACATTTCATTAAGAGAATTTGTTGTTGCAAGGAATCCTGCAAGCAAAGTTAACATTAAGATAGGTGTTGCCCCGACTCCAATAGTACCTGGGCGTACTCCAATTAACAAACCTACAACTAGTGTTTCTGCTAAGACTGATATGATTGTACATAGTGAAGATTTATTGCAAGACGAGCCGCTTTTGGCTAAAAAGCGGGATGAGGGTAAGCTATCGGAGAAAACAAATATCTCGGCAAAAAAGCACCAAGACACATCCGCATGGTCTCTGCCTGCGATGTCGTTGTTGGAACTACCTCATCCAGATGACATGTTGCCAGGTATAGACCAAACTGCGACGTCAAAACTCATAGAGACTACTTTAAGCGATTATGGTATTGAGGTAGCAGTTTCCGAGGTCAAGCCAGGCCCAGTGGTGACCATGTTCGGTCTGGTTCCGGGATGGATAAGGAAATCAAGAGAGCTGAAAGAAAAGAATATCGAGGGTAAGTCGATTGTCAGAAGAGTGGAAGATAAAACCAGGGTTAAGGTTGATAGCATTGTTGCCAGGGAGAAGGACTTGGCATTGGCATTGGCAGCTCCTAGCCTAAGGATAGAGGCGCCTATACCTGGAGCATCTCTGGTTGGCATAGAAGTTCCTAATCCTAAACCAGCTATCGTTACCCTTAGGTCAGTTATGGAGACCGAATCATTTAGATCAAGTAGCTCTAAGTCGAAGTTGACCCTGGGATTGGGCATGGGAACTGGAGGTGATGTTGCAGTGGCAGACTTGGCCAAGATGCCTCATTTACTTATAGCGGGCTCCACGGGCAGCGGCAAGAGCGTGTGTATCAATTCCGTGATAGCATCTATTTTGATGCTAAATTCCCCTTTGGAAACTCGACTGTTACTTATAGATCCTAAGCGAGTTGAACTTACGCCATATAACGGTATCCCACATTTGATTGAACCAGTTGTAGTAGATGTTGAAGTGGCCGTAAAAATGCTCAAGGGAATGATTAAAGAAATGCTCAGGAGGTATAGAGTATTAGAAGAAGCAGGCGTAAGGAACATTGAAAGTTATAATGAACGCCGTTCTGGTGAAGATAAAATGCCCTTATTAGTGGTGGCAGTGGATGAGTTAGCGGACTTAATGATGCAGGCAACAAATGAAATAGAGCGATCAATAATCAGGTTGGCACAGTTGGGTAGGGCTACTGGAATCCACCTTGTGGTGGCCACACAGCGCCCGTCTGTAGATGTTGTTACTGGCTTAATCAAAGCGAATTTTCCAAGTAGGATAGGTTTTGCAGTGGCCTCCCAAGTTGACTCCCGCACAATTCTAGATTCTGTTGGAGCAGAGAAATTATTAGGCAGAGGGGATATGTTATTCCAGCCTCCTGATACTCCTAAGCCCAAACGCATCCAGGGCGCATTCATATCGGATAAAGAAGTTGAAATGCTAGTCCGAAGCTGGCAACGGCAATCAGGACCTACCCCTCCTGCCATTTCCTTGGAACCTGAAGAATCCAATCAGGCGTTCGATATAAAGGAGGGGGAATTTGGAGATGAACTGCTGGGTAGCGCATGGGCATTGGCTAGAGAATACAATAGATTGTCCACATCTCTCCTTCAGCGAAGATTGAGAATTGGATATCCGCGGGCAGCCAGGCTAATGGATCTGTTGGAAGAAGAGGGAATAGTTAGCGCAGGAGAGGCCGGTAAATCTAGGGAAGTATTGGCGCCCAAAGTCCGGAATAGCCAAGACTTGGAGGGGTAGTTATGGTACGAGGTCTAGGCGATAGGATGGACTCGTTTTTCAATAAACAGCCAGCCACAGATGTCGCTGAAGATGACGCAATACTTAGGGAATACTGCGAGGTTTGCAGCATTGCTTTAATTGATGCGGATGTTTATTTGAGATTTAGAGTGTGTCCTTCTTGCCGTTTCCATTATCCCATCGCTGCCAGAGAACATATTTCCCTGTTGGCCGAGGCGGGAAGTTTTAAGGAAACAAATAAAACAGTTGCCTTACAGGATTTATCGACATCTCCCAAAAGGGTATATAGAAGAAATCATAAGGATACCGGCTTGACCGAAGCAGCAATTACTGGTACTGGGGTCATTGGTAGTACTAATTGTGTCCTTATAGCGTTGGATTTCAGGTTTTCAGGTGGAACTATGGGATCTATAGCAGGAGAAAAAATCTCCTCTGGCTTGGAGCTTGCTGCAAAGAAGCAAATACCAGTTGTTGCCCTGGTGACTGGTGGAGGATTGGGAGTTCAAAATGGCATTTCGTCCCTTATGCAGATGGCCAAGACAGCCTTCGCATTTAATCAGCTTAAGGATAAACAAATCCCACTCATTGTATTGATGTCCAATCCTACTACTGGACAAGCATACAGTAGTTTTGCTAATTTGGCGGACATTATATTGGCCGAACCTGGAGCTATTATCGGTGTGGCCCCTCCTAGCTCAGCTTTTAGCACCAGAGATAACGTCAGTGGCTACACCGCAGAGGCCCAATTTGCCCACGGAATGATTGATCGGGTCGTTGATCGTGAACACCTCCAGAATTTGCTGTCTGTGCTGTTGCAACTCCTCACGCCAGGAGAGCATTCCAATGCAATGTCGAGGAAGAGGAGAGATGTCATAGCGGATTCTGCGATCAAAGAAAACTACTTGGAGGAATTATGGCCGCAGGACTGGGAAGCTGTTCCTATAACCAGGCATAATAAAAGGCCAACTTCGTTGGATTTGATTAGAAGGACCTTTGAGAGCTTCGTTGAATTGCATGGGGACCGTTTTTGTGCTGACGATCCCAGTATCGTGATTGGTTTGGGCCAGATAGGCAACAAGTCCTTTGGAATAATAGGCCAAGAGAAAGGACACGATGTGACCTCTAAGGAAAGACATTCTGGGAGGACCTTGCCAGAAGGTTTTTACAAGGCACAACGTATGATGTCATTGGCTGCCAAGTTTGGTCTACCGTTGATAAATTTCATCGACACTCCTGGCCCTTACTATGGCCGTGAATCGGAAGAACGAGGACTGGGCGTATCAATTGCCTCAACGATGGCTTTAATGGCTCAATTGCCTACCAGGACCATCTCGGTGATTATTGGTGAAGGAGGTAGTGAGGGTGCATTTGCATTGGGAGTGTCAGATAGAACCCTAATTCTTGAGAAGGCTGGGATCACAGTGACTTCACCTGAAAACGCTGCCGCTTTACTTTATAATGATTACGTTAAAGGACAAAAGCCTACTGAGGTTATGCAGCTGTCCCCTCAGGATTGCTATGAATTGGGAGTTATAGATTTGATAATTCCAGAACCTCCACGGGGGGCTCAGAGTAACCCCGACGCGATGGGGTTGATTTTAAAAGACACTTTACAATCAGAGATAGAATCCTTGTCCAAGTACTCCATTGGGAGGATTGCAAAGGCGAGATATAGGAAATTTAGGAGAATTGGTCAGGACAGTTCACGCTTTCGCACATCATTTGCACAAGAAGCAGCATATTTGCAAAGTTATATGGCTCACACTGTGAGGAGAATAAAACGTAGACGAAACAGGAGAAGATCCCTTAGCTCTGAAAGCAAACAAGACTGATTATATCGTCATTTGATCAGGAATTTCGTTCAGCGTTTTCCAGGGCCGGTTGCAGACCAAAGAAGATGTTCTCGTATTCTGAGGCTATTAATGGGTTAGATAGAACTGCTGGTTTGGAAACATCGCGGTATTCGGGGCGCATATCCAATCTACCCATGAAGTTGAGGTTCATTTCCTGTGCCAATTCCTCTCCAGCTCCAGATCCGAACATATCCCCGCTGAAGTTCTCAACAACACCAAGAACGTTGACCTTCAACTTGTGAATCATATTGATTGATCTCTTGGCGTCCAATTTGGCCAAGGCTTGAGGCGAAGTCACTACAACAAATCCATCAAGGCTTAGAGCTTGCATAACGGTTAAAGGGGCGTCGGATGTACCTGGTGGTAGATCTACCACCAGGTAGTCCAGGTCCCCCCATTCAGTGTTTTGAAGAAATTGGTTAATTGCATTGTGGACCATAGGACCACGCCATATTATGGCCTCTTCCTCATTCTCTTGGAAAAATGACATTGATACTATCTTTACGCCATACTTCTCAGGAGGGATTATCATGCCATCTTGAAATGTTGGTTTACTATCAACGCCAAGTACACGACTGGCATTAGGGCAGTCTATATCTGTGTCCATTAGTCCCACGTTGTATCCCTTTTGGGCCAATGTTACTGCCAAGTTGACAGCTACAGTTGTTTTGCCCACTCCACCCTTGCCGCTATACACGCCTATTTTGTTGGCTATTTTGGACAGTTTGTCCGAAATCTCTCTTCTCTGTTGCCAGCTACGCTTCATAGATTCCAGACGAGCTTGCTCCTGTGGGGACATTTCTCGAGTCATATAATGTTAGTCCTTCCTATTCCATTGTCCAAATCTACTCCGGATTTCATGTAAGAAAATCTACAATATTGAAACAGTGACTGGTCAAGGCAGTAGTGATTGGAGCTAATTGGTTACCTGGTGTTGTTATCGTAAGGGACCATATTTCATTAGCCGCATAGGCGTCAACGATCTGAAATGGTATATGGCAGGGCAATAGGCACTGTAACGGTTCAATCTATGCCGAGTAATTTTTTGCCATCTTCAGTTATCATATCGGGATTCCATGGTGGATCAAATACCATGTCTACCTCGACGTCGGATACTCCGTCTACTTCTGCTATCCGCCATTCTGCATTCTGTGCGATATATGGACCCATACCACATCCTGGGGCAGTAAGTGTCATTTGCACATATACTTGCCCTTCGGTGATCTTTATGTCATATATCAGCCCTAAGTCAAGCACGTTGACTGGTATCTCTGGGTCATACACATCTCGCAGCGCTTCCTGGACTTCGTCTACAGTGACTTCCTTTGTTTCTGCCATGAGGCACCTCTCTCTTGACTATTGTTAGCTGTACTATGAGCTCATTCTAGCAACCAGCTTGAAAGCCTGTCAATGCAAACAAGCGGGGCATAGGCACAAGTTCATCCCGTTAATACTGGGATGAACTTGAACTTACCCATGCTGGTGTGCTCTCGTTGCTTATAATTTCACTGGTGATGTATCATGAAATAGGATTGAAGTTATTGTTCAATGTGGAATAAACATAGGGATGAAGGGCAAATGCCATGAATATGGAGGACAGGGGGGGCTCTTATGCCATATCCATAAGAGCTCTGAGTAAGACATTCGGATCCGAGATGGCCATCAGAAAACTGGACCTGACGGTGTCTTGGGGTGATTTCCTGGTGATATTTGGGCCTAATGGCGCAGGGAAGACCACCCTTATCAAGATTCTTTCAACGATAACCAGCCCAACTAACGGGGAAGTCAGTATTGCTGGGTTTGATTTAAAGTCTGACAGTTCATTAATCAGGCGCAATATTGGCGTGGTGTCACATCAATCCCTGTTGTATCAGGATCTTTCGACAATTGAGAATCTCAGATTTCATGGGAAAATGTTCTCTGTACCAGGCCTTGAAAATAGGATCATGGAAGTAGCGGATATAGTAGGCATCCAATCCATATTGGACCACAAAGCCAGCGTCTTATCCCACGGCATGCAGAAGAGGGTGTCGATCGCCAGGGCTATTTTACATGATCCGCCAATTATGTTGCTTGACGAGCCCGAAACCAGTTTAGATCAAGAAGCCTTGTCCGTTCTCAAAAATGCAATAAATCAAAGCGAACGCGGACAGAGAACAGTTCTAATGGTCACACATAGCTTAGAAAGAGGATGGACATTAGGTGACCGGGTTGCCATATTGGCCAGAGGGAACATTGTGTATGAAAACAACACGGCATCTTTGGATCAATCAAAAGTGATAGAAATTTACAACAATCTTGTGGGAAGATCGTAGTGGTCAGTTTTTGGCATACAATACTAGCTCTGGTTTGGAAGGATGTCTTGTTAGAGATACGAACCAAGGACATAATGATATCTATATTGTCCTTTGCCATTCTCTCCCTGTTAATATTGAATTTTGCTTTAAAGCCATCACCAAAAACAGCAACAGTCATCGCTCCTGGTATCCTTTGGGTGGCTTTTACTTTTGCTGGAGTACTTGGCCTGGCTAGAACTTTTGCTCTGGAGAAAGATCAAGGCAACCTAGTGGGTCTAATGTTGGCACCAGTTAGCGGTGAAGCTTTATACCTTGGGAAAATGTTGGCTAATTTAATGTTTATGTTGATTGCCGAACTAGCCCTTCTTCCAATATTTGCAGTTTTATTCAACATGTCGCCGTTTCAGCCGGCGTTTTTGTTGGTAATGTTTGTTGCAACCGTTGGATTTGCCGCGGTGGGCACGCTTTTCTCTGCTATAGGAGTAAACACTAGATCCCGCGATATAATGTTGCC
Organism: uncultured Dehalococcoidia bacterium; assembly: GCA_964578255.1. Classification (GTDB taxonomy): domain Bacteria; phylum Chloroflexota; class Dehalococcoidia; order Lucifugimonadales; family UBA2985; genus CAZOCC01. Next base: position 18,629 of record CAZOCC010000010.1, on the reverse strand, counting down.
GGTACTCTTCCTTCCATTAGTTGTTCCAGTTATTATATCTGCAGTCGTAGCATCGAGCATTGCTTTAGATCGTGGACCGTGGGTTGATATGGTTAAATGGATTCAGTTAATGTTGGTGTTCGATATTTTAGCAGTGGTTTTATCGGCTTTAGCCTTCGATCAGGTTCTAAGGGAGTAGTGTGCACATGAATAATGTCAAAACCGGCAAAAGTAGCCTATTTCTTCTTCTTCTGGCTGGCGCAATGATGTTAGGAACACTGTACCTAATTTTCATTTGGGTTCCTACCGAGAAGAATCTAGGTATATCGCAGAGGATTTTCTATATCCATGTCCCAGTGGCATGGGTAGGCTTCCTGGCATTCTTCTTTGTTTTGACTGGTAGTGTAGGTTACTTATTCGCGGTTAAATCGTCCAACAACCAAGCATTGATGAGTGCTAAGAGTTGGGATAGATTCGCTTACTCAGCAGCGGAGATTGGGGTTTTGTTTATGACCCTAATGTTAATATCGGGAATTCTTTGGGCCAAACCAGTGTGGGGCGTATGGTGGACGTGGGATCCACGTCTTAGCACATCTCTCATTTTATGGCTTACATACGTGGCATACCTAATGTTAAGAGCCTACAGCTATAATGAGGACCAAAGCGCGCGTTATTCTGCCATATTAGGCATTGCTGGTTTTATAAATGTGCCTATAGTGTATTTGTCTATAGTGTGGTGGAGGACTGTCCATCCACAGGTACTTGTCGGTCCTGCGGCGAGTGGATCATTGGATCCCTCCATGCGAATGGTTTTATTGGCGGCCACCGCGACGTTTACAGTTTTGTTCATTTACTTGTTGGTTGAGCGCATGTCTCTCCAAAAAAGTGAAGAACAGATGGAAATGATACAGGGACTAGGTAGAACCGAGTAAAAATGCAATATATAGATAAACAGGAGTTAATATGAATGGACTTACATTAAGGCGGCTGATATTGATTTTTTCTATTAATATACTCGTGCTACTGGCCGTAGCCGCCCCTATCGTTGCCAGTCCTGAAAACCTTGTGCCGCAACAAACAGAAGTGACGACGACTGACCCGGATTCTAATCTTGAGTGGTTGTTCGCTGTTTACACAATAACTTGGCTGAGTTTCTTCGGCTATGTCTACTACATGTCTCAGAAACAGAAAGCATTACGGAGAGACCTGGAGGAAATGACAAGGGCATTAGCGAACAAAGTTGATCATACTGCGGCACAGTGATTGCTGTCTTGTTCGCGATAATAACCGCAACCCAATTATTGTAGAGACTTAGACGGTATTGTCGGGAATCAAATGCGACACATTGTGCGATGTGGATATTCGATTTCTGGAGTATTGATGAGCCAAGGGAACATTGTAATTAAAGGCGCTAAGGAGCATAACCTTAAGGGGATAGATGTCTTGGTTCCCCGAGGGCAACTCGTAGTCATAACAGGCGTATCAGGGTCTGGCAAGAGTTCATTGGCTTTTGACACAATCTATGCAGAAGGGCAGCGCCGATATGTCGAATCCCTTTCGGCCTATGCCAGACAATTCCTGGGCTTAATGGATAAGCCTGATGTGGAATATATTGATGGTTTGTCACCAGCCATTTCAATTGATCAAAAAGGCGTGTCCCATAACCCACGCTCCACAGTAGGCACTGTTACGGAGATCTATGATTATTTGAGGCTACTATATTCTCGTATCGGACATCCTCATTGCCATAAATGTGGTAGGCCTGTTGCAAGACAAACGGTCCAGCAGATAGTGGATGCGGTCACTGGCTTGCCCGAGGATAGCCGTATCATGATTATGGCCCCTCAGGTGATTCATCGCAAAGGAGAGCATAGAGATGTGTTTGAAAAAGCCAGGAAGGCTGGCTACATTCGAGCCAGGGTAGATGGAAACATAGTTGACCTGTCTGAAGAAATAACTTTGGATAGACAGCGTTGGCATACCATAGAGATTATCGTAGATCGATTGATTGTTGGGGCTACAATGGATTCTATCCGACTGGCAGACTCCGTGGAACAAGCTCTTGGTATTGGTAATGGAATAGTGCGTATAGCTGTAGCTGATGGGGAAGAATTGCTGTACTCTGAACAATTCGCGTGTATATATTGCGGTATCAGCATGGGTGAGATTGAACCAAGAACATTTTCATTCAACAGTCCTCACGGAGCATGCCAGGTGTGTACAGGATTAGGATTTAGGCTCGAGGTAGATCCGGATCTTATAATCCCGGACAAAGAACTTAGTTTAGATAAAGGAGCCATAGCCCCCTGGGCAAAATCAGGGTCTTGGAGGACTGGGGTGTCAAGTCCTTGGTTTGCAAGTGTTGTTAGATCTCTGTCTGCTACTCATGGATTTTCCACCTCTGTGCCGGTCAAGGAATTGGAGCAAAGACACATTGACGTGATACTGTATGGCAGTGATCGAGAAAAGATCGAAATTAGTCACAGGACCCGCAGAGGCAGGATCTATTCTTGGAAAAGCGCATTCGAGGGCGTGGTTAGCAATTTGGAACGTCGTTACAAGGATACAGAATCCGATTATGTCCGGCAGGATATTGAGCGATACATGGCCTCCAGGCCGTGTAACGCTTGCAATGGCAGAAGGCTTAGTGACCAGTCGTTGTCAGTAACTGTCGCTGACATTAGCATAATGGACATGACTGCCATGACAATAGGACAGGCATCGCGCTGGGTGGATTGGTTGTCGGGACAGGGGATATTTGGGGATTCTGAGACCTCTCCGCTTAATGCCCGCGAACAATTTATTGCCAGGCAAATATTGAAGGAGATAGGGACTCGCCTAAGGTTCCTCTCGGACGTTGGTTTGGACTATATAAGTTTAGATCGGACCGCATATACGTTAAGCGGCGGTGAGGCACAACGAATACGTTTGGCCACTCAGATAGGGTCAGGTCTTACTGGTGTTTTGTATGTCTGTGATGAACCCAGCGTGGGTCTTCATCCGGTAGATGATCATAGACTGATAGAAACGTTGAAACAGTTACGAGATTTGGGGAATACAGTGATAATTGTTGAACATGACGAGACGGTCATGCGGGCAGCTGACCATATAATAGACATGGGCCCTGGAGCGGGAGAGCATGGCGGTTATGTTGTTGTTGCGGGCTCAATAGAGGAGATCGAGGCCACTGAAGAATCGATTACCGGGCAATATCTCAGCGGTCGCAAAAAGATCTCGATTCCTAAAGAATATCGTTCCGGTAATGGAAAAGAACTTGATATAAGGAACGCCAGCGAGAACAATTTGAAGAATATAGACGTAGCAATACCTCTAGGCAAATTGGTCAGTGTTACTGGGGTATCAGGTTCTGGGAAGAGTAGTCTGGTTTACGAGGTTCTCTATAAGAAATTAGCTCAGGCTTTAAACCATTCCAAGGAACGACCAGGAGAATGTGAATCTGTTGATGGGGTGGAGAATATCGACAAAGTGGTTAATATTGACCAATCTCCAATCGGTAGAACCCCTAGAAGCAATCCGGCCACCTATACTGGAGCGTTTACGCCTATTAGAGAACTATTCGCGACTTCTCCAGAGGCCAGAGCCAGGGGCTATAGTCCGGGTAGATTTTCGTTTAATGTCTAAGGTGGTAGGTGTGAGGCATGTGCCGGAGGCGGTTACATTCAGATTGAGATGCAATTTTTACCGAAAGTAACCGTACCATGTGAAGTATGTCAGGGGAGAAGATATAATCGGGAAGCCCTAGAAATATCATTTAAGGACAAATCTATAGCCCAGGTACTTGAGATGACAGTATCGGAGGCTTTGGATTTCTTTTGGAATTTCCCTAAGATTCGTTCCAGATTAGAGACTATGAAGGATGTCGGTCTAGGTTACATCCGTTTGGGTCAACCTGCCACCACGTTGAGCGGAGGAGAAGCGCAAAGAGTTAAACTCTCAGCGGAGCTTTCCAGGAGAGCCACAGGCAGCACCTTATATGTTCTTGATGAGCCAACGACAGGCCTTTCATTTCAGGATTGCGACGCATTGTTATCTGTTTTGCATAGGTTAGTAGATTCTGGCAATACTGTATTGCTAATAGAGCACCATCTAGACTTGATAAAAAATGCTGATTGGATTATCGATCTTGGACCAGGCGCCGGAGATAAGGGAGGATATGTCATTGCTTGTGGCACACCAAGGGAACTGACACAAATTGAGGGGTCTGCAACGGGGCGATATCTGCGGGAATATTTGGATTTACCCAAGGCAACCAGAGGCAACAGAAACACTAATCAAAGGATTAAATCTCGTATAACAGGATAGATGGGCCTACCATGCGGAACCTTTATCTTCTAGGTGGCTCGGGTTTATTTATAAAGAAAACAAGAATAGCCCCAATCAGATTTAAAATAGCAATCACCGTAAAGACCATTCTATAGTTGCCCTGTATATCATAAGCAAATCCCGCCGCTATTGGCCCAAAGAACGCCCCAATTACCATTATGGGCTGGGACAGACCCATAATCGTGGCGAAATTCTTGGGACCAAAGAATTCTCCTCTGAGGGCTATGAGTATCGGCGCTCTTGCTCCGTACCCTAATCCGTATAAGACGGCATAAACGAGTGCCTGGCTAATTGTTTGGGCTGTGGCCAAAACAATTACGCCCACTGACATAAGGCAAAAACATATGACCAGGATCAATTTCCTGCCTATTCGATCTCCGAGATATCCTCCTGCTATCCTGCCGAGCATTGCCACAAAAGTCATGAATGCCAAAATTGTCGCAGAGGTTTCAAAGGATATTCCTACGTCTACTAAAAGGGGTATTTGGTGTATAGATACTGAACCGACTATGAATAAGGAAAAACTGTGAGCGGAGGCTATGAACCAAAATGCAGGGGTTTTGAGAGCCTCTTTAGGAGAGAAGTCAGGAATATTGCCGCTTAACTCGCTAGAATGATCTTCATCTGGGTTGTCCGCTAGTTGCGCATGAGGATCCCCATCTGGCAGATATCCGTATTGCTCGGGTTTGTGCCTTATCATGGATGCCAGGGGGAACCCCATCAGCCAAATCAAAGCCCCTATCATGATGGAGGTTGTTCGCCAACCATAGCTGGTGATGGCCATAGCGACGACAGCCACTAACACGCCGCCTATATTAACACCGGCAGAACTAATGCCTGTTGCCAGGCCGCGTCTACGGGCAAACCAGTTATTGACAGCGGTTACCACAGGCAAAAACCCCGACAGACTGGCCCCTAGGGCAATGAGAGGAAACACCAAATAAAAACCAAAAAGTGAGGTGACAAAACTTAGCAGGAAGAAGCTGAGGCCAAATATAATGAATCCAACATACATTACTCCCCTAGGGCCAAAGCGATCTATGAGATAGCCTTCTATGGGACCCAATAAACTGCTCTCCAGCCGTGTAAAAGAGAATGCAAGGGATAAAGTTCCGCGACTAGTTCCAAGTGCTGTGGCTAGGGGAACGAAGAATGTTGAAAAGCCGTAGGCATACAAAGCGCCCTGCATCATCATAATGACTGTACCAGCACCTAGAAGCCACCATCCATAGAAAATGGTGTTTGATTCATTACTTGAATTGGATTTTTGGGAGGACAATTTGTAAATATATAAAACCAGAATATTTTTAGCCAGTTTACTGGCAAGGCCGACAGGGCAGAAACCTGTGGGACGCGATTTTGTGCATAACTCTCCTAGGTGGACAATAGACTAGGTCAATTGAGGGCGATGTACACAGAACCGTTGCATTTTACAGCGGTCCAGTTCAACCTTCAATAGCTTTGGGGAAGCAAACATATCTGTACAGTAACAGCTATAGTAATTGAGAATATGGCTGGGCGCCCAGCTACTGTACTTCTGTATTTGATAGTGGATTTTGTGTTGGTGTATTATAATGACCTTGAATTAGTTTTCAGCCGCACCAAGGAGGAGAGAAAGATGGATCAGGGAACTTGGCTAGTTAAAACGGGCCTTGCCCAAATGCTAAAAGGTGGCGTGATAATGGACGTGGTTGATGCTGACCAAGCCAGAATAGCGGAAAATGCTGGAGCATGCGCCGTGATGGCGCTGGAAAGGGTGCCATCGGACATCAGGAAAGATGGCGGTGTCGCTAGGATGTCTGATCCTAGCATGATAGAAGAGATCAAAAATGCAGTCACTATTCCTGTCATGGCCAAAGCTCGCATAGGTCATTTTGTAGAGGCACAAATTTTGGAAGCAATGGGGGTTGATTACGTGGACGAGTCAGAGGTCTTGACCCCTGCGGACGAATCAAACCATATATGGAAACATGGCTTCACGGTGCCATTTGTGTGTGGATGTCGCAACCTTGGAGAGGCCTTGAGGAGAATTGGCGAAGGGGCAGCTATGATTCGCACTAAGGGTGAGGCTGGTACTGGCAATGTGGTTGAGGCTGTCAGGCATGCGAGATCTGTGTTGGGAGAAATCAAGAGAATACAAACAATGAACAGCGAAGAATTGATGGCTACCGCTAGGGACTTACAGGCACCATTTGAATTAATTGAACAGATTCATGATTCAGGCAAATTGCCAGTAGTGAATTTTGCGGCCGGAGGGATAGCCACCCCGGCGGATGCTGCATTGATGATGCAGATCGGAGTGGAAGGAGTGTTCGTGGGGTCTGGCATATTCAAATCCGACAACCCTGAAATGATGGCTAAGGCTATAGTTAAGGCAACTACCCATTTTGCCGACCCTAATATTTTGGCCGAGGTGTCTAGAGGATTGGGTAAAGCTATGCCTGGCTTGGATGTCAGCACCATGCCCTTGGAAGAGCAATTGGCGCAACGAGGCTGGTAATTGACCACCATAGGAGTATTAGCCCTTCAGGGTGATTTTGAAGAGCATGCGAAGATGCTGAAGCGTATAAGCTGTAATGTAGAATATATTCGCTTACCTGAACAGCTTGATTTGGTTGATGGACTAATCATACCTGGTGGGGAAAGTACCACGATAGTGCAACTTATGGGCATTTATGGTTTTACTGACAGCATCAAGCGATTGATAATGGGGGGTTTGCCTGTTTGGGGGACTTGTGCGGGGATGATTGTTCTCTCGAAAGAATTGACTGAAGATAATCCCAGGCCCCTAGGGTTAATAGATATACGTGTCGAAAGGAATGCTTTCGGTAGACAAGTGGACAGCTTCGAAACTGATGTGGAAGTACCCGTTTTGGGGACAGACTTGTTCAGAGCGGTGTTTATACGGGCTCCAGCCATAAATGAAATTGGTACAGGGGTTGCCTCTCTCTGTGAACTGAAAGAGCATGGAGTGATTGCTGCTAGGCAGGATAACGTGTTGGTTACCTCATTCCATCCGGAGTTGACTGAAGATTACAGGTTCCATGAATATTTTGTTGATATGGTTACAGGTCAAACTGCCTGATGATTCGTGATTTAAGGGCATACGATGTGTTTAGGATGCTTGTGGATAATCGAAAGACTGGTCCGGATTTAGCCTGTACGTCAGACAAATTAGGGTATAGCGCATCAGGAATATTGGACCAATTATCATCTGCTATAAACTTGATTACGCGAAAACAAAACAGCCGCAGCAAGATATGTATTGACGGACACGGAATCAAAGGTATTGTATCGGCCAGAAAACGGGCAAGTTCGAAGGTATGGGAAATCCATCTTCTCAAGCTCTGTGCCGATTTGGAACATTGGGCATTGGAATTCCTGGAGGGTCTATCTTTGGTTGCAAGCAAGGAAGGCGCAGATAAAATACTCCTTAGATTACCAGTGGGTAATCGAGTTGAAGAAATTGCTAAGCAGGCCGGGTTTATTCAATGTGAGACAGAAACACTTTATTGGAGAGAAGCCTTGCTATCGCAGATCCAACGTGAATCTCCATATATCCGAATAATGGATAAATCTGATTATTACCCCGTTTACAGACTATATAATGAGGTAGTTCCCCAAAAAGTTAAGGCGATTTACGCGTCAACCTTGGATGAGTGGGGTGATGCGGCTGAAGTTTATGGTAATGGTATTTGGCAAGGGGTATATGGTAGCCAGGATTTTGTAAGGGGATGGATACAGGTAGGATCTAATAGACATGCCGCTAACGTGCTGAATCTTATGGTTCACCCAGAGGAGGAAGTTAGTGTGTCTGAGGCTCTAATGTCTTGGGGCATGCAACAGAGCAATTTTCGACATCCCTTCCTGTGCCTTGTGCCTTATTATCAAACAAGCTTGTCTTGGATTCTTGAAAAAAGAGGATTTATTCCAATTGGCGAGTATTGTTTGTGGGTTAAGCCAACCAAAGCCAGAGTTATGAACTCAGAGATGGCTCCTGTCGGAGCTTAATGACTTGTTGAGGAGATTCAATGCCACGTAGAGTAAAACGACCTGTTGTGCCTGATGATCTAGAGGCCATGATTCAAGTACTGCCGGATCCTATCCGTGCAGCCCTGAACGACTTTGATGATTTATCGGGCCTTCTGGAGGTCATCATGGATTTGGGCCGTGTTCCGAAAGCTCGATTCTTGGACCATGAATCAGTGCTATCGACGGAGAAAATTGCTGATGTTGACATACAACATGTAATTGAACGAGTTGGTGACTTTGGGGACGACAATCGGGCTGGCATTGAATATACCCTTCACAGAATATCAGCAATACTAAATAGGGGGGGTAAGCCGATAGGCCTGACTTGCAGGGTTGGCAGAGCTGTGTATGGCACTATCAACATTGTTGATGATTTAGTGCGTTCTGGCAGGAGTATATTGTTACTGGGTCGCCCAGGAGTTGGTAAAACCACAATGTTACGCGAGGTAGCGAGGGTCCTTTCAGAGGAGGCCTACAGGAGAGTTGTAATAGTGGATACATCCAACGAGATAGCAGGAGATGGAGATATCCCTCACCCCGCCATAGGAAGTTCCCGTAGAATGCAGGTGGCTACTCCTGGCTTGCAGCATTCTGTAATGATAGAGGCAGTAGAGAATCACATGCCGCAGGTCATCATTATAGATGAAATGGGCACTGAACAGGATGCAGCAGCAGCACGCACTATAGCGGAACGAGGGGTTCAATTGATAGCTACCGCACATGGTAATACCTTGGACAATTTGATCATGAATCCGACTTTGGCGGACTTGGTAGGGGGCATACAAACTGTAACGTTAGGTGATGATGAGGCCAGAAGGAGGCGTTCACAAAAATCGGTTTTAGAAAGGAAATCTCCCCCGACATTTGATGTAGTAATTGAGATCCAAGATTGGAGTAAGGTGGCAATCCACGACAATGTGGACAAAGTCGTAGATGCGTTACTCAGAGGCAGGTCATTATCCCCGGAGATTAGGGAAACGTCATCGGATGGACACATTCACAAATCTCGAGGGTATAGCAGGGATCAGGAGACATTTGATACGTTAGAGCCTATGGATAATGGAGTAGCTCAACAGGCTGTGATTACCACTACCACTGTTGTTAAGGTGCTACCGTTCGGATTGAGCAAAAGTAGGGTTTTGGAAATAGTGGAAGCTAACCAAATGCCTGTCCATGTGGTTGATAGCCTAGATAGAGCGGAAATTGTACTTACGACCAAGCAGTTCTTTCGCAGAATGCCAAAGCTGTTGCGAATGGCCGAACAGGCCGGTAGGTCTATATTTGTGTTGCGTAGGAATTCCCTACCACAGATTAGAGAGTTTCTTGGAACTATATCAATACAGTCAGGGTGGGTAGATCCGGTTGAAGGGGCTATCAAAGAAGCTGAGGACGCGGCCAAGTATGTCAATGAAGGTCAGTCAGCCGTGATCCTAACACCACAAATAGCCTATATAAGGAGATTGCAGCATCAGATAGCTGAGGATCTTAGCCTTAGTTCAACAAGTGTTGGGAAGGATCCAAACCGACGAGTTACAATATCTCGCCGTTAAGTTAATAATCATGAAGTATGGATTGTTTATAACCCTAGAGGGCGGAGAAGGTAGTGGCAAGAGTACCCAAGCAAGGTATCTTACACAAAGATTGAAGCGGCGTCACATACCTGCTATATCCATAAGAGAACCTGGCAGCACACCGCTTGGCAACAGATTGAGGAGACTACTAAAGTATTCTGAGATAGCCCTTGCCTACGAGGCCGAACTTTTGTTATTCAATGCATCTAGATTGCAGTTGGTTAGCGATGTTATAAGACCAGCCCTTAGGAGGGGGGAAGTTGTGATATGTGATAGATTTGCCGACTCAACGTTGGCTTATCAGGGTTATGGTAGAGGTTTGTCACTGGAGATTGTTGAACAAATTAACGAAGTTGGCACACAGAACGTTTTACCTGACCTAACTATACTTCTGGATGTGGCTCCCGAAAAGGGTTTGCAGAGACATGAGGTGTCCAACGATAGGTATGAGTCAGGTCATCGTCTGGACGATATAATGGATTTCCACCGAAGAGTACGAGATGGATACCTGTCTTTAAGTTTGGAACAACCTGAGCGATGGTTGAAAATAGATGGCACCTTGCCTGCAGCTGAGGTGTCCAAGATCATATGGCGTCGAGTCAACGATTTGCTATCAGGCAATAGTTAATGCGGATAATGTAAAAGATATGATTATAGATTTTCATACCCATATTTTCCCTCCGTCTATAAGCGACAATAGACATGACTTGCTACAAAGAGATGAGACACTAGCTGCCATGTATTCTGATACTAAATCCCGAATGGCTTCAGCAGAAGAGTTGGTTGCCACTATGGATGGCGCTAGTATTGACATATCTGTCGCCCTAGGTATTGGCTGGAATGATCCTGATTTATGCCGTCAGGCTAACGATTACATGATTGCTTCTGTTAGGAAATTTCCTTTGAGATTGAGGGGGTTCTGCTCGATTAATCCATCGTGGGGTCGGGCAGCGATCGATGAAGTTGAACGATGTGTAGAAGCGGGATTGGTGGGCATAGGCGAACTACACCCTGACACACAAGGCTACGATTTAGGGGATCGTAATACCATGGAACACCTTGCTGAAACAGCGGTTCGTCTGAATATCCCCATTCTGACGCACACCTCTGAACCAATTGGTCACACTTATCCCGGAAAAGGCCGAACCACACCAGATGTGGTATATAGGTTTATAGAAAACTTTCCAGAAGTGACGTTGATATGCGCTCATTGGGGTGGAGGCCTTCCATTTTATGCTTTAATGCCAGAAGTAGCTGTATCTATGCGAAATGTATATTTTGATAGTGCCGCATCACCATACTTGTACAGCAGTGAGGTGTTTTCAGTTATGTCAAATTTAATAGAAGAGGAAAAGGTTTTGCTTGGGACAGATTATCCTCTGATGAAACAGAACTTGATGATCCAACAAATTGTTGATGGCCCAATGTCAGATCATTGGAAAGAAAGCATATTTTATAACAACGCAGCCAGGTTGTTAGGCATTCCTGCATGGAACGAATACGAGTCTTCGTAGCGGTAGATCTATCTGAACATGTTCTTGAGAAAGTCAGGGCACATGTTGATCACTTGAAAACGGACATATCTGCAGGAATCGACTGGGTTAATGCCACCAGCATGCACATGACTCTGGTTTTTATAGGTAATGTAGAAACACAAAGGATTCCAGCGATTTGTCAGGCGATAAATGGTGCCACGGATTCTATATGTCCGTTCCGTGTTTGGTTTAATGAAATAGGGGCTTTCCCGAACATCAACAAACCTCGGGTGATTTGGTTAGGTATGCAACATGTGCCAAGTGAATTGATAAGTCTTCACGCCAAAATAATTGAAGAATTGAGGTCTGTGAATTTCCTGATTGAAACAAGACCGCGTTTCACACCTCACATTACTGTTGGCAGGATAATAAAAAGGGCACATCGTGATATCTATGGTGCTAATATAGGCCAAGTCCTGGAAAATTATGAACTGTCCGATGGCATTCCTGCGGGTATTGATAAGGTCAGATTGTTTAGAAGTGATATTGGTAAAGCAGGCGTGGTGTATTCGCCGATTTACACTAGGTTATTGAGTGATATGTAATAAGTAAAAGTGCGACCAAGCAAATCTCTTGGCAGGAAACCCAGTATTGTAAAGGCAAGATGAAAGGTGATATACTCCGCAAAGTTTTTACGGGGGAGGTGGTCTAAGTGGAGAGTTTATCTTTACCAAAATGCCAAAAATGTTCAGAGGGTGACTTGGTGCCACTGTCAGATTTCGGAAGCCAGGGTGCTCCTATTCATTACAAAGCCTGGGTGTGTACCAATCCGGACTGTGGCTTTAACATAAAAATCAGAAATGGCGACGTATATTTGAATGAACCTATTACTAGTGGCGCAATGCACTCCCCTAGGATACGTTCGTAAATAATTCTGGCGATTATCAGAAGGCCATCCTATCTATTCAAATTAGAGTATATTGTTGGGCATAGTGCTCTTGGCGCGTTATGGTAGGATTCCCCGTATATGCTTGAGCATTGTTTGATTTGCCCGAACCGGCCCTCTTGACGCCTATTTCAGCCTATCTTAGACTGTAGACTGACCAGTCGGTCTAAGTATGATGCACATCTGGAAATAGACCATGCAATCTAACGTAACAGGAAAAAATGTCACACGTCGGCGCATATTAGACGCTGCTACTGCGGTTTTCTCCGAAAAGGGTTACCATGGTACCGCTGTAGACGATATAGTGAAAGTGTCTAACACTTCCAAGGGGTCATTTTACTTTCATTTTCCCAGCAAGCAGGAGATCTTTTTTGCGTTGGTGGACAGATTAATCGCCTCTCTAGCAAGATCCGCTGAAGATGCCATAAAGGTAGAACATGGCCCTCTGGACAAGGTTAACGCTGCTTTAGAAACGGTGTTCCATAACTTTTCCAGGCATCGTAACCTTGCGAAGATTTTGCTTGTCAGTGGAGTAGGATTAGGAAAAGCCTTTGATGAACGATTGTTGGCTATTCATGCAACATTTGCTTCGTTAATCAAGAAACATTTGGATGAAGCCGTAGAAGAGGGGTCTATACCTGCTATAGACACAGAAGTAACTTCTTTCGCCTGGCTTGGATCCGTGAATGAGATAATAGTGCGTTGGCTTTATACAGGTCAACCCAAGCAACTGGATGAAGCACTGGAAACACTGAAACTGTTGTTCCTTCGTAGCATATGTTCAAATTCTGATCGCAAAGGGGAATTGTGAATTTTAAAGATGTGGGCGAGTTTATAGCATTTCTGGAAACCAAAGGGGAATTGATTAGGATTACTACTCCAGTCAGTTCTTATCTTGAAATAACAGAGGTCGCTGATAGAGTAGTTAAGGAAGGTGGTCCTGCCTTGCTATTTGAAAATGTTGAAGGTCACTCTGTTCCAATAGCGATTAACCTCTATGGTTCAGCTAAGAGAGCTTCTTGGGCTCTTGGAGTGGAACATATGGATGAATTGGGGGACAAGATTCGGAAACTCTTAGGGATGGCGCAGGGACCACCTGAAGGGATAATGGACAAACTAAAGACGTTGGTGGATATAGTCAAAATGGCTGGTTATCAACCGAAAACGGTGCGAAATGCACCATGTCAAGAAGTTGTTAAATTAGGTGACGAGGTAGACTTAAACAGCATTCCTGTATTGACGTGTTGGCCAATGGATGCGGGTCCTTTCATTACCTTGCCTCTAGTTATTACCAGGAATCCTGATACGGGAGTACGTAACGTTGGCACTTACAGAATGCAGGTTTTTGATGACCGAACCACTGGCATGCATTGGCAGACTCACAAAGTGGGAACCCATCATGAACGTGTAGCCCTAGAACAAGGTAAGGATAAGTTAGAGGTGGCGGTGGCACTAGGTTGTGATCCCGCCACAATGTGGACCGGTTCCGCGCCGTTACCTCCGGAGCTGGACGAGTTTGTTATGGCTGGCTTTTTGAGGCAGAAATCTGTTGATCTGGTTAAATGCAAAACTGTTAATTTGGAAGTGCCCGCCAATGCTGAAATAATTCTCGAGGGTTATGTTATACCAGGTGAAAAGAGGACTGAGGGGCCATTCGGTGACCATACGGGCTATTACTCTTTGGCTGATGAATATCCTGTTTTTCATGTAACAGCGGTTACGCATAAGAAAAATCCAATATATGTGACTACTGTGGTAGGGCGACCAGTCCAAGAAGACTACTATATGGGTAAGGCAACCGAACGACTATTTCTGCCAATCATACGTATGGTGTTGCCCGAGGTCATTGATATGAATATGCCTGCAGAAGGCGTGTTTCATAATTTAGTTATTGTGTCCATAAAGAAAGAATACCCAGGACAGGCTCAAAAAGTGATGTATGCATTATGGGGTCTGGGTTTGATGATGCTCGCTAAGGCAATCATTGTGGTTGATGACTTTGTTAATGTTCAGGATGTCTCTGAGGTGGCTTGGCGGGTGACAAATAATCTTGATGCAACCCAAGATGTGATATATGCCTCTGGTCCAGTGGATGATTTAGATCACGCATCGCCAACTGCAAAGTTTGGTAGCAAAATCGGCATTGATGCTACTGCTAAGGGCCCCTTGGAAGGTAGAACCAGGACATGGCCTCCGGATATAATAATGAGTGACGATATAAAGGACCTGGTAGATAAAAAATGGAAGGACTACGGACTATAAAATGGCCTGACTAAAGCCACATTCACAAATTATGCTGCAACAAAACACACCAGGATTTAGACCTATAGGTAAAATCAGAATAATTCATGCTTCTATTAGGAATGAGCATACTGTTTTTGCTCTACCTTTTGCTTACGTTGGTATGGTTCTAGCCGCTAATGGTTTGCCAACTGTGCACCAATTTGTATGGATAACACTAGCAATGGCGTCTGCAAGAACACTGGCCATGTCTAGTAACCGCATTATAGATCGACATATAGATTTGAAAAATCCAAGAACTTCTGCCCGGCCAATCCCAGCTGGCAAAATCAAAGTATGGGAAATGAATACCGTAGCTGTCATTTCCGCGGCAGTATTAATGGTTACAGCCGCTCAGTTAAATACGTTAGCACTGTATCTGGCGCCGGTGGCAGCTATAGTAGTAGTAGGTTACTCTTACACTAAAAGATTTACTTGGACTTCACATTTTGTGTTAGGATTCGCCGATGGTATAGCTCCCGCTGGTGCGTGGATAGGAGTGACTGGTCAATTGAGTTGGGAGGCGGTGTTAATGGCCTTTGCTGTAACCACTTGGATTGGCGGTTTTGACATGCTATATGCTTGCCAAGATCGTGATTTCGACATTGAAAATGGTTTACATTCCATACCTCAGCGATTCGGCATTGTGGCGGCATTGAATTGTGCAAAGGGTATGCATCTACTAACTTCAGTGAGTCTATTAGGGTTAGGATTGTGGTTAAGTCTCACATGGCCATACTACATTGGGTGGCTATTGGCCTCGGCTTTATTAGTATATGAACATAGTTTGGTTTCTGCGCATGATTTGTCGAAATTAAACATGGCTTTCTTCAATGTGAATGGATATATAGCGGTAATAGTATTTTCGTTCACTTTGATATCGGTGTTCGTATAGATAATGTGAATACTTTATAGTAGGAGATTGAAATGGATCCAGTTGTGGTGGGTATATCAGGTGCCAGCGGGTCAATCTTGGCCCGAACTACTATAGATACTCTGCTTAGGCACGATATACCGGTAATAGCTACATGCTCATCGGCCGCCAGGATGGTTTGGCAAGAAGAGATGGACGAGCAATTTGCGTCGGTTGTGGCGCGATGGCAAGAGAATCCCCATTTCACCTATTGCCCAATCGGTGATCTGAAATCTCCTATTGCCAGTGGCTCAATACCTACTTCAGGCATGGTGGTTATACCATGCAGCACCGGCACAGTGGCATCAATAGCTCAGGGTATTTCAACTAATTTGTTGCAGAGGGCCGCAGAAGTGTGCATTAAGGAGCAGAGACGGTTAGTTCTGGTGCCCAGAGAGACTCCGTTGTCGGCCATACATCTTGAGAATATGTTGAAATTGGCTCGTCTGGGAGTCATGATTATTCCTCCAGAGCCAGCTTTCTATCTACGCCCTAGGACAATTCAAGATATCACAGATTACTTGGTTGGGAAGACATTGAACGCATTCGGCATTCAAGATTTTATGGGAGAGGGATTACGTTACCAGAGGAGTAGTGACTAAGGAATGATTTGCTATGGTACAGCTTAAAGGCAAGGAAAAATCCCGCTACGTCGCAGGAATGTTTAATGACATATCGAGTCGTTATGACTTGTTGAATACCATGATGAGTGGAGGGATGCATCATCTGTGGAAGAGAAAGGCAGCTAAAATAGCAGTTCAAGGTCTTACTGGGGAAGCATTGGATGTAGCCACTGGGACTGGGGATTTCGCCATTGATTTGGCCAGATTGCCGAATGTTAACAATGTTGTCGCGTTAGATTTTGCAGATATGATGTTGCCTCTCGCTATCGATAAAGCTACTAAGCGGGGTTTGGCTGGTCAGGCTAACTGGATTCTTGGAGATGCCCACAACTTGCCATTTTCCGATGATCGTTTTATTTGTGCCACATGTGGTTTTGGTTTACGTAATTTCTCTGATAAGGAAGCAGCAATTAGAGAGATGATGCGTGTGGTTAAGCCCTCAGGAAGGGTAGTCATATTGGACATTGTGCCGTTTGATAGAATCAACGTTGTGAACAGTCTGGTCCGCAAATATTTACGTTGGTCTATGCCATTACTTGGATCAATAATATCCAGCAACAGAGAAGCATACACTTATCTGCCGAATTCTGTTGATAACTTCATGACTGCTGGGCAACTGTCAACTCTGATGCAATCGATCGGATTGGAAGATGTTTCATTCAGCAAAATGGGGTTTGGTACAGTGGCGTTGCATGTAGGCGTAAAGCCACACTGATTTATTCTGGTATTATTTAGTAAGTCGCTATATGATTCGCAACTTCTTCAATTAGGATGTCCCTTTGCTCCGCATTAGCCATATCGCGAACTATTGCTGAGCCCTTGTCTAGTTCATCCTGTCCTATAATGACTGCATAAGGTATACCCAGAGAATTTACGTAACGGAGCTGAGATCTCATGCTACGTCCTGCAGGTACCAGGACAGCCGGTACTCCGGATTGTCTAATCTGGGAAGCAATGCGTATTGCTGTTTGAGTCACTGTCTCCCCAATATGGACAATAGCGACCTTGACGGGTTTCTCCTCAGCTACCTCTGTATTCTGTCTCTTGATGCTGAGAACCAAACGTTCCATTCCTGCAGCAAAGCCGATGCCAGGAGTGGGGGGTCCGTCCAATTCTTGAATTAGCCCATCGTATCTACCTCCAGCCAATAGAGCGCTCTGGCTCCCTTCCTTTTCAGGATGTATTTCGAAAACGGTTCTGGTGTAGTAATCAAGCCCACGAACAAGCTCGTGGTTAATGAGGTACGGAACATCTATTGTCTCAAGATATGTTAGTACTGATTGCCAATGTTTTTCGCAGTCGTTGCAGAGCTGGTCTACGGTCCTCGGGGCATTTTGTTTGAAGTTTAAGCAGGAATCTTTCTTACAGTCCAACAGTCGTAAAGGATTGTTCTCGTATCTCTGTTTGCAGTCTTGGCAGAGGTTAGGGAGAAGGGGAGAGTAATAGTTTTTGAGACTTTCTAGGTATAGAGGCCTGCAATTCGCGTCACCGATGCTGTTTATCATCAGTGTTGGGTTTTTTACCCCTAGATTTTCCAGAAGTCTCCATGCCAGTTCTATAACTTCTGAATCTATTGAGGGGTCAGAATCGCCCAAAGCCTCTATGCCAAACTGGTGATGTTGCCTATATCTGCCAGCCTGAGGACGCTCATATCGGAATGCTGGCGAGAAGTAGAATAGACGTACAGGTTGAGGCAAGTTATGCATTCCATGTTCCAGATATGCACGGCATGCAGGTGCGGTGCCCTCGGGCCTCAAGGTCATGGAGTCCCCGCCACGATCCTGGAAAGAATACATTTCTTTTTCTACTATGTCTGTTCCTTGCCCTACCCCTCTGGTAAAAAGGCGGGTGTTTTCGAAAATCGGGGTTTCAAGCCTGCTGTAACCAAAGTGTTGGGCTGCAGATTTTGCTTTAGCTTCAACATAGTGCCAGTATTTCTGATCTGCAGGCAGTATGTCGGATGTGCCGCGGGGTGCTCTATACACAATATTCCTCTTAGATAGGTGACGATTGTAACCAAGGATATCTCAAGGGATGCGGTTTGCCAAGCGGTTCAGGGTAGGCTATTGTCGCTCTGTCATAGATTAGGGATACTTGATGATCATGTACACCAGGAGTTAATATGATATGGGCGAACGGTGGTCGATATTGCGACCGAAGGATATTGTCGTATTTCTCACAAGATCCACCTTCAGTGTAATGTATCTAAAGACTGGTTCTGGAAAAATGCGCTTGTAGCTCAGATGGATAGAGCGCAGCCCTGCGAAGGCTGAGGCCGTGGGTTCAAGTCCCGCCAAGCGCACGACTGGTAACATTTGTAGATATTTAGGGCGGATAGCTCAGTTGGTTAGAGCGCTTGCTTCACACGCAAGAGGTCACTGGTTCGAGTCCAGTATCTCCCACCACATTCAGCTGCTTTATCGAGTCGAGCTTGGGGTATAAAGCTTTTACTCTTTCCCATGGGGA
>CAZOCC010000009.1:0-31896 GCA_964578255.1 uncultured Dehalococcoidia bacterium | reverse complement strand
CCAAATTCTTCCATGGTAATCTCAACCGGCGCCTTACTGGCTCTTTGTGCCAGAGAGCGATTCGGGGTGTCGCAATACGTGCTTTCAACTATGATAGGTGCTAATGCATATGCCAACGTGGATGACTTTTTCAACTACAATGGTAAACCTGAAAGAATGATACCTGACAGCGATGGTTATGGCCTGCATGCCTTATACAGACTTTACCAAGCCAAGAGAGGATGGGTATTCCTGGCTTGCCTGTTTGACGACGAATGGCAGTCTTTATGCCGCACGTTGCAACGTGAGGATCTGATTGCTGATGATAGGTTCGCCACAGCAGGTTCTAGATTGAATAATGATGAGGCCCTTGTAGAAGAATTAAAATATATATTCAGTGAAAAAAATCCCTCGGAATGGGAGGAGATCCTTTTTGCGGTTGATGTTGCTTGTGTAGAAGTTGAGGAGAGCGGCATGTTCAATTTTTATTCCCAGGATCCGCAAGTTTCTGCCAATGAATTCATACAACCTGCAGAAACACTAAGGATTGGTAGCTACTGGCGTTATGGTCCCGTGGTTAATTTATCTAGAACCCCATCGAGAGTTGGATCCGGACCATTGAGAGGAGAGCACACACGTAGTTTATTGCAAGAATTAGGATACTCTTCTAATAGGATAGATGAACTATATGCTATGAAGATAGTTGACTCTGAAGAACCTACCAAGTGGGACGATGAGGCTGGTCATTGAGGTATAGGTTAGTCTAGTCAAGATATTTAGGATTAATTGGAGTGACTCTGTTGAGGTAATGTGTGTCTATGTGTTAGACTCTATTAGTGTTTAACGGCACAAGAAAATGTGAGTGAGGTTTGCATCTTATGGCTACAACTACTGAACGATTAGAGGGATACAATGTGGTGGGTTCCAGGCCCATCAGACATGATGGCATTGATAAGGTAACCGGCAGGGCGAAATACGCGGCTGATATTCATCCATCTGATCTTTTGCATGGCAAGACACTGCGCAGCCCACATGCTCATGCCAGGATTAAATCTATTGACGTTAGCAAGGCCTTGAATTATCCGGGTGTCAAGGCAATTGTTACCAGTAAGGATTTACCCGAAGTACCGAGTATTCCGGTCTCATTGGGAGAAGGCCCGATGGTAAACCTGAAGTACGTATCTCAGAATGTTATGGCTCAGGACAAGGTTTTGTATAAAGGCCATGCCGTAGCAGCAGTTGCAGCAGATAGTGTGCATGCGGCTGAAGAAGCTTTATCACTCATTGAAGTTGAATACGAGGTTCTTCCTTCAGTCATGACTGCACCGGAGGCAATGAAGGAAGGCGCCCCTATTTTGATAGAAACTATGACTACTCAGTCACTAGGTCAAGATACTGGCAAAATCAGTAATGTGGCTACTCACACTCAATTCACTGCTGGCGACGTTGACAAAGGATTTGAGGAGTCGGATCTTGTTTTTGAGGGAGAGTACACCACCCCTACAGCTCACCAGGGGTATATCGAGCCTCAGTCTAATACAGTACTTTGGAATTCCAATGACGAGGTTACCATTTGGACTAGTAATCAAGGTCATTTTGGTGTGCGCCAAAATACGTCTGCATTGATAGGGCTCCCAGTTTCACAAATACGTGTGATACCTATGGAAATAGGCGGAGGGTTCGGAGGCAAAATTCCTATATATCAAGAACCGTCTGCAGCGTTTTTGTCCAAGAAAACGGGACGCCCAGTGAAAATGACATTAACCAGAGCGGAAGTTTTGGAAGGTACTGGGCCTGGAGGAGGCACATATACCCATGTGAAAATGGGTGTTAAGAAGGATGGACGAATAGTTTCAGCCAAAGCATTTCTGGCGTTTGAGGCAGGAGCCTTCCCGGGTTCGGCGGTAAACGCCGGCGCCATGTGCATGCTGAACATGTACAACATAGAGAATATTCATATAGATGCTAATGACGTTGTGGTGAATAAACCCAAAACCTCTGCTTATCGGGCTCCTGGTGCTCCGCAGGCGACACACGCGGTGGAGTGTTTGGTAGATGAGATAGCTGAGGCTCTTGGTATGAACCCAATTGAATTTAGATTGAAGAATGCTACTAAAGAAGGGGATCGTCAGGCTTCTGGAGTCCCATTCGGTAAGATAGGTAACATTGAAGTTTTGGAAGCTGCCAAGGCTAGTGCGCACTATAAAGCCGAGTTAGGTGGGAAGCGAAGAGGACGTGGATTTGCAAGTGGTTTCTGGTTTAACGGAGGAGGCCAATCTAGTGCCACCATATCTGTGAACGGTGACGGCACTGTGGAGATGGTGACGGGTTCTGTGGATATTGGGGGAACTAGAGCAGCCACGGCTATGCAAGCAGCCGAGGTCCTTGGCTTAAGTGCCGAGGATGTTCATCCTACAGTGGGTGACACCAGTTCTATTGGATACACAGGTGTTACAGGAGGTAGTCGTACCGCATTTGCTACAGGCCTTGCGGCCTATGAAGCTGCACAGGATGTGGTTAGCCAGATGATGGTACGTGTAGCTAAATTATGGGAAACTTCGGTAGATGAGCTTGAATTTTCCGACGGAGTCTTTACTCGCAAAGATAATCAGGAACAAAAGATCTCATTTAAAGAATTATCTGCTCGTCTGATGGAGACAGGGGGTCCTTTGGTAGGAAATGGTACCGTGAGTCCAAGAGGAGTAGGGGCAGCGTTTGCTCATCATATAGTGGATGTAGAGGTGGATGAGGAAACCGGCAAAGTGGATGTAGTGCGATATACTGCTATTCAAGATGTTGGCAAAGCGATTCATCCGAGTTACGTTGAAGGGCAGATACAGGGAGGGGCGGTACAAGGTATAGGCTGGGCTATAAATGAAGAATATTTTATGAATGATAGTGGAGTGATGGCGAACTCTTCGTTGTTGGACTATCGTATGCCGATATCGCTCGACCTGCCGATGATTGATACAATATTGGTAGAGGTTCCTAACCCGGGTCACCCCTATGGCATAAGAGGTGTTGGTGAAGTGCCGATTGTTCCTCCTTTGGCTGCAATTACGAATGCCGTTTATGACGCCGTGGGAGTAAGGATGCATGACCTACCATTAAAGCCAGGTCGTGTCTTGGAAGCCTTGTGGGAGAAGAACGGTAAATAGATCTCTGTAACAGCGTGAGATACAATCCAACGTTTTGGTTTGTGTCTCACGAAGCTATCACTTTGCTAGATTAGAGGATAGTTTGGATCTGTTTGGGTTCCAGAGGTGGCTTACCGATGCCATTTCAATTCCAGGCTAGGCAACTGGGGATATGGTTATTTTGCGACTTGCCCCTATGCCGGTACTCTCCGTGATAACTTGAGGATGTTCTGACAGAGTCATGTGTATTATCCTGCGTTCGTTGGAAGCCATAGGTTCAAGTGTGACTGATCTACCAGTGTTGGTTACACGCTCGGCCACTTGCGAGGCTAAAGTTCTGAGAGAGGCATATCTTCTTTCCCTGTATCCCTCTATGTCCAACATCACCCTACCCTCAGTTCTTTGATTCACTATTAAGTTTACTATGAATTGAAGGGCTCTAAGAGTTTCGCCTCTGCGCCCTATCAATAGGCCTGAATCATCACCTTCTATGTCTATTTCTACTATATTCTCATCATCATTATCACTTGATCCATTTGTGCGCATAGAAGTTGTGGCGGATGCGTCCATGGTCCTCAAGAGATTGTCGACGATTAATTTGGATGTAGCTATCAATCCTGATGGGGGGCTAAGCAGCTTTACTCGAATTCGCGCGGGTTCTGCACCGAAACCTAAAATCCCACCTCTTCCTTGGCTAACTACGTCTATTTCTACCTGATCGCGGTCTGCGCCTAGTTGTTCTAGGGCGATCTCTATCGACTCTTCTACTGTCCGGCCGGTCACTTCTCGTATCTCCATCTTGTTCGATCTCCTTGTCGTCAGGTTGTGTTGGGGCTTCAGTCGTGTTCTTTGAGGGTATCAGATTGCCCCAACCGGCAATAAAGTACTGTATGCCCATCTGGATCATGTTGGAAGCTACCCAAAAAAGCGCTAGGCCACTTGGTAGCTGGAAGGAAAAGAAAGTCAGCATGAGAGGCATCATCCACAGCATTAATTGATTGGTTTGTGCGGTCCTAGGGTCAGCAGATGGTATGGTGGACATTTTCTGTACAGACCACATAGATATTCCTACCAGTGCCGGCAACAGGAAATCATTTTGCTGCCCTGGCCCTATTGATAGGTCCAACCACAGGAATTTACTGCTCAACGGGACAGCTTCATTAACATACGGTAGCCATGAATAAAGCTTTTGTGAGAGACCAATAAGTCTCTCAGGTTGGGAAGGTAGTGTTTGAATTATGCCTTGATATAACCCGATCCATATGGGCATTTGCACGAACATTGGGCCTAGGCATCCCAAAGGACTCACCTTATGTTCCCTGTAAATCCTCATGGTTTCCTGAGAAATTCTTTGACGGTCGCCTTTATATTTCTCTTGTATCCCTTTGACTAAAGGCTGTAACTGTGACATGCTTCGGGTCATTCTTATTTGCTTTACTGTTAGTGGGAAGGTAATCAGGCGTACCAGTACAGTAAATAGCAGAATACTTAATCCGAAATTGTTGAACAGTATGCTGTATAGAAAGACCAGGCTGTTAACCATTGGTCCCATGATAAGTTGTTCCCAAGCTAGACTAATAAATTCCAAAATTTATACCTGCCATTGGCCTATTAATGTTATTGATATGTTATTCATGAGTTGCGTTGATCTATTGGTGTGACTGTTAGCAATGAAAACCAATCTGTCAGGTAGCATGGCTACTCGCATTTCTGAACGTGTTTCTCTGTTTGATAACACCACAATTCCCTCCAGAATCCTCCCTGTAGGTCTGCAGCTCTAACAGAGTGATTCATAGCGCTCAAGTAGACAGTAGATTTCTCGGAAGCAAGAGGGGCTCGAATGGAATCTCTGACTGAAAAGGATCTTATTTCTTGGCCGGTTTTTGAGTGTAGTAGGAAGAAATCCCCTTCGTCATTTCCGAAAGCTACGCCCTCTGGGATCAGTGTAGGAGCAGACACTATTGGATGACTAGTGCTGAATGGCTGAGGCCACAGTGACATACCTGTATCGGAATCTATTGCGTAGAGATTCCCGTCGAGGGAACCTACAAATATTGCATCACCGTCCGACACAGCTTTAGTCCAGAACCAGTTATTTGCTTTAAATGGAACTCTCCAGTATTCGGTTCCAGTGTCAATATCGAGTGCATAAAAATTCTTATCGAAAGATCCAACGTAAATGCGATTGTTCATGATCATTGGAGTGGATGCCACAGCGCCGTTAGTTTTGTAGTTCCAATTGGCAACGCCATCACTTATTCTGACGGAGTAAATGTTGTGATCAAGTGAACCGAAGTACACATTTCCTTCATGTAGTACTGGCGTTGACCATATTTTATCTTCCGCAAAGAACTTCCATTTTTCGTAACCCTGTTCTAGGTCGAGAGCATACAAGACTCCCTCAGATGTGCCAAATATGACATGCTCGCTTGTTACCACTGGAGATCCTATGATTTTGTCTCCTGTAGGAAAATCCCATACTTTTATATGCCTGGCTTTATCCAGGGCGTATAGGGTGCCGTTATAGCCACCAACAAATACGAAGTCTTCGTTTACGGCAGGGCTACCGTAAATCCCTTGCATACCTTGGTCTCTTTCGTCGCTAAAACTCCACAGAAATGATCCGGTTTCTTTATCAAGAGCTAATAGTTCTGCCTGCCTCGTCCCTATGTATATCACATCATCTGAAATAACAGCTCCAGACCACCCTGACGTGGCGGTAAATCTCGCCGCATCACACCCTGTGGACACAACTGGAACCATGAATAGGAATACCATAAGTAGAAGTAATCCCATTTTACCATTACTAGATTTAACTCCAATATTTATTGAGAACCTCCTGGGAGATTGGGTTGATGATTTGATATAACTGCTATCGCGTCGGGTTGGTTATACATTATGGCACCGGATCGAATCCAACTCCACCAGCTGGAGTGCATCTCAATAAACGTTTGATAGTCAATAGTATCCCTTTACCCAATCCGTGAAGGGCAATTGCCTGGTGACAATATTCAGAGCAGGTAGGCTCGTATCTACAATAACCTGGCATGAATGGTGAAATCGCTTTTTGGTAGAATCTTATTGCTAGCAGTAAACTTATTCTCATGTTTTCGCCTCTTCAGGAGCATTATAGACCCCGAGAAGATTGGCCTTTTTGATTAACCTTAGCGTTGCCAGCTTGATCTGGTATTGGCTAGCAGATTTTGATCTATTTCGTGCTATGAATATCATATCCCAGCCGTTTTTCACCTCAACGTGTCTTACCGCCTCCCTAAGTTTGCGCTTTATGTTATTCCTAACCACGGCATTACCTATTCTTCGACCCACAGCAAATCCAAACCTGTTCACTACATGACCATCATTCGGTAGTGCCTTCAGAATAAGCAGACCGTCAATCCAGGATTGTCCATTTGTATATACCAGCGAGAAATCCTGCGACCGCCTTAAGCGTAAATCCTTTTGCATAGAGGTTAGCGGAGACTTGGTAACTTATACTGGTTTTTCCAAGCCTAAACGGAGAGTTTCTCCCGGCCTTTGAAGCGCCGTCTTTTCAACACGTTTTGACCACCGCGCGTTTGCATACGGGAGAAGAATCCGTGGACTCTTTTCCTTCTCCTGACTTTAGGTTGATAAGTTCTTTTTGGCATATTATTCCTGATGAGATTATAGTTCGTGTTAGTCATAAGTGTCAATTAAGCTAGGTGTGGTTTATTCAGTCTTAGATTTTGACTTTGACCCTGATTGCGAGCTGTATTAAAATGGCTCGGTGTTGATAATTCACATGTGCCCGGTAGTGTAGCGGTAACACGTCAGCCTTTGAAGCTGTAATCCCTGGTTCGAGCCCAGGCCGGGCAGCTTTATAATGTATCAATATATGCTTGTATAAAGTGTCCGATGGGTGTTGGTTGAAGTTGTTAGTCCGCTTATAGTGTTGTTATTGGTCTGCATTGAAGCAAATAGAGGCGCCCATGGTGGTATCCAAATTCCACGTCCACAGCTTGCTTCATTTGATTCTCTAGTTTTATTAACAAGTCGGAGATTTCAATAATTTGATCTTCGGAAACTGACGATTGGTCCTGCATGCCTGAGCTTACTTCCGATTCTACTGTGCCATGTTCCGACGGTATTATCATGATATCCTTGTGATTCACCTGGGACATTATTATGCTTTTATCATCTTTATCAACTATGTAATTGTCGGGAGTGACAATTCCATCAACTATACTTTCTCCTAAGCCCCAGCTGGTACTAATAAAGATCTCGTTGTCTTTCTTTGTAATTGGGTTAGAACTAAATGCTACTCCAGATACTTCCGACGGGATCATTTGTTGAACTATCACTGGTATCTGTGAGCTGTCACTTTTTATATCAAGCCTTTTCCTGTACTCTGAGGCTCTCAATGTGGAAGCCGAAATGCTGCATTGGACTATGGTTTTAAGTACGTTTGATGCACCTTTTATATTCAAAAAAGTATCGTGTTGCCCTGCAAATGAGTTTAACGATCCGTCTTCGTCTAGTGAGGAAGATCTGATGGCTACCCCTAGAGTCTTTGTGTCTACCAACGAAGACAGTTTTTTGTAGGCTTCAGAAACCTGTTTGTGTTCAGTGACGTTGCCATGCTTGAGAGTTGATTCTAGAAAATAGTTCTTCGGGATTATGAAACCTATAGGCACATTGTAATTACCGAAAAGGCTGCTAAGAGTAGCAGCTTTTGAACCCACTAAACTACTATTCTTTGATTCCTGTTCACCTAGCCATAGTATATTCATTAAAATTGTTCCTGGGCGAACGTGTATTTTATAGATGTCACAGATATAATTCCAAATGCAGTAGAACTTGCGGATATCTTACCAGACCATACAGTTTATAGTATTACTAGCATGTATAATAATTGTAATGTAGTTTTACCAAAATTTAGTAAGTGGTGATCTTTATGCGGAATACAATTGAATTTATTCTTCCTGACAAAAGTTACGAAAACTATTGTTGGATATTGCAAGACGAACATAATCCTGCGTCCCACCCGCCGTTGATAGCAAGTGCTAGTCCTCTGGCTGTGTTGGCCCCAGAACAAAGTCCCGATACACCACCCACAACTATTAATATCAATGGGTTCAATTTTGCACGTGAAATCCCTCCAGAAGACGCGGTAAATCCTCTCCTCCAGGCGGCTAACCCTGAATCTGTAGAAGACATGGAAAAATGGAGAGAAGACTGGCTTCCTGAAGTGGACAAGTTAGTTGAGATGTTGGAAAATTTCGAGCCAGCAACAGTGAACAGTGGAAACTGGAAAGAAACTTTGAAGTTTCACGATCAAGAATAAGCAAGGGTATTCCGCGGTATACATAGGACTTCAGTGGGACCTGGCAGGATGGCTGCAACTAGATTTTTGGACAAATGGGTTGATAGTTTTGGTGAAGAAAGAAGATCTGACGGAATGGCTCTACTTCAAGGGTTTCCAAATTTGTCTCTGGAGAGAGCCTCCATTTTGTGGGACCTCGGTAGGATAATTCGAGGAGATGAGGCCCTTATGGGGTTACAAGATATTAGTCAGATACTGCTACAGATAGAGAGCCACCATTTTGATATAGCACGAGGAGTAGAGTTCAAAAAAACCTTTGATTTTATGGTCAAGAAGTTTGGATGCACATCGAACAATGGGTTGCAGGATTTACCCACTTGGAGGGAAGGTTCCCATATACCGATTTCAATGATAAATGCATATTCCAATATAGATGATTCCAAAGGTCCTATGCAGGCCAGTAATATTCAAAAAGAGCGACGGTTATCATTGGAATCGGAACTTCGGTCAAAGGCTGATGAAAACCCCGAATTACTCGAGGTGATCCGCCTTATGGAGATGGCCCAATACTTACTGCCTAACGTAGAAGACCACAATTTATTATGTGATCAACAATGTGTAGCATCTTCCAGGCTAAGATGGCTGAGGATTGGTTCATTTATGGTGGATAATGGTGTTTTGGAGGACAACAACGACATATTCTATTATCGCCGAGAGGAATTAGAAGAAGCATTGGAAGGCGGCCATATTTTATCAAAATCCGAGATCTACAATAGGAAATCCATGCAAATAGAGTTTAGATCTGTATTACCCCCATTACACTTAGGGCAAAAACCAAAGAACATTGAGAACACACTGAATTTGCCTGAAGAGGGGAGTACTCTGAATATAATTAGGGGCAATCCTACATCTCCAGGGAGTTACAAAGGAAGGGCGAGGGTTTTTCAATCTATAGATGAAGCAAGCTATCTTGAGGAAGGTGACATATTGGTTGTCAGAGCTCTGACACCACCATGGACACCATACCTTGGGCTTGTGGGAGCAGTTGTTACTAATTCAGGAGGACCACTCTCTCATGCAGCTATAGTGGCCAGGGAGTTTGGCATACCTGCTGTTATAGGAACAACTAATGCCACAGATTTCATAAGGGATGGTTCTCTAGTGACAGTCGACGGAACTACAGGAGTGGTGTTGGTTGAATAGGGCAATAGCTTATGGATTACAATTAGATAGTACCAGAGTTATATAAAGGTCCTACGCTGTCGTCAGGTCTGACTGTTGGTTAAGGTTCAATGTGGGTTTGGGAGTCAGCATTATCAATAGTGCACCCACCAGGTTACAAATAGCTAATCCCAAGAATGGTATCATGTAGCTTCCTGTCACATCGAAGAAATACCCTGCCAAAACTGGTGCCCCGACCATACCAAGATTCATGGGGAGTTGAGAAAATCCCATAATGGTGGCGAAATTTTTTCTGCCGAAGTAGTCGCCCCTTATTGCAGTAAGCAATGGTACCCTTCCTCCGATTCCTATTCCATATAAGACCGCGAAGAGATAGGCTCCTGAGTTGGTGTGTATCAGTGCTGCCACTATCATGCCTGTTGCTTGAATTGATATTATCAAAGCGATCAAGGGACGTTTAGGCCATTTGTCTCCAAGAAACCCGCCTATTAATTGACTTATGCCACCTGCCAGTCCATATGTAAGGACTACGGTGCCTGCCTGAGCTAGGGACATACCTATGTCAGTCATAGCAGGCACTATGTGTACGCTTATTACAATAGATGATACGGCTGAAAACCCATGTGCTCCGGATATCGTCCAAAATGCCATGGTACGCATGGCTTGTTGCCAAGTGAAGTCAATCTCTCCTTGCACAGATCCGTCAGATTCAATTTCAGTGGCATTTTCTATACTGTCTCCATCAGGCATCTGTCCATAGTCTTCAGGTCTATTTCTCACAGATAGCGCAATTGGTATTGTGAAAAGCCATACGCCTATTCCTAGCCATAGCGATATAGCCCTCCATCCGTATAAATCCATGGCGTGGCCCATCAAAGGAGCCAAAAGAGCACCTAGGTTTATTCCTAGTAAACCCAGTGCCATCGCTTTTGCACGGTGTCTACGGAACCAGTTGTTTATAGCTGCTATCAAAGGCATAAAACCTCCGAAACCAGCTCCCGCAAATATCAACAGGAAACTTATGTAGTAGCCGGCCACACCGTCTATAAAACTAAAACTTATGAAGCCGAATCCTAGTACAAGGAATCCGAAGAGTATCATGCGCCGACTTCCCAACCTGTCTACTAGCCATCCTTCGATTGGTCCTAGCAATGCTCCCTCAATGCGACTGAGGGAAAATGGTACGGACAAGACTGCGCGGCTCCATCCGAATTGTTGTTCTAGGGCTACAAAGAAAAAACCTAGACCTTGGAATATTGGCGTTATGATGGAAGTCAGGGTGAAGACTGTTATTGCCACCAGCCACCAGCCGTAAAATATATGGATCCGCGGGGATGTAAACCTATCTGCAATGCTCACTTAAGTGATTATGATTTCTATTACGGCATTCATGCTAGGCAGTGTAACACAGAGGATTGCCTATATGTTGATAGGCTATCAGGAAATGGCATGTTTTCTGTGCACCTG
The DNA here is from genome assembly GCA_964578255.1 of uncultured Dehalococcoidia bacterium. Lineage (GTDB taxonomy): Bacteria > Chloroflexota > Dehalococcoidia > Lucifugimonadales > UBA2985 > CAZOCC01. The sequence goes on along the minus strand of CAZOCC010000009.1, from coordinate 20,829 downwards.
GACGTAACGGACAGTCATAGGAAAATTGATTTTCCATGCACTTATTTACGCCAGATGCCTAATTTAATTTGGAATCGGAATAAAACGGACGCGGGCAGTATATAGATGTTAGTATTATTCCATTGTAAAAAGGGTCAAATTGATTTGACTAGGAGGCGGTAATGCGAATAGGTCTCATATCTGACACACATATACCTGGAGGAGCCTTAGAAGTACCTGAATTGGTGAAGAAAGCTTTTGAAAGCGTAGATTTGATCATACATGGAGGAAACGTTTATATTCCATCTGTGATAGATTGGCTCGAATCTATAGCCCCCATCAAGGTTGCAGGGAGTGTTGATAGAGATCGGGGTTGTCACGGAGATCCACGCGTGGCTGAAAAGTTTGTTATGGAATTAGAAGGTCATACTGTTGCTGCCGTTCACGACTTAATGGTGCCTGGTTTTGGGGGGTTTGTTTATCCAGATGTCTTAAAAACTCACTTTAACTGGGATCGCTCCAGACCTATAGTCCCAGACCACGTTTTTGGTGAGTCAGTTGATATAGTCATATTTGGGCATACATGCACAGCACTGGTTGAAGAATATGATAGGCAGATGTTGATAAATCCAGGTAGTCCTACATTACGAAACCAACAAAAACGTATAGGCACGGTTGCAATATTAGAGTTAACCCCTGGAAGCAGAGATGTACATATAGTGGATTTGGAGAAGATGTCTTGATACTGATTATTACTATTTTTATAGATGTACCAAAGATGTCCTAAATACGTCAGGCAAGTCATTTATTTCAGACAAGACTGACTCTGGTAACGAGTCATCTAACCCTAATATCATGGTAGCTCGACCTCTAGCCTCTTGGCGTCCCACTTCCATAAATCCTATGTTGATATTGTGTTTACCAGTTATTGTTCCCACTGCGCCTATCATGCCTGGCCTATCTTGATGGTCAGTGAACAACATGTATCCACTACTGGCCACTATGTCTACCCAATGGTTATTTACCAGTACTATATGAGACTCGCCTCTAATGTGGGTGACTGCCACCTCGGTTTGACCATCGGTAGTTTCCATTTGTACTGTTACTATGCTGCCGTACTGTTGAGCTACTGGGACCTTATGTTCTGTGATGGTTAGTCCTTTTTGGGATGCAATAAGTTCTGCGTTCACTAAGTTGACTTTTTCCTCACTAATAGGCGCTAGTATCCCCATTAGACAAGCAGATTTCAATATATTGGAATCGTAGTTAGCTATATCGCCTTCATATTTCAGGCTTATACTTTTCAACTGACCATTGGCAAGCTGAGTTGCCACTTTACCGGCACAGGAAGCTGCCTCTATGTATGGCGCTAATATTGCTTGCGATTCAGGCAGCACGAATGGTGCATTAACCGTATATCTGGCGGATTGCCCCTGGAGCACTGTAACAACTTGTTCAGATACTTCTTTAGCCACTTCCGTCTGGGCCTCCTCAGTTGCCGCTCCCAAATGAGGAGTTACTATTACCTTGTTATTCCCTACCAGAGGATTATTATTTGGGGGTTCTTCAGAAAATACATCTAGAGCTGCTCCTGAAACCCGGCCGTCCTCTAGGGCTTTAGCTAGAGCTTGTTCATCTATTAATTCACCACGTGCAACGTTAAGAATCCTTACTCCTGGTTTCATCATGGCTATCTGTGATTCACCTATCAGGCCGCGAGTGGCCTCGGTAAGGGGTGTGTGAAGACATATGAAATCAGATTCTTTAAATATCTGCTCTAGTTGAACTAATTCAATACCAATAATCCTCGCGTGCTCTTGTGATATGAAAGGATCGAATCCTTGAACCTTCATCTGAAGTCCGATGGCTCGGCGCGCCACTTCGGTTCCGACTTTACCAAGGCCGACAATACCTAGGGTCCTGTCGCGAACTTCGATGCCAGTGAATGCACTTCTGGTCCATTCTCCCCTTCTTAAGGAAGCATCGGCTTGCGGTACGTTACGGGCTAGTGACATCATCATAGCTATGGTGTGCTCTGCCGCGGCTACAGTGTTCCCTGTGGGTGCATTTACAACAGCGATACCTTTTTGGGTCGCCGCATCAAGATCTATATTATCTACTCCAACCCCAGCGCGTCCAATTACCTGAAGTTGGTTCCCTGCTTGTATGACCTCAGCGGTGACCTTAGTTTCACTTCGGACCACTATGGCTTCATAATCGCCTATTATCGCTACTAACTCTTCTATGCTAAGTTTTTGCTTTACATCCACGTCCCCTATAGTTTTTAGGACATCTATCCCTGCCTGTGCTAGTGGATCAGCTACTAATATTTTTGGCATTAGTTTGCTCCCGACAATAACCTATCTGACTTGAATCCAATTTTCGGTAAAGTAGCCGACAATGCATCTATGACAATAGTAATGTCATCATCTGAAACATATCCCAAATGACCTATCCGGAATATTTTTCCGGATAGGCTACCCTGTCCTCCTGCAAGAACTACATCACAGTCTTCCTGAACAGTTTTCAAGAGGTTTTTCGCGTCAATGCTTTCTGGAACATTGATTGCGGTGACAGTATTGGAAGCTACTTCCTCATTTGCGAAAAGTGACAGGCCTAGTCCTTTGGCTCCATCTCTGGCTTTTTGTGCCAATCTGGCATGTCTGTTGAAAATACCTTCTAATCCTTCTTCCATCATCTTTTCAAGGGATACGTCCAATCCGTACATCACTGACACTGCTGGTGTCCATGGTGTTTGCCCTTGTTCGAGATATGTCTTGGCTTTACCAAGATCCCAATAAAAGCGCGGCATCTTGGCTTCTTTATAGGCATCCCAAGCTTTTGCGCTCATACTCACAAACGCTAGTCCAGGAGGAACCATATAGCCCTTTTGCGAGCCACTCATAACTACATCACACTGCCATTCATCTGTATAGAATGGTAACGATGATAGGCTGCTTATGGCATCAACTATCAAGAGTTTGTCGTATTCTTTTACTACCTGGCTTATCTTCGCCATATTGTTCGTGACTCCGGTAGATGTCTCATTATGTGTGACCAACACGGCCTTAATATTGCTGTTTTCCTTTAAAGCGTCTCGAATGGCCTCTGGATCTGCCGCTGTTCCCCATTCAGTACTTATGCGCACAACACAGGCTCCAAATGCCTCGGCAATTTGGGCTAAACGGTCGCCAAAAACCCCTATTGATACTGAGAGGACCATATCTCCAGGCGACAACACGTTAACAATAGCGGCTTCCATAGCACCTGTACCAGAAGCGGTCAGGATCAGTACATCGTTATCTGTTTGAAATATTTGCTTCAGTCTATGAGTGCTTCGATTTATCATGTCAGCAAACTCAGGGCCTCGATGGTTTATCATATCGCGGCTCATGGCTTCTAGCACATGTTCTGGGCACGGGGTTGGACCTGGTACTCGCAAATTCACTTCAGATTCCTCCACACTAAATAATAATAAACAAATTCACAGTCTCAAAAAGGTTACTCGGTTGACAGTGTCAGCTTCTCAAAAGTAGCTATTAATCTTCCATAGCTTGGTTTATTCTAATAATCTTCCCAAGTTTTTCATACATGTATCGTATGACAAGTTGGTTATTTTCTAATTCCCTTGACCTTTGAATAGGTAACCTGTAAATTCTACCACTTTATTGACCATCCACAAAAGGGGTAATAGCCTTATTAGAAACAATTTGAATTAACCATGTTGACTAATCGTGGGTGTCAATATCCTCTATTCGAAGGAATCTATGTCTACCCACGCGAATAACGTCGCCATTTTTTACTTCAGCTGAATCATCAGTCTGAACTAATCCGTTGATTGTTACACCACCTTGGGCAATTAGGCGTTTTGCGGCTGATCTGCTGGAGGACAACCCGCCCTGTATCAACAGCCTCTCTACATTTACACTAACATAGCCCGTGGTATTCTCCGAACCCGAGCTGCTGGAAGCTGAGTCAGTTTTCCTGCTAAGTATCTCAGCATTTGGACCAGTCTCTGGGGACCTGAAAGATATTTTTAGTGCTGGAACATCTTCCGGTATATCCCTTCTTTGATATATCTGTTCAAATGATTTCTGGGCACTCAAGGCATATTGCCTAGAATGGAATTGAGTTACGATATTCAATGAAAGATATTTTTTTAGCTCCATGAAATTCGCATTATTCTTTTCCACATTATTACGGATTTCGGTTAGCTCGTTATAACTGATATCAGTGAGTAGCTCAAAATAGTCCATAAGCAATCCATCTGGAATGGACATTATCTTGCCGTACATTTCTTCGGGTTTTTCGTCTATACCTATGTAATTTCCCAAACTCTTGCTCATTTTCTGTACACCGTCTGTGCCTACTAAGAGGGGCATGATGAAGCAGTGTTGCTGACTCTGGCCCATCATGGCCTGGAGATCTCTGCCCACCAATATGTTGAACATTTGATCCGTTCCGCCAAATTCCACATCAGAGTTTATTGCAACGGAATCATAAGCTTGGAGTAGGGGATATAGTAGTTCTGTGATGGCTATTGGCTGTTGGGCATGGAATCGTTTCTCGAAATCGTTCCTGGCCAAGAATTGTGCAACTGTAAATCTTCTGGTAAGGTCAAAAACATTGGCCAATGTAAATTTACCAAACCACTCACTTTGCCATACAGTTTCAGTACGTTGTTTGTCCACTATCTTGAAAAATTGATCTAGATAGGTCTGGGCATTGGCGTTCACTTCTTCTGCGGTTAGCATTTGTCTTGTGGCTGATTGTCCGCTGGGGTCACCTATTTGTGCGGTCCAGTCACCGACTATCAGCACAACCTGATGTCCGATATCTTGAAGTTGGCGTAATTTCCTTAGGCCCACTGCATGGCCTAAGTGTATATCAGGCCTGCTTGGGTCAAAGCCCATTTTAAGTCTCAAAGGTTTGCCTTCTTTTAAAAGGCGGACGAAATCATCCTTCACAATGATTTCTGACACTCCTCGCCTCAGTATATTGTCCAGGTCAGACGTTTCTATCAAAAGTCTTTCTACCTTTCAGTTTTGCATATCGTGTCTTTTATTGTTCAACAGGTTCCTTATGTTGTAAATGTCACTATCCATCTGTTCTGCTAAAGCATCCGCTGTCTCAAAATATACCTGATCCCTCACACGTTCGACAAACTCCACTTTGATATCGGAGCCGTAGAGATCTCCGGTATAATCCAAAACGAAAGTCTCAACTACACGTTCTTTACCACCGAATGTAGGTCTTAAGCCGATACTTGTGGCTGACGAATATTTTTTCCTGTCTATGGTTGTATATGTTGCGTAGATGCCATCAATCGGTATGATGTGCTGGGAGTCAACTTTGAGGTTGGCAGTGGGGAACCCCATGGTTCTGCCCCTGGCATCCCCATGTATAACCTTAGCATTGATGTAGAAATGTCTTCCCAATAATTCAGCAGCGGCAGTCATATTGCCTGTCAGTATTGCCTGTCTTATAGATGTACTACTTATTTGAGTATTGCCTAAGGAAAGCGGATCAAGCACTGAAATTGAGAAACCAGTTTCTATGCCGATTGATTCTAGTACTTTTGTGGTGCCCTCTCGTTGGTAACCCATAACAAAGTCATCCCCAACCACCAAAATGGCCATATTCATCTTGTCCATTAGGATAGAAGTGAACTCCTTCGCGCGGAGACGTGACAGTTCTCCGTCAAACGTTAATGGTACAACTATGTCTATGCCTGTGGCTTCTAGCATGGTTAGCCTGTCTTCTAGGGAGGACAGGTAGTTTGTTGGTGAATCAGGAGACAATACGGTTCTAGGATGGTTTGAGAAAGTTATTACTGCACTCAGCATATTGTTTTGAGAGGCTATTTCAATTGTGCGGTTTAGAAGATGTATGTGGCCGAGATGCACACCGTCAAACACGCCCACAGTCAATGCAGTGGGGTTATCTGGTGTCTGTTCTGGTAGTTCCTCGAAGACTCTCATTTGAGAGGGCTCATTCCTATAGTATTGACCCCAATCACCTGAACCTATGAGTGCCAATAGCCATGCAGAAGAATTTTAGGATACTAGCATAGAGGTATTTAGGCGTCAAGGATGGGTAAATCTGTTCTGAATACTGGCCTATTTCATGGTATCGTATGCCAACTGCAAGAGCTCCTCGGTCTCTTCCCAGTTTACGCAAGGATCGGTTATTGAGACACCGTATTTCAATACAGAAGGATCACTTTCGTCCAATGGCTGGTTGCCTTCAAAAATATGACTCTCCAACATCATTCCAGCAATATTCTCGTTGCCTTCGGATCTCTGTTTAAGTAGATCCTGGAAAGCAATTCTTTGTTTTTTATGGTCTTTGCCACAGTTGGCATGTGAACAATCCACCACTAGTTGTGGACGAAGACGAGCTTTTTCCAATCTTGCCACAGCGTCGGCTACGGAGTCTGCGTCGTAATTTGGTCCTTGGCTACCACCCCTGAGCACTATATGGGTATCAGGATTCCCTTTTGTTAATACCACTGAGGCTTTTCCGTCAGTGTCGACTCCTAGAAAAGCCTGAGGCGCTTGGGATGCAACCACTCCGTCAACCGCCAATTGTATGCTTCCGCCTGTACCGTTTTTGAATCCAACTGGCATACTCAAACCACTACTCATTTGTCTGTGTGTTTGACTTTCGGAGGTTCTGGCTCCTATTGCCGCCCAAGAATACAGGTCTGCAATGTACTGGGGTGTTATAGGATCTACGAATTCTATTGCTGATAGAAGTCCCAGTTCGCCGACCTTCAAGAGAAATTCTCTTGCAATCTTAAGGCCACTGTTTATGTCGAAACTGCCGTTGAGGTGCGGGTCGTATATTAGGCCTTTCCATCCAATGGTTGTCCGGGGTTTTTCGAAGTAAACTCGCATAACTATAAGCAGACGGTCCTGTAGCTGATCTGCCAGGGTCTTCAATCTTTTTGCATACTCATATCCAGCCTCTATATCATGAAGAGAGCATGGACCGGTGAAGATCACCATGCGCTTATCTTTGCCACTCATGATATCTGATACCTGTTCTCGGCCTTTAGAGACAAGTTCAGCGATACCAGGTGTTATGGGCAGTTGCTCCATAAATTCCTTTGGTGTGGGTAGTGGGCTTATACGTTCTATGTTCAAGTCATGTAACTGTGGCATATGTCACCTGCAATGCATTATCGGTTTTTACTGTCTCTACTGATAATGTACTCCTATATATAGTTCCATAAGGTAGAGGCAATAACTCTAGCATTCAATGTTGGAAGTGTCCAGTATGTGCCCAATGGAGGTAAATTAGTTTAGGAAACTCCACGGGAACGCAAGTTTATTGCGCCACGCAGATAACCGTGGTTCATCTCCTGTGGGCTTTTCTCAGTATTTATTAGTATCATAACTCTGATACATAATGATAAACCATCGGGTACGGTCATTTCGTGTCCGCACATAAGTGGTACGTGCTCCCACCCCATTTGGCGTGCAGCTACGGCCGGAAATTCCGCGTTCAAGTCTGGTGAAGTGGTGAAAAAAGTAGCTGCTACATCCTCCTTGTTGAATTTATTCGAATCAACCAGATGTTGCAGAAGCTCATGAGTCGCTTCTAAAACTGCTTCCTTGGTGTTTCCATCGGCAGTGGTTGCACCTCGAAGGCCACGGCACATTAAAGTCATGATTGTTGCCTCCTCTACGTGGTTAACGTTCCCTTAAGGTCCATTACGAAATTCTTGACGGCCATTCCCCTTATATCGTCCTGTGATCGTCTTATCAGGTCTATCAGGGCACTGCCGACCACGGCGGCTTGGGCGCCTCGGCTCAGAGACTCCACCTGATACCTCTTTGAAATGCCGAATCCGACGGCCAACGGTAGTTCGGTGTGTACCCTCACTCTGTCTATAAAGGCATCTACCCCATCAGGTAATTCATCTCGCGCTCCTGTTACACCAGTTATGCTAACACAGTACACAAATCCGCTAGCTCTTTGACAAGACTGTGCTATTCGGATATCCGTACTTGTTGGAGCGAGCAATGGGATAAAGCTAATACCACGTTGTTTGCATGAGTCATGTAACGGCCCGGATTCCTCATAGGGCAAGTCGGGCACTATAATACCGTCCACCCCAGCGGTGCTGGCTGCTTCAGTAAACTCATCAATACCACAATTAAGTATTGGATTATAGTATCCCATCAGGACCAAAGGGGTCTCCATACCGCTCTTTCGTAGACCTTCACATACTTCAAGGCATATCTCCAAATTGACTCCCTGTTGCAGGGCGTGGAAACTGGATTCTTGTATGGTAGGACCGTCGGCGATTGGATCACTAAATGGTACACCCAACTCTATGACATCAGCCCCTCCTTCTGAAAGGGCTTGGACCAAAGATATGGTGTCTTTCACTGTAGGGAAACCGACGGTAAGATACGGTATTACGCCCATCGTTCCAGAAGCAGCAAGACGGTCAAAACTGTCTTTAATTCTGTCCATTGGCATAGCCTTGTATGTCAAGATAGCGCCTGCTCAAGATTGAATATAACACGCTAACTATAGCTAGGCAACATAGATACCGTAAGTGGTTTCCGATTGCCAGACATCTCTACTGTGTCGATACACCTGTTTACCCATATTTGCATACTCTGTCTCGTATGATGTCAATGTCGGGCATCCATAACTATAATGAGTTGGTTTTATAGATACTATCCACATATCTCGTGTCCCACTTCTTTTTCATATGTTATTATCCTTGGACGGATCCACATAAACAAAATGAAAGGATTATGGTATGCATCCTGAGCATGTTCGTCTGACCGAATTGGCCAGATGTGCCGGTTGAGCTTCGAAATTTAGTCCTGAAGACCTGGCGCAGGTCCTGCGTCAGTTGCCGGCCGTAAATGACCCTAATCTCCTGATTGGTTGGGATACTAGAGATGACGCTGCAGTGTATAAATTGCAGGATGATCTCGCTTTGGTTCAGACAATTGACTTCATAACCCCGATTGTTGATGACCCTGAGCAATTTGGTGCTATAGCCGCGGCCAACGCATTAAGTGATATATACGCTATGGGCGGAAAGCCAGTATTGGCTCTTAACGTGGTGTGTTTTCCCAGGAACCTCAACTCGGATATTTTATTGAAAATATTGAATGGGGCTGATTCGAAAACGAAAGAGGCAGGTGTAATAATAGTCGGTGGGCATACCATAGATGATGAGGAACCCAAGTATGGATTATCGGTTACAGGATTGGTTAAGCCCGGTGCTCAAATCAGTAAATCTACTGCTCGGGTGGGGGATAATCTGATCCTGACTAAACCAATAGGTACCGGTATTATCACTACCGGTATCAAAAATAATCAAGCGAATGAAGCCACTGTGGAGCGGGCAGTATCCGTGATGTGCGAACTCAATCAACAAGCCTCTGAAGCCATGATTCAAATAGGAGTTAACGCTTGTACAGACATAACAGGATTTGGACTTATGGGGCACCTTCAGTCTATGTTAAATGCATCTGGGGTCTCGGGTCGTATTTACCTTGATGCTGTTCCTGTAATAGAAGGCACTTGGGATATGGTGACAGCAGGCATTATTCCAGACGGCACGAATCGCAATTTGGATTATGTTGATCCTTTTACGACTTGGCATTCTTCATTAGATAAAACGGAAAAGTTGGTATTGTCAGATGCCCAAACCTCCGGAGGACTTCTTATATCTGTGGCTCCTCACAAAGTTTCTGATCTTCTGGACAACATGGTCAACAGAGGTATCGTCGGAGCGGAGGTTATAGGGGAGGTTACGGGATTGGAAAGTGGAAATATACAAGTATCCCGCTAATTTAGTTCAGTGAAAATCAGCTTGGTGTACACTCATTTGATTAACTGGGGGAATAGCCCTGTTTTTAAATTTTACATTATGATAAAGCGGGAAATGCAGGAATACAGTATAAATAGCGGATACGAATTCAATAAGTATAGTAATCATCAGGTTAATAATTAATATATTGCGGCTATGTACAATGATGTCCCCAAAAAACAGGTTTGTCTCACCGCCATAATACTAGCAATCTCGGTGATGGGGGATTCAATGCTGTATGGGGTGTTGCCTTCTCATTTGGGTGAATTTGGTCTCACTGCAGGTTTTGGTGCCGGACTCATACTGAGTGTGAATCGCTGGATAAGACTAGTTTCTAATACTTGGGCCGCGAAGATTTTTACCAGATTCGGCTTGAGGAAACCCTTTTATTTTTCAGTGGTGTTAGCTATCACTTCGACTGCTGCTTATGGCATATTTGACGGATTCTGGCCACTTTTCCTATCCAGAATCGCCTGGGGAATTTGTTTTTCTATTCAATTAGTTTCGTTATATATGGTTGTCTTGAGAGAAAATGAACAATATAGAGGGCGGTTAATGGGCCTGTACAATGCAATTTTTAGATCTGGAAGTTTGATTGCAGTTCTAGTGGGTGGAGTATTGGTAGACTTAATTGGTATAAGGCTGTCGTTTTTGATAATTTCCTCAATCATGATACTTTGTTTTCCGATCATACCTCGAATATACGAATCAGATGCTTATCCTGCTCTAGAAACTAAGAAACCTGAACGCAGTAGTTCGCTTCCTATAGGTGGCTATACTTTCACATTGTGGTCGCTATTGACAGGATCTCGGGGCGGTCAGCGATCGAGGTTGTTGGCAATACATTACACTCGTTTTACCAACTCTTTTGCCATATCCGGGCTTGTTACGGCAACCATAGGTTTATTGCTCAAAGAAAGAATCGGCGAGTCTTTGAACTTAGATGGATTTGTGTTGGGAGTAGCCACATTAACCGGAATAGTTCTCGCGACCAGCTGGGCTGGGGAAGTAGGACTGTCAACTTACTTTGGCGGGATATCAGATAAATTTGGAAGGAGATCTGTTCTTTTAATATGCCTTCCAGTGGTGATATTGGGTACGGCTATATTGATAATTGAAAATGCATTTGTAATTGTTATAGTGGTACCGATAGTGTTTGCTGCTACCACAGCTAGTAAGATCACGTTAGATGCGTCAGCCGGGGATCTTGCTTTAGACCCGGATAAATCTGAAGTTATGAGTCGTTATGCCACTTGGACTGACCTTGGAGCCGCATCTGGCCCGATTGCAGGATACGCATTATTGAGCGTGATAGCGATACAATGGGTATATCTTTTCGCTGCTTTATTAGTGGCGTCTGCGTTATTATTTTACATCTTAGTAAATGAATCTAGGACAAATTAATGGAAGTGATGTCTATGCCACGCGCTAATCTGTGAATCATATACAAACTCTACACGATACACAGACATGATACAGACTACAAGTTTCTGAATGTGCCTCGACACGGATGTAATCATTCAGATTTACTTGGTACTTAATCCAAGCGGCATGTACGTCAGGTGAACACAAATCTTGGAGTCACCTTACCGCTCGTGACATATATATTTCAATTTGGTAATGTCTACTGGGATTGCCTGATGATCTGTTTGTCGTTTAGTAGCATTGGTATACTTAATAAACAGGAAGATGCAACCACTGAGCCTATAATCAAAAAAGCCATACCGAAGCCGAACTCGTCTATTAGGAATCCAGCGGATATAGAGCCTATGAACATACCTAGCGTTAGTGCCGTATTGAAAACTCCCATGGTAGCTCCCATACCGAATTCCTGACCACTCTCCATTGCTAATGCGGACGTAGTTGGCATAAACAAAGATTCGAATACGCCAAGTAAAATGAATATGAACATTAGTTGCGGAAACGTTGTTGAGTATCCGAAAATTGATACCGCTATAGATACACAAAGTACTGACAGAATAGTTAATAGTGATCTGTTATAACGATCTGCCAACCAGCCACAAGGGAATTGTAAGGCGGCACTCAATAATGTTCTGCATGCAATGACTATTCCTATAAGAGTACCTGATGCAGCTAAGGTCTCGCTCATTATTACTGGCAGGAATACGAAACTAGGCACCATCGCAAACATCATACCTATCCTCACGATAAGGACACCTCTCATTTTCGGGTTTAACAATATGGACTTAAACACTTGAAGTATAGGTGTGTTAGCTTTGTCTTCGCCTTGGGTATTCGTTTCTGGCAGGAAAAATGCTACTAGTATTACAGAAATAGTTGCCGCACATCCCATACCTATAAAGGCGGCCTTAATGCCAAAAGAATCATTCAATATCCCGCCGGCTATTGGCCCAGATCCTATTCCTGCCATCAAGGAGACGTTGAAGAGTCCCATATATCGACCTTCATACTGCTTGGGTGCCCAATCGGCCATATATGCCATAGCTACTGGGAATACCATGCCGGCACCAAGACCCTGTATTAAACGGACAATAGTTATGTCTATCACCGAATTGGTTATGTTATATCCGAAACCACAGATGGCAAATGTGCCCAGGCCGGCTATCAGGAATTTCTTTCGACCATATTTATCAGAATATGAGCCTGCTAATGGCTGTGATATACCCATTGACAGGGAAAACCCAGCAACAAGCAGGCCTAATTCGAATCCTGAAGCCCCCAAATCCCTAGCAAAAATAGGCAGGAATGGGACAACGAACCCAACGCCCATCATCGCGATGTAATTTGTGGATAGTAGAACTATTACGGGTAGTCGGATTGTGTTGATCAAGTAGGGAACCCTGTGTTCAAGGGATCGTAATTGTAAGACCTCAGTGTGAACTCAGAGCTTCTCCCATTGTGATAATAACTTAGTGAAATTTTAGGGTTAAATGGTGCGATATTCCTAATGGACATCAACCCCCATGCTCTCTTTGGCGTATGCCTGTGTCCATTTGAGCGAGGAGTAATTACCAACTGGAACTCGATAATAACTTGCAGATTGCTAATCCGAGCATCGCTCCAAAAATAATAGCCCCTAGAGATGGAACGAACTTCATCGCATAATCAACGATCTTGATTTTTCGAGAATTAGGAAGCGTCATAATAGTTCAGTATACTCTTATTCGGTCTTTTATAGAAATTATACTGACAGTCTGATTTTCATAACACCTCACGGCACACTCTATAGTAATCTTCACATCTTTGGGTTCGGGCGATGCATTTATTGTCCAGTGATACACCATCATCTGCATGTGGTGTCAGAACATGCGTTATGTATGCTTGCATGATGTGAACGGATGATGTCTAATTATCGAGGTAGGGTTACCTCGTTATTAAATGAGATTGTTTTTATCCCACAGATAGAGATATTCCAAAAATGAGTGTGCATAATGAACATTAATGATTTGATAAAAACCAATATTGAAAGACTCCATAGTGATATTGAAGATGCGATCAGTGGGTTGGATTCCGAACAAATGCACTGGGTTCCATCAAAACATTTTAATCATATAGCGTTCAATCTATGGCATTATGTTCGAACCGAAGACAATCTGGTGAGATTCGTTATTCAAGAACGGAGGCCGACTATTTGGATAGAACAAGATTGGTATAGTAAATTCAATCTTGACCGAATTTCTCAAGGAACTGGCATGACTATGGATGAGGCGAACTCACTGCAGATAAACTCCATAGATCAGTTTGGTGAATACATGACGGAAGTATGGCAATCAACCACGGAATATCTGTCTAATGCCTCTGAGTCGGATCTCGAAAAGCAGTTTGTTGTTAGGCCTTTTGGGGAAAGGTCCTCAGCCCAGATAATAATGGAAAGTCTTTTAACTCACGGATTCACACACGTGGGAGAGATGTTGATGTTGAAGAGATTGCAAGGTATTTCGTTCGAAAGTTTTTGATGCATACCTTACCGTTACTAGGGCGGAAAAATATTAGGATATGGCCGTGAACTACCCAGTCTATAGACTCAAAGATTTAATGCTATGGGATATTCCACTTATAGTGCCTTTGTTAATTAATACTCGGCAGTGTATTTTGGTGGCCATGGGCAAAGTTTGATCCGGGTATTGAGTGTGGAAACGCGGCCTACTGAATGAATGTCCTAAGTATGGGAGTTGATATTGAAAATTGTTCTTAACAGCCTGTTATACGGAGCCAAAGAAGCGGAAGGGACCGTGGTGATTATAGACGTCTACAGGGCCTTCACCACTGCAGCAATAGCATTTAGTAAAGGTGCAGAGAAGATAATATTGGTTTCAGAGATAGATGAAGCACTTGCACTTAAAAAGCAAGGAGTTGGGACCATATGCATGGGGGAAGTAGGAGGAATGCGACCTGACGGATTCGATTTTGGTAATTCTCCCTTTGAATTATCGAGATCCGAGGTTTCTGGTAAAACTATAATACAAAGCACCCGGGCCGGAACAGTTGGGGTAAATGCAGCAGTAAAGGCTGATAAGATATATGCTTCTTCATTAGTGATTGCCGAGTCCACAGCAAAAGCAATATTAGAGGACGGTTCGCAATTAGTAACAATAGTTGCAATGGGTTCTGAAGGAAAGTTCAAAACTGATGAAGACGAACAGTGTGCTCTGTATCTGAAGAATCTTATAGAGGGACGAAAACCGAATAAAAAGGCTGTACAGAGTTTAGTAGATATTGGATCAGAATCTCAAAAATACGGAGATCCGCAACGCCCTCATTTCGACATAAGGGATAAAGAGTATGCTCTGGCAATTGATAGTTTCCCATTTGCTATAACAGTAAACCGAGAGGACGGACTGCTAACAGCTAGACCCAAATCAGTAATATAAGTGCAACCTATTAGGATATCCTCCTCCAATGATTAAACAGATCTGTTCAAACTGTCATATTGTTGTCTTAGTGTTCTTGATGAGTGCCTTTTGTATGCTTACGGTAGGTTGTGGCAGTGATGCGATGAAGACTGTTGGCCAAATTGATAATTTGGGACCACCCGGCCAGGTGGGTTCTATAGCTCATGAAATTCAGGGCGTGGATGGCTGGATAAACTCGAAACCTTTCACACTGGAAAGTCTACGTGGCAAGGTAGTGCTCATGGATTTCTGGACGTACACTTGTGTCAACTGTATACGCACCTTACCCTACCTTAAACAATGGCATGAGAAATATGCTGATGAGGGATTGGTTATTGTAGGTGTGCACTCCCCAGAGTTCCAGTTTGAACATGTCCGAGCGAATGTCGAAGCGGCAGTTGAAGAATTCGGAATAGAATGGGTGGTTATTCAAGACAACAACCTCGAGACATGGCGAGCCTTCGCAAACCGATTCTGGCCGGCCAAGTATCTGATCGATAAAAACGGCGTGATTCGGTACACCCATTTTGGTGAGGGATCATATGACGAAACAGAGATGGAAATACGGCAATGGTTGTGGGACGCGGGATCTGATATTGAGGGTATTGAGGCAAACGAGAAACCTAACCCTATTAGGAACAAACAGGCTGAATCCCGCGATAGTGCAACTATGCAGACCAGAGAGTTGTTTGCCGGCTTGAGATTCAACTTGAATGTCCAGACGCCATACATCATTCAATCGGAGATGTACGGAAGCTCCTCGGCCATCCCTATCTTCTTCCAAGATCCAGGGAATCATCTCAACCATTTCCTTTATCTGCACGGCATGTGGTTAAGCGAAAATGACAATATTAAGCATGCGCGGGCCACAAAAGACCTGGAGGACTATTTGGCGCTAAAGTTTTTTGGCACCAGCGCGAACGCGGTCCTCGCTTTCGATGAAATACCCTACAAGGTATACGTCACCATAGATAATGGATCGATCCCTCTGGTTGATAGAGGAGTTGATATTGAAGAAGACGAAGATTCCCGGACTTATATCACAGTAGACGCTAACAGAATGTACAATATCATTGATTCACCTGAGTACAGTGGTCACGAGATGCGGCTTAGTTCCAATTCCAGTGAGTTCTCAATATTCTCATTCACATTCGGATCTTATGGCAAAGGACCATAGGAATTGCGAAGGCCTGGGGGGTTCGTGAGCAAAAACATTAACCGGATGTTCTTTGCTTTGATTATCATTACAAGCTTTTTAATGTCTGCTGGATGTAATGATGGTGTAGCTGCTAAGCAGGTGACTGCAGATCAGCCTGTCGTCGTAAATACACTGGCGCTGCAATTGAATGGCTTGCTTGCTACTAAGGATCTCAGCGTCGGTATCAATCGTATATCGTTTCTGCTGACCAGCCCAAATGCATTAGTTACCGCACCTTCGGTTAACGTAGAATCTGTCTTCCTGGGCGCTCCTGGAGTTGTAGAGGAATCAGTCGTTGCAGAGTTCTTCTTGTGGCCTTTGGGTTCTCGTGGAAGCTATGTGACTGAGCTGTCATTTGACAGGTCTGGGGATTGGCGATTGGATGTGGATGTACTACAGCATGATGGTTCCATTGAGTCCGCACTAATCCCTTTGAGCATTGCTGATAGGACTGTGATTCCAGCAATAGGTTCAAAACCTCCTATGAGAACGAATAAGACCAGTCGTGAGATATCTGAATTGAAGTTCTTGACTACACGGTCCATTCCAGATCCAGATCTCTACGAACTGACAATTGAAGAGGCCATTGAGACGAAAAAACCACTACTCATTGTGTTCGCCAGCCCTGCTTTCTGTAGTAGTCCAACCTGTGGTCCACAGGTGGAAACTGTAGAGATACTTAAAGATATGTACAAGGGTAGAGTAAACTTTATACACGTGGAAATATATGACAATCCTGAGGAGGTTCACGAGAACATATCCCAGGCAAAATTCGCTCCCATAATAGACGCATGGGGATTCACTGAGCTAAAGGACTACCGCAATGGGTCGTGGGTCTTTATAATCGGTAGTGACGGCAAAATTACCTCCAAATATGAGGGATACGCGGCTAGAGAAGAATTGCAGAATGGTTTAGAGAATGTATTGTATCCTGAGAATAACTAACCTGAAGATTTGGAGATCAACGGTGTTACTGAGAAAAGATCTTAGGAGGATAGTATGAAGAAGACCACTCAGTTGCGTAATATACTGGCAGGTGACCAAGTGCTATTGGCCCCATTCACGTACGATGCTTTTGCAGCTAGAATTGGGGAGGAAGTTGGATTTAGAAGTATTTATATGTCTGGATTTGGGGTATCTATGTCGAAAGGGGTTCCAGATATAGGTTTACTTACCCAGACAGAGATGGTCGAGAGTGCTACTTATATAGCTCAGTCTGTGAATGTACCGGTAATAGCAGATGCTGATACAGCGTACGGCAATCCATTAAATGCATGGCGCACGGTGCGAGACTACGAACGATCCGGTGTAGCCGGTATACATATAGAGGATCAGGTAGCTCCTAAGAAATGTGGGTTTTTCGAAGGCAAAGATGTTATATCGAAAGAGGAGGCAGTTCAGAAGATAAGAGCCGCGGTAGATGCAAAAACTGATCCGGATTTTGTAATAATTGCCAGATCTGATGCTCTTGTAGTGAATGGATGGGAGGATACTGCTGAAAGATGTCGGGCATATTATGAGGCAGGAGCCGATATAGTATTTGTAGATGGCATACAAGGAATTAAAGATTTGGAGACTTATGCTAGTATTCTTAGTGATATTCCGCGTATGTATAATGGGGAATTGCCAGTATCTGAGTCACAAAGGTTGGGATTCAAAATCCAGATACACAGAGGGCCCATGTTCTCGCTGCATACTGCAATCACTGGGTTTATGAGTGAATTGTTAAATACTGGCGTAATGGCTGAATACGCTGATGGCAATGGTTCAATATTGAGAAAAGCTATAACGCGTACTTTAGACTTGGACGGGTTTCAAGATATGGAGCGTAGGTACGTGACTCAGTAGACTCATACATAATGGGTGTAGTAAAAACCTTTACATGGTAAAGCGGAGTAGTTATTCATTAAAATCTTACTGCAAAACCTCGAGCTATTAATTAATTGCAGATTTTCATTAAATACCATAACAAATCAGTAGAGTTATCTGTGTTTTAGCTGTATTATATGTCCGGCATAAGCTGGAACCTAAGGTAATAATTACAAATGCAGTTAACGTACCCAACGTGTATTACTAAAGATAAATATCCGGCTAATGTAGAGGATATATATTATTTACGTCTACTGGAAACAAGGGCATATTTATAAACATGCATCTCGTAACTATACTTGCGCTTAAAGGACGCCTTATTACCCTAGTAGCCACACTTTTGATAGTGCTATTGGGGGCATGGACCCTGACTAAATTACAAGTAGAGCTGTTTCCCGATGTAGATTTCCCACTAATCACCCTCGTTACAGCCCACCCAGGCGTAACCGCAGAGAATATCCTTGAAGAAATAACAATTCCTCTGGAAGGTGCTTTAGATGGTGTCGATGGTATAGAGACAGTACGCTCTACATCATCCAATGGGATATCTTTGGTAGTCGCTGAGTTCGAGTTCGGATCTAACATGGACCTGGCAGCTGAAAATGTCTCACAAAACGTGGCCCGCATTTCACTGCCTGATGGAGTTCAATTGCCTCGAACTGCCAGGCTAAGCCCCACAGAATTTCCGATTTTTGAACTAAGTGTTTTGAGGCAAACCGCATCAGGTGACATAGATGAACTATTGCAATTGATGAACTCTGAGATACTTCCTGAATTTCAGAACGTCCCTGGAGTATTTAGTGCCGATATACCTATGAGCGCCAAAGCCGGAGTAACTATCACCAGAACCAATGGCTGGCCTAGCTTGCCTGTAACTGTAATTAAAGAGCCAGACGCCAACACGGTAGCGGTGGTAGATGGAATAACCCAGAAAATAGAAGAACTGACCACGAAACTGCCTCCCGATATAGATATGATCACAGTGGCGAACCAAGCACCTTCAATTCAAGGGTCCATAGATTCTCTTAAACGGGAGTCTGTCCTAGGGGCGTTGATAGCAGTAGCAGTGATTTTCACCTTCTTGCTCAGTGTGAGACCAACCGTAGTTAGCAGTATATCAATACCTGTCAGTATTCTCGGTGCACTGATAGTGATGGGTTGGCAAGGCATGACCTTGAATATGATGACACTTGGAGGTTTAGCCATAGCTGTTGGTAGAGTAGTCGACGACAGCATTGTAGTTCTTGAAAATGTATACCGTCATATTCAAGAGGGTGGCAACAGAATTGTAGCGACTATAGAAGCTACCAGGGAGGTAGCTGGTGCAATTACAACTTCAACATTGACTACGATAGCGGTATTCCTGCCGTTAGCTTTCATAGGGGGAATAATCGGTACATTCTTTGTTCCTTTTGCACTTACGGTGACATATGCCCTGCTAGTTTCTCTAGTGGTCGCCTTAACTGTAGTTCCAGTGCTGGGGAGCCTTTTTATAAGGCAGGGCGATCTTAAGGGAGAAAATGATACCTGGCTTCAGCGAGTATACACTGATGTCATACACTGGGCACTGTCCCATAAACTTGCCACTCTCGGCTTCGCGCTTGCTTTATTCCTTGGAAGCTTTGTCTTACTACGCTTCATCCCTCTGGGCTTCTTCCCTACTGTAGGGGATGACCTTTTGACAGCTGAAATGACACTTTCCCCTGAAACATCTCCTGACAGGATGCTAGATGAGGTGATCCAGGTAGAAGGTGTCCTAGGAGGACTGCGAAACAATGGTATAGTCGAAAGCTTTCATATAACAATGGGTCGCGGAGGATTCTCTGGGCCAGGTGCTGGCGGTCCCAGTAGCTCTAATTCTGCCAACCTTTTAATAGGTTTATCAAAGGGTCAGGATATTGACGAAGCTGCCGTTTTGCTTCGAGATGTGTTAGGCAGTGATGCATACACCATAGCAGTTAACCAGGCGCAGGGTGGACCAGGGGATAGCAATGTGCTTGAGTTAGTTCTTACAGGGAATAATTACGATGAAGTATCTTCCACAGCACAGAAGATCATAGCGGCACTTCAAGATGTCGAGGGTCTTGAGAAAGTTGGAGATGCCGAAAGCCCGATGGACGGTTCGGTTCAAATAAGCCGAGTCAATGGGATGAGATCTTTTACCATATCAGGTTCGATAACCGGATCTAATACACAGAGAATAAACCAAACTGTCAACGAGAAGATTGAAAAGATTGGGTTGTCACAAGGGGTTCAACTGGAAACTGGAGGTTTGTTTGCAGATATCAGGGAGGCCTTCACGCAAATGGCCAGAGCAATGTTGTTCGGAATCATTCTGATCTACCTCGTTATGGTAGTAAGTATGCGATCTCTCAAGACGCCATTTGTTATTATTCTAAGCCTGCCTCTGGCCTCTATAGGTGCTCTAGGAGCCCTATTTATTACCCAACGCACCCTGGGATTGCCTGGTCTTATTGGTATGCTCATGCTTATAGGGCTAGTCGTCACAAATGCAATAGTATTGGTATCTTTCGTAGAACAATTACGGGCCAAAGGCTTAAGTGTCTACGAAGCACTCATTCAGGGGGGGCGTTCAAGGGTGAGGCCAATTCTAATGACAGCTTTTACTACGAGCTTCGCTCTATTGCCGCTCGCTGTTATAGTCACGGATGGCGGTATCATAAGCGCAGAACTGGCCACCGTTGCTATAGGAGGGCTTATGACTTCCACTTTTCTAACTTTGGTGGTTATACCAGTGGTTTATAGCCTCATGCTGAGAGACCCCTCCAGCAAAGAAAACCACGAAATGTCAGACCTCCGCGTTGATGATTAATTTTACTCGGTAAAGTGGAGTGATTACTTAGTAAAACTTCGAGTCAGTTCTCTGTTATAATGCGTAAGCCCCATTCTAGGCATAAAACTGGCACAATACGCGGGTGTAGCTCAGTGGTAGAGCTCTTGCTTCCCAATCATACCTCGCCCTGTTTCCCGCTATACCCACGCATTCCAAATCATGCCTGTAAATGCTAAATATAGAACTTATGCGTTCCCTGAAATGCCTC
>CAZOCC010000008.1:0-25568 GCA_964578255.1 uncultured Dehalococcoidia bacterium | reverse complement strand
TGAGTGTGCCAGATAGATATCATATAAATCAAATTATAGAGGCCCAAATCACCAGGGTAACGGATTTTGGTGCATTTGCTCGTGTAGAAGGCTCCATAGAGGGGCTAATACATATTTCGGAATTGAGTTATAATGATGTCCAGCACCCAAGTCATGTGGTTAAAGAAGGGGAATATGTAGCCCTTATGATTCTGAATATAGATCCAGAGCGAAAACGCTTGGCTCTCAGCTTAAGACAGGCGGATCATATTACGTCAACTTGAAGTTGTACTCATCGCCTGATAGATATATAGTGAGGAGATAGTTATGACCAACAGATTTGAGAAATTCTCAGAGAGAGCACGCCGGGTCCTATCACTTGCCCAAGAAGAAGCTCAACGCTTCAACCACAGCTATATAGGTACCGAGCACATATTGTTAGGGCTCGTAAGGGAGACCGACGGTGTCGCTGCGCGCGTGTTGTCTAACATGGGAGTGGAAATGGGTAAGGTAACCTCCGCCGTAGAGTTCATCATAGGTAGAGGTGAACGACAAACTGACGGAGACATAGGATTGACACCACGCGCAAAGAAGGTCATAGAGTTAGCCGTTGACGAAGCTCGCAGATTGAATCATCACTATATAGGAACCGAACACATATTGATTGGCCTCATGAGGGAAGGCGAAGGTGTCGCAGCAGGCGTCCTAGAAAGCCTGGGCGTATCATTAGACACCGCCCGAGCAGAGGCTAGTCGCATATTGAGCCAAAGCGTAAGTTCGTCCCAAAAAAATCCAAAATCCTCCACACGAACTCCAACACTGGATCAACTAGCCGTAGACCTCACTAGCGCAGCGCGTGCAGGTAAATTAGATCCGGTAGTAGGCCGAGACAAAGAGTTACAGAGAGTTGTTCAAATACTCAATAGGCGGACCAAGAACAACCCTGTTCTGATAGGAGAGCCTGGTGTAGGCAAAACTGCTATAGTTGAAGCCCTGGCTCAAAGGATCATAACTGGTGATGTGCCAGAGACACTTCAAGGCAAACGTCTAGTTAATTTGGACATGGGGGCCTTGGTGGCAGGCACCAAATACCGAGGAGAGTTCGAAGAACGGCTAAAGAAAATCCTTGAAGAAATACGCGGGTCAGGTACAGTTGTTTTATTTATAGATGAAATGCATACCATGGTTGGAGCAGGTGCTGCTGAGGGAGCTGTTGATGCAGCCAATATCCTAAAACCAGCTCTTTCCCGTGGCGAAATACAGTGCATAGGAGCCACAACCTTGGACGACTACAGGAAATACGTCGAGAGGGATCCAGCTCTAGAGCGTAGATTTCAGCCTGTTAATGTTGAAGAACCTTCCACCGAAGATACTGTTTCAATACTGAAGGGGATTAAGGCTAGATATGAAGAGCATCACAGATTGACCATATCCGACGAAGCACTACAAACAGCAGCAACTTTGGCATCACGATTTATAGCTGACAGATTTATGCCTGACAAAGCAATTGATTTAGTAGATGAAGCCTCATCTAAAGTGCGGATAAAGGCTAGTTCAACTCCTCTTTCAGTCAAAGAGTCGTTGAAGGTGTTAGAACAAGTCAGAAAAGAGAAGGATGAGGCGATTGCTAGTCAACAATACGAAATTGCAGCTGAGCTAAGGGATAGGGAGCTAAAGTTAGCCGACAAACTGGAACACATGCAAGATGACCTTGAACCAGAACAAACCGAAGGTGACATTGTCGTAACTGAAGAGGACATAGCAGAAGTGGTTAGTATGTGGACAGGAATACCTGTTACACGTCTTGGTCTGGATGATATGCAACGTTTACTTGAAATGGAGAGTGCCCTACATAAACGAATACTAGGCCAAGAAGAGGCTATAGATGTAGTGTCAAAAGCAGTTCGGAGAGCTAGGGCTGGAATTAAGGATCCACGAAGACCGATTGGTAGTTTCATATTTCTGGGACCAACCGGAGTCGGCAAGACTGAATTGGTAAGAGCATTGTCTGAATTCATGTTTGGTAGTGAAGATGCTATGATCAGGATTGACATGTCTGAATTCATGGAAAGACACACCGTGGCCAGATTGGTTGGGGCGCCTCCAGGCTATATAGGCTACGATGAGGGTGGTCAACTTACTGAAGCAGTGAGACGTAAGTCATATTGCTGTATATTGCTGGATGAAATAGAGAAGGCTAATCCGGAAGTTTTCAACATACTATTGCAAATATTTGACGACGGGCATTTGACCGACGCTAAAGGACGTAAAGTCGACTTTAGAAACTCAATAATAGTCATGACAAGTAACATAGGATCAGATCTGATAAAGCAGGACTCGACCTTGGGATTTGCTATGAAATCTGATGAAGCTACAACTTCGGAACAACAATATTCCAGGATGAAAGACAAAGTAATGGACGAAGTTAAGAGATTCTTTCGACCAGAATTCCTTAACCGTATAGATGCCAACATAGTATTCCATCCTCTGTCTAAGGAACAGATCATTGATATAGTCCAATTGATGATGAACAAAGTACAGGAACAATTGAAAGAGAAGAACATTGAACTTGAAATCACCCAAGCTGCTAAAGCGCTATTGGCTGAACAAGGATACGACCCCAACTTTGGAGCCCGACCTTTGAGAAGAGTAATTCAAGATAAAATTGAAGATATGCTGTCCGAAGAATTGTTGCGTGGGAAATTGAATAGTGGCGACCACGTGATTGTTGATGTGGATGAGGATGGGGATAAATTCATAGTAGTGCCCCAAGTAGTGGCAGCTGTGCACTAATAGGAATTTTCGAAATTCATTATACTGTATTCTTTAGTTCTAGATAGTTAGACCAAGCTAGGGTGGTTCACATAACCCGATATAAAATCACCTAAACCCACAACAAATGCTTGGTTAAGCATCACATTTACTTTGATGTATGATCAAATAAATGGGGTCATTATGTGTGATGTGCTCCATATGACAAATGTGTATCAAAGCCTAGTGACCCAGAAATGATATAGAATGCCGAAAGATAAGACACATAGTTCATTTGTTTGCCAAGAATGTGGAGCCCGCTCTGTACGATGGGAAGGTAAATGTCCTTCATGCGGGGAATGGAACTCGCTGATCGAGTCAGTTTTGACCACAAACAATCAAACCCAACCTTGGATTACAGCTACATCTGAAGAATCTGTAGAATTGTCCAGCATAGTATACGAAACATCCCCTAGAATAGTATTGCCTATGCCAGAAGTTAACCGGGTTTTGGGCGGTGGATTGGTGAACGGATCATTGCTCCTGGTAGGAGGTGACCCTGGAATAGGTAAGTCCACATTACTGCTACAACTTAGCGCAGCGATGGCTAAGATAGCCGGCCCAGTCATATATGTGTCAGGTGAAGAATCACACCAACAGATTAAGTTAAGGGCGGATCGCCTTGGTATAATTGGTGATCGACTAAATGTCATGGCGGAGACCAATATATTGGCCATTCTAGACGGTCTTTACCAAAAACTGCCCAGCCTAGTAGTAATTGATTCAATTCAATCCATAGGATTCCCAGATCACCCATCAGGCCCAGGAAGCATAAATCAAGTTAGGGAATGCGGGTTGGCTTTACTCAGGTGGGCGAAAACAACTGGAACTCCTACCTTCATAGCCGGTCACGTCACTAAAGACGGTAATATTGCGGGACCTAAAACACTGGAACACATGGTAGATGTAGTGTTGTACATGGAAGGCGCATCCTTGGGATCTTATCGCTTATTGAGAAGTGAAAAAAACAGATTCGGCTCTACAAACGAGGTAGCTATATTTGATATGAAAGACTCAGGATTATCTGAGATATCGAACCCAACTGAACTAGCCCATGGATCAAGGACAAATAATGTCGTTGGGTGCACAGTAACTCCGGTAATAGAAGGTACACGACCGCTATTAGTGGAAATACAATCCTTAACTACAAGGTCCACCCTGCCATCACCAAGGCGTGTTGCTAATGGAACTGACCATGGCCGTCTCTTGATGATCATTGCTGTCCTAATGAAAAGAGCAGGCGTGAACCTCGTTGACCAAGACATCATTGTCAATGTAGCAGGAGGGTTTCGGGCAACCGAGCCTTCGTCAGATTTAGCCATGGCAATCGCGCTAACATCAAGTCTTGCAAATATTCCTATTGCCCCAGATATCGCTATGGTTGGTGAAATCGGCCTGGGAGGAGAGCTTCGATCTATAACCCAAATGCCCAGACGTCTGCATGAACTCGAACAAATGGGCTTCGACAGATGTATAGGACCAGATTTAGCTTTCGAAAGTCTGACCACAGACCATAAAATAGAATTGCTGGGGGCCAAAGATTTAACCGAGGCCCTATCAATTGCTTTCCCACGCGGCCTAAACGATTAACAGTCACCAACAACAGGTAAAGGTCCTGTGCAATATGTGTTATCCTTACTAACTATGAGTATGGCGCAAATTAGTACACCTTAGTGACATACCTAGCGAAAACCCTATGTATAAACTGCCAATACGTGAAGGTTTAATAAAAAGTTTTGGACACTAATATAACTTTACAATCAAAATTGACTAGATTGAAATATATCTTGAAAGACATGGGTTCTGTACTAGTGGCCTTCTCAGGTGGAGTAGACAGTACATTCTTGGCCACTATTAGTAAAGATGTCCTGGGGTCACGTAGTGTAGCGGTTACTGCCTACTCCCCAAGTATGACTCAAGATGATTTAGAAGAAACCAAGTCATTAGCTAAAAACTTGGGCCTGAAGCATATGATTATAGAAACCGATGAATTGTCTAACCCAGAATATATAGCCAACGGGCTTCGTCGTTGTTATTTTTGTAAAGTAGAGCTGTACACAAAACTTATGCCTATAGCAACTGAGCTCACCTTGTCTTATGTGATTAGCGGCACAAACATTGATGATTTAGGTGACTACAGACCTGGCATGAAAGCAGGACAGGAGTATGGCGTACGTAACCCCATGGTGGAAGCAGGGTTGACCAAAAATGATATCAGACAGTTATCTAAAGAACGTTCACTGCCTACATGGGATAAACCAGCCCAACCATGCCTATCATCCAGAATTCCGTACGGCACGCCTGTATCTATAGAATCATTGACCAAAATCGGCAAGGCTGAGTCACTGCTAAGGAATGCAGGCTTAAAGGAATTCAGAGTACGACATCATGACACAATAGCCAGAATCGAGATACTGCCCAACGATATACAAATACTGTTGCAAGATGACTTGCGAGAATCCCTAGTTAAAGACATGAAAGCTATAGGTTATGAATATATCACTGTCGACCTGTCGGGGTTCAAGTCCGGAAGTCTAAATCCATCAATCCA
Organism: uncultured Dehalococcoidia bacterium; assembly: GCA_964578255.1. GTDB lineage: Bacteria > Chloroflexota > Dehalococcoidia > Lucifugimonadales > UBA2985 > CAZOCC01. The sequence continues at coordinate 20,227 of CAZOCC010000008.1, read as the reverse complement.
TAAAAGGAATCTCTAGATCATTGAACCCCATGTCTGTTCAAGGACATTGCGCTAGTATGTTGTGTCGCCCTGATAGAAATAACAGATAATGTATCATATAGCACAACTGTTGTGTTAGGCTTGAATCCATAAAGCACATCACACTCATTGATGCTATAACATTAATGGAACTTGACACGCCTCATATCATCTTATATTATTAGCTAAGTGATTCATGGAATCACAAAAGATTAGCTTATCAGTAGAATATCATGGTTATTTGACACTATAGTAGGTTGGTTTAATGCAATCCCATTACAAACGACCCAGGACCACAAAAGTTGACAATACTGAACCCAGGAATATTGGTTTCTTCTTGAGAAATAGAACCGTCTCCGACGCTATTAACACCCGTGGGAACTTCAACTCAGAGATACAAACAGGTGTGAGTGGAGGCGTGTATGTCATCAGTGTGGCAGCACGTATATTAAGTATGCACCCTCAGACATTAAGGAAATATGAACGTCTGGGATTAGTTACTCCCACCCGAAGTGTTGGCATGTTAAGGCTATATTCAGCTGAGGACGTGGTGCGTGTAAGACTTATCAAGTATATGGTTGACAACCTCGGGATGAATTTGGCTGGAGTGGAATTCGCACTGGGTCTAGTAAACCGCATTATACATCTAAGAGATAAAATCAAAAGCATAACTGAAACTCATGGTGCAAGTGATTTAGTGATAAAGGAACTGGAAAAGGTTCTGGGCGAATTAGGATATATATTTCCGGATAAATCACAGGAGTAACAATTGATAGATCCAGACAAAAGTAAATCAGAAAATAGTGATAATACAGATCATGAAGACGCCTTGGAATTTGCAAGCGAAGAACCCACTGACGTGGATAAATTGCATCAAGCCAATGTTGAGCTAGAACAATTGAAAGGTCAGATCCAAAGATCTCAGGCTGATTATCTCAATTATAGAAGACGTATGGAAATTGAGATGAATGATCTACAGAAACGGGCAAATGCTAACCTTGTTACTAGGATATTCCCAATCCTAGATGATTTCGAAAGAGCAATCTCTAATGCAGATTACAGTCAAGCTCCCAATCCATTGATAAAAGGAATAGAACTAGTGTACAGGAATCTACTTTCAGTGCTTGATCAATTCGGCGTAACCAAGATATCAGCCAAAGGACTATTTTTCGACCCTGCAGAACACGAGAGTGTTTCTTTTGAACCTGCCGATGATGATGGAAACGGTATGGTTCTGTCGATAATCAGAGAAGGCTACAAAATGAACGGAAAAGTCTTAAGGCCAACCCAAGTAACAGTGGGAAAATCAAAAGACGAAGGATCAGCTGGAAACCAACCATCTGATACCAGTGAAAAGGAGTTATAAAAATGGCAAAAGTTTTAGGTATAGATTTGGGTACCACAAATTCGTGTGTTGCAGTAATTGAAGTTGGGGAAGCTCAGGTTCTGGAAAACAGTGAAGGTGCTAGAATAACACCCTCAGTAGTTGCAATACACCCTAATACCGGTGAGCGATATACTGGACTAATAGCAAAAAGACAATCGATAACCAACCCAGAAAACACTGTCTTTTCTATCAAACGCTTAATGGGACGCAATTTTGACGATCCTGACTTGCAAAAGGTTATTAAGCGCATGCCATACAAGGTTGTCAAAGCCTCCAATGGTGACAGTAAAGTGGTCATGGCTGGCAAGGATTATTCACCGCAGGAAATATCAGCCATGGTGCTACAAAAATTGAAGCAGGATGCTGAAGACAAGTTGGGCGAAAAAATATCCGAAGCTGTAATTACCGTACCTGCATATTTTAATGACACCCAGCGTCAAGCAACCAAGGACGCTGGCAAAATAGCAGGATTAGAGGTGCTTCGCATAATAAATGAGCCCACAGCCGCTTCTATGGCATACGGATTGGAAAAGAAATCCGATGGGGCTATAGCCGTATATGATTTGGGAGGTGGAACATTTGATATATCCATATTACAAATGGGAGATGGGGTGTTTGAAGTCAAGGCTACCAATGGCGACACCTTACTGGGCGGAGACGATTTCGACGAAAGAATAATGGATTGGATCGCTGATGAATTTAAGAAAGAACAGGGTATAGATCTCAAGCAGGACAGAATGGCCTTACAACGACTTAAGGAGGCCTCCGAAAAGGCCAAGACTGAATTATCAAACGTAATACAGACAGAAATCAACTTGCCATTCATAACAGCTGACGCATCAGGTCCAAAACATTTATCTATGAATCTCACTAGATCCAAGCTCGAACAGCTAGTATCAGACCTGATTGAACGAACTGCTGGACCATGTAAACAGGCCTTGCAAGACTCTGGTATATCTGCAAGTCAAATTGATGAGATTGTAATGGTCGGAGGCATGACCAGGATGCCCGCAGTAGTGGAAAAAGTGAAAGCAATTTTTGGCAAGGATCCCCACAGAGGAGTAAACCCAGATGAAGTGGTAGCGGCCGGTGCGGCAATACAAGCAGGCGTCCTGCAGGGAGACGTTACAGACATATTACTGCTTGATGTGACCCCCCTCACACTTGGCATTGAAACGCTTGGCGGAGTAACAACTGCCTTAATTACACGTAACACCACAATCCCTACCGCACACACTGAAACATTCACAACTGCCGCAGACAGCCAAACAAGCGTTGAAGTACATGTATTGCAAGGTGAACGTCCTATGGCTAATGACAACAAATCAATCGGTCGTTTTATGTTAGACGGAGTCGTACCTGCACCACGGGGCATTCCCCAAATAGATGTTACTTTTGATATGGATGCTAACGGGATATTGAATGTATCCGCCAAAGACAAATCAACTGGCAAGGAACAGAGGATTACAATCACAGCCAGCGGGGGACTAGGTAAAGATGAGATTGATAGGTTAGTCGAAGAGGCAGAGAAATTTTCCGAGGAGGATAGGGTACGAAAAGGTTCCGTAGAGACCCGCAATATGGCTGAAAGCTTGGCCTACAGTGCGGAGAAAACTCTTGCCGATAATACAGACAAAATATCGAACGAATTGAAAGATGAATTGGAAATGGCAATATCCAAAACAAGAGAAACTCTGCAAAGTGAAGATACCGACCTAATCAATGAATCAATGCAAACTTTGCAAGCTTCAATGCAAAAAGTTGGAGAGGCTGTATACAGTCAACAACCAGACTCTACTATGGATAATCAATCGAATGACGATGATCCTAGTGAAGATGAAACAATAGAGGGAGAGTACAGACAGGGATAACCCAATCCCGGGGATTTGGCCGAAGGCTCACCCCCCGCCAAATCCCTGATCGGATCTCCGGGACATGTTATTCAGGTTAATTCTTTAGAAACACGTATTTGTACAGAATTGCAGCACATGTTCCACCAGTTATAGGGGCAACCCAATATACCCAATGGTCCGCCCATTGCCCAACGGCAACAGCTGGACCCAAAGTACGAGCAGGATTCAACGATGCACCTGTTAAAGCGGCTCCTACAAAGGCTGTCATCACCACTACCATCCCTATAGCAAATGGCGCCAAATTACTAGGTCCGCGTTCATCGACAGCTGTGGCATATATGACGAAAACCAAGCCAAAAGTCAAACACATCTCTAATAATATTGCTGATCCGATGCTAACACCAGGAGCAATAGCGTGAGATCCCAAAGCACCTTCAAGAGCATCAGGAACAATTGTCTTTATTAAAAGGGCTCCGCAAATTGCACCTAACAACTGTGCAATTACATACATCAATCCTTTAAATCCATCTATGTTGCCTGAAAAAAACATGGCAATCGTGACAGCAGGGTTCAAATGTCCTCCTGAGATCCTGGCAGTGGCAGCAACCATGGTAGTAATAGCTAATCCATGGCCCAATGCTATAACCAATAATTGCCCCCCAGTAATCGCCCCTGTTTCCCCAATGAATATGCCAGACCCTACTACTGAACCTACACCAATGAACACAAAAATCGTGGTGCCTATAAATTCAGCGGCCGTTGATATCCAATTATCGGGTCTCCTAATATCACCTAAAGAAAATGATCTGCTCAATATTAACCTCCTAAACAATCTGGATAGACAGAGAAAGGTATCGGTGAAAAATTCACGAATGTTAAATGCCCATGAATTCTCTTGCCTCCTTATCAATTACCAAATAAACATCAGCGAGCATCATACCTGACTTTTCGGCAATGAATTTGCAATCATCATATTCAGGAGAAACACTCACAACGGAACCGTCAATACTTTTTAATTTTACATTCACTGAACCCAATGAACTCTCGATGGTGATTATTTCTCTGTCGGCCTCATATCGATTCACGGAATGTATCCTAATCCCCAATGTTGAACTTTCACGCATTATCAATTTTGAAAAATATGAGACTTTGTCAGGTCTGCAAAGCATACTCAATTGGGTTCCTGGACGACCTTTTTTCATATGAACAGACGTGAACCAAGCATCCAAGGCCCCAAGTTCTATCAATTTCTCACGTAGATAACCCAGAATTTCTGGATTCATATCATCAATATTAGTTTCAAGCATCGACAATTCCGTTACATTTGTGTATGAATTGCTCTCCCCTATCCATAAACCCACTAAATTTGGGATCGCCGGCATGTCTTTTTGGCCCACACCATAGCCAATACTTTCTATTTCCATTAATGGGCTGCCGAATGAAGCCAAAGTGGTAACCAACGCTGCTCCTGTGGGCGTGACAAGTTCACCGCTATTCACATATGCATCATTCGGTGTCGCAATCTTTGCATTGGCCATGGCAATCAACTCCATTGTGGCCGGTGCAGGCACAGGCAAGGTTCCATGTCTGGTTTTAATAAGGCCGGAACCACTGGGCAAAGGAGAACAATACAATCTATCAATGCCCAAGATAGAGAGACCTGCACAAACACCAACAACATCTATTATGGTGTCTATATCTCCTAATTCCTCAAGAGGATGGTCATAACCATGTACTTTCGCCTCGGCCATAGCAATTCTATTGAGCACTTGGATAGCCTGATTCCCAACCATATTGTCAAGAGAGCTGTTTTCCACAATACTGACAAAATCATTGATAGTGTAAGTGGTATTTTGTTGCGTTACGGTATTAACATGCACTTGGGTACCTTGAATATACCCACGTTCAGCTTTGTGAGCGTCAATTGAATAACCCGATATAGCAAGCTTGCCTAATTCAGCTCGCATTACATCAACAGGCAAACCTGAATCAATTACTGCGCCAAGCAGCATGTCGCCACTAACCCCTCCAATGCAATGCAGATACCCGGTTTTCAGAATGCCCCTCCTATAATACTGTCAATCGATTTGAGTCGAGAATATTATACTCGATATTCGATATTCGGTATTCATCTGTAACAAAACATGAGCGCTATATGGTTATCAGTCGATACGAAGTTTTTTATTGATAACCATACTCATCCATAATGATATAGTGTTCAGAGATCAATTTTTTCATTGATTGCCAAATTGGTTTGGTTAGAATTGTAACAGGAACTATACTGATGGCTAAATTCTACCAGTATGGAATATTGACCCAAATATTTTCAGAGGTGATCATCAGACATGGATAACGACATTATAGGCATGGAAGAGATGGGCTATATATTTGAAGTCACGGACTCTTTTGGTATCAGTAGAGAAGCCATATCTGTTCCTCTAGCCAAAGAAAACCCTGGCTATGTACGTAAATTACCCTCAGGAGAAATTGAGATAGTAGTTCCAGTTGACCCTAACATAAGCCATTGGATGCCAACCCTATACTCAGAACTAAAAGAACTTGGGTATTCTGAGGAAATCGACCCTCTGCCACATTAAGACAATAGTATACATTGGCAATATATACTCGTCCCGATAAGGGAAAAACCCCCAGATACGAGAAAAATGTGCGATTTTTTTCCAGAAAATGCACATACAAGGGAAATTTATGCTGACTAACAGGTTTTTTTGTTGTACAATGGGCGGAAATTAGACACGGAGGTGGAACATGCAGGGTTATTGCGTTAAATGCCGTTCTCAAAGGGAAATGAGTAACACTCAGTCAATCACAATGAAGAATGGGCGACCAGCAACGCAAGGGACATGCCCCGTCTGTAATACCAAGATGTTCAGAATAGGTAAGTCTTAGTCTTCTTGATATAGATGGAAAACTCTGGTTAGCAACCCTAGTTCAACATCCGTGTTGAACCAGGGTCTGGGTTTATCAGTTGACCAGACATATGTTAAGCGTTTGTTTTTGTTTAAAGACTGATCAGTCTGAGCAGTGGATGCACAGGCTGATCAGTTTTTGTTATGCTACACAGCACATTCCGATACGATTATCAGCTCTCGAACCGTTGCGAATGTACATAAATATCTTCTAACATGCCTAAATACAATCCAGTTACCTCAGGTATCATCATGGAGGCCCGTGATATGTCTACCAATGGATATGAATTTCTAGAGATCAATATCATAGGTCATATTGCAACAATCACTATGTGCAGGTCAGATAAGCTGAATGCATTAAACCATCAAATGATTGCTGAATTGCACCGCGCTCTGGACGAGTTATCAGACAATATCCAAGTTAGGGCTGTCATACTGACTGGTACCGGCAGGGGTTTCTCTTCAGGAGCTGATGTCACTGAAATGTTAGACTTCCAGGAACGTAGTGCCGATAATTCCGCCCAGATGCCCAAACCCGGAATAACAGATTTGGGCCTGCATATCAGGAAAATGAAACAACCCATTATTGCCGCCATTAATGGTATTGCTGCTGGGGCAGGTTTGGCCATAGCCCTGGCCTGCGACATTAGATTGGCGTCAGAGGATGCCAGGTTTACATGTGCGTTCGTTAAACGTTCATTCGTTCCAGATTCTGGAACATCATACATGCTACCAAGCTTGGTTGGCATAGGAACAGCAATGGAGATGGCTCTGACTGGCAATATTTACGATTCTAAATGGGCACTCCAAAAAGGCTTAGTAAATAGCGTAGTATCGTCAAACAGACTCCTAGAATGTGCCAACGACCTGGCTTCGAACATAGCTGATAATCCGCCCATATGTGTGAGTCTCATAAAGCCTTTGATGTACCTGCAGCAAGCACATTTTTGTGAGGTTCTGGATAACGAACGGGAAGCCAACTATATTGCAAGTAGCACCCAGGATTCAAAGGAAGCCATATTGTCATTCCTGGAAAAACGCACCCCTCATTATCGTGGTGAATGATGGGTGCCAGTATTAGACTTTCGCTTACCCATATGCTTCCTAGGCTGTTGTTTACTTATATATAAATAACGATGGGTGACCAAAAAGCGAGTTTCAGATAGTTATCTGGCAACAATATCAATTTGTGTTAAGCAATTACATCGGGAATCATTATAATTAATCCATTGAAATCCACTTAAAGATATCTTGCAGTTTAGCATTTATTGGATGGTATAATCATTGTAAATCTGCTCTGGAGCACAGTGTATACTCATCTCCACAACCACACCGAATACAGCCTCCTAGACGGTCTGAGTCAAATTAAGCCCATGGTGCAACGCTCAAAAGATTTGGGTATGACATCTTTGGCAATCACTGATCACGGAGGACTTTACGGGGCTATCGAATTTTATGCTGAGTGTAAAGAACTCGGCATAAAACCCATAATAGGGCTAGAAACATATTTAGCCCAGGAGAGTAGATATCGGAAATCCCCTGCTGACAAATCCCCCTATCACCTGTTACTTTTGGCACGCAATAATCAAGGTTACAGCAACCTAATTGCATTGTCTTCTAAAGCACACCTGGAAGGATTCTATTATAAACCACGAGTAGACAAGGAGATCCTCCAAGAACATAGTGATGGGTTAATCGCTCTGTCAGGTTGCCCAAGTGCTGAGTTGCCACGCTTGTTACTGGAGGACAGATATCAAGAGGCAGTAGATATCGCCAATTGGTATAAACAAACCTTTGAATATTTCTTTCTGGAAATTCAGAGGCACACCAATCTCCCAGAACTAGAGAAATTGAACAAAGCCTTAATAACATTGAGCCGTGAGACAGGAATACCACTAGTAGCAACTAACGACTGCCACTATACAGATCGTGAAGATGCTCCCTATCAAGATATACTTATTTGTATCCATACAAATACAAATATTCACGATGACAAGAGACTCCAAATGTCTGATGATTCTTACTATATAAAGAGTCCAGCCGAGATGGAAGACCTGTTCTCAGACCTGCCAGAAGCAATATCTGCAACTCAAACTATCGCTGATATGTGCAACATAGAGTTGGACTTCGGAGAGTTGCGACTTCCAGAATACCAACCTGAAAACGGCATGCCTTCATCCGAATACCTGGCGCACCTTTGCAACCAAGGCCTGCAAATGCGTTACGGAAATCCTAGTGACGAAGTCAAAGATCGTTTGGAATATGAATTGGACGTCATAAACAAAACCCAATTTGACAACTATATGCTAGTTGTATGGGATATAGCCAAATTCTCGCGTGACAACAAAATACTCTTCGGAGTAAGAGGCAGTGCAGCAGCCAGCCTAGTATTATATTGCCTCGGCGTGACGGATATTGACCCGTTAAAGTACCGCCTGGTATTTGAACGTTTCCTCAATTTGGAACGCCATGAGATGCCTGATATAGATATGGATTTTCAGGATGATAGAAGAGAGGAAGTCATTAGTTACGTCAGGCAAAAATATGGTGGAGACCACGTGGCACAAATCATAACTTTTGGAACTATGGGAGCTAAGGCTGCTATAAGGGATACAGGCAGGGCTTTAAACATGGATTATGGTCACGTAGATAAAATAGCCAAACTGATACCCCTAAAAGCTTCCTCGATAGAGGAATCCATAGAAACCATTCCTGAACTCAATCAGATTTACTCTTCGGACAATGCCTCCAGGAATTTGTTGGATACAGCCAAACATCTGGAAGGAGTTGTCAGAAATGCCGGTACCCACGCTGCTGGCGTGGTAATCACCAAGGAACCATTGGTTGAGTATTTGCCATTGCAGCGCCCAATACGCGGTGAATCGGATGGGGATATGGCCATGACACAGTTTCCAATGGAACCTATAGCAAAACTTGGGTTACTGAAAATGGATTTCTTGGGACTAACAAATCTAACTATATTGTCCCAAGCTAAAAAACTGGTGGAGGATAGAAGATCTATTGTTGTAGATATTGGCAACATACCATTAGAAGACCAGATGACCTTCGACCTATTAGCAAGCGGAGAAACCACTGGGGTTTTTCAGCTTGAGGGCTCAGGTATGAGGAGATATATACAGAGACTAATGCCCACTTCATTGGCGGACATATCGGCAATGATAGCCCTGTATCGCCCGGGGCCTATGGAACACATAGACACCTATATTGATGCCAAGCATGGTAAAACACCACCGAAGTATCCTCACCCAACACTAAGAAATATCCTAGAAGAGACACATGGTGTCATAGTTTACCAGGACCAAGTCTTATTAATAGCACAAGCCTTTGCGGGCTACTCACTGGGCGAGGCCGATATAGTCAGGAAAGCTATGGGCAAGAAGATACCCGAAGTTATGCGGCAAGAAAAACAAAAATTCCTGAGTGGGGCTCTTGCCCAGGGATTCTCCGGAGATTTAGCAGAAGAGGTATTTCAACTGATAGAGCCATTCGCAGGATATGCCTTTAACAAAGCCCACAGCATAAGTTATGCCATGATAGCTTATTTAACAGCATATTTTAAGGCAAATTACACGGAAGAATATCTAACTGCTCTCATGAATGCTCATACTGGTCAAGGAGAAAAAATCGGGGTCGATGTTACCGAATGCTTACGCCTCAAAATACCAGTTCTTCTTCCAGACATTAATCGCAGCGGAATTGACTTCACTATAGATCTAAATGAGGAAGGGAGGCCATCCGTCAGGTTTGGATTAGCTTCCATAAAAAACATCGGGGCTTCTGCCTTGAAGCCTCTGATATCTGAACGTGATAAAAATGGCATTTATACCTCTATAGAAGATCTGTGCAGGAGAACAGATCTATCTAATATAAATCGCAGAGGCGTGGAAAGCCTGATTAAAGCTGGAGCGATGGATTGCCTTACTGATAGGGGATCGTTGTTGGCTAGTATGGAGCAAATAATGGCCTTCGCACAGAGGGAGGCAAAACTTAAGGAATCCGGTCAAACTACTATGTTTGATTTGTTGGGTGAGCAAGTGGACGTACCATTCAGTCCAATCGATATGCAAACTAGTGAGATATCTAGGCAAGAGAAAATGTTTTGGGAGAAAGAATTACTAGGTACTTTTGTGTCAGAAAATCCTTTGACCACACTGGCTTATCGCCTTCCACACAATGTCATAATTTCGAAGAATGATCTGGACAGTGCGAAGGATGGCCAAAGAGAAATTATAGTAGGTCAAGTGTCTACACACCGCAGTGGCCTGACAAAAGCAGGTAAGCCATTTTCAGTAGTAACACTAGACATGCTTGGAGGAAACATAGAAATCATGGTTTGGTCTGATTCACAAGAAAAAACTAAGGATCTGTGGTATGAAGGCAGTTTAGTACAAATAGTAGGCAAAGTTCGTTATAGGGATAATGAAATATCAGTCACCTGTTACGAGGCCACACAATATATTTTAGACGACATGATTGACCAGGCAGAAGATCGTGTAGAATCCCACGCCCAGGTTCATAACGGACATTCTACAACGGAGAATGGGAACAAGACAGTAGACACAACATCTATCAGGAAACTATGGATAAGAATGGAGGAAACCGACAATCCTGGCCATGATGAATATATACTGAGAGAGGTGGTAAAGTTATTAATGAACTACCCTGGACAAGATAAGGTTGGTTTCAAAATAGTGACTGACGGTAGAACAGTGATAGGAGACTTGCCGCTTGTGAATGTTGAATACAGCGATGATCTCGCTAGCGAAATTTCAGGAATATTAGGAGAAGGCAAAACAGAGCTGATTGCCGCCACCAACAATACCATCTAATCACCGACAATTGCATTCCATAGTCCATGAACCCGGATTAAACAACTGGCAAGTCGATTGGCGATAGAATATTTCACATGTGCAGCTATACAGGAATTTATCTGCCATGCCAGCTACCTCTACAACCGCACTGACTGTGCAAAAATTCAAACTTGATGAAGAGAAGCACCTTCCAATAAGAGCAATTGTCGTTTTAAAGAAGTCCCAGCCCGACCGCCAAACCCACGCATTTCCCCGCCAATACCTATAATCCTGTGACACGGGATAATAATTGGTATTGGATTAGCCATTAAGGCAGATCCTACAGCCCTTGCATAACTTTTGCTATGCAACATCTCCGCCAACCAACTGTAACTTTGCGTTGTACCCCAATCAACGGTCCTGGTATATTCCCACACCAATCTCTGAAATGGACTTCCAGATAATATTAGTGAATCCGGAAATGAGACTTTTTGTCCTGTGAAATACAACTGTACTCTATAGGCCAGATCCTCGAATGTTTCATTATCTTGTAGACTAGGCCAATATTTATTCCAGGATTTAATGATAAGTTCAGCGGCACGGTAAGATTGCTGAGGTAAAGTCATACGCGTTATGCCAGCAATACACCCCAGCACGCATATCCAACCCCATTCCGTAGGTATTATTGTATTGCGCAACTTTTCAATCATCTTTTACAACGTCCAAATACTCATTGGAATAATCAGATCTAGGCTTTGGTAGGCCTAGACACTATGTACACAGTACCAATAAGTGCCAATACGATAACCGGCACGTCAAACAGCACTCCATATGGTGCAAATATCACAGAAAAAGTCGAAAATATCCACATTGATGTCAGAGACATGAATTTAGCTACTTTAGACATAGAACCAGTTTCCAGGAAGTCTCTAACCTGATATCCCCATATCCTGTTGTTCACAACGAATCTATAGAGCCTAGGTGATGCCCTAACAAAAAACATCGCCGAGATTATGAGCCAAACAGTGCCCGGCAAACCAGGCACTAAGTAACCTATTATGCCCAATATCAGGCATATAAGTCCAATAACCGTAAGTGTGATTCGCTTTAATACAGCCAACCATTGTTCGAATAGACTCATCAGTGCTTCCCGTCTTCTCTATCACAACAAAATTAAAGTTGCTTGAGATTAGTCAGAAACAACATTCTAAGGCTCATGACAAAATTATTCTATAGCTAACTTGATATTTGACGCTATAGTCAGTGGACGCATTATCGTCTATCATGGTCAAAATTCTCGTCACACATTCGCAGGGAGTTCGGTTGTAATGGGAGCACATTTGCCTAATTCTACAAAGATTCAGGAGATCCCTAAAGGTCACATGGCCCATGTAGTTCGGAAGATACATCGAAACCATACATAACTAAAAATACAGTTAACAGGATTTTGAAAACTAAAATGCGATTCGGATTTCAAGTTGCCGCTCAGGATGGTCAAGCCAGAGCCGGACACCTATACACCGCTCACGGGGAAATACAGACCCCGGTATTTATGCCTGTAGCAACACAGGGCTCCGTCAAGGCCGTGGCCCCCGATGATTTGTCAGCAATTGGCGCAACCATGCTGTTGTCAAATATTTATCACTTAATGCTCAGACCTGGTGTCAACACCGTGAAAGAAATGGGTGGCTTACAAACCTTCATGTCATGGCAAGGCCCAATTCTTACCGACAGTGGAGGTTTCCAAACCCTCAGCCTTAAACATCTGCAAAATATTACTGAGCAAGGCATAGCATTTCGATCACATATCGACGGAAGTGAGCATTTTCTATCACCCGAGCTATCCGTAGAGTTACAACAAACTCTGGGATCTGACATAGCTATGGTATTGGATCATTGCCCTCAGTACGGATATCCCAGATCACAAATCGTGGAAGCAATGGAAATTACACATAGATGGGCTATCAGAAGCAAAGGTGCACACCATGCACCTAATCAGGCTTTGTTCGGTATCATTCAAGGCGGAACAGATGCCGAATTACGCATCAAATCCGCTCTTTCTCTCATGGATATAGGATTCGATGGGTATGCCATAGGTGGGTTGAGCATAGGTGAGACTAAGAACACCATGCATAAAGTTGTATCATCAACTAGCAGCCTATTGCCTCCGAACAAGCCAAGATACTTGATGGGATTAGGATCTCCAGAAGATATCCTTGAAAGCATTACAAATGGGATAGACATGTTTGATTGCGTTCTCCCAACTCGTATAGCCAGGAATGGCAGCCTCTTCACAGATACCGGTCGTATAAACATAGATAACGCCAGATATAAGAAGCAGGAATCATCAGTACAAAGCAACTGTGACTGTTACACATGCGGAAATTTTTCCGCGGCATATTTACACCATCTATTCAAGGCCAAGGAATTACTGGCATACCGACTCGCAAGCATACACAACCTGCGATTCATAATCAGACTGGTAGATCAAATACGTAAGGCTATACTTGACGGCACATTGACCAGTTTTAGAGAGGCATTCTTCCAAAACTACCAGCCTACCAACGAAGATACTAGAATCACCCAAAGACACAAGAGGCCCAGCCGGGCAATATAATGTTAACTTGTGCCGCCAGCTACAGCCGGCACAATACTTATCTCATCTCCAGTATTCACAACTGTATCCAGACCCTGTAAAAAGCGCACATCTTCACCGTTCACATAGATATTGACAAAGTGGCGCAATTCTCCAGAATCGTCACATAGTCTCTCCTTCATCCCCGCATACTGCTCTTCCAAATATCCTATTATTTCATTAATGCTTCCACTCTCCACAGAAACTCTGTCTTCACCATTTGTCACACGACGGAGTGGAGTAGGTATGCGAACTAATATACTCATTTATCAAACCTCCTAGGGATTTAAAACTAATTATTTACAGGCGACATTATAGCGAATAATATGCTGTGGCTTCTATGGTAAGTTAAACCAAAGAGCAATAGTCACGGTTCCAACACATCGCCACTAACTGGGTCAATCCTAACACCCATGGAGTTAACCCACTCCAATCCCGCCTCTATCTCACTTTCATCACCCTCTATCTCCAATATAACCCATCCGACATCCTCTCGAACGTCAGCTCGTCTTATGTTGGTTATTACATTAAAATTCCTTCCGAGATTGAAGATAAGTGGCTCGGTTATCAGGTTAGTCGGAAACGTGAATTTGGCCTTTCTTTTTACCATCTATGCCCTCTCTGTTTCATACTATATAGCTTTTCCATAATCAATCTTAACACCTATCTATGGCCTGACACTGACAGCTTCTTCAAAAGCTGAGAACGTAGGCTTTATCAGAACAGGTTTTACAACATCACCGATAGCGTCAGGAGTTTTATATCCATTGCCGGTTATAAAAGCAACCGTCTTTTCCAAAGGTTTAATTTGACCGGTTTCCGCCAAATGCCTAAGTGTCGCTATAACAACTCCTCCAGCAGGTTCTGTGAATATACCTTCAAGCTCTGCTAAGTCCCTAATACCTCTCGCTATTTCTTCCTCTGGAACTCGGTATGCTAATCCTCCAGTTTCCTCCAACACTTTCAAGGCATAATAGCCATCAGCAGGATTGCCTATAGCCAGGGATTTGGCGACTGTATTAGGTTTAACAGGTCTGATTGCAAAATCACCCGATTCAAAAGCATTTACCACAGGAGAACAACCCTCAGGTTGGCTTGCAAACATACGAGTACCAACTTCATCAATGAGACCCAAATCTGACAATTCATTGAGTCCCTTCCAGATCTTGGTTAGCAGTGACCCTGAGGCCACTGGTACAATACAATTATCTGGAGCCATCCATCCTAATTGCTCTGCGACCTCAAATCCTAATGTTCTACTACCTTCGGCATAATACGGTCTCATGTTAATATTGACAAAAGCCCAATTGTAATTATCGGATAACTCGCTACACAGACGATTCACATCATCATAATTACCGTCTACGGCTATTAGATTAGGCCCGTAAACAGCCGCTCCCAATATCCGCCCAGCCTCAAGGTCAGCAGGTATGAAAACGAAAGCCCTCATGCCTGCTCTAGCAGCATGGGCAGCAACACTTCCAGCGAGATTACCTGTGGAAGCACAAGCCAATGTATCGAAACCAAATTCCAAAGCTTTTGTACTGGCAACAGCTACTACTCGATCTTTGAATGAGAAAGAAGGATTGACCGAGTCATTCTTTATATAGAGTTCCTGAAGCCCAAGAGCCTTTGCCAAATTATTGGCCTTTATCAGAGGAGTGAATCCAGCATTGATATCCGAAGCACCATTCCGATCAACTGGCAAGAGTTGATGATATCTCCATATAGACCTAGGTCCATTGGTGATACCTTCTCTACTGATCACTGATCGAATAGCATCGTAATCATATGTAACTTCCAAGGGCCCGAAGCAAAAATCGCATACATTAAGCGGCTCTATGGGGTATTCCCTTCCGCATTCTTTACAAAATAAGCCTTTTACGTAACTCAAAAATCAATACCCCCAAGGTATATTGTTACAGGATCAATAGATATCTATGCCCATATCGGCCACATTAATGAGCAAACCACTCTACATTTTCGATGGCATTCAATCCAAAGCGGATACTACTGCAGGCCAGATTTAATGTCAAGGAAATTCAGTATCGTGCATGAAGTTATTGGTGCCTATTATGACATCACCTTACTGTAAATTCGCGACATATAAGAATGGCCAATATCTTAGATGTATAGTGGCTTATTGCAACACCAGACACGCTAACCTATAATCTCTTGGTCACGTAGCCAATATACGAGAAGAATAGGAAATTGATACATTGATAAAATCTATAGAATGTGGTGTTTTGGGACCCCAATATATTGGCCATGACGTTACCCTAGCAGGTTGGGTTCATAGGCGTAGAGATCATGGTGGTTTAATTTTCATAGACCTCAGGGATTGGACTGGCATAGTCCAAATAGTATTTGATCCATCAAACGCAGCAGACGTCCATTCGAACGCACAGGAACTGCGAGGTGAGTGGGTAATCAAGGTGGATGGTAGTGTGCAACAACGACCAGAAGGAACCGTGAACTCCAATATACCCACTGGACAGGTAGAAGTTGTTGTTAGCGCAATTGAAATATTGAACTCTTCAAAGACTCCTCCATTTACAATTGAAGACGATAAATCAGACGTCGAAGAAGGATTACGTCTCAAATATAGATACCTGGATATTCGTAGGCCATCCCTGCGAAACAACCTTGTGATCAGACACAGAACCGTGAAATTTATTAGAGATTTCCTTAGCAATAAAGGATTTATTGAGATAGAGACTCCAATACTTACCAAAAGCACACCAGAAGGAGCCAGGGATTACTTAGTCCCTAGCCGAATACATCCTGGCAATTTCTACGCCCTACCCCAATCACCACAACAAATGAAACAATTGCTAGTAATGGGTGGTATGGAGAAATATTTCCAAATAGCCCGCTGTTTCCGAGATGAAGATCTGAGATCTGACAGACAACCAGAATTCACTCAGTTAGATTTAGAGATGGCGTTCGTGCAAGAAGAAGACATCCTTCAGCTCACAGAAGATCTGTTCTCTAAACTTGTGCAGGAAATTGTACCCGAAAAGAATATAATCACTCCATTTCCGAGAATAACATATGCTGATGCCATGTCCAAATACGGCACTGATAAACCGGATCTTCGATTTGGATTGGAAATCTCCGATATTACAGACATCGCATCCGAATCACAGTTCCAAGTGATTCAAAATATCGCTACCAATAATGGCGTAGTTAGAGGTATGACCGCTCCTGGATGTGCCAATTATGGTAGAAGGCAAATAGATAATTTAACAAATTTCGTCAAGGAACGTGGGGCATCTGGCTTAATAACAATAGGCCTTTCTGGTGATCCTAACCAAACACTCCAGGATATATCCACCGAAGATATTATTTCGCCGATAACCAGGCATCTACCACTGTCGGAAGTGAAAGCAATGGCAACTCGGCTAGGGGCAAGTCGTGGAGATCTAATGCTTATAGTGGCTGGGGAGAACAAAGTAGTCAATCTTGCAATGAGTAATCTAAGGAACGAAATAGGACGTCTCCTGGGCATGACAGATCAAGATGAATTGGCGTTTGCATTCATAGTAGATTTCCCGTTATTTGACTGGAATGACGAACTTAAGACATGGGATTCCACACACCATCCATTTACAGCGCCAAAGTCCGATCAAATAGAGTTGCTAGACAGCGCCACAGCATCTGTTATCAGTCAGGCTTACGATATGGTCTGTAATGGCAATGAGCTGGCTAGCGGAAGCATAAGGATCCATAACAGATCGTTGCAGGAGAAGATATTCACAACACTCGGATACGATTATGACAATATCAACTCAAGGTTCGGACATCTTCTAGAGGCACTGGAATTTGGAGCCCCTCCGCATGGGGGCATAGCCCCTGGCATTGATCGCATAGTACAATTATTAACAGACGCAGATTCAATAAGAGAGGTTATAGCATTCCCCAAAACTCAAAATGCCATAGATCCATTGTTTCAGGCACCGTCTAATGTGGATGACTCACAACTGCGGGATTTGGGCTTAAAGCTTGTCGATAACCAATAACAATATGACGGAAATAACTGCTTCACAATGTGCTGCAGTGTGTTTATAATCTAAAAAGTCTGTATTTATTAGTGTAGGAGTCATTACGAAGTGAAAGTATCCCAGGTTGAACAGGAACACAATCAAGTAGTATTAAATATTGAGGGTGATCCTCATGAGCTTGAGGAACATTTGGAGGTGGTCTTCAAAAAAGCAGTCCATAGGGTTAACATCCCTGGATTCCGCAAAGGGAAGGCTCCCAGGTCAGTTGTGGAACGGCAATTAGGTAGAACAAACATGATCGATGACGCCCTAGACACCCTTTTGCCACAAATAACTTCCCGCGCAATACAAGAAAAAGCAATAGATGCTGTAGCTACTCCAAGAGTGAAAGTACTCGACTACGAACCCTTGATTATTGAGGCCATTGTTGCCATGAGGCCAGAGATTTCACTCGGCGATTACAAGTCCTACAGATTGGATCAAGAGGATGTGGTCCTTTCCGATCAAGATGTGGATGATGTGATCCAGTCTATGCAGCGTGATTCTGCTACATGGGAACCGGTTAAGCGGAAGGCAGTAATGGAAGACATGGTAACTATGGAAGTGGTCGGCCGAGTCAATGAAGAGGCAATAATCGACCAACAAAGCGTAGATTATATACCATCCGAAGGATCGTCCAATCCCATGCCGGGATTTTCAGAAAAATTGATAGAACTAGATGTGGACAAACAATCTACATTCTCTCTTCCCTTTCCCGACGACTATGTACAGCATGAAATAGCTGGTAAACAATGCGAATTTACGATTACAATCAAGGAAGTGAAGGAACGTGTCTTGCCAGAGTTGGATGATGAATTTGCCAAGAGCCTCGGAACTGAATCCGAAACCATGTCAGATCTCAGAGAAAAGATTTCGGATGACTTACTCAAACACAATCAATCAATGTCCGACCAGCAGTACCAGGAGACAGTAGTCCAAGCGTTAATAGACAACACCTCTATAGACTTACCACCATTATTGGTTGACCATGAAGTTCAACACATGCTATCCGAACAATCTGAAGCAGCACAACGACAAAATGTAAGGATGGAAGACTACCTTAAGACAGTTGGTAAGACAGCTGAGCAATTGGAAGATGAACTTCGACCCACTGCCGTACAGAGACTGACTAGAGGCTTGGTACTAACTCAACTTCGTCAAGATGAAGGAATAGAGGTAAGCCAAGAGGAAATTGAAGATGAGTTAGTTTCAATCATAAACGATTCCAGTGAAGGAAATGAAAACCTGAGGCAGTTTTTGGAATCAGATAATGGTAAGGCATCAATAGGTAGCATATTATTAAATCGCAAAACACTAAACCTTTTGACAAGCTTAGCAAAAGGAGAGCTCGGATCTGAAGAGTCAGGTGCGACGGAAAACACGGATAAAAAACCAACCAAAACCAGAAAGAGGAAGAAAAATGACTGAGCGTCCAGAAAATATTGTGCCTATGGTTATAGAAACTGGGGCCAGGGGAGAAAGGGCATTCGACATCTATTCCCTGCTGTTGAGAGAGAGGATCATATTTCTTGGAACCCCAATAGCCGATCAAGTTTCCAATTTAATCGTAGCCCAACTGCTGTTCTTGGAAAGAGAAGATCCAGATAAAGATATTAGCTTGTACATTAATTCTCCTGGTGGTGTAATCAGCTCTGGAATGGCAATTTACGACACCATGCAACTAATAAAGCCAGATGTATCCACTATCTGTGTCGGCTTAGCAGCTAGCATGGGAACAGTTCTGCTGTGTGCAGGGGCACCTGGTAAAAGATATGCTCTACCCAATTCTACGATTCATATGCATCAGCCCATGGGTGGGGCACAAGGACAAGCTACAGATATAGAAATAGCTGCTAGGGAAATATTGCGCATGCAAGACATAATACGACTGACCCTATCGAAGCATACCGGACAATCCTATGATAGAGTCGCTAGAGACACAGATAGGGACTACTACCTGAACCCGGATCAAGCAATAGAATACGGATTGATCGATGAGGTTCTGTCCAAAGGCCAAGCGGATGACGATGCGGGCAAATCATAAACATTTCAGAGGTTCTCAATAATGGTTGATGGCCCGACTTCTTATGCTAGCATTGGCTGTTCGTTCTGCAACAGAAAACAAGAACAGGTAAGGCGTCTGGTAGGCAGTCACGACCTAGGATACATTTGCAATGAATGCATACTGCTATTCCAGCAAATTATAGACGAAGAAGACACTCCTATAGACCCAGATCCACAACCTGAGATAGGAGAACTTAGCCCAAGAACTATAAATCAAAAACTAGATGAATATGTTATTGGACAAGACTAGACGAAGATGATCCTCAAAGATGCAGTGTACAACCACTACAAGAGAATAAAAGCAAAAAATTCAAATACCAACTCTGTCATAGAGCTACAATTGACAAATGTGTTGATGGTGGGGCCAACGGGTTGTGGGAAAACCTTGTTAGCTCAGACTCTAGCCAGAATCCTGAATGTCCCATTTTGTATAGTAGACGCTACCGACGTAACCGAAGCTGGTTATGTCGGAGAAGATGTAGAGAATAT
>CAZOCC010000007.1:0-29162 GCA_964578255.1 uncultured Dehalococcoidia bacterium | reverse complement strand
ACCTCGTTCTTACCAAGAACGTGCGCTACCGACTGAGCTATGTGGGCAGCTCGTTCCCCGTTTAATTTACTCGTGCAGGGGGTAGGATTCGAACCTACGTAGCCCTTCCGAGCGCCAGATTTACAGTCTGGTGGTATTAACCACTCACCCCCCCCACCAATTAGTGATTATGGTATTCGATCATCGGCTGGATGGGCAGCCAAGTCCTCTACCCTCTATATTCTCCTCAATATTGTTCCCACAACCAAAAGCCCGAGAGGGGATTCGAACCCGTGACCTGCGGTTTACAAAACCGCTGCTCTACCACTGAGCTACTCGGGCAATCTCAGTGGGATATTAATCCCATAGCGTCAAAATCACGCTAGAGGTTATGATAACACAGTTACCAGAACCCATCTAGATGCACTAGACATATGACGCATGGCAAACGCGACTTACGGACTATATAAGGACCAATGATAAAAGTCAACATTTTGGTACCAAAAGCAGACACAATTACCAGATATCAGTGAACCAAACAGCTCGCTGGAAACATCAGAGGGGAAACCAGATAACTATCGCTTGACCACAAAAGGCTATCTCTCCACTGACCACGGCCAGTAACGATTACCAATCACGCAACTCCAGCAACAACCCTAGTACTACTAAGGTCTATCCTTTTCAGTCTTGTGCGGTATGCCTAAGTTGATATACCCCTGCGCTGATCATAATCAGTGCAAGCACGAATAGGCCAACCAACAGATTAGAGCTAGGACTTACATCACCAGGAGTTGGCGGCAATAACGTGGCAGTTGGGACTACTGGAACCGCCGTCGCTGTTGCTGTTGCTGTTGCTGGTACGGGTACTGGCGTAGCGGTTGATTCGCCATATTTCTCTGTTGCAACATATGGAACGAAAGCTGCCTTGGGTGCCGTTGTTGCTGTTGGTGTAGGAGCTGGTGGCTGTGGTTCGCCTATTAAAGCAAAGAAACCCAAATCCGAAACATATGTGGTCAACGTACCACTAGTGACGTCAAGGGTAGTCGCCAATTCAGTCCATTCCCCAAAGGAAGAATCATATCTATGGGCAGCCAATCTAGCTGGGTTGCCTTCAGCGGCGGCTACATCAGCATCAGAGTACGCAATATCTACTTTTATTGGACTGCTGAAGGTATCGCTGTCGACAGCAGCTCCGTCAGAATCCACTTGTGTTAACTCAAAGAATACAGTTCCCCATGAGTAACCTGTCGGCGCAGAACCAGGTACGTCGGAGCTAGTTTTCGCCGTCAAAACAACCAAGTCCACAGTGGACGGAGCGGAAGGAACACTAATAGATACAGAGCCCTCCTCAACTGTCTGAGCACTCGCAATCCCCTGCCACGGACCCAAGTAAACGGAGACTAGTACCAGTAATATTCCCAAAATTAGGAGGCGATGAAAAAATACTCTGGCCTCTTTTATCCCTGTCATATTGCCCTCCTGGACCGTATCTACTTTATATGCGAATCATCAGCGCTACGAACGACCACTAAGCTAGTCTGCCCAGTAGGCCGAAATTCCACGTTAGACTACTACAAGTTAAGTTTGTAGTCAAGTGGCGCTTCACATCGGATCACCAGGCAAATATCAACTATCACAATTAACGTTGACTCGTGCATTAAGCAGGTGCTGGCCTATATGATAAACATACTCGGATATTCAGTACCCTTAAACTAACTGATATAATGAGTAAATTGGTGAGAATTGAATTGCTTTTTTGCAATAAAACCGATTAATTGTTAACTATTAACTATGGGGGAATACGTAGTAGATGAGTATCAGTAAAATACTAGTTACAGGAGGCGCAGGTTTTATAGCGTCCAACTTGGTAGATAGGTTATTGGCGTTGAACTACCATGTAGTGGTAGTAGATGATTTAAGGTCCGGTAACATCGAGAATCTTTCACCAAAAGCGAGATTCTATAAAACTGACATGGCTACCAAAGACCTCGATCTTATATTTACGGCAGAACAGCCGGACTTGGTTTATCATTATGCGGCTCAAATCAGTGTGCAATCTTCCATGGTGGACCCCATAAGAGACGCAGATAACAACATAAAAGGTTCACTGAATGTACTCAATAACTGCGTGAAGAATAACGTGAAAAAGGTCATATATACATCCAGCGGCGGAGCTATATACGGAGAACCTTCCTATCTTCCATGCGACGAGAGTCATTCGGTTCAGCCATTGTCTCACTATGGCGTATCAAAATTCGCGGTCGAAAACTATCTGCATGTATTTCGAACCATTCATTCCCTAGATTATACAGTTTTAAGATTAAGCAATGTCTATGGACCCAGACAAGATCCTTACGGCGAAGCTGGAGTTATAGCAATCTTTGCTAAAGCCATGCTCAGTGGCCAACCTGTCACCATAAATGGCACTGGAGATCAAGAAAGAGATTTCATATATATCCAGGATGTGGTGGACGCTAGCATAGCGGCGATAGATGCCGGTAGCGCACAATCATTCAATGTGGGTACTGGCGTAGGATCATCTATAAACACGGTATTCACTTTACTTAAAGCAGCCTCAGGATATGAACTTCAACCAACATATAGTGAGGCCAAACCAGGCGAGGTGTTCAAAATATATCTTAACGCAGACAAAGCCAAGCGCTACTTGAATTGGGAACCCCGGTTCACCTTGAAGCAAGGATTGCATGCTACTATCAATTGGTCAATAAATACGGGGTAAATAATACAGCGTTTCCTAGCTGCTGAGACTTGACATTAGCGATGCATCAAGCCATCAATAGCTAAAATTTGCGCTTCCATCTGGGCCTGAATACCCTTGCTCGATGCCTCCAGCATTTCGTCCATGGATGTCCTGGAAAAAGGAACGCCCTCAGCGGTGCCTTGGACTTCTATCAAATCACCTTCTTTTGTCATAACAACATTGAAATCCACGTCGGCTCTTGAGTCTTCTTCATAGCACAGGTCCAAAATAACCTCACCATCAACCAGACCTACACTTATTGCCGCTACAGCAGTGTCGAGTGGTAGCGATTCTAATATACCCCTGCTAACCATGTGAAGTAGGGCCTGGTACACAGCAACGTATGAGCCGGTAATAGCAGCCGTACGCGTACCACCATCTGCTTGAATAACATCGCAATCCAATAATATTGAACGCTCACCCAACGCTGTTAAATCAACCACTGCCCTAAGAGAGCGCCCAATCAATCTTTGTATTTCTTGGGTGCGCCCAGCAATTCGGCCGACTGCACCCTCTCGATTCTGCCTGGTCAAAGTTGACCTAGGGAGCATCCCGTACTCTGCTGTGACCCATCCTCTCCCTTGACCTCTCAAGAAAGGGGGTACACGTTCTTCAACCGAAGCAGTGCAAATAACCTTCGTGTTACCAACTTGAATCAACGTTGATCCTTCAGGGAACAACAAATATGAAGGAGTTATCTGAACATCTCTAGACTGTATATTTGATCTACCATCAACCCTAACCAATAATCTCCTTAGTTGATCAAGAATTACCAGAGTGAATGTGTATTCTACATAAAGATCTTTGCAAAACATAGTATCGATAAATAATTGACGGTAGTTGAGCACATAAATTGCCCATTAGATAGTAAGCATCGTTACACACCACCTTTTATTCACGTGTTGATCAACGTATTTTAGGCGCGTAATCTTTATTTACTGTCATTAATCCTTCTTCAAGACATCTATGAATTAACCAAATGAAAACAATCACGGCCGTCTCTGAAATAGCCGAAGGTGCCATGTGCTATAATCCGTAAGCGGAGCCACACCTTGCCACAGATATACACGAAATACGGCGACGAAGGCGAAACCAGTCTACTATATGGTGGCAGGGTATCAAAAACTGACCCAAGATGTGAGGCCTATGGAACAATAGATGAGGCTATATCTGCCCTGGGTGTGGCACGAACTCAAGTGGAATCCACTGAATTAAAATCCATCATTAAGAAAATACAAAGAGACTTGTTTAAGGTGGGGGCAGAACTCGCCACTGCAGTGGCGGACTACTATAAACTACAGAGCAATTTCAGCGTTATAACTGAGGATATGGTAACGGAAATAGAGAAACACATAGATGACCTGAACAATTCTATGACTCTTCCCAGAGCCTTTATTGTTCCGGGGTCATCAATCGGATCCGCGACATTGGACCTAAGCAGAACTATATTGAGGCGAGCGGAAAGGAAAGTTGTAGCACTGAAGCACGAGAAACTCTTGGCTAATGAAAACGTTTTGAAATACATTAATCGTCTCGCCGATCTCATATTTATCATGGCTCGTTATGAAGATAAAGACATACCATTCGATACTGTCACAGACCAAAACTCTTAGTGCGATAATAATCGCCGCAACCATAATTTTCTCTATAGGTTGCAGCGCCGGCACATCGCCTGGTGGTGGTTCCGAAGACGGCTCATTCACGACTTTGGATGGCACAAAACTTTCCGGGCACGTTTTTGGCTCTGGAGAAGTCGGAGTCATCCTAAGCCATACTAGGTATACAACCCAGGAGGCCTGGTGGCCATTTGCTAGAATATTAGAGGACAAAGGCTATAAGGTATTGGCGTATGATTTCAGAGGATTCAGGGATTCTGAGGGGTCATTTGATATAGATTCAATGTATCGCGACACTGAAGCAGCGATAACTTTTATGAGGGATACTGGTACATCAACAATATTCCTAATAGGAGCAGGAATTGGAGGTACTGCCTCCATCAAAGCGGCGATCAATAAGGACATAGCAGGTATTATAACAATCTCTTCCTCTCCACAAGTAGAAACTTTAGATGTAAGGGGAGATATGAGAGAAATACACTCCCCTACTCTATTCATTGCCTCGAGAGAAGACGGATTTTACGCCCGCAGTGTAGATTTCTTGCACCAAAATGCACCAGATCCCAAAGAAAAACAAATTGTAGATGGTGACTCACATGGAATAGCGATGCTATCCGAGGATGCAGGGCCACGGGTCCAGGGGGCAATCCTAGATTTCATTATTAGACACACACCAGGATTGCTACAATGAAAATCCCTACAGTAACAATCGTGGATTATGGTGCCGGCAATCTCAGAAGCGTAGCAAAGGCCTTCGAGGCGACAGGTCACCCTGTGCAGATTACTGACAACGAGAAAGATATTCTTAAGGCCAACGTAGTAATATTCCCGGGTCAGGGGGCCTCTGGGCCAGCTATGAATAACTTGAAAAACAAGAATCTCACCAATGCTATAGTAGAGGTAATTAACAATGGAGTACCATTTTTCGGGGTCTGTTTGGGTTTGCAATTATTGCTGGAGTACTCCGAAGAAGGCTCAACCACATGTTTGGGGGTAGCCGCCGGCAAAACCGTACTATTGCCACCTGGGGTCAAAACACCTCATATGGGTTGGAATAGCGTTGAACTAAACTATGAACACCCTGTGTTTACTAGTATACGTGATGGTGAGTTTTTCTATTTTGTTCATAGTTATTACGGGACACCCGACAACAAAGATATAGTATTAGGCACAACCCAATACGGAGTCAGGTTCTGTAGTGTTTTGGCAAAAGATAACATTGTAGCCACCCAATTCCATCCAGAGAAAAGTGGCTCAGTGGGACTGAAATTATATGAGAATTTCCTGAAATTCATGACATGAGGAATTGTGGATAACAGCATTTTCGAAATAATCCCATCTATAGACATTCGGGATGGTAAATGTGTCAGGCTTTATCAGGGTGACTACGATAAACAAATCGTGTTTTCTGATAACCCGGTCGAGGTAGCTTATATGTGGCAAACCATGGGAGCCACAAGAATACACGTCGTGGATCTTGACGGTGCTGCCACTGGCACACAATCTAACGCTGATACACTTAAGGAGATCGCACGTCAGGTTAGGATACCAATTCAAGTAGGTGGTGGTATTAGAGATATTGCAACAGCGTCAAATCTATTGGACATGGGGGTAGACCGAGTAATATTCGGTACCGTCGCTGTTGAAAAACCGGCTATTATAGAGATGGCATGTAGAAATCTAGGGATAGATGCTGTGATAGTCGCCATAGACTGCAAAGACGGATTCATAGCTACTAGGGGCTGGCATCACACCTCAACAATAGACTCGTTGTCTATGACCAATCAGATGACTCAGCTGGGTGTAAACAGATTCATATATACTGACATCTCAAGAGATGGAACACTAACGTCTCCGAATTTCGAGTCTCTTGCAAATATCACTCAGTCATGCTCAGCATCAATAATATCCTCCGGAGGAGTCACCACATTGGAACACCTCAACCGTATAGCCCTATGCGGAGCAAAAGGAGCCATCATTGGAATGGCTCTTTACACAGGTGATATTAATTTTGTGGAAGCTATGGTAGCCGTAAAATCTGATAATGAAACTCCAGTTTAGTTATTTTGTGCTGTTTTATAGTCTGGAATTACAGTGCTTAACTAATAACGAAGTCCATACGTGGCAGGATGAATTATAATGAGGGTTACAAAAGCAATAATTCCAGCAGCCGGCCTGGGCACTCGATTCCTACCAATCACTAAATCTGTGCCTAAGGAATTACTACCTATAATTGACAGAGCAGCAATTCAATACGTAGTAGAAGAGGCTGCATCTGCAGGGATAGAACAAGTTATATTAGTCACGTCCTCAGATAAAGAGTCTATTCGACACTATTTTGATCGGGATATAGAATTGGAAAATGTGCTTCGATCCAGAGGGGATTCGTCACGGTTGTCCACATTAAGAGAGCTGCATGAAATCGTTGATGTAATCAGCGTCAGGCAATCAAAACAACTGGGACTGGGGCACGCTATACTTTGCGCCTCTAATACCATCGGAGCGGAACCGTTTGTGGTTATGCTTCCAGACGATATAATACTTGGCCCTCCCAATACAACGGCTCAGATGATCGAGGTTTTTGACCAGTATCAGTCAAGCGTCATCGCAGTACAGGAAGTAACAGGACAAGAGATTGAAAATTATGGAGTCATAACACCAGAAATCATCTCCGACGGCATTTTCAAAGTGTTGGCCACTGTTGAAAAGCCAGCTTTTGATAAAGCCCCGTCCAATCTTGGTATAGTGGGCCGCTATGTACTAACATCGGAGATATTTGACACCCTTGCAGCAGTAAAACCTGGTGCCCTGGGTGAAATACAACTTACTGATGCCCTATCCATGTTGATAGAGTACCAAGAAATTGTGGCCTGCCTAGTTAGGGGACCAAGATATGATGTGGGAAACCCCATGGGCCTTCTCAAGGCATCTGTCTCAATTGCCATACAAGATCAGGAAACAGGACAGGAGTTCGCAGATTTCCTCAGAACACTCTTGGACTAATATCCAAACCAACAAAATACATCTAGCAAACTACAACTGCATTCTATTGTCTGTCGTCGCACAAAACTCATACTATCAATGAAGATTGACTATGAAACATTCAACGGATACACTTAGACAAAGTTATTGCATATTCATAATGTGAGATGAAATAACAATAGGAACTAAGGGGAGCTTGAGGATTCAGGCTGAGAGGCCCGCAAACGGGCGACCCTGGCCACCTGATCTGGATAATGCCAGCGAAGGGATGAGTGATTTACCCAAGAAGTCGTTGGCATTGCCGACGACTTTTTTGTTTGTGGAGCAACTGCAGATGACCAAGATAATTGTGACAATCCTAACAATAGTATCATTACTCATATTCACGGCATGTAATACAGAACGGGATAGTGAACAAAACTCTGCCAGCCCCATTGAGGAGTTGGTTCTCCTGGTCAACGACAGCTTCGATATCGGACAGGACATCATTGAAAACTTTGAAATGGAAAATAACGCGAAGTTGGTTGTCAGAAAGGGTGGATCGTCTGGCCAAGTATTAAACATGGCTTTGCTAGAAAAAGGTAATCCTTCTGGTGACTTACTCTACGGTATCGACAATACATATTTGAGTAGGTCCCTGGAAGAAGAAATCTTTATTGAATACCAATCCCCTCTACTTGAAAATATCAAAGCCGAAATGCACATGGATCGAACTTACCACGTCACTCCGGTCGACTATGGATATGTGAATATCAACTATGATAAAGACTATTTGGCAACCCGCAATCTTGCAATCCCCAAAACTCTGGAGGAACTGACTGAACCTCAATGGAAAAGTGCTCTGGTTGTACAAAATCCTGCTACATCTTCACCAGGCCTAGCATTCTTGATATCCACTGTCTCCTATTTCGGAGAAGATGACGATTACGACTACCTGGACTACTGGAAAGACCTCAGAGCAAACGATATTTTGGTCAAAGACAGTTGGACTGATGCTTATTACACTGAATTCAGCCTATATGGAGGCGACAGGCCATTGGTGTTAAGTTATTCAACAAGCCCCGCAGCTGAGGTATTTTTCTCTGATGGCAAGTATACAGAGCCACCCACAGGGAATGTGCTTATAGACAAAGCAACATTCCTGCAAATTGAAGGTATAGGCATACTTAAGGGAACGGATAAAGTAGATCTCGCTAAGAAATTCGTGGATTATACGATAGATCTGACCTTTCAAGAGGACATTCCTAGCAGAATGTTTGTTTACCCTGTTAACTCAATCGCTAAACTTCCAGACTATTTCAGTTTCGCCAAAGTAGACTCTATACCACAAGAAATCGACTCCAAAACAATAAATGATAATAGAGACAGGTGGATAGACTCCTGGATTAATGTCACCTTAAGATGAAATGGTTGCAAACCCCAGTGATAAGAAAACTTGATCTAGATTTGCGTGATGAAAATACGGAACATCTTAATCCTTGGGCCATTGGCATATATGTCATTATTCTTCCTCTATCCATTGTTCTTGATATTGGATAAAAGTTTAAACCTCACAGGCTCTCTGAACATAGAAGCATTCAGCTCATTATTAGCAGACAAGTATTATCTAGGTCGCATTTGGTTTACATTCTGGCAGGCCTTAGCATCAACCATTATTACCCTAATTA
This sequence comes from uncultured Dehalococcoidia bacterium, assembly GCA_964578255.1. GTDB lineage: Bacteria > Chloroflexota > Dehalococcoidia > Lucifugimonadales > UBA2985 > CAZOCC01. The sequence goes on along the minus strand of CAZOCC010000007.1, from coordinate 20,157 downwards.
TTGGTATCCCCCTAGCATTCATCTTCGCAAGACATGAATTCCACGGCAAAACATTGCTAAAGGCAATCGTTACAATACCATTTGTGCTCCCGACAATAGTTGTAGCTATGGGGTTCTTATCACTGATAGGACCAGAGGGGATCTTGAATAAGGTTATGTTACATATGAGACTCATATCCGAGCCATTGAGGATAACAAATTCTCTATTTATTATATTAGCAGCCCATACATTCTATAATTATGCGATAGTGATAAGGATAGTGTCTGCAGTGTGGAGCAATTTAGATCCATTTTTGGAGGAAACCGCCAAAGTATTGGGGGCAGGACGGTTCAGGACATTTTTTCACATAACCCTACCACTCTTGCTCCCGGCAATTATCTCCTCTGCTTTACTAATATTCACATTTTCATTCACGAGCTTTGGTGTAGTTCTGGTATTGGGTGGACCAGGCTATGCAACCATGGAAGTATCGATTTTCGAGTTAACTGCCAAATTATTTAAACTGCCAATGGCAGGGGCTCTTTCCATTATTCAGATCGTTTTCACATGTCTATTTTTCTTCATATATTCAAAATTTCAAGAGAAAACCACTGTGTCTTTGGATATTAAGCCCCGAGGCATGGTAGTAAAACGCCTTAATCTTAATAAGGTAAGTGATTTCGCGATTATCATCATAGCAGTGTTCTCTATTCTGGCACTGCTATCACCACTGATCGCCCTCCTAATAAGATCAGTATCCCTAGAAGGAGGTTATGCAACCACACAAGTAGCAAACCTTTTCTCAAATGAGAGAGGCTCCTATTTCTATGTGTCACCCCTTAGGATAGTAGCGAATTCCGTCTTTTTTGGACTAGCCACTGTAGTTATATCACTAATTACAGGCACATTAGTCGGATATTTTTTGTCAAGATCTAAAAATGCTAGAGGAAGTCTAATTGACACACTATTCATGCTGCCACTTGGTGTATCAGCAGTCACCATAGGTTTTGGGTATATCCTAGCAATGAGCGTGGCTCCGGTTGATATTCGTGGGTCCTGGATAGCATTGATAATAGCACACAGCTTAGTAGCGTATCCTTTTGTCATAAGGAGCATTCTACCAGTTTTAAAGGGAATAGACCCGGATCTCAGGCAAGCAGCGGCATTACTCGGAGCCAACGCTAGAGCTAGATTCTTGTCAATAGATTTACCTATAATCGCTCCATCATTACTGGTAGGTGCGACTTTCGCATTCGCTATTTCTATAGGGGAATTTGGTGCGTCAATACTTTTGGTTGATCAAGAGTTTATGACTTTACCAGTAGCTATATTTAGATTCCTGAGTCTGCCAGGAGAGGCTAACCTGGGTAAAGCTTTAGCGATGAGTAACCTGCTCACCGTTATAGTGGCAGTAAGCTTCATGGCCATAGAGCGATTCAGATACAAGAGTATAGGAAGTTTCTGATGTCGATATTGGAAGTATCAGGACTCAGCAAATATTATGGTGACACTGGTGCAGTACGTGAAGTTAGTTTTACAGTTGAATATGGAGACATAGTTGGATTATTGGGACCCAGTGGATGCGGTAAGACCACACTCTTGCGCCTATTGGCCGGAATAGATGAACCTGACCAAGGCACCATTTGTTTTGACGGTAACAATATTGACTCACTGGAACCACAGAATCGTGGTTTTGGATTGATGTTCCAGAATTTAGCGTTATTCCCACACATGAATGTATTCGCCAATATAGCATTTGGATTAAGGATGCAAGGAATACCCAAACAGGATATCAATACCCGTGTTAACGACTTACTAGAATTAGTTGACCTGTCAGGGTACAACGACAGGAAAGTGCAGGAACTATCTGGTGGTGAACGTCAAAGAGTAGCCTTGGCTCGGTCAATGGCCCCATCTCCCAGGTTGCTGATGCTGGATGAACCACTAGGTTCAATAGACAGGATTCTTGCAGACAGTCTTCAGAGACAGATAAGGGCGATATTGAAGAAGATTGGGGTGACCTCCATATATGTAACACACGATTGGAAAGAAGCATTCTCGATATGCGACAAGATCATATTCATGAACGAAGGCAAAATTACTCAGTCAGGCAATCCAGAGTATATTATTTCTCATCCGAACAGTGAATTGATAGCAAGATCAATTGGTTTCAAAAATGTGTTTAACGGAACACTAGTATCAGAAGGTAATACGATCAAGATTCAATGTGAAATGGGGTACTTGCACACTTCCATATCCAGTACAGATATACAGGGAACTGGACCTGCGGTCAATTTTTTTATTCATGAAGACGGAATAACACTCAATAAACAATCTACACCTAACTCAATGACTGGATTGGTTACAGAAAAGACATTCCATGGCACTGGACATGAAATCATAATTCAATATGGCAATGTGGAATTATTCTGCAAGATTCCTTTTAATCTAAATAAAATATCTGACACCCCTGACATTGGTAATCAAGTAAATTTTTCTATAGATATAGATTCTGTGAGGTTGTTAAGATGAATGTCTAAATAGCAGGACTCTGGTATAAAATTACTAGCATATCGCATTGATGCTTTTACTAACATTACTAACAGCAATCCACTAACTCAATTGCGCTCTGGGGTACAGACTGATAAAATCCCCGTATACAACCTGAGCCTTATCCTTATAAATGTTTTGGAGGCATATATGGTCCTTAGCGACCGAACCATAAAGGAAGAAATATCCAGCGGCCGTATAATAATAGATCCACTAGATGAGTCATGTATACAACCAGCAAGCGTGGATTTGCATTTGGACCGTAAACTACTCGTTTTTCGTAACACTAGGCAAGCATTCATAGATATCCGAAAGGATATGCCTAACCTGACGGAAGTAGAGGAGATTCCGGATGACATACCGTTCATACTACACCCTGGAGAATTCGTCCTAGGCAGCACTTCAGAATCGGTTACCCTACCTGAAGACGTAGTAGCCAGAATAGAAGGCAAGAGCTCCCTGGGGAGATTAGGCCTTTTAATACACTCGACCGCTGGTTACGTGGATCCGGGCTGGAGTGGGCATCTAACATTAGAGCTAAGTAACGTTGCTAACCTACCTATAACCCTATACTTTGGTATGAAGATAGGACAGATTTCTTTCCTTAGGCTAAGCACACCAGCCGACAATCCATATGGCTCTGCTGTACTTGGAAGTAAATACCAAGGTCAACAAGAACCTACCGCCAGCAGAATGCACGAAGACTACAACAAGAGCGTATGACCCCATGCCATATATGAAAAGAGCTCTAGAGTTATCTAGGCAGGCTTTAGGCCTTTCAAGTCCAAATCCACCTGTCGGTGCTGTGATAGTCAAAGACGGTCAGATAGTTGGAGAGGGACACACTCGGGAATATGGCCAAGCACATGCGGAGAGAATAGCATTGGACCAAGCAGGCGAGCTGGCCACTGGTGGAGATTTGTACACAACATTAGAGCCCTGTTGCCACTATGGTAATACACCTCCTTGCACCGAGGGAATCATCAAGGCAGGTATAAGTCAGGTGCACGTGGCGACGATCGACCCAAATCCTCTGATGAATGGCAATGGCATAAAAGAGCTTGAAATGGCGGGGATTCAGATATTCACCCAGGAATGCTCCCAAGAGGCAAGCGAGGTGGCCGAAGGTTACCTAAAACTTGTAAGGACTGGTAAGCCATTTGTAACTGCCAAGTTCGCCATGAGCTTGGATGGGAAAATAGCCTCCACATCAGGAGACTCGAAGTGGATTAGCTCAGAAGATTCGCGCACTATTTCAATGTCACTGCGCCAACAAACGGACGCTATCATAGTCGGAGTCGGTACAATTTTACAGGACAATCCGAACTTAACTGTAAGAAATAGCTCTGGCGAACCACAGTATAGGCAGCCTGTAAGAGTAGTAGTAGACACATCACACCGTACTCCAGATGATGCCTTAATCTACAAAACCCCAGGGTCTGTCATTGTAGTAACTTCAATAACTGATAACATGGATCTCAGCAACAATACGACCAAAACCAACCCGGATTTGGAGATATTAGTGTGTAGATCAAAAGAAGGCTCAGTGGATCTCATTTCACTATTAGAAATCCTATGCGAACGTGGAATAACTAATGTTTTAGTAGAAGGTGGAGGCACATTACTCGGTTCATTTTTCGATCTTGGCCTAATAGATAAGGTGGTAGCTTTCATATCGCCTTTACTAATAGGTGGCACTCAGTCCATATCCCCAATAGAGGGGCAAGGTTCTCGTACAATAGGCGACGCTGTAAGATTGGAACACAGCCGATCCGTAATAGTTGGTGATGATGTGATGATGACTGGATATGTGAGGTAAAACGAATTGTTCACTGGAATAATTGAGGAGATTGGAATCGTCAATGAGTTTGATGGGAGCTCGTTGTCGATAAAATGTACCGAATGCCTTCTAGAACTTTCTCTAGGCGATAGCATAGCTGTTAATGGGGCGTGTCTAACGGTAAGTAGCATAGGAAAAGACTATTTTTCAGTTCAAACCATGCCGGAAACTATCCGTAGGACCAATTTTTCTTCATTGCAAACGGGTTCTACGGTAAACCTGGAACGGGCCCTGACATATAATGGCCGTATAGGCGGACACATTACTCAAGGTCATGTGGATATGATTGGTATTGTAGAATCAATATATCCTGACGATCAGGCAACTATAGTACACGTAAACGCTCCACATGAAGTTATGCGATACCTTGTATATAAGGGATACATAGCCGTAAACGGTATCAGCTTGACCGTTATATCTTGCGAAGAATCTGGTTTTTCCGTATCTGTGGTAGAATATACAATGAAAAATACCAACCTAGGTAACATCAAAGTTGGTGATACTGTGAATTTAGAAATTGACATCATGGCTAAATATGTGGAGCAGCTACTGTCTTCACGTGAATCCCCCAGCTAAGCGAGGGATGAGTATCCGATTTGAGCCCCAACTAATCTATTCCAATGGATGGTGACTATGGCCTTATCAACAGTTGAACAAGCAATAGCAGATTACCAAGCAGGTAAATTTGTGATATTAGTAGATGACGAAGACAGGGAAAACGAAGGCGATCTGATCATAGCAGCTGAGAAGGTAACAGCGGAATCCGTTAATTTTATGGCCAAGTATGGCCGGGGGTTGATCTGTATGCCTGTAACAGGTGATAGATTGGATGAACTGCAACTTCCCATGATGGTGACAGATAACACCTCTAGGCACAGCACTGGATTCACAGTATCGGTTGACGTGGTACAGGGTGCAACCACAGGAATATCCGCTTCTGACAGAGCGGCCACAATCCAAGCGATTATAGACGATGCTACAAAACCTGAGGACTTGGCAAGACCTGGGCATATATTCCCGCTAAGGTATCAAGATGGAGGGACTCTAGTTAGGGCTGGCCAAACCGAAGGTTCTGTAGATTTGGCCAAGTTGTCTGGACTGTCTCCCGCAGCTGTACTGTGCGAAATAATGAACGAAGACGGAACAATGTCTCGCATGAATGATCTCGAAAAGTTTTCGGATCAGCATGATATAAAAATCATAAGCGTTGCACAAATCATAGCGCACAGGGTAACACACGAAAAAATGGTGAAAAGAGTTGCCGAAGCCAAATTGCCAACAGTACACGGGTCCTTCAGAGCTATAGCATTCGATAGCGACGTCGATAGTTCAGAACATCTGGCGTTGGTGATGGGTGATGTTGATACAGATGAACCAGTATTGGTAAGAGTTCACAGTGAATGCTTGACTGGTGATGTATTTGGTAGCAAGCGTTGTGATTGTGGAGAACAAATAAAATTGGCCTTGGAATTGATAGAACAAGAGGGCAGGGGAGTTTTCCTATACATGCGCCAAGAAGGCCGAGGTATAGGACTACACAATAAAATCAAGGCTTACGCTCTTCAAGATGAGGGCCTAGACACAGTAGAGGCCAATGCAAAGCTAGGTTTTGAACCAGATCTAAGACACTACGGCATAGGTGCGCAAATATTGGTTGACTTGGGTATACAAAGTATGCGCCTACTGACCAATAATCCAAAGAAGGTGATCGGGCTAGAATCATATGGACTCAATTTAGTCGAGAGGTTACCAATAGTAGTTCCAACAACCCCGGAAAACGAACGCTACATGAAAACTAAACATACGAAACTTGGACACATCCTAGCTGTCGAAGAGGTGAATGGTTGAAAGAACCATCATCTGGGGCAAGAATAGAAAGTAAGGGAGTCAGTCTGGAGCTGAATGCATCGTTGGATGGGCATGGGCTTAAGGTAGCTATAATAGCAGCTAAATTCAATCTAAATATAACTTCCAAATTAGTGGATGGAGCTATCCGTGCTCTGAATGACAACGGCGTTGTAAGTAACGATATATCTATTGTTTGGGTACCCGGATCCTTCGAGATTCCTTTAATCGCTCTAGAGGTTGCCAAAACTGGCAAATGGGATGCCCTGGTTTGCCTAGGAGCAGTAATCAAAGGGGAGACGGCTCATTTTGAATATGTATCTGGGGAAGCATCAAGTGGCATTACCAATGCTTCCATCACAACATCAATCCCTATGGCATTCGGCGTTCTTACCACATACACCGTCGAACAGGCAATGGCTAGAGCTGGAGGGAGTCACGGCAACAAAGGTTACGACGCTGCATTGGTAGCAATAGAATCTGCCAATATTTTAACCGAACTGCATAAATCTTAGTTGCCATTACCAACATCTATATTAAATTAAAGACCTAGATTGCCCACCATCGACGTTTATGGAAGCCCCAGTCACTAGATCAGCCTTCTCTGAACAAAGGAACGCTACCATAGATCCCACGGGTTCCGGCCAGCCAAATTTACCAGACGGCAGATATCTTGCGACAAATTCTTGGACCACATCCTCTGAATTGTTTTTAACAAATCTATCCCACCCGCCACCTGGAAATTGAATTGACCCTGGAGCTATTGTGTTTATCAAAACATTATTCTGTGCCATAGACAATGCCAAATGTTTGGAAAATGCTATCAAAGCAGCTTTGGCAGTCATATATGTCAAACCACCACCAAATTCCCTGCCCCATATTGAAGCTACGTTAACTATTCGTCCCCATTGTCGTTCTTTCATGCCTGGTAAACCAAGACGAATAAGCCTCACTGCAGAAAATAAATTCAGTTCAATTGTATCCAACCAATCCTGATCTGTGGTTTCATCGAAGGTCCTACCGCCTTTTGTGCCACCAACATTGTTTACTATTATATCCACTCGACCATAGCGTTCCATAATTTGGTCATAGAAATTCTGCACACCATCAGGTGTAGAGACATCTGCTTCCACAGCTAGGACGTCTGTGCCCATACTTTGCAATTCATCCGTAGTCTCTTGCAAAACTTCCATACCACGTGCACATATAGCCATCTTGCAGCCTTCCTCAGCTAGAGAAGATGCTATTTGTTTGCCCAAACCGCGACTTGCACCTGTAACTGCAGCTACACGTCCAGATATGCCTAAATCCATATGTACTTTCCCCCTCTAAAAACAAATTAGTGTAACCCCTATTAGCTAAATCCCAAAACCCGCCGTCTAAAAATCCAACTATTTTCATCTTAGCAGCACCGCTAATCTGCAATTGTGAAAGTAATAGACCGGCATTCACATCAGAGTGTTATTACGATTACAGGGTGATCTGGATAAGATTTGCCCTAGGAGTCACTATATTCAATCTGATTAACCTTGCCTCCATTTGTTTACCGGAGTAAAGGATGGTTTGATAGGATTTCGAGGTTCACTAACCCAGATCTTTCTGTCTGGATGCATGCCGCCGCCAAATTTCGCTGATACCGCAGAGAATCTCATGCGATTCAGCAATCTTGTATTGGCCACACCAACTGATGGGTGAATCCCTCCGTTGGATCTCACTACATCTTCCCATGCGGATTTTCTTATAAGCACCGTTGAATCGTTACGAAGTTCACTACAGTTAAGCTCATTATTATTAAGGTCAACTACAATTTCATCACCGTCTTCAATAAGGCCAATCTCTCCACCTAAAGCAGCCTCCGGTCCAACATGACCAATAACCAATCCTACCGAACCCCCAGAGAATCTCGCATCAGTCATAAGTCCAACGACCATATTGCGCTCGCGGCATAAAGTTGTAATACGAGATGTGGAATCTAACATTTCAGGCATGCCAGGTGCCCCGCTCGGACCTTCATACCGTACAATCACCATATCACGATCGTTGAAAATTCCAGGCCGATTTGTAAGAGCATCCAATAATGCCGCCTCGCCATCAAATACTCGCGCCCTACCTACAAAAACATTATTCTCCAGTCCGCCCTCTACTCCTGCAAGCTTCAACACTGCACTGTGTTCGGTGGAAAGATTACCTCCAAGGACCCTCAGTCCACCTGTGGATTTATATGGATGTTTCACTGTGTATATGACTGTACCATCAGGCTTTGGTGGATCCAATCTATCAATCTGCTGAGAAAGAGTTTCACCAGTACAAGTCATCGTGTTGCCGTTTAAAAGCCCCGCATCAAGCAACTCTCTAACGATGACCTGAACACCTCCGTGTTCATCTATATCAACCATGGAATAACGTCCGAAAGGTCTAACATCAACTAAAACAGGTACCACATTTTCGGAAAGATGATTGAATTCTTCTGGAGACATAATGTCCTCAGAAAAATTAGCATATCCAGCAGATCGCGCAATCTCTGGGGCATGCAGTAGGACATTAGTAGAGCCACCTATAGCCATAGAGACCACCAAGGCATTCCTTATAGAATCACTATCCACAATATCCCTAGGAGAAACATCGGACTTTATGAGATTGATCAGATAATCCACCAATGCGTGTGGGAATTGATGAGTTCTACGGACATCGTCTGAAGGAGGGGAAACCATATCTAATGGCTCCATTCCCAATACCCCTATAAACGTTTGCATCGTGTTGTAGGTAAACATGCCACCACAGCTACCGAATCCTGGGCACGCTTCGCATGCTACACGCTCCTTCATCTCCTCATCATCGCTTCCAGCAACCTGAAAACCAGATATTATGTCTATTCGCTCTTTGGTGGCGGAATCTATTCCGGGACGTATCGTACCATCAGACATAATAATAGCTGGTCGATTATGTTCGAGAATTGCCGCCAATGTTCCAACAGGTGGCTTGTCACAAGCTACTACAGCGATGGTACCTTCCAGCCCACTGGCACTGAGATGCTCACACACCGAATCATGTGTAACTTCTCGTCCTATAAGGGAATAGCGCATTTCTTTGGTACCATTACGCATGCCATCAGACGTCGCAACGGTATATTCCGGTTGGACCAACCTCATTGCTATCTTGTCACTATCACGCCCCATTCTTTGGCGTAAGCATTCTTGTATAATTTCAACCTTATTTTGCACTCCCAAATAACACTGTGAATCTCCTTTGTTGCCAATAACTCCCACAGATGGCTCATGAATCAGATCAATGTCTGTTCCAAGATGCCTAGCTATGCCGAAGGTTTGTGCACTTCGTCCAGGATTATTGTCTATCAGAACTGTCTTAGAATTTCTCAACGTAAGATCTCCACAAATATTTTATGATCTCCAATCATACATTAAGTTCTGTTAATTTAGTAGGATCAGGTCCATACAGAAGAGGTCCCATATTGACTAGTATGAACAGGAGATATACTATGTCGCTGGATAAGATTATCTTGTTAGGAGTACGTCGCAATGCCCAGAATAGGACCCACTGAACTCATAATTGTATTGGTCATAATACTGATAATATTCGGGGTTGGAAGACTGGGCGAGATAGGTGGAGCACTTGGAAAGGGTATCAGGGAATTCCGCCGTGGACAGTCAGGCAACTTAGGCGAGGACGATGCTCTGGAGACACCACCAACAAGAAGGCGCAAAAGAAAAGAAAAGGTTGAGTAAGCCACCCGAGTTGTATCGGCAATCTTTTCCGCATTCTATGCACTGGGTTCTTTGCTACTTCCGATCCTTGCTAATCTAGCCAAGATTATACCGAGTTCGTACAACACTATGATCGGTATCGCAACCAGACTTTGGTTCACTGGATCAAACGTAGGTGTTATTAAAGCTCCTAATATAAACGCTACCACTATCGCAATTTTTCTCTGTCTAGCCAATGCTTGTGGTGATATAACTCTTATTTTGCTCAAGAAAAACATCACAATAGGAGTTTGAAATGTCACTCCCAGCCAAAAAAGCAGGGTGACCACCAAATTTATATAATTACCAACCCTGATCATGGGTGTGGCTATATCCGACCCGAAAGTCATCAGAAATCTCAATGCCGGTGGAAGAAGTACAAAATATCCGAATAGGGCACCAGCTGAAAAAGATATCATCATTCCTGGCAGGAGCGCCAGTAAATATCTTCTCTCGCGTTGGGTAAGTCCAGGGACTGCAAACATTACCACTTGGTAGAGAATTATTGGCGACGCCAACACCAATCCTCCCATGACAGAAACCTTCATAGTTATACCTATCATCTCAGTTATCTGCGTGAAAACGAGACTTTGGTCTTTAAGTGATTCGAATCCCTTCGCAGGTCCCATCAGAATTTCGAAGAGCGCCTGATGAAAAACAAATGCTATTACAGTAGTAATTATCAGTGAGAATACAGATACAATGAGCCGTTTTCTGAGCTCATTGAGATGACCACTGAATGGCAGTTCCTTATCCTGCATTTTGGTCCTTAGAATCAATATTCTGTTCCAGATTGGTGGGTACTGTGGATTGTTCATCTTTATCAATAGGTGTTGGTTGGTCAAGAGGCTCATCTAAAGCCAAGGCACTAGGTATGTCAGCGGTTATATACCTCACCTCTCTGATAAATCTACCTATCGAACGAGCCACCTGTGTAATACCGGTGGGACCCAAAAATATAAATGCCACCAACAACACTAATATGAATTCTACCGGACCTATACCAAGGAAATCCATCTCAGCCTTTTCTCCTTTATGAAACAAAAACTATCGAGTATCGGGCAATCCATTGTACATTGATATTAATACCATAGAACATCTACACCAGTTCATTCAAATCCACCAATGCTGGATTTACGCCCTCATGTGTCGCTCATACTGAGAACCAACATCGCATATATCCCGCAGACAGCATCCCGCACAATCCGGAGCGTTCTTGAGACACGTTGTTGATCCATGTTGGTCAAGCAAAGCATGATAATCATTAAACAAATCAACGTCTCTAGGTAAATTTTCCATGAGCCACTGCTGTAAATGTTTGTAAGTTCCACTACACGGACCAACACCTACTCTAGCCAATATTCGTTTTGTGTAGGTGTCCACAACAAAAATTGGTTTACCTGCAGCATATAATATAATGTCATCGGCAGTTTCCTCACCAATACCGTATATAGACAATAATTCTTCACGCAAATCGTGTATCTGCCTATCTAGCATACGTTGAAGATTGCCATCGTAATTTTCCCAAAGATACTGCAGGAAGGATGAGATCTTGTCAGCTTTAGCCCTGTAGTACACAGATGGCCTTATCAACGAAGCCAACTCCATCATATCAATCCCGTTTAAAGCAACTGGATTCAGCACTCCCTTGGATTTCAAGTTCAAAAGAGCTTTATTGGCACCGTGCCAAGACGTACCTTGTGTAAGAATCGCCCCAATAACCACCTCAAAAGGACCTTCTGCTGGCCACCAATACTGTGCCCCATATCTTTCATGCAATCTGGAGTAGATTTTCATCAAGTAGTCACTTGATGAAAAATGTGATTCGTTCGAGTGCAGCATCATCATTCTTTTTGTCGGATCGTATATCCTAAGACTAATTTAGTTCAATAAACTTATCTTGTTTAAACACAATGTGCAACTGTAATGCATTAACAAACTAGACTCACACCCATTTATCTATTTTGGTTGTACAATACAAGATCTATATTAGCTATCTCAACTACTTTCTTCTGAGTTCTAAAAACCTTCACCATGACTTTTAGGGCGGCTCATCACACCTCTATACCTATTGTTATATTTGAGATAATATGGAGATCATTCCATCGTAGTTGCGTTTCAAAAATGAAGGAGACGTTATGGATTATCCAGTTATAACCAAGCCTGCTATTGAAGATATTGATGTCAAACCCAACATAGGTGAATACCACGAACTAATCAGGAGTTTCTCTTGGGATCAAATGAGAACCGAACTCAGTGGGTTACCAGGTGGGGGCCTCAACCTGGCATATGAAGCAATAGATAGGCACGCTCAAGGTCATAACTCAAATAAAGTAGCCATGTATTGGGAAGGTAGTGGTGGCGAGCAGGAGACATATACTTTCTCTCAAATGAAGGATCTTTCAAATCAGTTCGCCAACGTACTCACTGGCCTAGGAGTAACAAAGGGTGACAGAGTATTCATTTTCATGGGGCGCATCCCAGAACTATACGTCGCATTTTTTGGAACCCTAAAGGTTGGAGCAATCGCAGGACCACTTTTCTCAGCGTTTGGGCCAGATCCAGTCAAAGATAGGCTGTTGGATAGCGGTGCTAAGGTATTAATTGCCACCCCTGAACTTAGAGATAAAATAAGCCACATACTTGAGGACCTACCAGCCTTACAGCACATTATTATAGTCAATAAGAACGGACGGTCACCAAGCGTAAACTTATCCGACAACGAAGTAAGTTATGAAAATGAGATGGCCTCAGCTTCCAGCAATTTCCAGATAGAAAACACTTCAGAAGAAGATTTCTCGATAATGCATTACACTTCTGGTACTACGGGTAAGCCAAAAGGTGCAGTACACGCTCACATAGCTGCGTTACAGCATCTCGCCACAGGCAAGTGGGCCCTAGACCTACACGAAGACGACGTATATTGGTGCACTGCTGATCCAGGATGGGTTACTGGAACTTCATACGGAATGTCCGCTCCATGGACCAATGGGGTCACACAGGTGATATATGAAGGCGGGTTCCGTGCAAGTTCCTGGTACGAAATAATTCAAAAATACGGGGTCACGGTATGGTATACAGCCCCTACCGCAATAAGAATGCTAATGAAAGCCGGAGACGAAATTCCAAAGCGCTATGATTTATCGAGTCTGCGACATATGTGCTCAGTAGGTGAGCCACTAAATCCTGAAGCTGTAGTCTGGGGTGTTAGGACCATTAATCTGCCTTTTCACGATAACTGGTGGCAAACTGAAACTGGAGCCATAATGATCGCCAATTATCCGGTTCAGGACATAAGGCCTGGGTCTATGGGACGACCTATACCAGGAATAGAGGTTGCAATCGTGGATGAAACTGGGGCTAAACTCGCTCCAGGAGAAGAAGGAGACCTGGCGGTAAAACCTGGATGGCCATCTATGTTTAGAACATACTGGCACAATAAAGAAATGTATGATTCCAAATTTAAAAATGGGTGGTACGTAACTGGCGACAGAGCTAGGGTGGACGAGGACGGATATTATTGGTTTGTGGGGAGATCTGATGATGTGATAAATACTGCAGGCCATCTGGTTGGACCATTCGAAGTGGAAAGCGCTCTAATAGAACATCCTGCAGTTGCTGAGGCTGGAGTGATAGGAAAACCAGACCCTGTAGCTTTCGAAATAGTAAAGGCATTCGTTTCCCTACATGAAGGTCATGAGCCAACGGACCAACTCCGTAATCAAATAATGGGATTCGTAAGGCAAAAACTGTCCGCAGGTGTCGCGCCGCGGGAAATAGAATTTCTAGACTCCTTACCAAAAACCAGAAGCGGCAAGATAATGCGCAGGTTATTGAAGGCAAGGGAATTAGGTCTACCTGAGGGCGATACTTCAACGCTGGAAGATGACTAGCAGAGGATATTTGCAGGTTTTGGTCCAGAAACCTTTATAGTATACCGTACACAAGGTCCACCATTCTAAGGGGAAACAGATGGAGGCGAAGTTATGGCCAATTATCAAGTAAACCCTGAAACGGTCTATTTCAACCATAAAGGTGGATTCCCACCTTTAGAAATAGATACGGACCCAGCTATTCTTCCTGATGCTCCAATGATCTCCGATAAGTTCATTACGGACACCACAATGCGAGACGGTGCTCAGGATCCACATTTCGCTATATTGCCTACCAGCACACGGCTCAAATTCTATGACCTGCTCCATAAATTAGATAATGACACCGGACGCATACAGCAAGTAGAAGCATTCATATATCAGGAACGAGATATTTGGACTCTGGATAGACTATTAGACAGAGGCTATGAATATCCAGAGGTAACCACATGGACACGAGCATTACCCAAGGATATAAAGATGCTTGTCGATATATCCCATGGAAGAATTAAAGAAACAGGAATGTTGGCTTCCAGCTCAGATCATCACATCTTCGACAAATTAGGCCACCGAAGCAAAGCAGACGCCATTGAGCGATATCTGGTACCCATAATGACCGCCTGCGAATACGACATAAGACCTAGAATACATCTTGAGGATACTACTAAAGCTGACATTTTTGGATTCGTAGTGCCTTTCATGCAAAGAGTGCTCAAAGAAACTAACGGCTGGGCCAAGTTTAGGATATGTGACACCATTGGATGGGGATCACCAGATCCTTATGCTGCCCTGCCAGTGGGTATTCCTAAACTGGTATCCACTTTACTTGCTGAAACTGGTGCAGAGTTGGAATTTCATGGCCATAACGATTTCGGCCTGGCCACAGCAAACAGCGTAGCAGCATGGAGATATGGATGTAAAAGAGTGAACGTGTCATTCGCTGGATTGGGAGAAAGAACTGGAAACACCTCCCTTGAACAGATCATTGCGGCCTACGTCAGGATTTACGGAGACCCCGGATTCAACTTGTCTGTACTGAGTGATATTCGTAACCTGTTTTCCGAAGAGGTGATAGATATCCCCAAAAAGCAGCCAATAATAGGGAGAGTCTTTACCACACAGGCCGGCATTCACCAGACTGGGATGAGTAAGGGAAATGAAGCTGAAGGAGGACCCATTTATCTAGCCTTTGATGCCTCATTGATAGGAGATCATGTCGAAGAGCATAATCTGATAGGAGCTCTATCAGGGATGGATGGGATTGTAAGTGTCCTCAACCAACAAATAAAAAACAAGACGAACATAAAGGGCAGATATACTACTAGGAGTAAGGTAATAAAGTATATTTATGACCGTATACAGCAAGAATATGACGGAGTATATGACGCTGCCAGTGACTCTCTGACTGGTCAAAGGAGAACATTTTTTACCCCTGAAGAGGTATTGATCATATCAGAGGAGTATCTGAGTAAACAAAAGACACCTGTGATCGGATGAATGTAATATACTAAAAACAACAGTAAAACCATACCGAAAGACACGACCAATGCTAATTGAAATAATTATCGATCTGATTGGCCCCTAAAACAAGAAATAAGCAACAATCCAAACCTGCGAATAGACTAATCCCTTTCCTATCTAACAATCCTACAGTAGAAAGTCACAAACTTTTGTCCAACAAATATAGAACCATACCCAGCGTGGAATCAATCCTATCGGATGAGCGCTTGAAGGATGTCTTACAAGAATACTCCAGAGAATCCGTGACTCACATGGTACAGAACTGCATACACGACGTGAGGGATGCTCTAACTAATGGATCTTCACACTCATCTGTGGATCATGTGGTTGGCCTAGTCCTTGAAAGATGTTCCACTGTATGGAAATCATGGCCTAGACAAGTAATAAATGCCACTGGGGTAATCATACATACCAATCTAGGAAGATCACCTCTCAGCGAAGAATCACTGGAAGCAGTGCGGCAGGCAGCAGTTGGATACATTGATTTGGAAATTGATTTGACCGATGGCACCAGAGGTTCCAGGCAAAACCATGTAGCAAATCTAATAACTGACTTAACAGGTGCTGAAGCATCGTTAGTAGTTAACAATAATGCGTCGGCACTTATGCTAGGACTTAGAGCCCTAAGCAACCAGAAAACTGTAATTGTTTCAAGGGGAGAGGCAGTAGAAATAGGTGGGGGATTCAGGATACCAGATGTACTCAGAGAGAGCGGGGCTATACTGAAGGAGGTTGGCACCACAAATCGTACTTACGTGGGTGATTACTCAAATGCCATAGATGAGAATACCGGGGCCATCCTGAAAATTCATTCAAGCAATTTTCGAATTTCTGGGTTCACTCACGAGGCCACAATACAAGAATTAACAGATCTTGCCCACATGCATCAACTTCCAGTGATTCATGACGTTGGCAGTGGCTGTCTCATAGAAACCACAAATTTCGGCTTGGAACACGAACCGACAGTACAAGAAAGTGTATCGGCTGGTGTAGATGTGACATTTTTTTCAGGAGACAAATTATTAGGCGGTCCTCAAAGCGGTCTAGCGGTTGGAAGAAGGGACATCATCTCAAGCCTAACTCAACATCCTATGGCAAGGGCATTAAGAATAGACAAATTGAATTTGGCTGCACTGCACTCTACACTATTGCACTATACAAAAGGTGAAGCCCTTCATAAGATTCCCATATGGGAAATGATTTCTCGTAAACCACAGGAAATAGACGAAGCGGCGCTAAGATGGAGTAGGATTATTGGGGTCAAACCTAATGTTATAGATGGGTTATCCACAATCGGAGGAGGCAGTTTGCCAGGAGCAAGCATACCTACACGCCTATTAGCACTGAACTCGAAAGACACAAAAATGTCATCTGAGGAATTGGCAACCAGATTGCGTCTATCCAGATCACCAGTCATGGCCAGAATCCAAGATGACCAAGTAATCATTGACCCACGAACTGTCCTGCAAAGTCAGGAAACTGACTTATTAGAAACGCTGAAAACTGCTTTAGGACATTGATATACAACGACGAATCACCGACCATATAGGCCGGTCACTTATTCATAAAACCGTTTCAGCACTATGCAGGTGTTTTGACCCCCAAATCCGAAACTGTTGGATAGTATAACGTTCACTTCTTTGTGCCTAGCAACATTTGGAACATAGTCCAGGTCACAATCAGGGTCCGGGGTTTCGTAATTAATTGTCGGATGAATAACACCATCTTGTATGGTCTTAATACATGCAACCGCCTCTAATGCACCCGCCCCTCCCAATGCATGACCAGTCATAGATTTTGTAGAGCTTATGGGGATGTCGTACGCGGCAGTCCCGAATACTTGCTTAATCGCCTTAGTCTCCATGGCATCGTTCAACGGAGTTGATGTGCCATGAGCATTGATGTAATCAACCTTATCCACACCAATACCAGCGTCGGCCAATGCCCACTTCATAGCCCTTGCAGCACCTGCACCAGTTTCGTCAGGCTGAACCGGATGAAAAGCATCGCAAGAGGCTCCATACCCTATTAGCTCTGCAAGTATATTGGCGCCCCTATCGATGGCATGCTCCAGATTCTCCAATACCAATATGGCAGCCCCCTCTGCCGGCACAAATCCGTCTCTAGAAGAATCGAATGGTCGGCTAGCTTTCTGAGGCTCTTCATTATGAGTGCTTAAAGCCCGGAGTATGCAGAACCCTGACAGACCTATCTCACTTATGCTTGCCTCAGAGCCCCCTGCCAATACAACATCAACCGATCCTCTGCGAATAGCTTCAGTAGCTTCCCCTATAGCCTGGTTTGAAGCAGCACAAGCTGTAATAATTGTGGAATTATATCCCTTAGCACCAATCAAGCGGGCTACATTGGCAGATGCCATATTTGGCAACATCATAGGTATAAAAAAGGGATTCACCTTCATGGTTCCCTTACCAGCCATGTCTTCACAAGCCTCCTGAGTAGTAGGCAAACCTCCAGCGCCGTTACCTAAAAGTACACCAACCATCTCTTGGTTAATATTGCCAATATCGATGTCGGCATCTTCTAATGCCATGTAAGCAGCCGCTACACTTAGTTGGCTGAAGCGGGCCATTCTTCTAGCCTCTCTGGGATTTATGTATGTTTCAGGATCAAATGCTGAAACTTCACCCGCTATTTGGCAGGGGTGATTCGAAGCATCACACAATGTTATTGGCCCAATGCCAGAACGTCCTTCAGTTAGACCTAGCCAGAACGAATCAACCGAAGCACCTAAAGGCGTAACGGCTCCCATGCCAGTTACAACAACCCTGTTCCTACTCGTAATCATTACAAAGAATCTCCTATATCTGCGTCGTTTCGACTGTCGATCAATTAAGGAATTGCCAATTGACTCATTCTATACCTGAACGTGGAATTATCCAATGAGCTATAGAGCCTTATATATACTCACCCTGATTTTCTCTGAACTTCAAAGACCGGGTAAATTTCTGGTGATATACCATTAATTATTTCCCTGCACTCCGCTGCTATGAATAAGGATCCTGTTACCAATATTACCCCTCCGTCACTGACAGACTCAGTAGCTAGTCGCAGTGCATCACTCATGCTGCTAGATGTAACTGCTAAGTTACCGAATAATTCGAATGCACTGGCAATATCGGATGTATTCAGTGCTCTAGGATGACGAGATTCTGTGACTATTACACGATCCAACGGCAGTGCGTTTAACTCCTCAACAAGACCATTCAAATCCTTTCCTGAAGATACTCCTATCACTAACGATATAGATCTATTGGGGAATATTTTATTTACGGCTCGAACAAGTGTTTTGGCGGCATTAGGGTTGTGCGCTCCGTCTACAACAATCATGGGATTCTCAGAAACTATCTCAAATCTTGCAGGCCACTTAACACTACTTAATCCTTGATTGAAATGCATAAGTTGTATTTCAAATTGTTCGCTAACCAAAAACTCCAAAATACCTATAGCAACCGATGCATTCTCCAATTGATGATTGCCTACCAGAGGGGTATTCAGATGATAATCACCCCGGGAAGTATTAACTGAGAAAGATTGTCCGTGGATCGATGAATCACCTTGATGCCATAGGATATCTTTTCCCACCACTGTCAAATTACTCCTTTGTTCTTTGCAAACCCTCCGCAATACTCTCAACGCATCTGGTTCTTGGGAAGCAGTGATTACCGGCACACCCTGTTTAATTATTCCAGCTTTCTCCAAAGCGATTTTGTCCAAAGTATCACCAAGTACATCGGTATGATCTAACCCCAATGAAGTGATACCACATACTAGAGGTGTAACAATGTTGGTGGAATCCAATCTCCCTCCCAGACCAACCTCGATAACCTGAATATCAACATCCATATTACTAAAATACACAAAAGCCATAGCAGTCAGGAATTCAAACAGAGTGACGTGTTGCTGCATGTCTTCGTTCACACTCAGTGCGATTGGCCATATGTCTTCTACTAGCCCTGCGAAACGTTCTTCGCAGATGATGTCATTGCCGATTCTTATTCTTTCCCGAAATGTGTGCAAATGTGGGGAAGTGAACAATCCCACCTTATATCCAGCAGTGTCCAATACAGATCCCACCATAGCTGTAGTACTACCTTTGCCCTTGGTGCCGGCTATATGGACCGTGGGTATAGATAAATGAGGGTTTCCCATCTTAGCCAGCAGGCTACTTATTCGATCCAGATCGTAGCGAGGCCTGTTACCTGTATTTGAACCGGTCCTTTCATAGTCGACCAGGCTCATAATTCTGTCTATAGCTTCAGTATACCCCAAAACATCCGTCCTTCTGGAACATTCATCTTATGACATCATTCTAAGTGATAAACCGGACCAATATCCACCTTGAAAATAGAAAATATATATACTATATATTACAGGAGTTGCCCAAACATGGAGATCCAAGTAGCAGCACATCATATTGACACTCATACATAGGTCCCTTACCATAAGTTTTACTGCCGAGGTAGCTCAGGTGGTAGAGCACGGCACTGAAAATGCCGGTGTCGCCAGTTCGACTCTGGCCCTCGGCACTTCAATCATACACAGAACACGCTGTCTGTAATATAGCTCGAACGAGCGGAAGTGGCGCAGTGGTAGAGCATCTCCTTGCCAAGGAGAGGGTCGTGGGTTCGAATCCCATCTTCCGCTCCACTAATCTAGGCACAATGTAAGCCCTCTCAAATTCACGAGAGGGCTATTTTTTGTCCTATTAAACAGTATTTATGATGGTGGTGGTAGCATTGGCGTTGGCGTAGGTTATGGTGTCAT
>CAZOCC010000006.1:0-80859 GCA_964578255.1 uncultured Dehalococcoidia bacterium | reverse complement strand
TAGGAACTATTAGGCTTAGACGATAGAACCATCGGGCCAACCTAATGGTAGGCCTATCTGATCGATCAGCGCCTTCGAGGGTGGAGTAATAGCGCAGTAGTTGTACTACATATGGTGCAGCATCCCATGGTAGATCATCAGCCTGAAACGTCTCAGGGAAATATACGTAATGTTTACCCATGTCATCCTCCTATCCTATGAACCACTTCATCACAGATGCATTTTATCAGATCGCTATGACTATAGAGATGACGATCCAACCATGTACACTCCAGCCATATAAAAAGGTGTTGCACAGAACAAAATCATAATGTTTTCATCACGTGGCAGGGTGGAAGTGAGCACCCAATCAGATATTTTCACAGGGGGGTTGCGTATAAAGAATTGGGAGATCTTCAGAAGGCCGCATCTGATTTCACTAAAGTTATAGAACTAGACCCAGATAATTCTAGAGGCTTTCCAGGAAAAGCAACTGACTCAATGCTCAAATAGCCAAAATCAACATGGTCTAATTGGCATGACGATCAAACCCCGTGCATATGATTAATCTGTGGCTTTTGTACTTAGATTAGACAATAATATTGGACTCTCGACTGACTCCTTGAATCCTGCAGCGTTTCTGTGTCCACCACCTCCCCTTAACTTGGCCACCTCACTCACGTCGAAATCTCCTAAATTTCTATCCGATCGCAAACTCCATATCTTTAGACCATCAGCTCGAATAAAGAAGCATGCTCCGAAAGGGTACCGAGTGTTCTTGGCAAGTTCACCGGCAACTTCGCTAAAATATTGAGTCTCGTTTACTGCAAGCACTACATGGGTGTCAATTGTTACTTCAAATGCCTGTGCCACCCGATGTTGAACATGCATTTTTTCAGAGCGCAATATTGCTTCCCCTTCAGTTTTCCATACGTCACCACGAGATACAATCAGGTCCATGGTTTGCCAACGTTCAAATGTCCTCGCAAACGACCCCCTCCAGGCCTTGTTCTCCTCAGTATTAGGAAGCTTTGTAGTCCACAGATCATAGTCTTGTACATATTCCAATAAAGTGGGGAGGGGTTTATTTGGGTGAAAATATTCCCATGCCAATACAGCACCAGATTTATTCATGTCAAAGTGTGCGAATGGTAAATCTACAAGGTCGTCCATTGCAGTCTTATGATGATCTAGTACAACGAGTTTGCACCGATCCGCAATGCCCTGCAGAATATCTCGCGAATACGAAAAGTCGACTACATAAACAGTCTCGCCAGGAGAGACTTCTGGAAAAGCTTGCCCATACTGGACTGGAATATATTCCGCTTCGTATCCATATTTGAGCCAAATAGCGTAAGCAGCTCCGAATCCGTCATCGCATCCTGCATGGTATAGAACTTTCATTTTTAAATCTCCTCGGTTTACCTGCCAAAGACTGTTTAGCAATCGCAACATTATAGATGGACAAATACTTAAGTGCCAATCGATAAGGCTAGACCCAGCGTAACCACATATACAAAAGGGTTATTTCTTAAAGGTACTTACCCGCTTCTGTGCCGTCAACGTAAGGTCCCTCATGCATAGGGTCGTATTCGGTGTCGGGAATGTCTTTCGGGGATTTCCTTGGAGCATTGGGCATTATGGCCCCGCAATCAGGGCAAAACTTAGTGCCAGTTTTCGTTGAATGTGGAGGGATTTGGTATTTCAGAGACTCGGAGGATGAACCACATTTTCTGCAAAATCGTTCGTCATATCTATCCATAGTGCTATGTATTATACAGGGAAGGAATAAAGCGAACGCACAAGAACATGGACAGATAGTTATTGATAAGTAAGGTCGTCACAAGGTTCTGCAAATTACATCAAGGTTACCCCATATAAAAAGGGATATTTCATACCGAGGCTTTATATCCTGTACATGCAAACACAGGGAGATCAGGATACTTAGGATACCTGGGGTTCTCAAAGTGTTTCTGGCATTGGAGAAAGGATGAACCTTTTCCTGAAACAATGTAGTTCCTGTAATGGCAGGAAAAGCACAAACTATTGTTCTCAGACATATATGTATGTTACCAGATCGGTATGACTATAGAAGGTGACGATCAATATGTTGCCGTGTGATATAAATAAAAAGGGGTTATTTCAGGTTTCTTTGTCTCATGCTACGCATGAGCATGAGACCAAATAGAGTGACAACAGCAGTAATAGCAATACTAGAAACAACATTCCCTGTTGCGGAATACGTAACCCAAAACACTATTTGGACGGATGCCCCAATGATAAATCCAGCTACTACCATACATGCATTCTACCAGATCTGGGAGACGATATAGGACACGGTGCGCATGAAACCACAACGAGGCTGTAACAAGGTTTTAGAAAAGAACCTTGAGGTTACCCTGAGTTTCTCAATCCAAAGTTAATGCTGAGGTATAATTACGGACGAGAAGTCAAATGCCATCTATACCCTGATTCTTGAAGCTACCTAATGGAGGTATAAATGATAAAAAACATGACAGGAAAACAAGCAGTATTGGAAATATTGAAACTTGAGGGTGTTGAATACATATTCGGTAACCCAGGTACAAGCGAAGCACCTTTGATTAACATGCTAGGAGACTACCCGGAATTCAAATACATCCTGGCATTGCAGGAAAGTGTAGCTGTCGGCATGGCTGAAGCATATGCAAGATGTGACAGAAAAGCATCATTTGTAAATCTACACGTGGATAACGGGTTAGCAAACGGCATTTCGTTAATATTAGATGCTTACAACACAGGGACTCCGATAGTTGTTACATCAGCCAATTATGATGCAAGAAAAATCGCCGAAGGAATAACCGATCTTGCTGATCTAGTTAGACCAGTAACAAAATGGGCAGTTGAGCTTACTTTACCAGACCAGATACCCAGCGTATTGAGACGGGCTTTCAAAGAAGCTAACACACATCCCAAGGGCCCAGTTTATGTGGGTTTCACTTCGAATGCTTTGGAGGGTACTGCTGATATGGATATTGCGCCATCTTCGACAGTACGAGATCAATCCCGGCCAGACTTAAGTGCAATAGGAGAAGCCGCAGACATGTTATTGCAATCCGAAAATCCAGTTATGGTAGTGGGTGATCGAGTTTCAGACGATAATGCCATGGACCATGCTATTGAATTGGCCGAATTAGTTGGGTTTAGCGTTTATCAGAGCAGGGGTGCTGAGGTATCTTTCCCTACTCAACATGAACAATTCTTTGGGAACCTATCACTTAGAATTATGTCACATCGGGAAGTTATTAAGCGATACGATACCGTATTAACAATCGGCATGGACACATTTGAAGATCTATTCCATTGGGGCGATAGAATACTCACTGATAATACCAAACTGATACACATAGACTCTGAGCAGGGAAAAATTGGAAAATCAGAACCAACTTCTCTAGGAATAGTTTCAAATTGCAACACTGCCCTTGAGGATCTTATACGGGCAATAAAGTCAAAAATCAGCAGTGCAGAAATGGCCATGATAAGTGACAAAACTTTAGAGGTTAGGAGGCAAGTCCTGGCCGAACGCAACGTTTTTATGGAAGGGGTGACACCAACCTGGGACAACTTACCTATAACCCCGGCAAGAATGATGGCGGAAATCGCACAATCCTTACCTGGAAACGCCATGGTTGTCGATGACTCTTTAAGTAATAGAGCTTCTTTGCGCAGGTTTATTCAGGCACATAAGAGAGGGGATCTAATTGGAGTTAGAGGTCAGTCTATAGGGGGAGGCATTGGAGCTACTATGGGTGTTCAGTGCGCGAATCCTGAGAAAAAAGTATTCGGAATAATTGGAGATGGCAGTGCCATGATGACAATACAGGGTCTCTGGACTGCTGCCAATGAAAACATACCTTGTGTTTTCATTATATGTAACAATGGTATGTATAGGATACTCAAAACGAATTATGCTATTTATCAGAGGGACGTCCTCAGAGAAACCGAGATTGCTGGGCCAAACCTATTACATGCTGATTTTGCTACACCATTTGATGTGGCATCTATAGCGAACAGTATGGGTGTTTACGGAGAAAGAATAGATCGCCCAGAACAAATTAAACCTGCAATAGCTAATGCTGCTTCAATGAATAAGCCAGTGTTACTGGATATAATTATAGATGGCTCGATGTAATGGTTATATAAAAAAGAGTTTGAGTGGTATGGATTAGGGATATGGCTGTGACAGTTTGATTTACGTAAAAAGGGCTACCAATCTGTCCAGCAGCAAAGCTAGACCCATATTCATGAAAGTGGCAACAACAGCTCCAACTAGCATAAAGCAAATGATCATGCCTATAGCACCACCAACAAGTAATATCTTCATGGATGCATAGTACCAGAACGTACAAGAATGTAGGAGGATATGGGATGGAGGTCCTGCATATGCGTGACAGACCTGCAATACAAAATGGATGTATGGTTACACAATCATGCCTATCAATGCTAGAATTGGTACACGTGGTAGTTAGTCGGGACACCCTAATTGATGTTTAACATGCAAAGAGATTAGAGGCTCGAGTCCCCTACTGGCCACTACTAATCTAGACAAAAAAGCCCCAAACACTGTGTCAGGGACCAAGAGGTAAAAATCATGAAATTAAAAGATTGTTACAATTTCCACGATTTCAGAAAACTTGCCAAAAGAAAGTTGCCATCCCCTATATTCCATTACATAGACGGTGCTGCTGAAGATGAAATAACACATGAAAGAAATACCAGTGCTTACAATGACGTAGACTTGGTTCCGAATGTTCTAAGGGGAGTAGAGAACATAGACTTATCAACTACTATTTTTGGTAAGAAAATGGATTTACCATTTTATTTATCACCAACTGCACTCCAAAGACTTTTTCACCATGATGGAGAGAGAGCCGTGGCAAGAGCAGCAGCGAAATTTAATACGATGTTCGGACTGTCTACGATAGGTACGGTTCCCATTGAAGAAATAAGTGAGATAGATACCCCGAAGATGTTCCAGTTTTACTTCCACAAAGATCATGGAATAAACGATGCTGTGCTTGAGAGAGTGAAAGCTTCTAATTTTGATGTATTGGCACTTACTGTCGATACAATAACTGCTGGCAGTAGAGAAAGGGATCTTAGGACAGGGTTCAAGTCTCCGCCTCAATTAACATGGTCCAGTTTATTTAGTTTTATATCTAAACCGGTGTGGGGGTTAAATTATCTGTTAAGGGAAAAATTTGAATTACCCTTATTGAAGGATAGTGTGTCCGAGCTAACTAACGTATCAACATCAATAGGCAGTTATTTTTCTACCATGCTTGACCAGTCTATGAATTGGAATGATGCTGAAAAACTTGCCTCAGATTGGGGAGGTCATTTTGCCCTAAAAGGAATAATGAGTGTAGAAGATGCTAAAAGAGCGGTAGATATAGGCTGCACAGGCATCATAGTCTCTAATCACGGGGGACGACAACTAGACGGACAAAGGTCTAACTTCGATCAACTGTCTGAAATTGTTGACGCAGTAGGGGATAAGATAGACGTTATTTGCGAAGGCGGAATACAGAGGTCAACTCATATGCTTAAAGCGTTATCAATTGGTGCCAAAGCTGTCGCTGGTGGCAGGTTATATTTATACGCATTAGGAGCTGCAGGTCAAGCTGGTGTTGAGAGAGCTTTGGGTCTATATAAAACTGCTTTAGAAAGAGATATGAAACTTATGGGTTGCACCAGCATAAGCGAGCTAAGCAGAGACAACTTGAGATTTAGATATCCTAGGTAATTACCGTCCTTTAGTGAATAAAGCCTGTTTCACCATAGTAGTTGCCCCGGTAATATGGGTTACTTGAGAAACAGGTAGGTTATGTATGATGCCTATACATGCTAAAATTGGTATATATCCGCATTGTCGGGGATATGATTTCGGGTGTTTCACACATAAGAGATCAGAGGTTTGGGTCCCCTACTACTACCATTAATATAGGTATAAAATAAGCTATGTCCAGCAATAGGGCAGAAAAGGAGTACGAGCTATGCGAGGCGTAGGTGTATTGGGATTTGGGGATCCAGATGTGTTAAAGGTGGTAGAGCTGCCTGAAGTTCATGCGGGACAGGGTGAAGTCAGAATCCGTGTGCATGCAGCGTCAGTTAATCCAACTGATTTGATGCTCAGGAATGGGGCTAGAGCTGACGCACTCCGAGAAATCACCCCACCACACATACCTGGTATGGATGCCGCCGGGGTGATAGACGAAATTGGACCTGGGACTGAAACAGATCTTTCAATAGGTACAGCAGTAATGGCGATGGTGATACCCATTGGAAACCACGGTGCATATCGTGAGAGTATTGTGTTGAGCATAGATTCAGTAGTTAGAGCCCCTGAGGGATTCTCCCATTCTGAAGTATCTACGCTTCCTATGAACGGACTGACGGCTCGCCAATCTCTAGATCAATTGGCGCTACGTCCAGGCCAAACAATTGCGGTCACGGGAGCTGCTGGTGCGTATGGAGGCTATGTGGTCCAAATTGCGAAACATGAAGGCCTGAGAGTAATTGCTGATGCTTCCCCGGCCGATGAACCTCTGGTGAGCTCTTTCGGTGCCGATGTAATAATCCCAAGAGGTGACGGTTTTTCTCAACAGGTTCGCGGAGTAGTTCCAGATGGAGTCGACGGGCTTGCAGATGGGGCTGTACTCTCCGAATTGGCTGTGGGCGCTGTTCGCGACGGGGGAGGGTACGCTGCAGTCCGAGGTTGGGAGGGAACTGGTGAACGTGGCATCACATTTCATCGCACATCGGTCCGGAATTATGACCATCGGAGCGATCTGCTTGACCAGTTGAGACAACTTGCAGAAACGGGGATTGTGACGTTACGTGTCGCTGGTACATACAACCCAGAACAAGCTAGTGAGGCTCATCGACGGTTGGAAGCACGAGGAACACGTGGGCGTTGCGTCATAGTATTCTGAGGAGTGGAAGAAAGAAATGATGAAGGACTCGGACAGAATACTGTATCTTGAATCCCAGCAGTTGCGCCAGTGGTGGATTTGGTTGATAGTCCTTGTGGGGCCATTAACGTTATTGTTTAACATTGTGCAGGTCATTCGCGATGGTGTTGCTAGTGGCGCAGTTATTTACGGGTTAATATTGGCCGGATTATTGTTTGGCATCGGATTGCCGGTCTTCATTTATTCTATATGCCTCCTCATTGAGGTCAGGGAATCCGGTTTGTATATTCGTGTTAGACCATTGCATCGCAACTGGGTTGTGTTTAATTTTCAGGACATATGTAATGTGGAGGCTGTGAAGTATAGGCCTATACGTGACTATGGCGGTTGGGGTATACGTTATGGCTGGCAAGGAAAAGCTTATAACATGAGAGGCGACAAAGGAGTTATGTTGACTCTCAATAATGGAGACAATGTCTTGATAGGCTCACAGTATCACGAGAAATTGGGGTCCATTATAGGTGCGTGTCTTAGTTAATCTAGAATATACTTTTTGGTGCAGGATATGATGTACCATTCATTCTTCCGGTAGGACGATACCTTAGTGGTTTAGTCGGATAGGTTTAAAGGGTTTATGAATCTCATATTTTGGATAATATTAATAGCGTTGATAGTCGAATTTCTTATTGGTACGGTGTCTACCGTGCTGAATATGCGTAGTTTGAGCTCAACTCCGCCTAGAGGACTGGAAGACATATACGAATCCGCAGGTTATGAACGATCTCAGGAATATACTCTGGCGAATGCCAAATTCGGCTTGATATTCAGCACCATAAAACTGCCACTAGGTCTTATCTTTTGGTTCGCAGGTGGCTTCAACTATGTAGATCAATTCCTTCTGGATATGCACTGGAATGAAATCATTACGGGAATCATGTTCATAGGGGTACTTGGATTGCTTAATATGGTTGTTGATATGCCATTTTCTTTGTACTCAACGTTCGTAATTGAGCAGAAATTCGGATTCAATAAGACTACTTACGGAACGTTTCTACTTGATATGGTGAAAAGTTTGGCGATTTCTATAGCAATTGGAATCCCAATTCTGGCAGGTGTACTGTACTTTTTTAGTAATGCTGGTTCTATGGGCTGGCTTATAGTTTGGATATTTATAACATTAATCTCATTAGCAATGGTGTTTATAGCTCCCGTATGGATCATGCCGTTATTCAATAAATTTACCCCATTACAGGCAGGTGCATTGCGAAATGCTATTGCTAATTATGCCGAAACGGTTCATTTCAAATACGGGGACATATACGTTATCGATGGATCCAAGAGGAGTTCTCATTCCAATGCATTTTTCACCGGTTTTGGTAAAACCAAACGAATAGCACTTTTTGATACTTTGGTAGAGCAATTGAATAACGAAGAAATTGTGTCGGTAATTGCTCACGAGGTTGGACACAGCAAGAAAAAACACATTCTGTCATCTACTTTGTTGGGCATTTTGCATACAGGGGCATTACTGTTTATCTTGTCTCTATTTATGGAGAATCAGATGCTGTTCGATGCCTTCTACATGGAAACCACATCTGTATACGGTAGCATCGTGTTTTTCGGCGTTCTATTTACTCCTGTGGAAATGGTAATTTCTCCTTTGGTCCAACTCATCTCCAGAAAGAACGAACACCAAGCCGATGAATGGGCTGTTCAAACTACTACAAACAGAGAATATTTAATTACAAGCCTCAAGAAATTAGCGGCTAACAATCTTTCTAATCTGTCACCACATAGATTTTTCGTGATACTTAACTACTCTCATCCTCCTCTGGCCAAAAGGATTAACTATATAAATAACATACACCAACGCTAAGGGGATATATTGGCTAGGTTGTTGCGATGCTGATGGATTCTACAAATAAGCTATAATGAACCCTAATGTTGTCTTAGGGAGCTCATTATTAATGGAATATTATGGAACATGAAATAGCAATATCAGGTATAACTTCGGCCTTATTCTTAGGTTTGATAATTGGGCTCAGGCATTCAACAGATGGAGATCACGTGGTGGCTGTTTCCACCATGGCGCGTGATTACAAGAGTGTGTTCAAGGGACTATGGGTAGGAGTTTCTTGGGGATTGGGACATTCCACGCCACTCTTATTCCTGGGCATACTTATACTGCTAGTCAAGCAGTCGATAATGGATTTTTATGATTCAGTAGCAACATTTTTTGAGTTCGGTGTCGCTTTAATGTTGATATTTCTAGGGGTGCAGGTGTTTTGGAAAATGTATATGGGGCACTTCCACACACACGATCATGAACATGATGGCGAAGAGCACAAACATTTGCATGGATCTCATGGGCCTGAGGATAATCTGGATAGACCGCATGAATTAAGGACACACGGTCCATTCCCTGAACTTATACCGTTTTTTAGACTGAAATCATATGCAATCGGAGTAGTTCATGGTTTGGCCGGTAGTGCAGTGGTTTTACTAGCAGTTTTGGCTGCCACACCAGATATCTTATCGGGTATTTTGTTCTTGATATGTTTCTCACTGGGCACGATGATTAGTATGGCTCTTATGACGATCATACTCTCTATCCCGTTTGTGGTGACTCAGAATAGCAATACATTCCCCAATACTGTGATTTCATTGGCCGGAGTTTTGAGTATAGCTCTAGGATTAGCCTTAGGCTCAGATATCGCTTTAGGGACAAACATGACGAGTATTCTGTGGTATTAGCTACCATTTTGTTGCATGCAATTGATACACACCTGATTTCCAATGTTGGAGCCTACAAGTCAATTAATGTGCACGGTAAGTGCCAATGGGTTAGGTCTTCATAAAGAAGTAGGATTAGGATGAGCCTATGTCTATAAAGGGAAATGTGACTGTAGTGGTCAAAGACATGTTCAGCGCCCTAGCGATACCTAACTATAGAATGCTTTTTATGGGTCGCCTGACTTCCAATTCCGGTCGCACCTTACGGGTCTTTGCTCGGGCTATATGGGTGTTTGATGCCACCGGTTCGCCATTAAGAATGGGTATTGCTGTTTCCGCCCTTTCCTGGCCAATGCTCTTCATGCCATTAATTGGTGGTGTTGTAGCCGACCGCGTTGACAGAAGGACATTGTTGTTATGGACAGAAGGTCTTCTAGTGGTGTTATGGGCGGCTGTGGCCCTCCTGATCACATTGAATCTTTTTGAGTGGTGGTATTTCATCATTTCGGGGGTCCTTAGCGGCGTTATCCAGTCGTTTGGCAGGGCCGGATTACAAGCTATGATGGGAAATATAGTTGATAAGGATCGACTAGGTAATGCAGTGGCCCTCGATTCAATATCTCTGACTTGGCCAAGAATAGTTACTCCAGCCTTAGGTGGACTGCTCATTGGTCCCTTGGGGATAGGAGGTCTGTTCTGGATTACCGCCATAGGTCAAGGAATAACATTTATCACTCTGATTTTGATTGAGTGGACTCCTCAGGAGATGACAGCTAGCAAGGATAGCCTTAGTAATAATGTGATAGAGGCCTTTCGTCATATTAAGGGAGAAGCCGTAATAATTGGATTTGTCCTGTTAGGTTTGCTCTCTTCACTTTTTGCCGGATCGTTTAATTTCTTACTACCAATATTTGCTGTGGATATTTTAGATGCCGGCGAAACAGGATTAGGGGCCCTGATGTCCTCCTCTGCCTTAGGTGGAGCGTTGGGTGCAGCTATAGTGTTAAGTTTAAGTAACAGGAAAGGCGGTAGGGGCAAATTGCTAATGGGGATAGCAGCATTGAAGACCGTTACGTTAATGCTGTTTGCTCAATCTGACCTATTTGCAGTTTCTGTGGTTGCCATGTTTGGTTTGGGCATATCTCAAACTATGTTCATGACGATGGTGACAATGGGCATGCAACAATTGGCCCCCGATCATTTAAGGGGTCGAATCATGAGCCTCAGAGTGATGATAATGGGATTTTCCCCATTCGGAGTGATCATCATGGGTACCTTAGCAGAGTTTTATGGAGCTTCAACCACGGTCTTAATTGGTGCAATACTGTATGGCATTACTGCATTGTCTGTTTTTGTTTACCTGCCAACACTGCGTAAGTATCAATAATCATCTATATTTATTGTTGCATGGTCTACATGAATGTCTGAGAGATAATACTTGGCTATATGGATAGAGGAGTGTTCCATTTGCCAGTGAATACAAACTCATCCAACGTCTTCCTTTGTCGGGTTTCTGTTTCACGTATCTGGAGGTCCTCTGGCAACGAATCTGATTTGCCGATGTATCCGACTGCTCCTGCAGCCACAGGTTCATAGTCCGGCGGTATTCCGAAAAGCTCCCTAGCATCATCTGGAGAAAAACCGCCCATAAGATGGCAATGTAGGCCGAGCTCCCATGCCTGTAACAACAAATTTTGACTGGCTAGTCCAACGTCGTGGAAGGCAAAGCGGTTTGGCCGATCGTTGCGGGACATTTGCGCTACGGTTATCAGCAACAGTGGCGCATTTTGGGCCCATACTTGATTGCTTTCTCTTAGAGTGGAGAAGATATCTTGGTGGCATTTATCAAAATTAACCCCGGCTATTACGTGCCCAGGCTGGCCGTTGCCTGAAGATGGAGCCCAACGAAAAGCTTCGAATAGGAGAGATAGCTTATCTGGTTCAATTGGCCTACTTGGATCAAACGCTCGGGTACTCCATCTATCCCTTATAGTACTTTGTATACCTACGTTATCTTGCAATTAGCACCTCCGTTACATAAGTTCTGTATTGATTTGATTTCAGCCACTGCTTCAACAATACTAAGGTGAAATAGAGGCCGTCAATTCTATTTCTACAGGTGTACCCCCTGGTAAACTCCCTGCGCCTGCAGCTACCCTGGAGTGTCTGCCTATGTCACCAAACGCTTCTACCAGCAAATCAGATGCCCCGTTGGCTACAGCTGGATGATCCGTGTAATCGCTTGGTGCATTGACCAGACAAACTAATTTTATTATCCGGTCTATTCTGTCTAGGTCACCAACCTCAGACTTTATGGTTGCCAGTAGTGATAATGTGACTTGTTTGGCTATATTGTAGGCTTGTTCTGTAGAATAATCTTTACCTACTTGTCCTTTTAGAGGAGAGCCGTTTTCATCGCGAGGGATATGTCCTGAAAGGAAAAGCAAATTCTCGTGCCTCACGATGGGCACATAGTTTGCTACAGGAGACGATATCTTCGGGAGTGATAATCCCATTGCTTGAAGTTTGCTTTCAATTACTGACATTCTTTCTCCTTCGAGTTTTCAATTTCACTAATATGTGTGTAAAGGTGACTTACTGCTATCTATATGGATATATAAGAACAAGCATTTCCTCATTTTTTGTTCGATAAAATCCAACGAATATTATATTCCTAGTCAGGTATAACAACAGACTCTGGCTCTTCTCCCGATGCCACTCTGGTGGCGTTAGCCACCGCGAAACCTCGACTGCGTTCACCAGATTCCACTGTATTGGCAGCTAGATGTGGAGTGATGAGGACATTTTCAAACTGGAACAGGGGATTATCTGGAGATGTAGGCTCTTCCTCTGTCACGTCTAATGCTGCACCTGCAATTTGCTGTTCTGATATTGCTCTGGCCAAGGCTTTTTCATCTACTACTGGGCCCCTAGAGGCGTTTATCAGTAAGGCCGTGGGTTTCATTATGGTGAACTCAGGGTCACTGATCATGTGGTAAGTAGATTTATTTAAGGGAACATGAAGCGTCACGATGTCTGCTGTCTCCAGTAACTCATTTTGCGGCAGTCTGGATACTCCTAGTTGCCTCTCAAATTGCTTATCCATGTCAACAATGTCGCTATATACTAGGTTGCATTCCCATCCGTTTAGCCTTTTCGCGATCCTGTGGCCTATGCGGCCCAATCCTATGATTCCTATAGTCTTACCTGCTATTTCGAGAGATTGATGGCCCCATTTGGACCTTATGTTACCAGCCCAATTGCCACTTTGGACGGAGTTGAACTGGAGCTGCAATTTTCTGTATGTGCTTATAATCAAGCCGACAGTGAGTTCAGCGACAGATATAGCGTTACCTCCTCCGTTATTTGAAACCATTATGCCCATTTCGCCCAAGGTTACTTTGTCTATTTGATCAGTCCCAGCACTTAAGGTTTGAACCAATTTCACTGACTTAGTCATCCTTGCTAGTTCAACCGGATAGTATGAGGGAGATACAATCACTGATAATATGCCGTCTAATTGGTCCCTTTGAATTTCAATTGGCTGATTGCTATCTACCCACTTTATGCTTTGCCCTTTTGGGCATAATGATGTCAAATGAGTCATGTGATCCGACCTCGGGGATAAATAAGCGATCAATGAGGTCACTTGCTGTGTCCTTGTCTTAGCATATAAAATCTCCTTCGCAATTGATAAAATTCTGATCAGACCTAAGCATTATAGGCGACTTATGCGTATAAAGGCAAAATGCGTTGATCTGTTTATTCATGAAACGAATGATTATGACATGTGATTTGAAGTGAAGAGCATTGGTTAAATCGATAGGGTGCCAACTTGATTTTCGGTGTTAACTCTACTAATGTAAGTCGGACAGTGTATTCAGAATCTTTCTGCTAACTGGTGATAGTTCCGGTATAGCAGGTCATCATACTGAGGAATGTTACACTTGATCATAGTCTCTAATAGAGTCATAGAGTAGCCGAAGTGGCGGAACGGCAGACGCGCTGCGTTCAGGGCGCAGTGTCCCTTGCGGACGTGGGAGTTCAAATCTCCCCTTCGGCACCAGTAAATATTAGTTTGGATAAACATATCCCCGGTCCCCAGCCATGGATGAACGGTTGGTTTGTACCTCACCATGCCATACATACTGGCCACGCACAGGTCCCTGAAAGGACTTGGCTAGGTGAGCGTACTAGGTAGTCGTAAGTAACCCCGAGATCAGTTGCAGACTGATTTTAGACTGATAGAGTTAAATAGGCGCAGGGTTAGAACGGACTAACCGTTCCGACCTTGCGCCTTATTTTGTTGTAAGTGTTGTTTTATTCTGCCTTTATTGCCCAGCCGTATGAGGCTGATTTTAGGAATGTCGATCTGGAACTTTACGGGCTTGGACTCAATGATTTAAACAAAGCTTTGCGCTGCTCTTAACAAGAGTGGCTGGACCTGTGGTTGTTAATAGGCGTCCCAGATGAATTGACGCAATAGCAATTCCTATTTTGAGGTATGAGAATTATTCACTTGAGTTGCCGTATGCTGGGGCTTGTTGCCAGGATCACCCCGGCAGCCACAATTAAGAGCAATGCCATAAAACCTATGGAAAGTGGTGCGCCGACGAGATCAACCATCAGTGTGACGGGAATTACACCGGCCGGCATTATACCCATACTTAAGGTAACTATGCTCATAACGCGTCCACGATACTGCTGATCCGTGTATTCCATCATCAAGCTATTACTGAGGGTCATGCGAGCAGCTTGCAAAAGCCCTATAATCACCATGAAACCTATGGCTGTCGCAAACAGTGGTGATAGATAGGACATAGTGGCAAATGCCAACAAAACTCCTCCTGAAATCATACCGCTAATTGCAAGAATCATTCCCCTGTTGGTTAATGTACGCAGCGACGCAATTACTAATGTTCCACAAAGTGCACCTACCCCCATTGCACTGATCATGTAACCCAATCCTTCTGGTCCCACAGAAAATACATCTTTGGCGAAAATTGGAAGCACAAATCTTATCGGCATTGCCAGGAGTATAGTAGCGAACGAAAGGACTATCAAAGTCAGAATAGCTCGATTCCAGAAGACATATTGAAAGCCTGCCTTGATGTCGTTTAATACGGTGGAGTCAGAGGGTCTTGGAGGAACATCGATATGTGGTAGTAGGCCTGTGAAGAATATGGATCCTGCATAAAGTACGGCGATTACAAAAAAGACTGACTCTATGCCAAATATCGCGATTAACCCACCTGCTACGGCTGGTGCAGTCATGGTTGTTATACTTATGACCATGGCATTGAGAGCTATAGCATTCATTAGTATATCCGGTGGAACCAGTTGAGGAATGATGGCCTGTCTGGCGGGCATCATTAGAGGAAGTACACCTCCTTGGACAAAAGATGCCACGAGGAAGTGTATCCAAGTTATGGTTCCTGTCAAAATGGAGATTGCTATGAATAGTGCTACACCTAAAGATATTAATTGACCGGTTTGTATGATGCGTTTTTTCTCTAGTCTATCCGCAATAACACCGCCGAAAAGAGCAAGAGCAAGGGCAGGTATTGCACTAATTGCCACTACCATACCCAACTTAGATGCCGAACCGGTTATCTCGTAGATGTAATAGCTAATAGATAGCATTAACATCTGCATGCCTCCCATTTGCAATAGGAATCCGATCCACAGATTTCTGAATGACCGTTTGGCTAATGAGGTGAAGGTCTGTCCAACAATGCGGCGTAGACGGGAATGGTCTGCTATTTTGGCAGACGCATGAGGAACTTCATCATCGGTTCTATCGGGTTCTTGTGATTGCTGCATGTTTTATTGCTTTCCATGCGCTGCGAAGTTATTTTCAACCTGTCTAAGATAATCGAATGGGGAGCGCGGGTTTCTTGGTAAAAAAGAAGAAACACGAACTGGCTCCAGTAATGATGGCTATTATAATGAAACCAGTCTTATAGCCACCAAAAATATCGGACATAAACCCAGCGAAAAGCGGCCCGAAAGTCATACCTAACATTACTACAAGTGAAGAGAACCCCATGATTGTAGCATAGGATGAGCGTCCGAAATAATCCGCACGTATAGTGGCCATCATGGGCCCTCTTATACCCCAGGCTGTGCCATGTAATGCTGCGAAAACATATACTGGTATCATTGAAGTTGCGTTAGCCAATATGAATAGGGCTATTCCATGTACTATCATGGCTCCTCCAGCCAGATGCTTTTTGCTGTACATGTCTCCTAGTAATCCTCCTATGAGTTGGGCAACTATGTTGAAAATAGTCATCACTACCACTGCAGTAGAAGCTTTTGTTATAGATATACCGACAGCGTCTATAATGTGCGGTACCAAATGCAGTGAAACCGCACCTATAGTTATTAACGCTGCTGAATGCCCGATACTTATAAACCAAAAAGCTTGAGTTTTCATGGCTTCCTTAGCAGTGAATCCATCGAAATCAGCTTGTCCTTTGTCCGTATCGTTAAGATTAGAGTTTCGCGAATCTTCTTCATTTTGCGAGTATTCTTGAGGAAGGTCCCCATCTGGGAATTGGCCGTAGGGTTCGGGTTTATGGCGCATAAGTTGAGCGATGGGCATACCGATCAATATAATTATTACCCCAGAAACAAATGAAGTCGGGCGCCAGCCATAGGACGTTAAGGCCAAAGCAACGGCCGGCACTAATAAGCCACCTATACCGAATCCGCTCATGGCTATACCCATTGCCACACTGCGTCTTCTTACGAACCAGTTCACCACTGTAGTCGCGATGGTTAGCATTCCTGCTATGCTGGACCCCATGGCCATCAACAGGAATGCAAGGTAGTAGTCAAGTATGGAATTGATTTGGCTGAAATATATGAATCCTAGCCCGAAGAGCAGTATTCCTATTCGAGCCATCATACGTGGACCTATTTTATCAATGAGCCAGCCTTGCAGGGGCCCCAATAAACCACTTTCAGCCCGAGATAATGCGAAAGCACCAGATAGCATACCCCTGCTCCAACCGAATTGTGACTGGAGCAACGGGAAATAGGCGGTGAAACTGTGGATCATAAGAGATCCTATAAGTAGCTGTAATGAGAATCCGCCTGCTACTATCCACCACCCGAAAAATATACGATTTGTTCGATGCTTTGTGTGTGAGGCCTTTAAACGAGGTTCGGCCATTTATTGTTCCAAACTATACCTATGTTTTTGCTTACCAAGAAAATCTCCACGTTCACCTTTGCCAAATGGCTGAACCTCGAATGTAACAGATGGCATGATTGTAAGCAACATACTGATAGGGTGGTTTACGATGTTAACTATTATGGAATCATCACTAAGTTAAACAGAGTACTCTAAGTCGCTTAAGAGAGCATTCTATTGTGCATACATATAACATAGTGCTATGATGCTACGTGTAATGCAGAAATACGTGCTAGAACGCGTGCACGCGGTGCCAAAACTATGCCAACTTTCATAAAACAAAAACTACTGGCACTTGATATAAGGACTAAAGAGGAAACAGTCGCTAAGGTGGTGGCTCGATTTATCGCAGGTGATACTAGATACAGTATTTCTCGAGGTCCGAACAGATTGGAAGTAGGAGATCACACCATACAGAGACTCTACGATCTGTGGCAACGAGGCGAGTTAGTTTTTGTGTTAGCAGATTACGAGCATTCTATCCAAGATGTTCTAAATGCCTCGGATCAAGAGTCAGCAGACTTCAGAGAAACAAACCCAGGCAGAGCCCAAGACATTGTAGAATCGAGGTACGATCCAGATAGAGAATTCCGATACAGCTTGGTAGTGGATGCTGAAGAGTTGTGTCCTCCAGAATATTTTACTATCAAACACCTTGTGGGGAACTGTGGCATGGACAACTATGATGCCCTTGAGTTGATGTTGGAATACGACAATCTGTATCTGCACAGAACTTGGGCAGAGATTCAGACAACGGAGCATGGACCAGATGGAAGAGTTAGGGAGCCAGTATACACAATGGCTAAATTCCCATCACTAAACAGATACCTATTCCTCCTTTGCCTTGTGTGGTGCATGACCAAGTATCCTGAGTTTGAGTTTGCAAAACACAAAGACAAAAATGACCCTGAGCGGCTAAAAGCGTCATATCAGAAATACCTACACCATGCATCATCTTTAATGGTTACTGGTAATGAAACTTGGGATAGTCATATGGTGGTAGCAGGGGAAGATCTACTGCGTTATGAAGTTTGGAAAAGCCCAGAAAATATGAGTGCCTACTTTCAATCCCTAAGGAGACTTAAGAGAAGGGAAAAGGCCCATGAGGATTTCAAGGTTATGCTACGGAATCTGTTCAATAAGAATGTCAGATCATGGCGAGACCAAGGATAATGTATTTACTCATGACGCATCTCAGACGAGTACAGGGGTTCTCTGAGAATCTCCCCCAGAATGGTTCATAGAATAGGAGGATAATATGGTTATGAATGCTGTCAGATCTTTTATAACCATGCACCGAGCTCAACTACTTCCAATCACATTTATTACTATATTGGCGGCATATTTGAGATTATATGACTTGGATAGGATTGGCCTGGGTAATCTTTATTATGCCAGCACGGTTTATTCCATGGGATTGTCGCTTTCTAATTTTATTTTCGCGTCTTATGATCCACTAGGGACATTCATGGTTGATAAGCCACCCGTTGGATTATGGATTCAAGTATTTTTCTCCAAAATCATTGGATTCAATGGATTGGCAATGATTCTGCCTATGGCGATTGCTAGTACTTTGGCGGTACCGCTAATCTATTTGGCTTCTAAGAACTCATTTGATAATAAGACCAGCCTTACTGCTGCCTTGATGTTGGCTGTGTTCCCGGGTTCTATAGCGATTGCACGGGATTCCACGATGGACTCGATGTTAATGTTGGTCCAAGTAATTTCTATATTGGTTCTTCAATTAGCAGTAACACGACGTAGCTTTAAGTTGTTAATTGTTTGGTCGCTAATAATGGGCATCGCTTTCAATGTGAAGTTCCTTCAGGCATTTATTGTGCTGCCTGCTTCCTTCACATATTTTGTAATTTGCTGGGACGAGTCTTTTATCAGGAGACTTATCAAATGGTCTACGGCTATTATGGTGTTGATTTTGGTGTCTGCTTCTTGGGCATGGGTGATCCACATAGTTCCGACCGATGATCGCCCCAGAGTCATCAATGATCCTAGTGAGAGCATTATTGGGTTAATCTTTAACTACAATGGCATTAATCGAACTTTGCCTCAAGAAGT
Source organism: uncultured Dehalococcoidia bacterium (assembly GCA_964578255.1). Classification (GTDB taxonomy): domain Bacteria; phylum Chloroflexota; class Dehalococcoidia; order Lucifugimonadales; family UBA2985; genus CAZOCC01. The sequence goes on along the minus strand of CAZOCC010000006.1, from coordinate 61,920 downwards.
TATCGTGTTTCAAAGTTCTGGCGCTAATGCAGTTGCCCATTTGTGGGGAGTAAACAATATGGGCCTAGGCAGAATATTGGGCTCTCCAAACGGACTCTTACTGGGCACTATGACTATACTGGCGATTGTGGGCATTTGCTCACTTTGGTTTCTTAATAGAAATGCCCTCAGAGGGCCTCCAATAATTTGGTTTGTTTGGTGTATAACGGGTCTGGTGATATTCGTATTTGGTAACAGGAGTCCAGTACATTATTTCGAATCGTTTTCTCCTGCGGTCGCCGTACTGGCGTCATATGGCTTATGGGGCTTGATGAAATACCAACCTGTGGATCAATTTATATCTTACAGTGGGCAAAGATATAGGGGTCTCTTGGAGAGCACTAGTGATTCTATAGAGTGGTGGGGAACAATGGCCCAGTCAATGCTCAGAAAATTGCCCCTAATACTGGTGATTGTATTTTGTATAATCAGCTCAACACAATTCCCTCCATTTAGCCGATACGTATTTATTGCCTGCGGTATTACATTTTTGGGAACCTTAATCTTGATGGCTGTGTCGTATTGGAGCTTACCAATCAAAACTCATAAAATTGCCAGTGCTATTACTATGTCGGGATTGATGTTGATGATCGTTATACCTTCAATTTGGATAACACACGCGGCACCGCGCGGAGATAGTGTGGTAACTATGCCAAATCCATTGGAATATGCTCGAGTAGATGGGATGCGACCTCAGGGGCCTTGGGTCCCTGGGCAATATGCTATGGAGTATGCATTGGAAAATGTGGATACTGAATACGTTCTTGCGGTCGATGGCTTCCAAAGAGCAGCTGAATTGATATCGAAATTCCAGCAACCAGTCTTACCATTTTGGAATCAATGGATAAGGAAGCCGGTGTATGATGTAGAGGGAATGACTGAGATTGTTGCCAACGGTAAGGCCAGGTTTTTTTTGGTTAATAGGAGGACATTCAACACGCTACCGACTGAATACCGGAATCTACTTTATAAGAACTGCACTAATGCGGCTATTACGGAGTTCTTTTTGAGCGACAATCCGGTATTGTTGAATGCGCTAGTTGGCGATAGTGTTCTGTGGGATTGTGAATCTTTGGGCCTGCAGTGAAGCAGACCCAAAGATTATTTTGATCAAACTATATTGCCTTCCGCCATAACTGCTAATTCGGTTGGCGACATTCCCATTTCCTCACAGAAAATTTCCTGATTGTGTTCCCCGACTAATGGTGCCCGCCTTGATATGCGCCAAGGTGATCCGTTGAAGATGCCTCCTGGTCCTGGGTGTAGGAAAGCTTTACCAACTTCAGGATATTCTACCTTTTCCCAAAACCCACGATCCTGTAGGTGTGGATCCTCCAATAGCTCGTCAGGAGATCTGATTGCACCCATGTTAAAGCCTCTTCTTTGTCCGCCATGATATATATCGTCTCGACTCATGTTAGCGATGAAATACAGGAACAACTCGTTATCGGTTATTACATCTGGATTCTTGTATTTTTCATCTATAAGGTCGGCTGCCAAACCGAGCTCCTTCATCCATTCTCCAAGGACATGCAGTCGTTCATCCGTAAGTTTGGTTAGGATTTGAGCTGCTACATTCAGGTATTTGCCATCAGCGCACATATGTTGTGAAGCTTGATTTGGCTCTACTGAGGCATGTCGGCCAGTTCTACGTTTCACAATCTGACCGTTGTATATGTAAGTATTGACGTGAGCTTCGGTTGTCAAAGCGCATGCTTCGTGAATGGATACGTCAATGTATTGACCTGTGCCAGTCATGGTACGGTACAGCAGTGCTGAAGCAGTGGCAATGTAGCCGAAGTGACAACCCATGTGCCACGCTTGGCCACCGCCACCGGCGATAGGTGGGGCGTCTGGGAAGTCCTCTTCGCTATATCCGCAACATGCCATTTGTCCACCAGCTGCTAGGTGCGTTAATTCGCTACTGGCAAAGTCCCTCCAAGGACCTGTCTGTCCAAATGGGGTAATTGAAGTCATTATTAAAGAGGGATTTTGTTGTTTCAAGTTGTGGTAGTCTAGTCCTATAGACTCTAGGTAGCCGGGCTTGAATGTTTCGATTACCACATCGGCTGTTGACGCTAGTTTTCTGAATATTTCTCGACCATCCTCAGTATCAAGGTTCAATGTTACACCGCGCTTGGAAGTGTTGTAATGCCAGAAATACAGACTGCGCTCCCTGTTAGGTAAGTCGTCATAAAACGGCCCAACTGTCCGTGCGTTTGCCCCTCCTGGAGGTTCTATCTTGATAACGTCAGCCCCCATATCGCCCATTAACTTACCTAGCCATTGCCCTTTTTCGTCGCCAAGCTCCAGTATTCTTAGGCCGGAGAATGGCCCGCCCGAACCTTGATTTTGGGATTTGACTGGTTTCGGGGGTTTACTAGGTCCTAGATCATTACCGTTCCATTCAACAGGAGATTCATCCTCCATCATTTCTGCAAAGTATGGATATGGACTCATATCATGGTCTTTAGGCCAGAATGTACCGTCTCCAAACCCGTCTATGAGGTCTTGATGGCTTATACCCAATAGGCCTTCATAAACTAGTTTGTTGTGCTCCCCTATGAGCGACGCAGCCATTGTGTTGAATGCTGGGGTCTCGGACATTCTGAACGGGGCGTTTTGCAATGGCCAAACTCCTAGCGTGGAGTGCTCCATATCCCTGAACATCTCCCTGTGTTGCAGCTGGGGGTCGTTTTCGAATCTGTCTTGGGGACTTTGAACTGGCATACAAGGTATGCCAGCATTTTGGCACCGTTCCATAATCTCATATTTACCCAGAGTTTTAGTCCAAGCCTCTATATGGTTATCCAGTTCCTCCTGGTTCTCGAGGCGTCCTATCACTGTGGAGAACTTTTCATCTTTAGCCCAGTCCGGGTTGCCCATCACTTCTGTAAAACTTGACCATTGAGAGTCTGTGAAACACACGATGGCACACCAGTCGTTATAGCCCATGGGGTTAGTACGGTATGCGTTGTGGGGTGCAACCGTTGGGCCGCGGTAATTATTCACAATGGGCGTTCCGGGCCAGTGGGCACGATTCCCTGCGGGGTATCCTTCTCGTACTAGGGACCGTCCGTTAGCCTGAATATCGAGGAATGATGCCCCGTTAAGTGCTACTCCCTTAATCCACTGAGAACTGTCCACATGTTGCCCTTGTCCGGTGACGTTCCGATGATACAGAGCGCTTATAGCGTACATGGCTCCGTACATGCCACCCGTGTCATCCATGTATGACCAGCCCCACCCTGCAGGAGGATGGTTAGGTAGCCCAGATGTGTGGGTTAGTCCTGAAAGTGCTTGGGCGATCGGACCCATTGTTTGGTAATCTTTGTCTCTACCAGTGTGCCCGAATCCTGACATTGACAGGTATATGATATCCGGTCTCATTTTCTTCATGTCTTCATAGCCGAGTCCCCAACGATCTAGAACACCAGAAGCGAAATTTTCAATGACTATGTCTGATACCGAGACCAGTTGTTTTACAAGGTCACTGCCTCTGGGTGTCCTTGTATTGAGTGTGATACTTAATTTATTCGCATTCGTGTCACTGAAATGTCCATTGTTATTAAGTGTGGCATCGAATCCGGGGACTGGATCAGGTATGAGTCGTCCTATACCGCGAGTGCTGGGATTTATGGGCCACTCCACCTTTATAACCTCTGCGCCAAGTGCGCCCAGCCATCGAGTGCACCAAGGGCCTGCCCGTACCCATGTGAAATCCAGTACTCTAATACCTGATAATGCTTTCGGCCTTGCTGTGTCTCTAGCTGTAGATACTAGTGTCATTGCTAAACCTCCTGCTATGATTATCTGTTACCCAATCTGAGTGGTTATCACTCTCGACTGGTTGATCCTCTGGTGTCTATATTAGGTGGGTATAGTCAGACAAATTCACTATATGAGCATCAGCTCCTTCTGGCGTCAGTTCTAATATTGCGACCTGGCCCATACGTCTAACCTGTCTGGGTAAGGCGGAGCTGCCTGGGTTAACCAGTAAAATCCCTTGATGTTTTTCTACTATTGAATAATGGGTGTGTCCGAACACTATTATATTGATATCTGCACCGAATACCGCGGCTACGGCGTCTGGCAGGCTTTTACCCTCTGGAAAATATCGTCCGATTGCACCTTCAACCACTTCCCCTCCCATGCCTGGTATTATGAGGTCGTGGACCATAGCAATGGTATAACCTTCTAACTCAAATACCCGTCTCTCTGCTACCCTTGAGTCACCATCAAAATGTGCCAGGGAACCAAGTTCTACCGCTGTGACTGGTGCTATTTGTTCTAGCCAATCCAATGTTGAAGGTATATAAATATCACCAGCGTGGAATATTGCGTCAACTCCTTCAAATGCGAGGGCCACCTCTGGGCTGGGGACCCTGCCAGTAGCAGGGTTATGGGTATCTGAAATACAGCCTATTCTCATAGTAAAAAGACCACCTCAGTTCTAATGTTTGAGTATAGGGTTCGACTTGTGAGTTACCTACAGACGAATTGTAAACTTGACCAAGTAGCTAGTCAAATGTTTTTGGGATTATTTGATAGACACATATTTGCTTCTGGCAAATTTTATGTGTGGTGGCTGCATCCCAAGAATGTTACACTGAACATGCATTTAGAGTAGGATTAGAATAAATAACAATAATGTCTACCGTGGCGATGGATTTATAGTCTAAATTTCTTATGGAGATATACACATGAACGTTGATGCCATTATGACCAGTCCTGTTGCTACTATCACTGAAGATTCAACAGTAGGGCAGGCTGCTCGGTTGATGTTGGATAAATCAACCAGTTGTCTCCCCGTGTTGGATAAGGCCGGTGAATTGGTGGGCATAATTACTCACACGGATTTCGGCTTTCATCGCAGATTCTTGCCTATGTCTGATCATTTGTACACATTGATGGGATCTTGGGTACAACCTGAGACTTTGGTGAAAGTCGCATCTGAAGTCAGCAAGAAGACAGTGAAAGAGGTTATGAGCAAACCCGTGGTGACAGTAAACACGGATGATGAAGTTAAAAGAGTAGCTGAATTGATGCTAAGTGAAAATATAAACAGAATTCCCGTACTAAAGTACGGCAAGCTGATTGGAATCGTCACAAGGCATGATTTTGTGAAATTGATGATTTCTTGAATAACTCACAGCGACGTTGATATGATCGGAATGCATTTCACAAACAGCGGAAGCCTTCGCGCCGCAATCTTAGGAGCGAATGATGGCTTGGTATCGAACTTCATTCTAGTAATGGGGGTTTCAGGTGGTATAGAAAACCCACAATTTGCTCTTCTGGCCGGAATAGCAGGCATGTTTGCTGGCGCATTTTCAATGGCAGCCGGTGAATATATATCCATGAGATCTCAAAAAGATATTTATGAATATCAAATTGAAATGGAAACCTTGCAAATAAAGCGTTCTCCCCAAGAAGCTGAGACTATGCTATCGGAGATCTATCAAGCCAAAGGGATATCGAGAGAAGTTGCCATCACATTAGCTGGTAATGTCATGGCAACCCCAGAAGCTGCATTAGATACCGTGATTAAAGAAAAATTAGGGTTAAATCCCCGACAACTTGGTTCCCCATGGGGAGCAAGTATAAGCTCGTTTTTCTCGTTCTCTATTGGTGCATTCATACCAATAGGGCCATATTTTTTCCTGGCCGATGATTCCGTAGTTCCATTTAGTTTTGTCTTTAGCTTAGCTGCGTTGTTAATTGTAGGAGCGGCAGTTGCCTTATTCTCAAACAAAAACGTTTTTTGGGGTGCACTCAGAATGTCGGCAGCAGGTGGGTCGGCGGCGGCTGTCACATTTTTCGTAGGATCCTTAATCGGGGCCTCTATCATCACTTAATTAGGATAAGTTAAATATGGAAATGCTTGCGACCACGTAAAGTAATATCAGTGCCAAACTTTCGAGAGTCCAAGTCCTACCGGGGCCCGATGTACCAACGGTCGAATGGCTCGATTGTTTCCGGAGATTATGCGATATGCTAATTGATACAACTATAGTCATTAAAATGGCTGTGCCTGCCGTAAATATGTGTACATGAGATACGCTACTCCATATCGGCCCGCTCGTATAGGCAAGTTCATCCATGAAAAGCACAAACCCCATATTGAATATATTGCTACCTAACAGATTGGATATGGCTAATTCTGGAGCTCCTATTCTCACTGCAGCAAATGAAGTTGCAAGCTCAGGTAGCGATGTGCTGAACGCTAAAAATTGCGTTCCTACAAAACTGGCATGCCAGCCCATAGTTTCAGCGATAGAATCTCCAATGGTAGCCAGAAACACAGAGGCCAAAACCATCAAGCCTGCTGAACACATATACATCAATGAGGCATTAGAAAGTCCAGGCGAGTCAGGTTGAATAGATTCTTGCGTGTCATTTAAATCTTCACGGTTTTGTTTGTCGTTCCGAAACATCATGTACATGATAGAGAAAAACACTAGTAAAAGTAGGATAGACATAGGACTAACATATGTATTTATCGCAAATATTCCTAGCCAGTAAAACAACAACGCGAGGGTGGCAATCCCTATAATGGCAATCCCTGCAAAAGCTACTACGAGTGAATCTTTCTCTACGTAGCCAAGTATTGGGCCATTTTTCCAAGCCAAATCTATAATACCTATAATTAAAAGGTTGAATATATTGCTGCCAAAAGCATCGCCTGCTGCAAGATCAGGTTGCCCTACCAGCATGATTGAACTGACTCCAGTAGCTAGTTCCGGGAGAGAGGTGGCGGTGGCCAATAACAATACCCCTACAAAAGAACGCCCCATACCGGTTTTGTCAGCAATTATGTCTGCAGATTTAACTAAGTATTTAGATGACACAAGTATCATCAAGGTCATGCCTGCCAGCTGAAGCCATAACAATAAGCTTTCCATTAAAATGAGAACTCCGCAGCACTAGTCAGGGATTCAGTGGCCGGTATTATTAATATTGATGCCATCCAGAAGAATCCGACTGAAATTGGTAGAGTAGTTGCCATTATGGATAAACCTCACTAAAACTTTGATTGTTCATGGTAACTTACAATGCAGATTCTGCTTTCCTCAGGGAAGTTGTAAGCGTTACAATAAATTTCCTTCTACATCTATTGGTATGATGGCCAAATTAATTTCATTCAGGCTCATTTCAATTACCGATCTATCTCCGACAATTAGTAAAGCTAGATTCTCAGTAATCATCGTCTTTTTAGCTACACGTCTTACATCTGCAAGTGTTACAGACGATATTTTATCTAACACGGTACTGTAATAAGTATCAGGTAATCCGAATGACACTATTTGGCCCAGTTGTTCCAGTATTTGCCATGGAGTTTCAAAAGATGAAGGGAATTGTTGGATTATTGCGGCCCTACATTCATCGAGCTCTATTTTTGTGATGGGATTCTTATTGCTTATAGACTGGAATTCTTTAAGTGTTTCGACAATAGCTTCCTTTGTGACTCCGGTATGTACCGATCCTCCTGCTACCATCAGTGACGAATCAGTGTTCCAGTCTATCCAAGAGTTGTAGCCGTATGTGTATCCCTTATCCTGGCGCAAGTTTGAATTGAGCCTGGCTGTGAATTGACCACCAAAAACCTGATTTACTAGCATAGTGGCGTAGTAGTCTGGATGAGAACGTGGAATGCCCTTTTGAATAAAACGCAGTACGGATTGAGCCGCACCGGGCTTATCCACTAGATATACTGGCATAGCATTTGAATCATCAGGCTCAGCTCTTTCATTGTCCGAAATATTCTTGCGGCTATCGGCCCTCCAATCTCCCAAAGCAGCTTCTGCTAAAGCCGATGCATCATCTATGGATATATCGCCGACAACTACTAAGGTGGAGTTTTCAGGGCCATAATTTTGCGAGAAGAAATCTACCATATCATCTCTGGAGATGGTTTCTATCGACTGATCAGTACCACTTAAGGGATGCCCGTAAGCACATTCATACCCGTAAACCATTCCTGAGAGGAGCCTCTCTGCTATAGAGGTGGCGTCGTCCTTTATTCTCCTTATAGAGGTTAATCTTTCAGTACGTATTCTTTCGGTCTCATGATTTGGGAATGTAGGATTCATTGAGAGGTCAGCTACTAAGTGTAGAGTTTTATCAAAATATCTGGAAAGGGTTTGATTTGCTATAATCGTCCGTTCCCTGCTGGTACCTGTGATGAGTGGACTCCCCATGAATTCGAATTCGTCAGCTATTTGTTCACTGGTTCGATTAGAAGTTCCTTCCCTCAACATAGCAATGGTCATAGCTGACAGACCAGGTAGGGATCTAGGGTCTCGTGATGCACCAGTGTTAAGTATAAGGCCGAATGCTATTGTCGGAAGTTCATGCTTCTCTAACACCAGTAAATTTAAACCGTTGCGTAGAGTTGTCCTTTTGGGTATTGGTGGTTCGAATCTTGGTGTTGATTCAGGTTTAGGCTCAATAGTACGGTCTATGAACGTGACTGAATGCTCATACAAAGGTTCTGGTAATACCGTCATCTTGACCATTCTGTCACCAAAATATTTTCGCGCTGTTTCACTTACCTGTTCCGGGGAAACCTCAAGGTATCGTTCGAGATCAGTGTTGAAAAGATTTGGATTGGCAGCAAAAACATTAAAGAAATTAAGCCTGTTTGCCCTGCCGCTAAAGCCACCCACTCTAGACATCTGATTTATGTGTCTGGATTCGAGTATATTCTTTGTTCGGATAAGTTCGCTTTCTGAAGGAACCTCCTCGCAAATCCTATTGATTTCGGTTAACATCGCTTGTTCTAGTTCTGCTGTGTTGTGACCTTGTGACGCAATTGCATCTATAGTGAAATCGCCAGCTATTTCCTCTGGGCCATGGTGAGCTGCCACGCTCTGGGCTATTTGATCCCTATAGACAAGGGAACGGTATAATCGGGAGGCTCTGCCGTCGCCCATGATAGCTGATAAGACTGAAAGCGGTGCTTCGTCAGGGTGAAATCTGGGTACAGTGGGCCATGCTATTGTCAGCCTAGGTAATGAGACTTTGTCATATATCCTTAGGTCTATCGGGCCTTGTATTGAGGAATCTAGCCGGTCCAGTCGTTCAACTTGAGAGCCTGCTGGTATATCGGTAAAGTAGTGTTGAGCCAATTTAGCGGCCTGGTCTAAGTCTATGTCTCCAGCTATGACTAGGCTGGCATTTGAAGGCGTGTAGAATTTCTCAAAAAAATCTCGGGCATCCTTCACAGTCGCCACATCTAGGTCTTCGTGAAATCCTATCGTGGGCCAATGGTACGGGTGTGGAAGTGGATACATCGCACTTTGCATATGTATAGACGAAAGGCCATAAGGTCGGTTTTCGTAGTTTTGCCTCCTTTCGTTTTTTACAACATCCCTCTGCACATCGAAACTTTTTTGGTCCAGTACATCTAGTAGAAATCCCATTCTGTCTGATTCTAGCCATAGTGCTAGGCCCAAGTAGTTCGACGGTACATTTTCCCAGTAATTGGTTCTGTCTGTAGTGGTGGATCCGTTCAGGTTTGCTCCTATCTTCTGAAGGGGCTCAAAATAGCTTTTATTGTGGTGTTTTGAGCCTTCGAACATTAGGTGTTCAAAGAGATGAGCATATCCAGTTTTGCCGGTCTGTTCGTCCTTTGATCCCACATGGTACCAAACATTAACAGAGACTACGGGCAAGGAATTGTCTCTGTGAAGGATTACATCCAGTCCGTTGGGTAATGTCATTTTTTCAAAAGATATTGAATGCAAGAGAACGCCTCATTTGTAGTTTATACATTAAGATTATAACGTTAAGGTTTGATGAGCCCAATAGAGTATTGAATTAGTGCTGATAATGGTCTTGCTAGATGATATCGTCGGGGTGGCTGAAAAGCAAAACCCCGAAGCACTTTGGTCAAAGACCATCCCGTCGGACTAACACGGGGACTTCGGGGTTCGGTGCCTGATGGTATTCCGTGAACGGATACCAGAGCGCCTGTTGTCCGGTGCCGTCTACGCTACAGACACCTCACTATGAGTCCGGTTACGTTTATCAGATAACAAAATATTGATCACCTCCTTTCTCAGTGTACCTACAAGATACACTGTCAGCGGAGGTAATATCAAGAGTTCGTCCGATTGCAGACTTTAGGCAGGACATAAATACCAAGGTGTTTGTATAACTGCCATATTGCTAAGGAGTCAGTGTTGGGATTTAATCCTGGCGCAGTGATGTGATGTCGTCCAGCGTAGGTATTGTTCCAGCCGTTCTCCAAATTTCTTGGCCTGCATCGTCCAGGATAATAAACGTCGGTACCATGCGAATGTCGAAAGAATGCACAGCATCCTTACCAATATCTGACATGATATTTATGCGCACGACCCTAAACTCGCCTGTCAGGGCACGCTCCAGCCTGTTAACTACAGGCTTTGCCGCTAGGCAAAGCGCTCAGAAATCTGAGTACACAACCACCATCACAGGACCTTGATCTACTAGTAAGTCCTCCAAAGATGTTATAGAGCTATTGACTGGATCGTTAGTCTTAAATGCTAACTGAATCATTATTATTATAGATAGTCCAATCAGGATAGTTGCTATGGTGTATTTAGTCCCTATTAATCTCCAACTTACGATGATAGTGAACATTAAGGTGAATAGACTTATCAAAATATAGGAGTATTGATTTATGATTAGCAAAGTTCTAGCAAACCTTTCAATTATCACTCGATGATTATCTAATTAGGACTATATCCGTATTGGTTTTCATCTTCATCCCCGATTGTGACTGTCCAGCGTAACCAAATTATAGAAGTTATGGCTATTGGTATAGCCACTACTGCGCCGATTATCCCAAAGAGATTTGAAACAATGAATCCTTCGTCGCTAGGGATGTCTAGGCTATTGGTTGCCAGATTGCCAGTGCGTAAAAGGAATATCCAACCTATGCACGATATCCATAACACAAGTTGTGACCACCCTGATTTACCGATGTCGTGCAATCTTCTGGTGGACAATGTTACGATTGGAGGTGCCATTACAGCACATAAGATATGCCCAATACCAGGGGCGAGGCCTAATAGAAGCAGGAACAGGATGAACCACCAATACTCTGAACGCTTTGTGCGTCCATGGAATGCACCTATATTGATATAGGCATTTTTTATGGCAAATATAAAGGCCAAATGCAAGCCTCGTTTCCTATAATCCGGGTGTCATATGTGATTGGATTATGATAACACTTAGTTGGAGTCTATTGCTTGAATTTAAGCAGATACCAAAGATCCGGTTATGGTCTACTGGATTTCCATTTTCCCGTTCACAGGGGCGATCGTCATTTAGGCTATGATCAAAGGTTAAGTTTTTGAGGCAGCTCTGGAGAATCTATGGCGTTCACTGGAATTTAGGATCCGTTTCCGCAACCTTATGATTCTTGGGGTGATCTCTGCAATTTCATCACTTGCCACGAAATCTAATGCTTCCTCTAAACTAAACTGTACAGGAGGTTCCAATCGTTCGAATATATCTGCAGAAGCTGATCTCATATTCGTTAGTTTTCTCTCTTTGCAGATATTAAGTTCCATATCCTTGTCTCTGTTATGCATACCCACGACCATGCCCTCATATACTGGGCTGTTTGGAGCAACGAAAGTGTGTCCTCTCTCTTGGGCATTCTTAATACCATAAGCAACAGCGGTACCGGTTTCAGACGCCACAATAGCCCCTGAACGAGTAGATTTGACGATGCCTTTAACTATTTGGGGATCGCGGAGTTCGCTGTTCATAATAGCGTTCCCCCTGGTTGATCTAAGTAAGAAACTTCTGAACCCTATAAGGCCTCTAGTTGGTAAAAGGTATTCTATGCGCACATTCCCACTACCGTCATTGTGAATGTTCTGCATTTGTCCCAGCCTCGAGGATAATTCTTCAGTTAGGGTCCCAACAAATTCTTCGTTGGTGTCTATGATGATCCACTCATAGGGTTCTACCATCTTCCCGTCTATTACCTTAGTGATAGCTTCTGGTTTTGATACCTGGAATTCGAGCCCTTCACGGCGGATATTTTCGATCAGGACCGAAAGGTGTAATTCCCCGCGTCCAGAAACTATGAATTCATCTGCATTTTCTGTTCTTTCTACTCGTAAGCTGACATTTGTCTGCAATTCACGCTGAAGACGATCCCAAAGCCCGCGTGAAGTAGCATATTTCCCATCTTTGCCGGAAAACGGAGAGGTGTTTACGCCGAAATGCATCTTAACGGTTGGTTCTTCTATGGCAATGCGTTCTAAGGGTTCAGGGTGATCAGCAGCCGCGATAGTGTCCCCTATGGTTACACCGCTTGCTCCGGTTAGCGCAACAATATCGCCTGCATGAGCTTCCATAACTTCATGTCTTGATAAGTCTCGGAATGCAAATAAGTGATCTGCTTTGACAGATAGCCCAGGTCCGTCCTGACCAAGCAACATTAGTGATTGGCCACGGTTTATGGTTCCCCTGAAAACACGTCCTATTGCTATCTGTCCCAGATGATTGTCGTAATCTAGTGCCGCGACTAGCATCTGTGTATGACCGTCTATATCTACATTTGGTCCTGGTATATGATCAATAATAGCATCGAAAAGAGGGGCCATATCTTCCGGATTGTGATTAGCGTCCGTAACGCAGTAACCTTCTTTGGCTGAGGCATACAATATGGGAAATACCAGTTGTTCAGCATCTGTGGCTAATTCCAGGAACAGGTCGTTTATGGCGTCAACGGTTTCCGTTATCCTGGCCATGTGGCTGTCTATTTTATTCACAACCACCACGGGTTTTAATCCTTGTTCTAGGGCGGTTCTAAGTACATACCTGGTTTGTGGCATTGGTCCGTCTGCTGCGTCCACCACGAGCAGACACCCGTCAGCCATGTTGACTACCCTTTCCACCTCTCCACTAAAATCCACGTGCCCGGGCGTGTCAATGATATTAAGAGTCACATCTCTATACTTGATAGCAGTGTTCTTTGCAAGTATAGTGATGCCTCTTTCACGCTCCTGAGGATTGGAATCCATGATGAGATTATCCACGTGTTGATTGTCGCGGAAGATCTTACTGAATTTCAGCATGGCATCTATTAGAGTCGTCTTGCCATGATCGACATGTGCCACAATGGCTACGTTGCGAAATGTATCCTGTACCTGTGTCGGCATTCTTGAAAGTGTTCCTAAACTAAATAAATGTTTTTGCTCACGGTCAATAATTACCCATGCTGAGAACGTGAGTCGTGATTATTACAGATATAGCCAGCCAAATCAAGCGATGATTATTGCGACAATATTCGGCATGATGGAATTGTTGCGGTTAGCGATACAGTGATGGTTAGAAATTTGGCTATGTCAGTTTTCCTTAGTATCTGGAGGTAGTAGAGATTTTGCAGTTATCCTGCACCTCACGAATACTCGGAAAGTTCTATTATGCTGGCGCTCCGTGCTCCAGGGGATAATTCAAGAATAGCTACATTGCCCAGCTTCATTAGGTTTCTTGGCAATGACGGGCTGCCAGGATTCACAAATAGAATTCCTTCATGCTCTTCAACTAAGTGGTATAGAGTCCGTCCAAATACTGCAATATCTATTGGCTCACCGAAGAAATCCCGCAATATATCTTTCAGATATCCATGTGTTATGGTGCTCGCTTCTATGACTCCTGGAAATATGTCATCGCTAAACCAAGGCAAGTCCAAGTGGTTAATCATGCCTATAGTATGGCCTTCCAGTTGTAGTATCTGACGGTCTGCAACCCGAGGATCCTCCCCGCTCTCCATTGCAAAAGGTGTGGGTCGTTCTGCCTGGCCACCGTGAATTCTTCCGACAGCCTTGACTGGGGCGATCTGTTCCAGCCAATCCAATACCCTGGGTGTGTGTATGCCTCCGGCGTGTAGAATAAGATCTACGCCTTGAAACGCGGCGGTTACTTCTCTAGGTACCTCACCAGAGTTGCCTGCAATACGTGTATCGGAAATCAAACCAATTTTCATGTGATTCTCCTGGACTTCCCTATATATTTTTGGAGTGGTTGCTCCGATTGCTACATAAACCACGACACACAATAGGAGTTCTTTGTGTCTTACTTCAGAGACACAAAGAGTAAGTGCATGGTGGGCCCGGCAGGGATCGAACCTGCGACCAATCGGTTATGAGCCGACCGCTCTACCTCTGAGCTACAGGCCCCTGAGTATTAGGTTAAAGGTGTAGGTTGATAGGTGTCAAGTTCAAGGAGTCTTTGATAGCAGTTTTGCAACCCTGTCCAATATTTCGTGTCCCACTTCGTATTTAGTCATAAGTGGGAGCTCCTCTATTGCTCCACTTTTATCAAGTATCGAAACCCTGTTGGTATCAACATTGAATCCGCTGTCAGTGCCTGTGATATCGTTGGCTACAATGAAAGCCATATTCTTAGCTTTCAATTTCTCCTTGGCATTTTCAAGCATGTGTTCACTTTCCGCTGCGAAACCTATACGGAGAACTCCTTCGGGAACTTCCAGGAAGAAATCAGGATTCTTGACAAGGGACAGATCTAGGGTTCCATCATCTCTGGTCTTCTTAATCTTCTGCGAAGCCACATTATCCGGTCGGTAGTCGCTGACCGCCGCTGCCATTATTAAGGCGTTTGCATTAGTGCAAGATTCCAATACTGCTTTTCTCATTTCTGCCACAGTTACTACGTGTTTTGTAGTTATGCCTCCTGGGTCCGCAAGAGCGGTGGGTGCTGTTATGAGGGTTACATTGGCTCCTCTGTCGCGAGCTGCCTTTGCAATTGCAAATCCCATCTTCCCTGAAGAATGATTGGTAATTACTCTAACTGGGTCTATAGGCTCCTGGGTTCCACCTGCGCTTACCACTATTGATCTGCCAGCAAGGTCCCCCTTCTTTCCAAGGATTGAGTATATAGAATCTATTATGTCAGGAACGTCTATCAATCTACCCATGCCCATTGATCCCGACGCCAGGCGTCCTTCCCCAGGTCCTAATATTGCGATGCCTCTTTCTATAAGTATGCGTAAGTTATCTTGGGTGGCAGGGTTAGTGTACATGTGTGTTTCCATTGCTGGTGCTATTGCCACAGGCGATGAGGTGGCCAAAATTGTGGATGTCAGTGCGTCGTCCGCGAGTCCGTGTGCAACCTTTGCGATTAGATTGGCGGTGGCAGGAGCTATCAGTATTAAATCGGCTTGTTGTGCTAATCCAACGTGCTCCACAGCCATTTCTGATTCAATGTCGTACATGTTTGTGGTGACAGGTCTGTGAGTAAGGCTTCGGAATGTCAACGGAGTTATGAAGTTTGATGCTCCGTGGCTAAGTATGACATTAACTTCTGCGCCAAGCTGTGTGAGTTTACTGGCAAGATCAGCGGCCTTGTAGCAGGCAATGCTACCAGTGACTCCAAGTACTATATTGGATCCATTAAGCGGATTAGCCATTCTGCTCCGATTTCGCGATTTATTTGGTGTTAACGGTGTCGGCGTTAAGGTTATGTATGAGGCGTAGGCCTATTAGAGTGAGATCCGGATTTACAATATCGAAAATGCTTGTTTGTGCATGAACTAACGTGGCCATGCCTCCAGTAGCGACAACCTTGGTGCCTGGTTCCATTTCACGCTTGAACCGATTAACCATGGTTTCAACCATCCCAACGTGTCCGAACAGTATGCCAGATTGAATGCTTGCTGTTGTGTTTCGTCCAATTGCCGTTTTTGGAGCAACTAACTCCACTCGTCTTAGTTGTGAGGTGCGCTGATAGAGAGCTTCAGCAGTCAGGTTAATACCTGATGCGATTGCACCGCCCAGGTAATCCCCATCTTTGGATATGGCATCAAATACAGTGGCAGTGCCGAAATCAACTACTATAACTGGTCCTCCGTATAGCGAATATGCAGCAGCTGCGTCTACGATGCGGTCAGCACCTACATCACGAGGATTTTCGTACTGGATGCGAACACCGGTCTTTATACCAGTGCCTACTACCAAGATTGGTATGTTGAAAAACGATTCGCTGAGGTCTTGGAAAATCTGGGTTAGCGGCGGCACAACGCTACACATGGAAATGGACTGAATGTCGTCAGTGTCTATTCCTTTTAAGGGTAGCAGACTCCTTATCAGTAATGCATACTCATCTGGTAATTTCTGGGTGTCAGTGGCCAGGCGCCAAGTAGCCACGAGGTGTTCGTTATCGAATACCCCCATATTAATGTTTGTATTTCCTATATCAATAGCCAGTAGCATATCTTATCTCGTAGCCATCATTATAAGGAACATGGTTCCACTCATCAACCTGAACCTAATCCAGCCTTGGATTATCTTCTTTTATGTGTTTTATCACCAAAGGCAATATTGGTATGAGATCACTAGCTATCATGCCGGTGTCACCCATTGCCATTTTTACTCGTTCGCCGGCCAAACCGTGGATAAATACCCCAGATGAAGCGGCTTCGAATGGGGGTATGCCCTGTGCTAGCAGTCCTGCAATGCAACCAGCTAGAACATCACCCGTGCCGGCTGATGAGAGACCTGGATTTGCGAACGGACTTATTCTCAGGCTACCATCAACAGAGCTTACAGCGGTGAAAGCGCCCTTAAGGACCACTGATTTTTGCCACTCCAATGCTGAGTTTTTAGTTATGTCCATGCGTGAGGCACCAATTTCGTCGGTGGTTTTCCCGGTCAATCTAGACATCTCTCCTACGTGTGGTGTAAGGATGGACTGGTCGTTAATCAATGACCACCATTCAGGCATGCTTGATATTATGTTTATGCAATCGGCGTCCAGCACCGATGGTATTTTAAGTTCACCTGATTCTAACAAAATGCGTTTTACCAATTGCACCATGCCAGGCTCTTGGCCTATGCCGCAACCAATAAGGAATGAATCGTAGTATTCGATCTCTTTGAGTATTAAATCAGCTGCTGAGGGTAAAAGCTGACCATTTTTTTCGGGTAATATCAAATATGTTGTTTCTGTAAGCTTGGATGCAACTATGGTGTGGAGAGATTCGGGTATTGCTAGTGTTACGATCCCCGCTCCAGTTCGTGCAGCCGCCTCACAGGCTAGGCATGCCGCACCAATGTATTTTGAAGACCCTGCAACAACCAGCACCCTGCCGAATGTGCCTTTGTGGGAGTTTAGGGGCCTTTTAGGGAGCACATGTCTTATTGAACCTTGAGTAATCAGGTGGGTTTTTGTTTCTTCGGTGGTGGATGTATACATACCTATATCTGCTATTCGCAATTTCCCAAAACGTTCAGCTCCAGGGAATGCAAAAGTAGCCACTTTAGGATAGCCCAATGCTATGGTGGAATCTGCTGTTAGCGCAATCGGGTCACATCCGCCTGTGTCTGGGTTTACTCCGGTGGGTACATCCACTGCTATGATGTTTAGATCTGATCTGGAGCAATGTTCCTGTTCCAGTGCAACTAATAATTTCTTCAAGATACCTGTTATAGGCCTAGATACACCAGTTCCTAAGATTGCATCTATTACTATGAGAGATTTTGATAAAGCCAGCCTAAATTTATGTAGGTCAGGATCATTCTCAGCCTCAATAATGGTTAGTGATCCTGATATTTGTGGATCAGTTACCGTGTCAGATTTCTTGCGTGGTAGGGCTATGTATGCTGTTACTTCTGCGCCCCATTCGTTCAAGTGATCAGCTGCAATCAGTCCGTCACCGCCGTTGTTTCCAGGCCCGATGAGGACTAGTACTGGGATATTTGATAAGGTACCAGTTATTTCCTTGATGTGCAGCGCAACTGCTAATCCAGCATTTTGCATGAGGGATTCCACTGAGATACCATCAGCAATGGATTTCTCCTCTAAGTGGCGCATTTCTTCATTAGTTACTATTCTCATCAACATTCATCACTACTGAAGCTACCGCATAATCTCTTGAATGTGACAGGCTGATTGCCACTTGTACCACACCTATCTTTTCTGCTCTTAACGTTGCTCGATTGTGCAAGGATATTTCAGGAGCACGACCTCTTTGCCTGGTGACTTCGATGTCTTTCCAGCCGACACCTCTGATGCCGGTACCTAATGCCTTCATCACAGCCTCCTTCGCAGCAAAACGTGCTGCCAATTGAGGTATTCGTCCCCTGCAGTATTCTTGTTCTTGTTCCGTGTAAATCCGATTCAAGAAACTGGTTCCCCATCGTTCCAATACCTGATTTATCCTGGACAACTCTATAATGTCCACTCCCACGCTCAGCATTATTGTGTCCTTCCCTCAAAGCTTATTGGTTTGAAAACAGGCAGTATATTCATGATCAACATAGAGATTGCGCGGATTCGGGTTGTGAGCTTTGGTGGATGGGCTGTCAGTACTTTATGTATTTGACTCAGCATTGTCACACCCAGTGCCAGAATGTTAGAGATCAAATTGGAGTGACATTATATTCTCTAGTACTCTCTGGTGTCTAGCTTCCCATTGTTAGGCGATTAAGCCTGTGCTAAGATTTCCAGGTCACTATAATATTAGGAGATCATGCTTGAGCGCAATTATCATAGATGGCCTTAAAATAAGTCAAGAAATACGTAGTGAAGCCGCAGAGGATGTGCGTGAACTGCAGATCAAAAATGGCATAACCCCCGGGCTTGCGGTTTTGTTGGTTGGCGATGACCCTGCATCTGCGGTATATGTTCGTAACAAGGAACGGGCATGTAATGAAGCCGGCATATACACGGAAACTTTCAGGTTGGATGAGTCGATAACCCAAGAGAAAATAGTGGCATTAGTTCAGCATCTTAACAGTGATGAGCGTTTTCACGGGATACTCATCCAATTGCCTTTGCCTCCTCAAGTTGATGAACGTGCAGTTATACTTACAATGGATCCTGCCAAGGATGTGGATGGCCTACATCCGGCCAATCTCGGTTGGCTTCTTGAAGGGAATCCCATATTTGTCCCTTGCACTCCTGGAGGTGTTCAGCAACTTCTTATGCGGACAGGTTTTGATCCTAGTGGAAAACATCTTGTGGTTTGCGGAAGAAGCGCCATAGTAGGTAAGCCAGTAGCTGTCATGATGTTACAAAAGATGCATGGGGCAAACGCTACTGTAACTGTGTGTCACACTGGCACTAAGAACTTGAGCGATATAACGCGTTCCGCAGACATACTGGTCGTAGCTATGGGTCGAGCGAACTCAATTACTGCTGATATGGTGAAAGACGGAGTGGTTGTTATAGACGTTGGTATTAACAGGGTTCCAGACGCCTCTAGGAAACGCGGATACCGTATGGAAGGGGACGTTGAATTCCAATCAGTGTCTGAAAAGGCGGCAGCTATAACTCCTGTGCCAGGTGGGGTGGGACCCATGACGGTAGCGATGTTGTTGGTCAACACAGTTAAAGCAGCGAAAAACAGTATGCCCTCTTAAGGATTGAGGCCAGGAGAGTTTGGCATTGCATTTTATGTCGTCACTGTTTGTTATTTGGTATTTGGTAGAGGTGAGTGATTTCAAACAACATGCGCACAAGTGATTTCGACTATTATTTACCACAAGATATGATAGCCCAATCACCAGTGGAACCCCGAGACAGTTCAAGGCTAATGTCGGTTGATCGGGTTACACGAACATTGGATCACCAGTTTTTTTATAACATAGTTGACTTGCTAAAACCAGGAGATCTGCTGGTGGTCAATGATAGTAGAGTTATTCCAGCCAGGCTAAAGGGACATAGGGTACCCTCGGGAGGCAGAATAGAGATACTGCTGCTTAATAACATTGGGCCTGGTACATGGAAAGCTTTGGTGAAGCCCGGTAAACGCCTTGTTGAGGGAGAATATTTCGATATCAATGGCGTAGCTGGATGGGTGGTTGATGACCCGGGAGACGGAACAAAAGTTATACATCTTGATGATGAGAAAGTCATAAGGAATGTTGGTGAGATTCCTCTACCTCCTTATATTAAGACACCTCTTGCGAATCCTGACAGATATCAAACCGTGTATGCAAAGACCGAGGGTAGTGCCGCCGCTCCAACAGCGGGATTACATTTCACCACGGAATTGTTGGAGATTTTACGGCTGAAAGGCGTGGAATTGACTAGTGTCATGTTGCATGTAGGGTTGGACACTTTTAAGCCGATGGAAGTTGATGATCCTTTAAGCCATAAAATCCATTCGGAGTATTTCGAATTCGGTGATCTGGCTGCGAAACAAGTGAACGCAGCCCAAAATGAGGATAGAAGAATAATCTGTGTGGGCACTACAACCATGAGGGTTCTGGAACAAGTAGCGGTTAATGCCAGCCATAAAAATCAACATGCACTACAACCACAATCCGGATGGGCTGACCTGTTCATATTACCAGGGCACAAATTCCAAGTTGCCAGTGGATTGATAACGAATTTCCATTTACCAAAATCCAGCTTATTGATGCTAGTTGCCGCCTTTATGGGTAATGCTGTGTCTAATAAATCTGGTCTTAACCTATTAACCAAAGCATATGAAGAGGCCAAATCAACAGGGTACCGGTTTTATAGTTTCGGTGATTGCATGTTTATATCTTAACGCGTCATTCTGGTTAGATGAATCAAGTAATTAGGCATGACTCACTGGATATTTATTCCTATCTTGGTGCCATACCTGCTCAGGTTAATTGTGGAAAGATGCCGGAAAAACACATGTATTCATGGCATAATGTTGGTTCCCGACGCAACATATACCTAATTATGCCATATATCGGCGTTATTGCGATCATAGGCGCAATATAACGACGTATTGAGGGGTTGACACCAGACCTTAAACCACTTAGGGTGTACAGGTCCGTTTGAAAACGGTATTTTTAATAGTTAAAAAAGAATGAGGCTGTTGCCCAGACCTCACCAGCTTATTACCATCCTTGCGGTCTGTTTCCGTAATCGGATTGTAAATTATCCAATAAGTACACTGAAATAGATTTTATGTTTGTGATGTGTATGTGGTAGCCCGAAGATCTTGGGAGGTGAAGAATTCGGCATTAATACGAATCTGTTGATCATCTTGGCTAATCTCAATGTGCCAGGATTGTATTTTCGGTTTCGAATACGTGATGTCCCTGTAAGGGAAATAGGAGGCAAATGGATATGAGAATAGGTAATATCAAGGTTCGAATATTAGGATTGTTTATGACAATGGGCCTGATGAGTATGGTCCTGTTTGGATTGGCCTGCGGAGGCGGTGACCCTAAGCCGACCGCTTTACCGGTGCCAACATCGTCTGGAGGGGCTTCTTTTGCACCTACTATGACTCCGGTTCCTGTTGAGGCTGTCGAAGAGGTCGTTGAAGTGGTGGATGGGTATATGGAGAAAGAAACCATCATGTTCCATGATGGTCAGTGGGGAAGCAACTGGGTACATCTGGCGATTGTCAGGTACATTCTAGAGAATGGTTATGAATATGATACCCAGGAAGTACAGGGTACTACCGGTACGATGAAGCTGACCCTTATCGAGGGAGATGTTCATGTAAACATGGAAACATGGAGGATGAACATACCGGAGTGGTATAACGAGCACACTACTTCGGGTGCACTTATAGACTTGGCTGGCACAACTGATCCTCAGGAGATGTTGCCGTCAGGAACCAAGGGACAGACTATTGCTGTTGCAGGACAAGGTTTCTATGTGCCGAGATACATGGTGGAGGGTGATGCAGCCCGTGGTATAGAGGCAACTGCACCTGATCTCAAGCATGTGGATGATCTTGCCCAGTACAAGGATCTGTTTGCTGATCCTAATGACCCGTCCAAGGGAGCGATATATAACTGCATACTTGGTTGGGAATGCCAGAAGATAATTAGAGCGAAAGCTCATGCATATGGACTTTATGATGATTTTAATATCATAGAGCCTGGAGGATCAGCAGCTCTTAAGGCAGCTGTAGTTGGTCCTTATGAAGCTGGGGAACCTTTTGTTTCCTACTACTGGCAGCCCACAGATGTGGTGAATCTGCGTGATTTAATCATGTTAGAGGAGCCGAAGTGGAACAAGGAGTGCGATGATGCCATTAGTGCTGCTGTGGCAGAAGAGCCTTATGAGTCTGAGATTGGATGTGGCTTCCCAATAGGTGATGCACACACAACAGTGAATGCAGACTTCTACAAGAGGCAGCCTCATATAGTTGAGTTTCTTGCCAATTACTACGTAGCGCCTAAGCCTTTGGCAGAGGCAGAATCGTACAAGATGGCAGCGGATGTTGAGTGGATAGATGTGGCGATCAAGTATCTCAGAGAGAATAAGCCAGTTTGGTCACAGTGGATCCTTGATTCTAATGCAGACCAGACTTTAGCGGCTGACATAATTGCTAAGGTTGATGCTCAACTTGCCAAGGAGGCCGCAACTAAAGAAGCATAGTTGGGGTGTAACCTAAGATCATTATGAGGGCAGGAGTGACCATTTGGTCGCCCCTGCCCTTGTGTTTTGTAAATAACTTATTGAGCTGGTTTGTTGCAACCATTACTTGTGGTGGTTTCATTGGAAGTGCCTTAAGGATATAATGCTGCTCGTGCATTTATTATCAAATAGACCGATTTTCTACGGTTGGATAATTGTCGGGATTGCCTCTTTGGTGGCCTTCAGTTCAGGTCCTGGTCAGTCTTACACATTTTCGGTATTCATAGATTCAATGATAGCGGATTCTGGTTTATCAAGGACTGATATATCTGTTTTGTATGCTGTAGGAACTGGTATCAGTGCTGCCACGGTTATGATTGTAAGTCGCATGGCCGATAAGTTTGGCCCTAGGATGATGGTTGTAATAACTGTCACGTGCCTCACCCTTACCTGTATTGGCATGGGTTTTGCTACATGGTGGTTGGCGTTTTTTGTAGCATTCATGGCACTTAGAGCATTTGGCCAAGGATCCATTCCTATAAATGCTACGTTGTTAACAGCCCAGTGGTTTGTGCGCATTAGGGGTCGTGCCATGGCAGTTATGCTGCTGGGATTTTCTTTTTCAATGGCATTAATGCCCATATTATCAAGAACTTTGATAGATGGTTTGGGTTGGCGCATGGCTTACGTGTTTTTGGGAGTGTTTATTTGGCTCCTAGTCGTGCCTGTGGCAATGATATTCTTACGGAATACCCCTGAGGAAATGGGCTTGTATCCTGATGGGTCCGTCGACTCGCCAGAAGAGGACACCGTCCTTAACATTGTTGGGGACGATCGCAGGAAAATCCTGACATCCACTACTTTTTGGGGACTGGCATTACCTTTATCAACCCCATCCTTTGTATCTACCGCATTGGTCTTCCATCAAGCCGCGATATTTTCTGAACTCGGTATGTCAGCTACAGTAGCTGCAGCTGCTTTTTTGCCGCTCTCCATTTCGGCGGTGGTGGCATCTGTGTCATCTGGATTTATTGCCGATAGATTTGGGCCGAAAAGGCTTTTTTACGTAGCCATGATTCTTCTGGTTACTAGCATTGTTGTTATAGGATTCGTCGACTCTCTGCCATTAGCTTTATTGTACTCAGTAATACTGGGGACCAGTAACGGAACTGGGCAGTTGGTATCCAATGTACTTTGGGCACATTATTATGGCAGACACAGACTGGGTAGAGTACAGGGATCGGCCAATATGATAATGATAGCTGCTTCTGCTTTAGGTCCATTGCCGTTAGCCATGGCTCAAGGCTTTATGGGCGAGTTTGGCACCGGCATTATGTTGATGGGAGTACTACCTATATGCGCAGTCGTAGTCATGAGTCTCGTAAATACAGACCACATCAAATAAGACGGGATAGAAACAGCAAACCCAGAATAATCATTTGGTGATCCAAATGATGCCCTATGTTTATTGCCGAGACTGTATCTTTAGTTACGGTATGTTGCTGTGTTATCCCTAATCCCGTTTTGCTGTTGGATCCTGCGCAAAGCCTTGGGAAATGCGGTCGATTATTACAGCTAAGACAACTATGGCTATACCCCCCATGAGGCCTCTACCAAATTCAAGCTGTTGTACCCCAGCATATACGTCAGATCCTAGGCCTCCGGCGCCTACAAGGGTAGCGATTACAACCATCGCAAGAGCCATCATAACCGTCTGATTCATCCCGGCCATAATAGTAGGCCTGGCAAGGGGTAATTCTACTTTAACCAGCATTTGCCATGGAGTGGTCCCAAAGGCTCTAGCTGCCTCCTTAAGTTCGGGAGAAACCAATCGTATTCCAAGATTCGTTAATCTTATTCCTGGAGGGACTGCGTACACGATAGTAGCGAATACAGCAGGTACCATTCCAATGCCAAGGAAAAATATGGCAGGGATTAGGTAAACGAAACTCGGCATGGTTTGAGCCATGTCCAGGACAGGACGCATTGCTGCTTCTATTCTGTCACTTTTCGACATTGCTATGCCTATTGGTATGGACAGCACCATAGAAAGAAATGTTGCTGTCCCAACTACTGTCATGGTTGTCATAGCTCCTGGCCATAAATCAAAGATACTTATGAAGGATAATCCTGCCACACTACCAATTGCTATACGGTAATTGGTCACTCTCCAGGCAATCAGGTAAACAGCAGCCATGAAAATCCACATTGGCATCTCGCCTAGGGCTCTATCAAGTGGAACCATTGCTTTAAGAAGATTTGCCACGATTGCTCGGAAAAATGCCTTATATTTCACCTTTAACCACAGGACCACCACATCAACTCTGTTGTCGAGTGCTCCAGGCCGTATCTCAGTGCCAGCCACGGAGTATTCTATTTTTTCAACGGCCCGCGTACGCTCTCCCTCTATAACGTGTTGATCTTGGCCTGGGGCGTAGAATGGAAATTGGTCCGGCGTACCATACATGGCGAATAGTGAAAGTAGTACAAATATGGACATTGACAGATATTTTTTAAGAGGGGTATCCATTGCCCTGACAGTGGTTACCATCAAGGATAGCATCAGGACTGCAAAGATCCAGAAGTACAATTTTGGGAAGAAGAAATCCATTACAGGGCCTTCCATAAATCTTAGAGCCAGATCTACTGCAATTATTAGTCCAATGATGGTAACTGCGTAAGGCATAATCTTTTGTAATATAGTGCCGTCTGAGGTGTATAAGTTCTTTATATTCATCATAATGTTAATTTCTACCTTACGATTTATTGAGGAGTGACTACTCCTCCTTGTTGAGCCTGCTGGCTCTCGGCTATGCTGTGAAGGAGTTCTCCTCTAGATACCACGCCCAACAGATTGTTCTCTCCGTCTGTGACAGCTATCGGACAGTCACTCATGGCGGACAATATGACCAATTCGTCTATAGGTGTATCAGAATATGCGATATTAAATATTGGAGGATCAACGCTAATGACCGTTCCAATCGAATTCTCGCCTTGGTCTAAAAGGTTTTGCAGATCGTCTTTATCGGCCACGCCGGATAGCTTGCCATTATTATCAAGTATGAACGCATAATCTTCCTTATGGGCAGAGAGACTGTTTAACACTTCCTTGGTAGTCTGGGTATCATGAAGCACCACCTCGGAATCTTTCATGATACTGGCCGCACCCAGTACTCTTGTTCTGGAAATGCTCCTTATGAAATCCTCCACGTATGAATCAACGGGGTTCTCAATAATTTCTTCAGGGACACCCAACTGGATTATCTCCCCATCTCTCATAATGGCGATTCTGTCTCCTAATCTAAGGGCTTCATCCAGATCGTGCGTGATAAATACAATAGTCTTTTTTAGTTCAGCCTGAAGCCTTAACAGTTCGTCCTGCATCTCTCGGCGTATCAGTGGATCCAATGCACTGAAAGGCTCGTCCATCAGGAGGATCTCCGGGTTTACGGCCAAGGCTCTAGCAAGGCCTACTCTTTGTTGCATACCACCGCTAAGTTGGGTGGTATAGTTGTCCTCCCAGCCTCGTAGGCCTACCACTTCCAGAACCTCAGTTGCTTTCTCTTTCCTAGTCGCCTTATCAACCCCTTGTATTTCAAGGCCAAAGGCTACATTATCCACAATTGTTCTGTTGGGTAGTAACCCAAAGTGTTGAAAAACCATTGCAGTCTTTTTTCTTCGGAATTGGGTCAGTTTATTATTGTTGAACGATATTACATCTTCATTATCCACGAATACTGAACCTGCATTCGGTTCTATTAGGCGAGTGAGGCATCTTACTAGAGTGGATTTGCCACTACCGGAAAGGCCCATGACGACAAAGGTTTCTCCGCGGCGCACTTCGAAGCTGACATCTTTTAAGGCTACCACGTTACCCAACTCTTCCTGTATTTCGTTTTTGCTCTTAAGCGAATTCTCTCCGTCCATTACGGTCTCTGGTGACGGACCGAATATTTTCCATAGGTTTTCAACTGATACACAAACCTCGCCAAAGTCTTCTGGTACGGTGTCCGTACCCATATTTTGGCCATTATTCAAGCTCATGGATAATCTCCTTTGCTAGTTTCTTGGCTTTCCCGCAATGCGGTTGAAAATTTCAATCGGTTACCTATCCAGCATCAGCAACCAACCTAATAAAAAGATGGATGCTGATATATCAACCAGCCCTCATGCATTAGAAGTTGATGTTTTTAGTATCTAACACATGCAGGTTTTTTCAGACAACAGCTAGTGACCATTACAAATACCTCTTTTATAAATGTCCCACATTTGTTCGCGACGAGCGGCAAGCTTTGTGGAATGGTCGTTAAGTGCCCACATAGTCGCAGTACTTTGTATCAGGCCTAGGAAAGCCGTAGCCGCAGCGTTTATGTCAACTCCAGGTCTTATTGTGCCATCTGTGATTCCTTCACTGATGCATTGTTCTAGAAATCGCAGATAATTGGTAAGCATTAAAGATACCCTGGGACTGAGGCCTATGCCGTCGAAACCCATGGCTTCTGAGATTATTATGAAGGAGGCTGCCCGGCGGCTTTCGACATCACTTAGGTGAGCTTCTAAGATAAACTCGAGACTCTCTATGGGGCTACTACCTCTCTGTTTAGCGGTGTGGATAGTTTGCAGCAGGTTGCTTTCAATTTCCTCTATCACAGACGTCAAAATTTGCTTTTTGCTGGTGAAATGGCGGTATATTGCCCCTTCTGTTAAACCTACCTCGTCAGCAATGGCATCGATGGTGACAAATTCCATGCCTTTTTCAGTGATTAAATTGATAGCTGCGTCGATTATCTGACTGCGACGCAACACGGAACTTTGGCGCGATATTTTGGTGTACATACTCATAAAAAATGGGGAGAAGCCTAGCAAGTAAGCGTGTACTCACATTATAGGTAAGCGGGTCTCATATGTCAACGAATATTGGCATTATGAATCCGCAAAATAGATAATAATTGAGAAAACACTAGTATACTTAGTTAGTCGAATTAGCTGATAAAATTGATGAGAGTGATGTGTAAGGGAAAGGAATGTCTAATTGATTGATGAAGAATTAATTGCGAAATCCAAGGCATATATGTCTAGGCACGACGTGGATGGTTGGTTGATCTATGGATATCGCCAATCGAATCCCGTTTTATCCAATATTCTTGGCAATACATCCATGGTTACTAGACCTGTGTTCTTTTTCATACCTGCCAACGCTGATCCGACATTATTGGTTCATCATGTTGACATAGGTCGTTTCTCAGACTTGATTTGTGACAAACGTGACTATACGAGTTATCAGTCTTTGCTAGATCAACTCTCCGCCTTTATGACTGGATGTGTACGTGTGGCGATGGAATATTCCCCTATGGCTATGTTGCCTAGGATATCTGTTGTAGACGGTGGCACTATGGATATCATTAGAAATCTAGGCGTGGAGATTATTTCCTCTGCTGATTTAATCCAACACTCCATGCAGCAATGGAGTGCTGGACAACTGAAGTCTCATAAAGACGCCGCAAACAAACTAAGCTCGATTGTAAAGGAATCCTTTGATTATGTGGGACGAAGATTGGACGGCGGGGTATCTGAGTTAGATGTAATGCACTTTATCCAAGAGCGTTTTCAAGAAGAAAATTTGTTGGCCTATGACGGTCCTGTTGTTGCTGTTGATGCTCATAGCAGTGATCCACATTATTTGCCAGATATGCATGAATCTTTAACAATACAGCAGGGCAGTTGGATATTGATTGACATGTGGGCCAAGGGGTTTGGGGATCGGGATGTGTTTGCCGATATAACTTGGGTTGCATACGTGGGGGATGATTTGCCTAAGCGCTACAGGGAAGCTTTTGATCTAGTACTTCTGGCTAGGGATACTGCATTGGGGTTTTTGGAGCAATGTTACCTCAAAGGAGAATACCCGCGGGGTTGGCAGGTTGATTCTGTTGCTAGAGATTTGATCGTGGAGCGAGGATACGGCCGTTATTTCACTCATAGATTGGGTCATAGCTTAGGATTGGAAGTGCATGGGGAGGCTGTCAATCTTGATGGCTTTGAGACTTATGACACCAGAGTACTGACTCCAAATTTAGGAGTTACTATCGAACCAGGCCTCTATATGGAGGATTTTGGTATGAGGTCGGAGATTGACGTGTTTTTGGGAGAGTCCGGGGTTATTGTTACAACAGATGTACAAACTGAAGTAATATTCATAAATTAATATCAGATCCCCTCTGTTTTATGGAACCATGGCAGCGTTGAATTAACATCGACGACAATGTGATCTATTATTCCAAAGCAGCCTTAGCATTGTCGATATCATATGCTGCTATAACGAGTCTAGAGTTGGTTCCCATATAAACCATGTTTATGTTGATTCCGGCATTAGCGATTTTCCTTGAGATCTTGCCGAGTTCTCCCGGGTTGTCTTCCATATCCACGGTTACCACATCTCTTTCCTGTGCAATACTTAGACCGAGTCCGCTTAATGCCTTACGAGCACCAGCCACGTCCTCTACCAGTATGTGAAGGAAACTTTTCCCGCCAGATGGAAACGAACAATATCCTCCTATGTTTATGCCAGCATTGCCAAGTGCTTCTCCTACTTGCGCCAGAGTTCCCGGTAAATCATCTATAATAACCGTTATGTCTCGATCCATAATTATTCCTTTCTATACATTCCATGTGACTCCAATATTCGGGAGATGTGGATCCTGTGCCAAGTACTAGTATGTTACTTTAATATGTTCTTGATTACATTCTGGTTCATGTAGGGTTGTAGGACATCGGGAACCAGTATAGAGCCGTCAGATTGTTGATAGTTCTCCATGATGGCTATTAAAACTCTGGGTAACGCTAGTCCTGAACCGTTCAATGTGTGAACAAATGCAGGTCTATCACCTGCCTTCGGTCTATACCTGATATTTGCCCTCCTAGCCTGGAAGTCGGTACAGTTGGAACAGGAACTGACTTCTAGCCACTCCTGACATCCGGGAGCCCACATCTCTAAGTCAAACGATTTTGCAGAGGGGAAACTCATATCTCCAGCGCATAATTGTATAAGCCTGTAGGGTATGTCTAATTGTTGGCATATCTCTTCCGCATTGTTCACAAGTTTATCCAGTTCTGTATTTGATGATTCTGGTGCTACTATTTTGTAAAGTTCCACCTTGTCAAATTGGTGTACTCTTTTTATACCTCTAGTATCCTTACCTGCGGCGGCTTTTTCTCTACGGAATGATGGTGTGTGCGCCACGTAATAAATTGGAAGAGAAGATGCATCCAATATTTCGTCCTTATGAAGACCAGTCAGGGGTACCTCAGCTGTAGGTATGAGCCAAAGGTCGTCTTCCAAATCGTGGTAGAGATTTTCCTCAAATTTTGGTAGGTTGCCGCTTCCTAGCATGGTGTCTCTGCGAACCAAAAATGGCAGATAAACTTCCTTGAAAGAACCGTGTTGGACGTGCCAATCTATCATCCATGAAATGAGAGCACGTTGCAATCTGGCTCCGGGTCCCATCAAAGTAAAAAACCTAGAACCAGATATCTTGGATCCTCTGGGCATGTCAATTATCCCGAGACGTTCACCTAAATCCCAGTGTGCTAGCGGGGTGAATTCAAATGTCTTGGGATTCCCATGTGTCCGTACGACGATATTTGATGACTCGTCATAACCGGATGGGACGTCTTGCAAAGGTATATTTGGTATAGTTAACAATAGTTCGTTTAGTTCGACGTCAATTATGGATGCCTCTTTGACTAATTCGTCGGCTTCCTTTGATATATCACGCATTGCGTTTTGCGCCTGTTCGAGTAGTGTTTGCGTGGGAATCTCTAATAGTTCCTGGACTGACGATTTTCCAATATATTCGGACAAGTGGGTAGGAACTGGTTCATTGTAGTCATCAGGGGTGAGTTTGTATTTGTCTTGGGTTACTCTTCTGAGAAATCCAAAGAATTTAGACGCCGTATTCTTGGTTTCACTTGCATTGTTAGCTTTCGTTTGGGCTCCTCTTCTACGTTCATCCATAATCAAGACACGTTCTATATCTGTTTCTTCACCCCTACGGCCGAGGGCAGTAGAGGCACTGGAAGGATTCTGCCTTATAAGTTCTATGTTCAGCATTTATCTCTGCCTCAGTTGGGGGAAGAGGATTACCTCTCTTATAGAGGTCTGTCCAGTGATTAACATTGTAAGACGATCTATCCCGATCCCTAATCCACCTGTAGGTGGCATACCATGTTCGATTGCAATCAAGAAGTCTTCATCCAGCCTATCCATATCTTCATCCAGAGACAAGCTTTCTCGCAGTTTATCTTGCTCGACGAAGCGTTTGCGCTGCTCTTCAGGATTGTTTAGTTCACTAAATGAATTAGCTATTTCCATACCACCAGCGAATCCTTCAAAGCGCTCTACAAAGCCAGGAGTATCTGTCTTTTGTTTAGCTAAAGGAGACATGTCCACAGGGTAGTCTAACAAAAATGTGGGCTGTATAAGGGTTGGTTCTACGGTGGCTGAGACCAATTTGTCTATCAGTCTTCCTCTGCTGCTAGGTTCTTCTACTTGTATGCCCAGTCGCTTGATCTGATCTGCTAGATCAGAGGGGTCAGTGAATTCCTCAAAATCAATGCCGCTGCATTTTTTCACAATATTTCTAAGATCAAGTTTTTCCCAAGGTGGACCAAAGTCTATTATGTTTTCACCGAATCTGACTTTGGTGGTACCTAGGACATGATTTAAAGTTTCAGATATCATAGCTTCCACCATATACATCACGTCTTTGTAATTGGCGTATGCTTCATAACTTTCAAGCAAAGTAAACTCAGGATTGTGGTCCTGGTCAATACCTTCGTTTCGGAATACACGGCCTATCTCGTAGACCTTGTCTAGTCCACCTACTATTAATCTCTTAAGGTAGAGTTCAGTAGCGATGCGCAGGTACAATTCTTGGTCCAATGCGTTATGGTGTGTTATAAAGGGCTGCGCCATGGCACCAGCGGCAATCGGTACCAACACCGGAGTCTCAACCTCAATAAAACCCCGAGAATCCATGAACCCACGTATTTTACTTATAATTCTACTACGCAGCTTGAAGTTGGAGCGGGCTTCTTCGTTGGTTATAAGGTCCAGGTATCTTTGTCTATGTCTGGTTTCTATATCGGATAGACCGTGCCATTTTTCCGGTAATGGGCGCATGGCCTTGGCGAGAAAAGTCAGTTTTTGTGTCTCTATGGTGATCTCACCAGTGCGGGTTATGAACATAGATCCTTCTACCCCAATAAAGTCACCCAAGTCCAAATCCCTTGCAATATCATAATCTTGATTCAGGATGTCTTTTCGTAGATGCACCTGTATTGTGCCAGTTGAATCTTGGATATGTAGGAATGTAGCCTTTCCCATGACTCTCAGTGTCATAATTCTACCGGCTAAGGATAAAGAATCATTAGAGGGGTCAGTATCTGCAGGGTCATTATTGATGTTGAAGAACTCTATTGCGCTAGCAATATTATGCGAGCGACTATAATCCACAGGGAATGGATCTATCCCTTTATCTATAAGTCGCTTAAGTTTAGCTTGTCGGCTGTGAAGTAGGTCTCCACCTTTTGTATCCATGATAGATTGGGTATAACCTGTCCTTAACTAGCCTATGCTAGAGATTGTTAGGGTAACTAAACCGGCAGGAGTTTTGACCTGCACCTTTTGACCCACCTTCTTGTTTAACAATGCCATACCGACCGGTGATTCATTTGAGATACGACCTCTACCAGGATCAGCCTCTACGCTCCCTACTATAGTGTACTCTTCCTTCTTGCCGGTTTGATTTATTAGGGTAACATGTCTACCAATTTCTACATTCTTAGTGGGCTTTTCATTTTCCTCAATTAGGACGGCTTTATTGATCATTTTCTCTAGGGTCAAGATTCGTCCCTCTACAAAGGCCTGTTGATTCTTGGAGTCTTCGTATTCCGCATTATCAACAGAACCACCCAATTCCTTGGCTTTCTGGATCTGTTCCGCGACGGACTGACGACGGTCTGTCCTGAGGTCCTCCAGCTCCGCCTCTAGTCTGTTCAATCCTTCTCTAGTTAGATAGTTACGCTTATATGGCAATCTGGGCCCTCCAACTACGCTAAAAGCCGAGAGGCCTATAGCTATCACTCTCTACAACTGCACTATATTTTAAGGCTACTGGGTTTGCCTGTAAAGTGCTCGCATGGGCATTGGATGTTGTTTCTGGAATGATCACATTATTCCATTTGATGTAGGACTAACTAGTTATCCGCAATGTCGTTTTCTTTATGATACCTATGGCGTTGTTAGTATCAGGTAGTCCTTGTAGAATGTATTGCCACGGGCCGTGGAGAATAACATTTATCATGTTCTAAATGATAGTGGCTGGAGATTATTTGTTTAAAGTAACTGATAGTGTATTTCATAGTGACGAAAGACTCACAACTATATGTGATTTCTCGCCGCCTAGGGATTTAAACAAGCCGATAGCCGATGAAGCCAGCACATTGGGGGCGGATTTCGTATCGATAGCTTATAGTCCTGGTAAATCGGTACGAGTGGATTCATTGGTTGCTGCTTATGAAATATCACAGAACACGAATCAGGAAGTTATTTTTACAGTCTCAACTAGGGATATGAATAAGCTGGCAATACAAAATTATATGTTGGGTGCCGCTAGATTGGGTATACACAATGTTCTCATTGTTAGAGGGGATAAGTTCATGGATGATGAGCCGTCAATGACTAAGAATGTTAATGATTATAATACTCCTGGCCTAGTAGCGGCGTTGAAAGCGATGAATTGTGGGGTGGATTACCGAGGCTATTCAATGCCAAGTACCACGGACTTTTGTATTGGGTCATCTATAAGTGTTTCAAATGACTTAGTTAAACAAGCCAAGTTAACCTATAGGAAGGTTCAATCTGGTGTGGATTTTTTTGTCACCGAACCGGTTTATGAATTAACTAAGTTCGCAAATTTCATGATCGAATACGAAAAACTTAATGGTCAAACAATTGATGCACCAATATTTGTCGGTTTGCAGGTTCCTAATCTTGAGGGTCCTATATTTGGTGCAATGCCAGAATCAATACGGATGGACTTAGTGAAAGGTAGAGAAGGAATTGATGTAGCGTTGGAATTGTTACACGAGTTTATTGATAATGGTGTAAATAAAATATACTTCATACCCCGTATAGGGAAGTACGGCAGGAGAGATTACGCAGGAGCCACGCAATTCTTGGCTGACTCTAAGAGAATGTTTATTGAGGGTTGATCTTGCAAATATTACACGTATCGTGCCAATTCTTTCATTCCAAGGTGACAGTTTTCTACTCCAGGGTGACTGTGCTAAACTCGTCGCCAGAATCTCGGGAACTATTTTGAAAAACAGGTATCGTTATGAACTGGTTTGATTTTCTGGCTATAGGCACATGGGCTGTCGGTTTTATGACTGGATGGCGGATAGGATTATTTGGGGCAATCTTCGCTACGGCTGGTCTGTTATTTGGGGTGTTGCTGGCAGGTAGATTCAGTGACAACATATCAGACCTAATGACCGAATCTATCTCTAGTGATACTTTGGCCACGGTCATTTCATATGTGGCAATAATCTGTACTGTATTCATTGGCTTTCAAATACTTCGACGCTTGGTTAAAGACGTAATGAAAATGGTTTTTCTGGGTTGGGTGGATACTTTAGGATCTATTGCTTTGGGTTTGACAATGGGATTGTTGTTATCTGGTGCGCTGATTACGGTGTCCGCAAGGTATTCCAACGATCTTCCTGATGTGCTGTTGGATCTGCCTTCAGATCAGTCAATTATGGAACTCCCCTTGGAGACCCTGATTGACAGGGCGGGCTTGCAAGAGAAATTGAACTCTTCTTTATTGGATTCAATAATTGTGAGGGGATTTATTGATATTCGGTCTGGTATTCCGGCAGACACCTTGGGTTTTATCCCAGATGATTTTGAGGTTGCGCTAGATATTCTAGAAGCAGAATTAGCTGAACCATGAGTTTATTGCTAAGTTGCCAGCCTAGTTTTGAGTGACCGAAGCAGTTGGAGTTTTAAATTCCCGCAGTATAGGAATATTCAATACCAGGGCTTCGAATGCGAGCCTAGGATTGACGTTTGATTCTAGGTATCGGATGGTGTTTTGGAATGCTTTGATCGTTGCTACTATATCCGACAGCTCGATATGTTTGGAATGTCGCCTTAGGGATGCTTTTATTGGAAAATTACACACCGATCCTTCTATTGATTCTTTCAACATTAATATGTCCCGCCACCAAGCTATACCTATAGACAGTTGCTGCAGGGCTTTGTGGCGATTTCGAGTGTATGTGGATGCCATTTCCTCTGCGTGTTTGAAGCGCTTATCTAGATTACCTATTAGAATAGAGTCCATCAGACTCAAAGATGAATCATAATCCTCCAACAATTCAGGGTTAGTCGAAGCCTCTATAGCCCAGCCTACTTGACCTTGAGATATTCTTGCAATGTGTGTGGCATCACCTGGCGTAATGCCAAAATGGCTTGTCAAGTAATCAATTATCTCATCGTCTGGTACTCTTTTGGTACCGATTATTTGACAGCGTGACAAGATCGTTGGTATTACACTCTCCAAGTTTGTACTGGTTAATAGGAATGTAACTTTTTCAGGAGGTTCCTCTAATAATCTTAGTAAAGCATTGGAAGCTTGAATACTAAGTTGAGATATTTCCGGCAATATGAATATCCTACGTTCACCCTCATAAGGTTTTAGGCTGGAGCTGTGTTGAATATCTCGTATTTGGTCTATGCCCTTGATTTCTTCATTAGACATGACTTCAATGACTTGCACGTCAGGATGATTACCAGAAGTTATACGCTCACACTGGCTGCATTCTCCACATGGCCTGCTTTTACTGACATCAACACAATTTATTGCCATAGCAACGGTTATTGCCAGTGTTGTTTTTCCTATCCGTGCTGGTCCATGGAAGAGATATGCATGGGAGACCATATCCTTCAACAACATTGAGGATAATAATCGTATTGCTTTTTCATGGCCCGCCAAATTCCACATAAATATCTATAGCTTAACTTTTCATAATGGCGTGTCGTTTCTCATAAGATCGTCATAGGTTTCTCGGTATCTGAGATATCTTGTATGGCCATCTTTAACCATGACTATCGCTGGTCGAGGTACCAGGTTGTAGTTGCTAGCCATAGATGGAGCATAGGCTCCTGACGCAGGTATTGCGAGAATATCGTCTGGTTCCAATCGAGGGAAGAGGACGTCTCTCAACAGGATATCCCCAGATTCGCAGAATTTCCCTGCGATTGATACGCTTTCCAAGTCTTCGTCCTTCATTTTATTAGCTACTACAGCTTCGTACTGAGCTTGATACAATGCGGGCCTAATATTGTCACCCATTCCACCGTCAATGGAAACATACTTCCTAACTCCGGGAATGTCCTTTGATGAGCCCACACTGTAAATGGCGACACCAGATCTGCCAACAATGGCCCTACCAGGTTCAACTACTAGCCGAATGTTTTTAAAGTGACTCAATGGGGCGCTTATTGCTGTGGCGTACTGTTCTATGGAAGGGGGATATTGGTCTCTAGTGTAGGATATAGCGAATCCTCCGCCAGGACTAATTTCTTGAATTGGCAAACCAATCTCATTAGCAAATTCCAAGGTCAGTTCCATAGCTTTAGTATAGGGGTCTAGTTCAAATATTGGCGAACCCAGATGGAAGTGAAGTCCTATAATGTTCAAATTGGCGGAATTCGATGCTAATTCTACTGCCTTGGCCGCATCCCCAGTTTGTATGGGGAATCCGAATTTACTGTCTAACACACCGGTGGTTGTATAAGCGTGGGTATGTGGGTCTATCCCTGGGGAAACTCTTAGCAATATGTCTTGCTTAATTCCCATGTCATCAGCGATAGAACTCAGTAGATCTAACTCGTGAAAATTATCAACTACAATTCTACCAACGCCGTATTTTAAAGCCATGGCAAGTTCATCGCGGCTTTTGTTGTTGCCGTGAAAATAGATATTGTTAGCCGGGAATTGTGCCCTTTGCGCCACTGCTAGTTCCCCGCCGGAGACCACGTCTATTCCAAGACCTTCCTCTTTCATCAATTGGGCTATGGGAACATTAACGAATGCTTTGGAGGCATATATCACAGAACTGTTCTGATATACATCTCGAAAACCATTCAGGAATTCCTGACACTTCCTGCGTAATGTCACTTCATCGAATACATACAGGGGTGTTCCAAACTCCTTTGCTAACTCTACAACGTCACAACCGCCTATGCTTAGATTGTTGCGGTTATTGATCTCCGCCGTATATGGAAAAGTGGAAGCAGTTACAAAGCTCAAGTTGAACCTCCATGTTTAATCCTCATAGATTAGGGCATACATTACCGGCCTATAGCTAGTCCGTCTCTATAGATTCCTCACTCACCTCACCATTCTGAATGTGGAAAGCTCTTAATATAGGTTTTTGCTTGTCCAATAACGAAATTAGCAAATATAGAGAATCAGGCCAAGTAGCCAATCTTATATCTGTCGCTGAAGGGTAGGCTTCAGAATGTGTGTGCGAGTGATATATAGCTAATATCTCCCAGCCTTGATCGTCTATTTCGTTATAAACATTCAGTAATTCTTTGGAGTCCATTCTATATCTGTAAGGGCTAGCTTCAGGATTGGTCATACGGTAGAGTTTCTTCACTTCACCAGACTCACCTGCCAATATGCCGCAACACTCGTTTGGGTCGTCCTGAAAGGCATGGTTAAACATTTCATTTACGTATTTTGCTTGGAGATAAACCATAATCAGAGTTCATTGTAAAGTTTGGATTAGATATTGGCTATCCCCTATCCATAATTAATTTGATCGACTACCATATTACTCACTGTTATAATGTCATGATCTACGGCTTAGCCCTTATATCTTTATATGAGGTTACGAATATCTAAAACTAAAGGCTGGCACATATTTATGGCTCGGTTTTATTGCGGGAGTAGCTCAGCGGAAGAGCTCCGCCCTTCCAAGGCGGACGTCGTGGGTTCGAATCCCATCTCCCGCTCCAAGATTCGTGGTTGACCCTAGCTGACATGTGTCAGAATACATTCAAAATACAGAGATAGATTGTCACCTTCATAGGACAAAAGGTCATTGAAAACAACCCAGGTTAATATTAAGTCAGTGGTTCCATATAAATCAAAATCACATGTAGAACCTCAAGTTGTTTTCAATATGCTGGAGAACCAGCAGGGGCATGTCCTATGGGAACCAAGATATGATGGTATAGAAGAACTGGTGTTCACTATACTGTCACAACATACTTCGGACATAAACTCCTTCAGGGCATTTGACAGTCTAATAAAAACTTTCCCGAATTGGGAAGATGTGATTGATGCAGATGATTCATACTTAGCCGACTCAATTAAGATGGGGGGGCTGTCTAAAGTGAAGGCCCCAAGAATCAAGGCAGTGTTGAATGCCATTCTGACTGAAATAGGTAGCTTTGACCTTTCTTTTCTGATGGAAATGCCCTTAGAGGAGGCAAAAACATGGCTAAAAAGATTACCTGGCGTCGGGCCTAAGACCGCAGCTATAGTTCTTTCATTTGCTTTCGGCATGCCTGCTATGCCGGTAGATACTCACATTTATAGAGTTAGTAGGAGGCTAGGCCTGATAGGTCCGAAGATTACCGTGAACGACGCTCATAATATTTTGGAAGATGTTGTCGAATCTGACCAGGTTTATGCTTTCCATGTATACCTCATTAATCATGGTAGGCAAACGTGTAAAGCTCGCAATCCACTTTGCGCCGATTGTATATTCAATCAGTTGTGTCCATCGGTAATATATTGATATTGTTAAAGTGTGATTGAGAAAAACCTCCCTGATTCAATTACACTTTGCCGGTGATTAAATACTGATTATCCTGATATAAACTAAAGTGCTAACTACCACGTGAGAGCCAGACTAATTGCAGGAAAGTCTGGAGGGTCAAAATGTGCTGGATGTTGCCCACAGTGATCCCAAGCATTATACTGGTGGCTCTGGTATTCAAGTAGAGGTATTTTTAGATGATTAATGTAGCAATAATAAACGTAACTGGATATGCTGGGATAGAGTTGGCCCGTATAATTCGTGGTCATCCTGAAGTGACGTTACGGCAAGTGACCGGCAGGAGTGCTGCTGGACAGGAACTTGGCCAGGCATTTCCACATTTATCCGACATAGAGTTGACTATAGATAATGAGGTAACTGAGAGTGTCGATGTGGTTTTCTCTGCTCTGCCTCAAACCAGTAGCGCGGAGGCCTTGATACCATTTGTAGAGAAATCAGTCAAATCTATAGATATCAGTGCAGATTTTCGCCTGAACTCTGCTTCCGAATACCAGACCTGGTATGGAGTTGAACATCCTAGGCCAAATCTATTGGGTAAATCGGTTTATGGTCTTCCAGAACTTAACAGGCAGTCTATAAAATCCGCTGTTTTGGTGGCTAATCCAGGATGTTATCCTACTGGAGCTATATTGGCCCTGGCCCCAGCTGTTAGGGAGGGCATAATCCAGGAGGGAATAATAATTGACTCCAAATCTGGTGTCTCTGGAGCTGGCAGAGGTTTAAGTCTCAATACTCATTTTTCTGAAGTCAACGAGAATGTGTCGGCCTATGCTGTTGGCGGGCATAGACATTTACCTGAAATCACCCAGGAAGTAAGCAAATTGCGCTCTGGGTTTGATCCCAACATAACCTTTCTGCCCCATTTGATTCCCATGACACGTGGCATACTGAGTTCTTGTTATGCTACTCTGGGTGACGGTGGGTCAGTTAGAGGGAAAATGGGGGAGGATCAAATAAGAGCCCTTTACAGAGACTTTTACAAAGACGATCCTTTCGTTAAAGTGGTGGATTCTCCTCCTATGACAAAACACACCTTGGGTAGTAACGACTGCATTATTTACCCTACAATAGATGAACGAACTGGTAGACTAATAGTGATAAGTTGTTTAGATAATCTGGTGCGAGGGGCGGCGGGTCAGGCTATCCAGAATATGAACATTATGTTGGGTATAAGGGAACAAGAAGGATTAGAGCAATTGGCCCTGTATCCTTGACATAGTTTCACTAGAATGGTACAGGTTTTGCTTACAGAGTTGTTAAGGAAGACACCATAAGTGTTCTTGCCCTCATCGTCTAGGCTGGCCTAGGACGCCACCCTTTCAAGGTGGAGATCAGGGGTTCGAATCCCCTTGAGGGCACCATCTCTAATATCGTAGGAATCAGGATTATTTAAGCCTACTCAGCTATTATGGTTATTCATAGTCCATTCTATGCCGTGGATAGCTAGATCTATGGATGCCTGTTTGGTCTGTTCAAGTGCGCTCTTGATTAATACGGATTCACTTTTGTCGAAATTGGCCAGGACAAAGTCTATTTCATCTTTATTTGGTGGAGGATGTCCTATGCCTATCCGCAATCGTGGTATATCGATAGTCCCGACAGCTTGGATTATAGACTTCATGCCGTTATGACCCGCAGCAGAACCTGAAGGTCTTATCCTTATTTTGCCAGCTGGTAAATCCATATCGTCATAAAGAATTAGTATGTCCTTTAAGCATATATGGAATCGATTTATTAAATAGGTAACGGCTTCACCGCTACTATTCATGAAAGTGAGGGGTTTTGCCAGTAAAATGCCCTCGTTTTCTATGTTACCTAGGCCTATTGTAGCTAAACGTCTTTTCTCTTTTATTGGAATACCTAGGGATTTAGATATTTCATCTATCGATGTGAATCCAATATTATGCCTGGAGTTGGCATATTTCCTACCAGGGTTACCTAAGCCTACGAACATTTTCATTTCTTAGTAATCCTGATATTCACTTGCATGCAGGGCATGTAGGGGTTTCGAATGATATACAAGTAGTACCGGTAATGCAATTTTATGATATTGGCATTCACAGTGTCCTCCTTATAATACGGCTTCTTTCGGGATTGATTGTTTTTCTTGTCATGAATGATCAGTGCTCGGTAATCTATATTAGATTACTGGCTTACTGTCACCTAAGCCATAATTGATTAGGAAATCTGATTCAGTCATTATGGGTATGCCTAATTGATCTGCTTCACGCAATTTTGAACCAGGGTCTGTTCCGACTATTAACATATCTATTTTATTGCTAATTGTGTTGCTGATTTTCCCACCCATACCTGTTATCAGGGACTGGAATTCTGTTCTAGGCATGCTTGCCATTCGGCCGGTCAATACGAAACGTTGCCCCAATAGTTGTGGTGACAAACTAACTTGGGGTGGAACATTGGTGTATTCGTCTAAGTTGACTCCCGCACTCCTAAGTTTTTCAATGACCGACAGATTCTCTGGTTGTCTTGCGTATGTAAGTATGCTGTGAGCGATAGTTTTCCCTATAGAATCTATGGATATGAGGTCCTCTTCAGTAGCATTGAATAGAAGTAGGATACTTGGAAAGTGTCTGGACAATAAAGTGGCGGCTTCAGCGCCGACATGTGGTATGCCAAGGGCAAAGATGAACTGGGACAATGGGCGGTTTTTGCTTTGGGATATAGAGTATAAAAGGTTTTCTGCACCTTTGTCGGCTATGCCATCCAGTTTTATGAGTTCTGTTTTGGTTAAACTATATATGTCTGCTATGTCCTTTACTAGCCCTGCCGTCAATAGTGATAAGCACAGTTTCCCCCCCATGCCTTCTATATCCATACCAGTTCTTGAAACGAAATGCGTAAGTATCTTAAGAATTTGTTCCGGACAGGCGATATTGGTACACTTTATGGCTGCTTCTCCAGGCAATTTTCTTACAGCTAATCCGCAGGCTGGGCATTTCTGTGGCATTAAGAACTTTCTTTCTTCACCAGTTCGTTGTTCTAACACAGGGGACACTATCTTTGGTATGACGTCTCCTGAACGTTCCACTATAACCAAATCTCCGATCCTTATGTCCTTACGATGTATGTCTTCTTCATTATGCAATGTTGCCATCCTAATTGTGACCCCCCCTCTCTCTACCGGGTCCAGGATGGCGTAAGGGTTTAGGGTTCCAGTCCTTCCTACATTTATGCCTATTTCTCTTAATCGTGTAACTGATTGGGCTGCAGGAAATTTATAGGCTATTGCCCATCTAGGCTCTCTAGCTACTTGTCCCAGACTGTGTTGGTGACTTATATCGTCGACTTTTACTACGATGCCATCTATGTCGTAGTCTAGTTTCTCTCTATCTGTAACCCAGCAGGCATAGTACGCCTCGATTTGGGATAGATCCTCGCAGACTAAACTATTAGGATTGATCTTGAATCCCAATTCTTTGAGGTATTGCATTGAGTCTGAATGGGTGGAAGGAGTATAGCGCCCAGTTAGATATCCTAGGCCGTAAATGAAGATATCTAAGGGTCTCTCCGCAGTAATTTTCGGATCTAGTTGCCGTAGAGAACCCGCAGCAGCATTTCTAGGATTTGAAAAAAGCGGGTTACCTTCTTCATGTCGTTTTCGGTTAAGCTTTTGAAACATGGTTTTAGGTAGGAATACTTCTCCCCGTACCTCCAATATCTCAGGAGGAGTACCGCTAAGCGTTAACGGTATAGACTTTATAGTCCTCAGATTGTCGGTGACATCCTCGCCTTGTGTACCGTCACCTCTAGTTCCCCCGCGCACTAATTGCCCATTCTCGTAAGTCAGCGCCACAGCTAACCCGTCCAGTTTCAGTTCACATACCATGTTGAAAGTTTGTGTGCCCAATATGTTCTTAGTTCTACGGTGCCATGTGTCTAAGTCATTAGAGTAAAAAGCATTAGATAAACTGAGCAGTGGGATTGGATGGTTTATTTGTTTGAAGCCATCCGCGGGCTTAGCTCCTACCCTTTGTGTCGGAGAATCAATGGTTATTAATTCAGGATGGGAATGCTCGATAGCTAATAGTTCTATCATCATCCTGTCGTATTCGTGGTCCGATAGTACAGGTTGGTCTATGACATAGTACAAGTGGTTATTCTTGTTTAT
Source organism: uncultured Dehalococcoidia bacterium (assembly GCA_964578255.1). GTDB lineage: Bacteria > Chloroflexota > Dehalococcoidia > Lucifugimonadales > UBA2985 > CAZOCC01. Next base: position 19,502 of record CAZOCC010000006.1, on the reverse strand, counting down.
CTCATCTCGTAGATAAGCCAATCTATTCTTTATGTCAGCTTCATTCATTGGGCTATCAACTATCTTAAGTAGGATGGGTATTCAGGCTAGGTTGGTATAGGCTGATAATTGCCGACAATATATTTAGTGGAGTTCATATGGACTTTATTTCCATGAGATCACCCAAGTTTATTCATTACAAGACCTGAAGGCAACTTAGGGATGAAATAGGTTGATTTCAGGGGCATGCGAAATCCGGCCAAGACCACTTCTTCGAAAAGATCCAATGTTAGTTGAGGCAGTATAAATCCTAGCTGGTAGTCTGAAGTTAATAGTAAATCTTCTACTTCCTCCGCGTTATGTGTAAAGTGCAGGATCTGATTTTCGACCGCTTTTTGTTGGGTTTCGAAAACCGGCTCCAATATTCTTTTGCCGAGCACTTGAGTGGTACATCTACTGAGAGGAGATTCATCCACCAAATATGGCTTAAGTGTCATGATATGAGCAGTCTTGGTGCTGCTTTCCAGCAAGCAAATAGCTGGTGAATCTGCAGGTAATTGTTCTAGTTGGTGTTGAATCAACTCCATGGAATTTTTGTTTCTACCAATCTCGATTTTAGCCGTTAGATCGAAGTTCTCATATAGAAGCGTCATGATCACTTCCATATGATTATCTGTCATGCCTCTGAGGGCTCGATGATATGGTAATACCAACAAACCGGGGTCGTCTATTTCTATAAGAGACATCATTACAAAATTGAATGGCTCAATATTTTTATCAGAGTCCTTTTCTGGGATATGGTCTTTATGGCGCGCCGCTTTGTAGCTAAGAGCTGTTTCGTATCTGTGGTGTCCATCTGCCAAATACACGGGAGCATCTTGGAAGGAGTTGATGATAGTGTCTGTATCAGATCTGTCGGATATTTCCCAGACGCTTATATTTGTGCCTTGATAATTGGCTTGGGACATTGGTGAACTCTGGAGGGTTTTTTCCATGATACCTCGTATGGAACCACTGTTGTCGCGGTATATACTCATGATAGGGCTAAGATTAGTTTTAGTCGTTGATAGTAGTTCCATTCTGTCGAGTTTTGGGCCAGTTGAAGTTTCTTCATGTGGCAGCACTACGCGTTCTGAGAATTCTTCCAGTTTCACGGTAGCTAATAGAGATAGTCTGGTTATGGATTCTTCCTGGTTAACAAAAATTTCTTGAATTAAGTAGAAAGAATCATAGGATTCCTGGAGCAAAACTCCATTTTCTATCCATTCATCCAATAGTGAAGAAGCTCTGGTGTACCTATTGTCTTGGTCAGAGTCTGCGTTAGAGATTTTACCAAACTCTAGGCGAATAGCATTGTGAGGGCTAAGTTTGTATAGTTGGTCTTGCAGTTCATTTGATATTACATCATAAGGAGGGCATAGCAGATCCCCAAGACTTGAGTCCAATGAAGGATTGTATCGCAGTCCTTTGAAAGGTCTAATGTCCGCCATTATAAGTCTCCATAACAGAAGATTTGTAGCATGCTTTCTTGCGTACAAGTATAACTAGCTACTGAGTCTAGGTCTATGTTTTGATGTTACAAATACACTGAAATATCCAGATCCTAGCATGTTGCTAGATATGCTTATGACATATGTTATACGGGTGTATAATTGTATTCATTGATATGGAATTTCTTAGTGGTCTTAATCCAAGCCAATCCGATGCTGTAATGACCAAGCAAGGACCCTTACTCATTCTGGCAGGTCCAGGTAGTGGAAAGACGAGGGTCATTACCAGCCGTATTGCATTTTTGGTACGGGAATGTGCTGTGGACCCAAGTCGGATAGCAGCAGTTACCTTTACCAATAAAGCAGCTCGTGAGATGAGGGATAGGCTTTTCGGAAGACAGGACAATTTGTCTGACACTGCTCTCCTTCCTGAATGGCAACGGATGAAGCAGGATTTAGCTGTAGCCACGTTTCATTCTTTTTGTGCTTCAATCCTTAGGGATAATGCTGAAAAGGTGGGACTAAATAGATCGTTTGTAATATTTGATCAGGAGGATCAGATAAATCTGATCAACAGGGCTATGGAGATAGCTGGACTAGATCCTAAACGTCTACCGCCTAGAGCGTTACTGTCTGGCATATCCAATGCTAAAAGCCGGCTGATAGAGTACCAATATTTTGTTCCTAGTGACTCTAATCCTCTAGACACTGCGGTACGTACCATTTATCCGCTTTATGAAGGTATGTTAAGTCAGAATAATGCTGTGGATTTTGACAATTTACTGCTCAAAACTTACGTTTTATTCAGAGATGATCCGGATACCCTACAAAAATATCAGTCTAAGTATCTTCATATACTGGTTGATGAGTTTCAGGACACCAATATAGCCCAATATGCTATTGCCCGGCAGATTGCAGGATCTCAAAGAAATATTTGTGTGGTAGGTGATCCGGATCAATCCATATACTCCTGGAGAAATGCTGATATACGTAATATTCTGTCTTTTCAGAGAGATTATCCAGAAGCCAAAGTTATAAATCTAAACCAGAATTATAGGTCCACTCAGAATATATTGGAGGCCGCCCGCGAGGTCATAAGTCCTAACGTAAATAGAATTGATAAAGTTTTAGTTACCCAAAATGACGAAGGAAGCCCGGTTTATGTGGGTGAAGCACTGAATGCTGAAGATGAGGCACAAGATGTTATTAAAGAAATACAGCGCCTGATTCAGGATGAGAAATATAGTCTGCGGGATTGCGCAGTGATGTATCGTGTAAATGCACAATCCCGATCACTTGAGGAGATGTGTCTCAGATACAGAATGCCATATAAGCTCATTGGAGGCCTGAGATTTTATCAACGTAAAGAAATCAAGGATCTTATAAGTTATCTTAGAGTTATCAATAATCCTTATGACGACATCAGCTTGAATAGAATCATGAATGTTCCTCCTAGAGGCATTGGCCAAAAAACTTTGACGTATTTATCCAACTTAGCTAGAACTAGGAATATACCTATATATTCAGCCATGCAACTATCTATAGAGGGTACTAATTCTTCATCTGGAATTGATAAGACACTGGATACTAGATCTTCGAAGGCAGTCCGGGGTTTTTTGGGGACTTTGAACCTACTAATAGATGGTGCCAATGATTTGGGAGTGGCAGCCTTGATGGATCAGATAATAGGCGGAATAGGCTATAAGGAATATTTAATTCATGAGGGAGACCAAGGTAGGGACAGATGGGAGAATATTCAGGAGTTGAGGTCTACGGCAGTTTGGTTGGATGAGATTGGTGAAACTGTTGTGTTGCCAGAATTTCTACAAAGAGTGGCATTGGTGTCCGACGTAGATATGTTAGAGGATGATGGTGATTCTGTAACCCTAATTACTCTACACCAGGCTAAGGGTCTGGAATTCCCAATAGTTTTTATAGTTGGTTTGGAAGAAGAATTGTTGCCCCATATACGCTCCTTTGATGATCCCAACCAGTTGGAGGAAGAAAGGCGTTTATTTTACGTAGGTATGACTAGAGCTCAAGAGAGACTATACATAATGAGGGCTTTCAAAAGAGGATATAAAGACGGTGGAAGTCGCAGGCCATCGCGTTTTTTGCATGATCTCCCAATGCACTTGATTTCACCGATGCCGCTTTCAATAAGAAAAAACAGTATATTGACGCAGCGGAATCGATCTGTTCCGGAATTCACGGAATCTACCGACTATCTGAGTGATGGCCAAAAGGTCAGGCATAACACATTTGGTGAAGGTGTAGTGGTCAGTTCAAAAGTTACTGGTGATGACTGTGAAGTCATGGTTGCTTTCAGTGGCAATACGGGTATAAAGAGATTGTTACTTCGGTATGCTGGCCTGGAAATATTGGATAGAGATCAGGATGACATCATCATAGATGATACTGACGTAGAATAGCGATTGTTAAGCTGGTTCATATTTTGTAATGACTCATTTTTGCGATCTCCATAGATCGCTACAAAGAATATTTGTGGCCACTATCTTGTATATTAAAATCAGGATATTATGGATAGCCAAACGAGTATGTGGTGATTGTAATGCTATTTGAGCTTGTTGGAGAAATTTCACTATGACAAATACTGGAAAGAGATATGAACACCGCGAGTTGGACTCCAAATGGCAAAATCGATGGGCTACTGATGAACTTTACAGAGTAAGAGATGATGATCCAAGGCCAAAGTGGTATGAACTTACGATGTATCCATACCCATCTGGAGATCTTCATATAGGTCATTGGTATGCTATGTCTCCGGCTGACGCTCACGCTAGGTTCAGGCGTATGCAAGGGTATAATGTGCTTCACCCAATGGGATTTGATGCTTTCGGGTTGCCCGCTGAAAATGCCGCCATAAAGAGAGGCATCCATCCTTATGAATGGACCATGGGGAATATTGAGAATATGCGACTTCAGCTCAGATCCATGGGAACTGTGTATGACTGGGACAGGGAAATAATTTGTGCTTTGCCAGATTATTATAAATGGAGCCAATGGATTTTCTTGCAGTTCTACAGAAATGGGTTGGCTTATAGGGCTCAGGCACCGGCCAATTGGTGCCCTTCTTGTCAGACTGTCTTGGCCAACGAACAGGTAGTGGATGGCAACTGCGAACGCTGCGATTCACAGGTGACTAGAAGAGAGTTGGAACAATGGTTTTTGCGAATAACGCAGTATGCTGATGAACTTCTAGATTTCTCGGGTCTAGTTGATTGGCCTGAAAGAATCAAATCCATGCAGACTAATTGGATAGGTAAAAGTGTCGGCGTGCAAGTCAAATTTGACATATCCCAACACAATCTAGATGTGGCCACCTTAAGTACTTTTACTACAAGGATCGATACACTTTACGGAGTTACTTTTATTGTTATTGCACCTGAGCACCCTTTGGTACAGAAATTGACAACCAAAGATCGTTGGCAGGCTGTATCAGAATATATAGAACAGACCCGTCACAGAACTGAAGTAGAAAGACTCTCTACGGAACTCGAGAAGACAGGTGTCTACATTGGATCAGATGCTACAAATTTAGTGAACGGAGATAAAGTTCCTTTATTCATAGCTGATTATGCTTTATTGAGCTACGGTACTGGCATTGTGATGGGGGTTCCCGCTCATGATCAAAGAGACTTTGACTTCGCACAAAAATACGGCCTTCCAGTTAAAGTGGTAGTGTCTCCATCCGGATGGGATGGTCAGGATTTGAGTGAGGCTTATGTTCAGGAAGGTATTGCAGTTAACTCCGCCGGTTTTGACGGACTATCTTCAAGTGAATCGAAGAAAAAAATAGCCGACTATCTTGAACTTGAAGGATGGGGTAACAGAACCGTATCTTACAGATTACGGGATTGGCTAATTTCTCGGCAGCGTTATTGGGGTACACCTATCCCGATCATATATTGTGATAGTTGTGGAGTGACTCCCGTTCCCGAAGAGGATTTGCCTGTGATTCTTCCGGAGGATGCTCAGTTTAGGCCTACTGGAGAGTCTCCCTTAAACTACCATGAAACTTTCATCAATACTAAGTGCCCGTTATGTGGTTTAGATGCCAAGCGGGAAACGGACACTATGGACACTTTCATTGATTCGTCTTGGTATCACATCAGATTTACTAGCCCAAAATATAGTGGTGGGCTGGCCGAGCCAGAAGCTACGAATAGTTGGTTGCCAGTTAATCAATATACTGGTGGAGCTGAACACGCCGTAATGCATTTGCTATACGCGCGGTTTTTTAATAAAGCTCTTAGGGATCTTGGCTTGGTTAGTTACGACGAACCATACCTACGGCTTTTCAATCAGGGCACTATAATTGCAGACCATCAGAAAATGAGTAAATCAAGGGGAAATGTTATAACGCCTGATCCGTACGTCAACGAGCTTGGGGCTGACGTGGTCCGGGCTTATTTGATGTTTCTGGGCCCTTGGGATCAAGGTGGTGAATGGTCTGATACCGGTATTAATGGCATGGCGCGTTGGTTGAATCGTGTATGGGATCTGTCGGATAGAGATACCTCACAGTTAATGACAAAATCAGGTTCTAGTGAGGCTAATAAAGATCTTTTAAGGCAGATGCACAAGACTATTAGTAGGGTGGAGACAGACTTAGAGAGATTTAAGTTTAACACAGCTATTGCTGCAATGATGGAAATGACCAATTACATGGGTAGGGCTTGGGATGAAGGCAGTATTAGTCCAGAGCATTGGGAGACATCTATAATGAACCTGCTACTTTTACTGGCTCCAATTGCTCCTCATATCACAGAGGAACTTTGGGAGAAAACTGGGCACTCCTACAGCATTCACAATCAACTCATGCCTGAGTGGGATCCAGATCTGGCGAGAGATGAGGAAATAACATTAGTAGTACAAGTTAACGGTAAACTTAGAGATAGAATACAAGTACCGGCGGATATCAGCCAGGAGGATGCAACGAGTCTTGCTATGAGAAGCGACAAAATCACTCCGTACTTGGAAGGCAAACGTATAGATACGGTGATATATGTGCCTAGTAGATTAGTGAATGTGGTTGTTAATTGAATATCAAGTTCTGTATCGGGTGTAGAATATTGGAGATTGGATTAGGAATTTAACGTCTATGAAGAATATACTTTTCGCATGCGTACATAATTCTGGGCGCAGCAAAATGGCAGAAGCTATATTTAACAAGATGGCCCATGGTTGCATTAGAGCCCAATCGGCAGGAACCCAGCCTAGCGATGAAGTGAATTCCAATGTTGTTAAAGTAATGTCGGAATTAGGATTAGATTTGTCTCAAAGTCTGCCGACATCCTTAACTCCGGAAATGCTAGATACTGCAGATTTGGTTATTACTATGGGTTGCAATATTGAAGACGCGTGTCCCGCTGGTTTCATATCCGCGAGAGATTGGCATTTGGATGATCCCAAGGACCAATCTCTAGATAAAGTCAGGCTAATAAGAGACGAAATATGTTCAAGGATAGAGGATTTGATGTTGGAGTTGAATATCAGTAGTTGTTAGTGGCCATTATATTGTGTTCTACTGTGCCTGAGCAGTTTGCTCGCTTCGGATAGACCGCGTGTCCTGAGTCGCAACAGTCCCTTTATATCGTCTCTGGCTGTTTTGATGACGTTGACCCTACTGTCCGGGTCATCTACCCATAAAACAGGAATGTCCTTTATGTGATAACCATTCTTCTCAGCCAATATCAATAATTCAGAATCAAAAAACCAACCCTGATCTTTTACTAATGGTAATAAATCCGCTGCTGCAGACTTACTGATTGCTTTAAATCCACATTGGGCGTCGGAGAACTTAGTCATGAACATAGCTTTAATCAATATATTGTAGGAACGGGATGTGAACTCCCTTTTTGTTGATCTTTTTCTTACAACAGAATGATTCATCAGGCGAGAACCAACCGCTAAGTCGAATCTATCCTCCCAGATGGCTTTTACTAAGACCGGGAATGCCCCGAGGTCTGTAGATAGATCCACGTCCATATAGCACAAAATATCTGCGTCACTTCCTGACCAGGCCTTTTTCAATGCTCTGCCCCTGCCTCGCATTTCTAATCTTATCCAAGTGACCTGAGGATGTTCTTTAGATAGAGACGAGGATATTTCGGGTGTAAGGTCATCAGAGCCATTGTCAGCTATGACGATGCGGAAATCATAAGGTGAGTTGTATTGTAGGAATTGGGTGAGTGATTCGATGCAGCCTGGAAGAGCTTTCTCTTCATTTAATACAGGTATTACTACATCTATCAATGGAGGCATTGCCAATTCCTGTAGTGAAACTTAATGGATACTAAGGTTCTCCAATAGCGTGACGTTGATAGGTTTTTATTCGAAATAAATAGCGAATCCAGAAAATATCGAAAAAACAAGGTTTGTTTCCTAATGCTTGAAATGGCGCATTCCAGTGAAAAGCATTACTAATCCTAACCTGTTAGCGGCTTCTATCACTTCATTATCCCTTATAGAACCGCCTGGTTGTATAACAACAGCAATACCACCGGTGGCCGCTGTCTCCACTCCGTCCGGGAATGGGAAAAATGCATCGGAAGCAAGTATAGCCCCTGTTGACGCTGATCCGGCTGCCTTGAGCGACAATTCTACGCTGTTTAGGCGATTAGGCTGTCCTGCTCCCATGCCAAGCAGGGTTTGATCTTTGGCTACCACAATAGCGTTGGATTTAATATGTTTTACAGCTTTCCATGCGAATATAAGGTCTTTCATTTGATCCTGTGTTGGTTCTAGTTCAGTCACCACTTGCCAGGTTGAGGGATTTTCGTCAACTTCATCTGGTGTCTGTATTAGTACGCCACCAGAGACTTGACGTACTTCAACGCCGATATCAGACGTCGATGGGGAATCACCCAACTCTAATATCCTCAGGTCGCGTTTTTTTTGCAAGGTTTCTAGTGCGGAGGGATCAAAAGATGGAGCCAGAACAATTTCATAGAATACTTCTCTCATTGCTTGTGCAGTTGCATGGGTCAACTCGCGATTGAATGCCACGATACCCCCAAATGCTGAGACCGGGTCACCTGAAAGGGCATTTTTGTATGCTTCAACTTGATCATCATTCGATGCTAATCCGCAAGTGTTAGTGTGTTTGATTATTGCTGATGTACTAGTAGGGAAATCGGAAACGGCCCTCCAGGCCGCATCCGCATCAAGTATATTGTTGTACGATAGTTCCTTTCCATGCAGCTGTTTGGCAGATGCTATACCAGACGGGTGGGGATTTGAGTAAAATGCAGCTTTCTGGTGGGGATTTTCCCCGTAGCGCATTTCGTACAGTTTATTGTACCCGATGGTTTTTTCTTGACTAAAAAAACTACTATCAGTGAGTAAATATTGAGATACCAGGGTATCGTAAAAGGCCACATGTTGGAAAGCTTTCTGAGCCAATCCTTGGCGTTCTGCACCTGCTAATTCCCCGTTGGACATGGATTCAATGATCCAGTCATAATCGTTGGGGTCTACTACAACCGTTACTGATTGAAAATTCTTTGCCGCTGCCCTAATCATTGTGGGGCCACCTATGTCGATGTTCTCTAGCGCTTCTTCCATAGTTACGTTAGGTCGGCTGATAGTGGCCGCAAAAGGATAAAGATTCACGATAACTAAGTCAATCGTATCTACTCGCATTTGTTGTAGTTCAGCGATGTGATTTGGGTTGTCTCTCTTGGCCAGTATGCCTCCATGTATTATTGGATGTAGGGTTTTAACCCTGCCGTCCAATATTTCAGGTGAGCCAGTATACTCAGATACCTGAGTTACAGGTATGCCGTTATCAAGTAGCGTTTGATGCGTACCGCCAGTACTAAGTATGTGTGTTCCCAACCCTTCTAGCTTACTGGCGAATTCTACAATCCCGGTTTTATCGTATACGCTGATCAGAGCTTTCATCTGTTACCTCGAAAGAATTACTTCCGTGCCCTCAATGACTTCTCCTATCGCGATCGCTTCAGGGAGAATTGTTTGGATTGTTGAGGCTTTGTTAGGATCACATACCAAAACCATGCCTATACCCATGTTGAATACCCTGAACATCTCAGTCGTTTCCACCGCGCCTGAATCTTGGATTATCTCAAATATTGGAGGTATATCCCATGATTGTGTACTGATTCTTGCGCCTAATCCCTTTGGTAGTACTCTAGGAATATTTTCTGGCAGACCCCCACCTGTTATGTGGGCCATCCCTTTGATTAAATCTAATGTTGGTTCCAAGAGCGGATAGTAGCAACGATGGGGTTCCATTAATGCTTCACCTAATGTCTTCTCTAAATTTGGGTATGTATTATTCAAAATGCCAGGCTGGTTCTCCACGTCGAATATTCTCCGCGCTAGCGAATAACCGTTGGTATGAAGGCCGTTTGATCTTAAGCCTATTAGCTGGTCACCCGCTTTGATATTAGAACCGTCGATGATAGATTCTTTTTCTACAACCCCCACAGCGAATCCAACAAGATCGAATTCATTGTCAGGGTAAATGCCTGGAAGTTCTGCTGTTTCTCCACCTATCAACGAACATCCAGCTTCTTTGCATGCCTTGGCTACTCCGCTTACCAGGGACTCCACTTTATCTTGTATAAGATGTCCAACACCTAAATAATCTAGGAAAAAAATGGGTTTTGCCCCGCAGGTGTAAACATCATTTATGCAGTGGTTAACTACATCAATGCCAACAGTATCAAATCGCCCAATGATGTTGGCGAGTTTTAATTTAGTGCCAGGAGAGTCCGTGCTGGAAACTAAGACAGGCTCATTATAAGCCCCCAGTTGGTACATGCCACCAAAGAAACCTATGCCACCAATTACTTCGGGTTGTAGAGTTTCCGAAGCAAGGTTTTTAATGGACTCTTTCGCTTTTCTAGCCCCAACTTGGTCCACGCCCGACTGTAGATAAGTTTCACCTGCCATGGTACTCCATTATAGGGCCTGTGTTTCCAGAGCTAGTTTGTTCATTTCCAATTGGATAGGAATTGGGTGGTTGCCCGTAAAGCATCCCAAGCAATGCGAATCATCCGAGGCTCCAACGGCATCTAATAGTCCCTCTACGCTTAGGTATCCTAGAGAATCAGCCCCCACAAATTCCCGTATATCTTCTATAGTCTTATTGGCAGCTATAAGTTCTTTGTATGAGGCTAAATCAACTCCCAAGTGACAGGGGTGGCGGATTGGAGGAGCACATACACGTAGATGGATCTCACGTGCACCTGCTTTCTTGACAAGCCTGACTACATGGGGCGTAGTTGTACCACGTACTATGCTGTCATCGACTATTATAATTCTTTTGTTGGCAATAACCTGAGGCAATGGGTTGAATTTAAGTTGAACTCCCAGATCTCTCACTCTTTGATCAGGCTCTATGAATGTGCGTCCAACGTATCTGTTTTTCAGCAACCCTTCACTGTATGGTATGCCAGATTCTTGAGAGTAACCGACCGCGGCGGCATTGGACGAGTCTGGTACAGGTATGACCAAGTCGGCATCAATGTGATGTTCTCTAGCTAATTGTGCGCCCATTGCCTGGCGTACTGAGTAAACTAGTTTGCCGTCTAAATTACTATCGGGCCTGGCGAAATATATATGCTCAAATATACAGCGCGCGGTATTACGTTGGGCCGATTTGTAGAGGGTTGTCATACCGTTCTCATTAATTATTACGGCCTCACCAGGTTCAACTTCTCGCACGAATTCCGCTCCTAGATGATCCAATGCACAAGTCTCTGATGCCACTATCCAGTTCCCTTCAGTTTTCCCGATACATAGAGGCCTAACTCCTAAGGGGTCCCGGATAGCCAATAAAGAATCCTTGGTCATAACTGTCAACGAGTAGGCTCCTTGTGCTCTACGCATCATGTAACGAACTCGGTCGCGCAGATCCAATCCTGGGGCGTTTGCCAACATCTGCGCAAGAACTTCTGAGTCCGTGGTACTGGAAAACGTGCATCCCCATTCCAACAACTCATCTCTGAGTTCGACTGCGTTAACCACGTTACCGTTATGGCCAAGAGCGAGTTCTCCGTAAGGTCCGTTGGCTAGCATAGGCTGGGCATTGCACAGCAAACTTGATCCTGCTGTAGAGTATCTAGTGTGTCCTATAGCAATGTGGCCGGTCAGGCGTTCCAGGTCATCCTCTCGGAAAGACTGGGCAACCAGACCCATGGATGTGACGATGCGTATCTCTTTGCCGTCCGTCACACCAATGCCTGCACTCTCTTGGCCTCTGTGTTGAAGTGCGAACAGGCCAAAGAAAGTCAAACGTGCCACGTCTTCTCCGGGGGCGTATACCCCCACCACACCACAAGCCTCTTGCGGTATGTCGATCGGAGGATCAGATCTTATAGGCTGCGGAAAGGTCACCTTGTGCAATAGCTACCTTCCTTAGGCAATCTACTTAGTGGAATCCAAACAAAGTTTATTATCTCAGTAGAGTTCGGTCAATCCCTAGTACTGTCTTTTATGGTATATCTCGGTCATTATTGACAGGAATCCTTACAGAGATTAAATTGTGTGAATTCTGGGGTTACGTTAGCCGTGAATATTTGATTTTAATGGTTTTGAGAAAGAGATTTCTAAATGCCGATATATGAATATCAGTGTGTTGAGTGCAAGCATAAATTCGAATTAAAGCAGGGCTTTGATGCTGACCCTACTGAACCTTGCCCAAAGTGTGATGCTGTATCACGCCGCCTGTTTCACCCTCCTGCTGTGATTTATAAGGGTACTGGATTCTATACAACTGATTATGCTAGGCGGGATAGGACTAATTCCGATTCTGGCAGTGGAACTCGTATGGAAGACACTCAACCCTCCGGAGACACCACCCCGGAAAAAGAAACAAAAAGTTCTGATGCTTCTGATTCTAAAGAATAATTGGTAGTTTGTGCGTGCAGTGCTTCAGAGGGTCACTAGCGCATCTGTATCAACTGGCTATTATAGTTGCAGTATTGGCAATGGCCTAGTCGTTTTTTTAGGATTCCGATATGATGATCGAGAGGATGACATCAGTTACATTGTGGATAAAGTTGTAAATCTACGCATATTTGACGACGCCGCAGGTCACATGAATAGCTCTGCAATTGAGGAAAATGCCCAACTTATGATTGTTAGCCAATTTACTCTGTATGCGGATATTCGTAAGGGGCGCAGACCTTCTTATACGGGTGCCGCTAGGTCGGATAACGCCCTGGAGTTATACGACCAAACAGTTGATTTATTCCGGCAGACAGGCCTGTCTATTCACACTGGAATTTTTCGTGAACATATGCGTGTGGACCTTCAAAATGACGGACCTGTCACCATAATTATTGACAGTGCTGATAGGCATAGGCCTAGACGATCAGGCTTGAATCCTACCGGTGCGATCTGATCATTTTTCACACCTTGTGACCAGAGGTTGATTTCTGGTATATTTAGGAGAGAGGGCAGGAGGGATCGCATAGTGGCCTAGTGCGGCCGCCTGCTAAGCGGTTAGGGGGCGCAAGCTCTCTCATGGGTTCGAATCCCATTCCCTCCGCCATTTCCTTGACAGTTAATAACTAAGGGGTAGAGTTTTTGATACACGGTAATTCATCTACGGGCAGTTATTTTATCTGGACCGTTGGATGCCAGATGAATGTATCCGACTCTGAGCGTTTGGGATCTGCCCTTGAGGGTCTGGGTTTTCAAGCGGTGGATTTACCTCAGGATGCGGATGTTATAGTGATGAACAGTTGTGTTGTCAGGCAAAGTGCGGAGGATAAAGTCTATGGCATGATGTCATCATTGAAGCCACTCAAGGCCAACAGGCCAGATCGAATAGTGGCTCTTATGGGTTGTATGGTCGGACCCAGTGCCACGGCATTGCAGAAGCGTTTCCCTTATGTAGACTTGTTTATGAGGCCTCAGGAATATAAGCCGTTGATTGATAGACTTGGGGAGCAATTCGATATGGATGTTGAGGGTTGCCTTCAAGACTTGGCACCTATGAGCCCTAGTATTTCTACATATGTGCCCATCATAAAGGGATGTGATGAATTCTGTTCATTTTGTATAATCCCATACCGTAGAGGCAGGCAGTCTAGTCGTCCGATTGATGAAGTTGTTCGGGAGATTAACTTACTTGTTAATCGTGGAGTCAAGGAAGTCACATTATTAGGGCAAACGGTAGACGCTTATGGGCATGATTTGGACTCTGAGGTTGATTTGGCTGACTTGATGTATGAGATAAACTCTATAGAAGGTTTACAACGAGTACGTTTTTTAACATCACATCCAAAGTATATGAGCGATAGGATCATTGAGGCTGTAGCCTCTTTGCCGAAACTTTGCGAGCACATAAATCTCCCATTTCAAGCAGGAGATGATCAGGTCTTGCAGGATATGAGAAGGGGATATACTTCAACGGAATATCGTTACCTAGTGGACAAAATTCGGAATAGTATCCCTGGTGTGTCATTAAGCACAGACTTGATAGTTGGTTTTCCCGGTGAAACTCAGAAGCAGTTTGAGGCCTCCTTGGATTTAATAGAAAAGACGCAATTTGACAAGGTTCACGTGGCTTCATACTCTACAAGAGAAGGGACAATAGCGCATAGGAAAATGAAAGACACAGTTTCGGCAGAGGAGAAAAAATCAAGGATGAAACTTGTAGAGGAATTGCAAAGAACTGTATCTAGTGAAATAAATAGGAAATTGGACAATCAAATAGTTGAGGTTCTGGTAGAGGCTTCTCAGGATGGGAAATGGAGAGGTCGTACTAGAACTAACAAGTTGGTATTTTTCTCACACGAGGCGTCATTTTTAGGTGAGATTGTGCCAGTACGTGTTACAAAAACAGGTCCATGGTCTCTTTCAGGTGTTGTGGAAGAAGAACCAAAAGTCATTGTCTAGAGGTGGATTTAGATGCCTACTATAGAAAGAAAACCATTCATACCACTTACAGAATTTGAGCAACAGGCGTTTTGTCGCACAGACGATTCTTTGGAAGTTAAGCCACTGTCGGAGGAATTTTCTGCTGCGGTTAGTTGGCAGAGTATACCGTCAGAGTATCACGACCTCGGCGGGGCGGAACTTTCTCGGCGTATAGCTGTTGCACGGAATGCTTTGGGCAAGAAGTTAGTAATTTTGGGGCATCACTACCAGAGGGATGAGATTATACAATTCGCAGATTATCGTGGCGATTCCTTGAAATTATCTCAACAGGCTGCTGCACAACAAGAAGCGGAATTTATCATATTCTGTGGTGTACATTTTATGGCAGAAACTGCCGATATACTGACGTCGAACGATCAAAAAGTTATATTACCAAACATAACGGCTGGTTGTTCGATGGCTGACATGGCACCAACCGACGATGTTGTGGATTGCTGGGATGACCTTGTAGATATGCTAGGTGGCGAGAATTTAATTCCGATAACATACATGAATTCTACGGCAGCAATTAAGGCGTTATGTGGAAGGAATGGTGGTATTGTTTGCACATCGTCTAATGCTGCGGCCGTTTTGGAATGGGCGTATAATCGAGGCGAACGGATTGTTTTCTTTCCAGATCAGCACCTGGGCCGTAACACTTGTTTGCGACTGGGGATCCAATTGGATGAGATAGTTGTCTGGAATCCGTTTAAGCCTTTGGGAGGAAACTCTTTGGAGCAATTGAGAAAATCAAAGGCTATTGTATGGCAAGGTCACTGTTCTGTTCATACCAGATTCTCTGTGGCTCAAATCAAAAAAGCCAGATTGGCTTACCCTGACATTAATGTCATAGTTCATCCGGAATGTGTCATGGAAACTGTTCAGCAAGCTGACAGTAATGGCTCTACAGAATTCATCATTGACACCATTAATCGTGCCCCTACCGGTAGTAAGTGGGCAGTTGGTACCGAAATAAGCCTAGTTAATAGAATAGCCAGCGAAAATCCAGACAAGACGGTATTTTGTTTGGACTCTGTTGTATGTCCTTGCTCTACGATGTATAGGACGCATCCTGCATACCTACTGTGGACACTTGAGAAACTGGTTAATGGAGAGGTTATTAACCAGATATCAGTAGATGAGGAAACTGCTCACTATGCTAGGATTGCCCTAGGCAGGATGTTGAAAGAGGTTTAAGGGGCTGAGAAGTCCTTTACCGCACGTAGTGTTGATACAGATTCGATTTTTGTATACTGAGGGTCATTGGTGAGATAGTGCACATTAGCTATACAGTAAAGTCCTTGATACAAAAAGCTCTTGCTGAAGACTTAGGTCATGGGGATGTCACAACCGATTCTCTGATATCTGAACCCATCCATAGCGTGGGACACATTATCGCAAAGGAAGCCGGCGTAATAGCTGGGATCGATGTGGCAGTTGAGGTGTTCAGGCAAATGGATTATGCATTGGATACCGAAGTCCATATTGGGGACGGACTGACCGTTAAACCCGGTGATTTAGTTGCTACTGTTCACGGTGATATCAGGGGCATACTTACTGGTGAGAGAGTTGCTCTAAACTTCTTACAAAGATTGAGCGGTATAGCTTCCGAAACTTCAAGATATGTCGATGCGGTGGACGGAACAAATGCCCGTATAGTGGATACTAGAAAAACTACTCCTGGCATGCGAGATTTGGAAAAGTATGCCATAGTCATAGGTGGAGGCTATAATCACAGGCATAACTTATCTGATGGAGTGCTGATAAAGGACAACCACATCGCGGTTCTGAATCGTAGTGGCCTAGACATTAAACAAGTGATAGATAGGGCTAGGAATAATGTGCCGCACACGCTGACTATAGAAGTTGAAGTAGATACTGTGGATCAGGCTATAGAGGCGTTGGAATCTGGTGCGGATGCCATACTGCTTGACAATATGTCATTGGATGATATGTCACGGATTGTGGGATATAATGGATCAGGGTGTCTGCTTGAGGCATCTGGTGGTATTAATTTAGAGACGGTTAGGTCTGTAGCTCAGTCTGGAGTTGATATAATCTCTGTGGGTGCGCTTACACACTCTTCCCGAGCGCTGGACCTCAGTATGGATATTAATTAGTATTCCTGCCGATTCTTGTGCCATGGGTGCTGATAGTGTCAATCCTAGTTAGTAGTGGTCTGTGTCAACTTAGGTATGGGATTTGATATACATTGATATTGGCAGGCGTAAGTGATATACTCTGCCAGGTGATTTTGATAGTAGTTTATTCGGTATTGGAGGTAGGGTAGAACACTAATGGTTTCGGCTAGCGAAAAAGCACCAACTCAGGACACATTAAGTATGAAAACACTCCTGGAAGCTGGGGTTCATTTTGGTCATCAGACCCAGAGATGGCACCCCCGGATGAAGCAATATATATTTGCCCAGCGTAATGGGATACATATCATAGATTTACAACAGTCTATGACACTAGTCGAGAAGGCGCGCGGATTTGTCGCTGACTCCGTCGCTTCGGGCAGTAGTGTCCTATTCGTTGGCACTAAAAGGCAAGCACAGGACGCTGTTGAACAGGCTGCTACTTCATGCGATATGTTTTATGTCAAGAACAGATGGCTTGGAGGTATGCTTACCAATTTTACTACTATACAGTCGAGGATAAACCATCTAGAGAAACTCGAAGAACAGCAGTCGAAGGGCATGTTTGAATTACTCTCCAAAAAAGAGGCTTTGAAACTTGAGGAACAGATTCAAAGGCTCAACAAGAATTTTGGTGGTGTTAAAGATATGAAAAACCTGCCCGGTGTTTTGGTGGTGGTAGATATTGGAAAAGAGAAAATAGCGGTTGCAGAAGCAAGGCGCCTTAAGATACCTATAGTGGCATTGGTAGATACAGATGGCGACCCTGACTTGATTGACTACCCGATCGCGGCTAACGATGACGCGATACGCTCCATAAATCTTATAACTTCTATTATGGCTGACGGTGTTAGAGAGGGAGTGGCCAGAAGATCAGAAGCCACCCTGCCTGATACAGAGTCGGATCTCACCCTACCAATGGCGGATGAGCCAATTGTTGATGAAAGTATTGCTGACGATGCTCCCTCTGCTGAACTGTCTTTCCCTGTAGAAATGGGAACGGTCGATGCTGTTGACCATTCAGACAAACCAGACGAAGAGGTGATTTAGCCAATGGCTGATGTTTCTCTGGACGCGATTAAGGCACTTAGAGAGCAAACGAGTGCAGGCGTGATGGATTGTAGGAATGCGTTACACGAATCTGGTGGCGATATGGCCAAGGCTATAGAGTTGCTGTGGCAGAAGGGACTAAGCATAGCTGAAAAGAAATCATCTAGAGATACCACCGAGGGTATTGTGGATTGCTATATTCATACTGGTGGCCGTGTTGGCGCCATGGTTGAATTGAATTGTGAGACTGACTTCGTAGCTCGCACTGCAGACTTTAAAGATCTTGTTCATAACTTGGCTATGCAAGTTGCTGCCATGGCTCCTCGTTACATAGACAAAGAGTCTGTTCCAGATGACGAAACGTTGAAGGTCGAAGAAATCTGTCTGTTGGAACAGCCCTTTATTAAGGATCAGGGCAGGACAATCAAGGAACTTCTTACTGAAACAATGGCCAGGGTCGGAGAAAATATACGTGTTAGAAGATTCGAGAGGTTCTCCACGGGGGAGTAGGCCAGCGGCTTGATTATGCTTCGCAAGCATGTTTTTACGCAAACCCACTTGAACACGTTTTAACAATTCTGCAATCGTATCATTGAGTATTCTCGCGTCACTATATTGCAGGTAATGGCAAACTTATTTGTCCTACTGATGAATTACATCTATGTAACCAAACTATGATAATTACCCAATATCCTGATATTATTATCAGTGTGACATTAGTGGCTTAATATAGGCTCACTGAAATGGAGGTGAGATGTGTCTAGTATTGATGAGATTCTTGAAGACGGTGATTATAGGAAAACCAGAGCTATAGATTCATTGAAGAGGGATATGGGTACCATACGTACAGGTAGGCCTCATCCTTCGATACTGGATGGTATTTCTATAGATTATTACGGTACGTCTACCCCGTTAAATCAACTAGCATCCATCAGTGTTGCTGAGGGCACACAATTAGTTATTCAACCTTGGGATCCACAAAGCTTGAATGCTATAGAAAAGGCAATACTGGGATCTGACATTGGGTTAAATCCCATGAGTGATGGTAGTGTAATACGTCTACTCATACCTCAGCTTACTGGAGAAAGACGTAAGGAATTAGTGCGTGTGGTTCGCAAGCATGTCGAGGATGGCAAGGTGGGTGTGAGGAATATACGTAGGGACTTGCTTGAAAAATTTAGGGGATTAGAAAAAAATAAAGAAATATCCCAGGATGAAAGTAGGAGGGCCCAGGACCAACTTCAAAAGATGACGGACCGTTACGTGGACCAAATGGAAGGCATAGGTACTGAAAAAGAGAAGGAAGTTATGGAATTCTAGCCTGCGGGTTACACATGTCATGGGCTAGGAGATAGTAATATATGGCACTCAGGCGCAAAACATCCTCTCGGGGTAGTTACAGAAATAGGGATAACCTTGTCCCGCGCCATGTTGCTGTAATAATGGATGGTAATGGCAGATGGGCTGTAGAAAAAAATCTGCCGCGTCTGGTTGGGCACAGAGCTGGCACTGAAAATATCAGGCAAGTCATAGAAGCATTTTCAATGCATGGAGTTGAATTCTTGACTTTGTATGCCTTCTCCACAGAAAATTGGGGAAGACCAGATGAGGAAGTTTCTGGCTTAATGGAAATACTTGACGAGGTGATTGCTAGAGAAACTGAATCTTTGCATGCTCAAGGCATAAGACTTCTCCATCTTGGTGCTACAGATAGAATTTCTGAATATTTACAGAGATCTGTGACTGATGCCGTGGAACTTACTAAAGATAATCAGGGTATGACGATAAGCCTGGCGTTCAACTATGGAGGAAGGGATGAGATATTAAGGGCTGTGAAGAATATTGTTAAAGATGGTATACGCATGGAAGCATTGAATGAAGCAATATTTGGCAATTATCTTTACACTGCTGGCATTCCTGATCC
>CAZOCC010000005.1:0-12824 GCA_964578255.1 uncultured Dehalococcoidia bacterium | reverse complement strand
ACCACGGAATCCGGACAACGTCGGTAATTCCGTCACTAGAGGTTAAATAATGGATTTTGTCAGTCGTCGCAAATGGGCATTCGCCGTATCAATGTTGTTCATTATAGTGAGCACGGTGTCACTCCTATTGCCTCGTGGCTTGACACCAGGTTTGGAATTTACTGGTGGGTCATCCATGACAATCGCATTTGAAACCAATATTGACCAAGAGGAATTAAGAATACAACTCACCGAACTCGGCCACCCAGATGCGATTATACAGAGATTAGGGGATACGAATTTCTTCTTGCGCACTAGGACTCTTCAAGAATCTGTATCTGGCGGGCTTTCCGAACGTGAGTCAATAATTAATTCACTAAGCGCACATTTTAACTCAACGGTTGAAATATTGGATTTCTTCTCTGTTTCACCCAGCATAGCAACGGAAACTGTAAATAACGCGATATTGATTGTATTCATAGCTTCCGTAGCAATCCTGATCTACATCACCTGGGCATTCAGGCGTGTCCCATCTCCAATAAGATATGGAGTAGCGGCAATAATAGCCTTGATACATGATGTCGTAATAGTTTTGGGAGTCTTTTCGATTACAGGGAGACTATTCGACCTAGAAGTGAATGCTATGTTCATTGCAGGCGTTCTTACAATAATAGGCTATAGTGTGCACGACACGATAGTTGTATTTGACCGCATAAGAGAAAACCTTATCAGGGGCATAGGCAGAAACCTAAGTAGCACAATCAACACCAGCTTGCAAGATACTCTGGGCAGATCTCTGAACACTAGTATCACTTTGTTGTTCGCTATTCTTGCTCTATTGCTATTCGGAGGGCAAACCATACAGGATTTCCTAGTAGTTCTACTGATAGGAATAACGGTGGGAACTTACAGCTCTATATGGATAGCTAGTCAGGTCCTACTCGTGTGGGAAGATGGAGGGTTCGGGAGAATCGTAAACAGGTTGCCCATTCCATTTCTTAACAAGAAATAACCGGGATCCTATCCGGCAATGAGATGTCTTCATAACTGGTTTAAAAACAGCAATAGTACTATTTTATCGGCCACATATTTGATTGGGAGCTGGCATGAAGATCGGAGCACATATATCCACATCCGGAGGCTTGCCAAATGCCGTAGATAGAGCTGTCGAAATGGGAGCAGAGGCAATGCAGATATTCATCTCATCTCCCAGAAGCTGGTCCTTTAAGGCCATACCGGAATCCACACAGCAAGAATTCCGAGATAAGCTAAACAAGGCCAACATAACTTCGTTATTTTTCCACGGCGTCTACTTGATAAGCCTGGCTAGTCAGTCCAAAGAGAATCTAAGCAAATCCATCAACGTACTGACTTCATACATGCAATCTGCTGAAGGCCTAGGTGCCAATGGCGTGGTATTTCACACTGGAAGCCATCGTGGAGTCGGTTTCGATGCAGTATTTAAGCAAGCAGTAGAGGCAATTGAACAAGTATTATCAAATTCTCCTAAAGATGTTCTACTAATTATCGAGAACAGCGCTGGAATGGGAGACCACATTTGTTCATCATTCAAGGAAATCGGAAAATTAACTAAAGCTGTGTCTAGCCCTCAATTGAAAGTTTGCCTAGACACTCAGCATCTATTCGCTGCCGGTCATGAAATCACTGACCCTCAAAAACTTGACTCAGTAATGCAGGAATTCGACACCTATATAGGACTATCCAATTTAGCTGCAGTACATGCTAATGACAGTAAAACTCCATTCGCTTCTTCTGTTGATCGACACGAAAATATCGGTGAAGGTCACATTGGGCTAGATGGTTTTCGGACCATAATGAGTAACAAGGCATTCGATGAAATCCCATTCTTGCTGGAAGTACCCGGATTCGAAGGTAATGGACCAGACAGAGCAAATATAGATTTATTGAAAATGCTCAGATCAGAGATAGGCTTGGGTGGGTGATTCATACTAACTCACACACGTTCCCATATAAGTGACACACAAAGAATTCGAAACCATAGTGGTAGATTCCATATTAGCCATGCCAGATTATATTCTTAGCAAACTGGATAACGTTGATGTGGTAGTGGAACAATGGCCTACGATAGAACAATTGAATACATCCGGGTCCGACAACTACCACTCACTACTGGGTCTGTACGAGGGCGTACCTATAGGGGAACGGTCACATTACAACTTCATATTGCCAGACAAAATTACGATTTTCCAACAACCCCTTCAATCATTAGGATTATCTAAAGAAGATCTAAAGAAACAAATCAGGATTACCGTAGTACACGAAGTAGCACATCACTTTGGAATAGATGACGAAAAACTCTCCTCAATTGGCCTGTAACACTTTCAATAGCGATAGAATTCAATTGGCGGCTAATCTTAATCTCTTTTTAGCAAGCTCATCTGCGGCCAACGCAGTGTTGATGTTTTTCAACTTGGCTATATTCAGGATCTCCTGAACAGTTTGATAAATAAAGCCAACCCTAACTTCAGCCACTTTACTGTCATACCTTTTATCAATTTCCTCAGCTATATTTATGACACCCCCAGCGTTTATGATGTAGTCTGGAGCATACAATATATCCATATCCGACAACACTGCTGCATGCCTGTCTTCTAATAATTGATTATTGGCACTGCCAGCTATTAATTTACATTTCAGTCGGGGAATTGTCTCATCATTAAGCACTCCACCCAAGGCACATGGGGAGAATATGTCACAATTCACGTCATATATTGACTCTATATTATCCAATACTGCCAAACCCATTCCTTTAGCCCTATTACGAGCAGCCTCATTAATATCAGTGACAACAATATTGCAATCTTCCCTGATCAGGTATTCTGCCAGATACGAGGCCACCTTACCGAACCCCTGCATTGCTACAGTCATACCTGACATAGAATCTGTCCCCCACAAGTGAGACGAACACGCTTTCATTGCCTGGTATATGCCATATGACGTCATTCCGTGGGGCTCTCCACTGCCACCCTTGTCGATAGGTAATCCAGTAACATGGTTAGTCTCGTAGGCAATCCATTCTATATCTTGCACATCACAACCAACATCTTCGGTAGTAATATACTTACCCCCCAACGATTCAACACACCTACCGAATGATCGCATCATCTCTTCTGTTTTATCTTGCCTAGAAGCCATGATAACCGCCTTACCCCCACCTAAATTGAGTCCTGCAGCTGCAGATTTATATGTCATGCCACGAGAAAGACGTAAAGCATCCATAATAGCTTCTTCTTCTGTCCTGTATGGCCATATACGTACCCCGCCTAGCGCGGGCCCCAAGGCAGTATTATGAATAGCAATAAATGCCTTCAGACCAGCCTCAGGATCTGAGAATATAGACAGCTGTTGATGTCCATATTCTTCCATATATCTTGTAATATCCATTTTCATTCCCACTCTATGGTGCCCGGTGGCTTGGAAGTAATGTCATAGACCACTCGATTAACCTCATATACTTCATTAACTATCCTTGCAGATATGGTGGCCAAAACTTCATATGGTAACCTAGACCAATCAGCTGTCATGGCATCCTCACTCGTAACACTGCGTAATGCAACCATATATCCATAAGTACGTGAGTCTCCCATCACCCCAACAGTTTTAGTATCAGTAAGAACTGCAAAACTTTGCCAAATATCTTCGTACAGTCCAGCCTGCCGTATTTCATTCAACACAATATCGTCGCAAGTACGAAGGATTTGCAATTTCTCTCTAGTAATTTCTCCGATTATCCTTATGGCTAATCCAGGACCAGGGAATGGCTGCCGAAAAACCATTTCTCTAGGCAAACCTAGTTCAATGCCAACCTCACGAACTTCATCTTTGAACAAGTATCTCAAAGGCTCTACAAGGGACAGCATCATGTCTTCCGGTAGTCCTCCGACATTGTGATGAGTCTTTATAACAGCAGAGGCGTTGTTTTCTGCGGATTGACTCTCAATAACATCCCGATAAAGCGTACCTTGGGCCAGGAAATTTATAGAACCAATTTCTCTGGCATAATTCTCAAACACTCGTATGAACTCCTGACCTATGTGTTTACGCTTTTGCTCTGGATCTACAACCCCAGTCAGCTTATCCAAGAACAGATCAGTCGCATCCACAAACACCAATTTCATATTCATACTATTTTCGAATGTGCTTAACACCTCTTCCGCTTCACAAACCCTAAGCAACCCATTATCGACAAATATACATGTCTACTGGTCACCTATTGCTTTTTTGATTAATTCTGCGGTTACACTTGAATCTACACCACCTGATAAGGCACATATAACCTTACCTGAACCAACTTGTTCACGTATCCTCACAACAGCTTCCTGAACAAAGTGGCCTGGTGTCCATGTTCCACTACATCCGCAGATATTAAAAAGGAAATTTTCTATTATTTTCTTGCCGTCTGGCGTGTGGACTACTTCAGGGTGAAATTGCAAACCTATGATTCCCCTGTCATTACTGAAAGCAGCTATATCAGCATTGTCAGTGTAAGCTATTGATTTGAAACCAGCAGGCATCTTCTCCACATGATCACCATGGCTCATCCAAACAGGAATCTCAGAAGGTAATCCAAGAAACAGACTGGTTCCAAGGTCCGTCTGATTCAACATGGCATGCCCATATTCGCGTTTTTGACTAGGTGAAACCTTACCGCCTAATTGGTGGGCAATAACTTGAAGTCCATAACATACGCCCAGGATCGGCAATCCACTCTCATACAGCCATTGTGGAGCCATAGGTGCATCAGGAGCATATACACTAGCAGGCCCACCTGAAAGTATCACTCCTTTGGGATTCAAGTTGGCAACCTGATCCCAAGTAAAATCGAAGGGAACAATCTCGCAATAGACTCTGGACTCCCGGATTCTTCGTGCTATCAAATGGCTATACTGAGATCCGAAATCCACGACCAGAATAGCTTCATCCACATGTTGTTTTGGGGTTCCCTGAATAATGTCAGACATACACATCACGTCCAATGAACAATAATAGAGTAGGGTAACGGCAGATGATATTCAGACTTGTATTGGGAATGCTGGCTTATATTTAGCCGAAAATGCAAACTGAACCTCAGCCACAGATTAGCACCTGTTATATAGTCAGTCAAGAATGATAATGTTAGTATTGAGTGCATGCAATTACCACAGAAGCAACTGGAAGAGGCCGCGGAGGTTCTTAAGAATGGGGGTCTTGTGGCATTTCCAACTGACACATTATATGCCCTCGGGGCCCATGCATTCTTAGACGATAGCGTACAGAAAGTTTATGAAGCCAAGGGCAGACCTACGCAAATGGCCTTACCATTGCTGGTATCGAGCATAAAGGATATATCCAGGGTAGCTAAAGATATACCCCCTGAAGCGTGTGCATTAGCCGACAAATTTTACCCTGGCTCTTTGACTTTGGTATTAAGAAAAGCCGATATAATACCAAAATCTGTCACTGCCGGGAGAGACACGATCGCAGTCAGGATACCAAATCATCCTATAGCGCTAGCATTAATAAAAGCTACCGATGCTCCTGTAATAGGAACTAGTGCAAACAGATCTGGCAAACAAAGCCCAGCAAATGCCGAGGAAGTACGTGCTCAACTTGGCACATCTTTGGATATGATATTAGATGGAGGTGCATGTCCTCTGGGTCAACAGTCCACCATTGTTGACCTTAGTCAGGACAGACCTGTAATATTACGTGAAGGGGCCATCCCATTGTCTGTATTAGCTGAAATATGCACAGATATTCGCTTATCACAGTGAGTCAATATATTGGAAATATTATGAACGAACTCATATTAGAACAACGTTACAAAGACACCTTAGAAAAAGATCTGAAATCCGTGATAGTAGGCAATGAGCTTACTTTATACAAAATGATGGCTTACCAGATGGGGTGGATAGATGACATGGGTAATGATATATCTATATCCAACGCTCAAAGGCTCCATCCAACACTTTGCTTGATGGCATGTGAATCTCTTATTGGAGACATTACAAAAGCTCTTCCAATCGCCTCATCTCTAGAGTTGGTACACCAATTCTCATTAATCCACCAAGATGTACAATATGGCCTTCCTGAACGGAACAATAGGTCAACAGTATGGTGGACATGGGGTCCCGCCCAAGCTATAAACGCTGGAGACGGAATGCACGCTATGGCCAGATTGAATATTTTGAAACAAACTGACGTTGGAATGCCATATGATCAGGCCTTGCGTGCCATCAATATGCTGGATAGAGCCTGCCTCAGTCTATGTGAAGGTCAATACCTTGACCTTACGTACCAAGAGCGCGTGGACATTTCTGAAGACGCCTATTTCAAAATGGTAGAAGCAAAAACTGCATCATTGGTTAGCTGTGCTACTGGCCTAGGAGCATTGATGGCCCACTCTGATGACGTAGTTATAGAGACTATGATCGAATATGGACGTAAAGTTGGAATAGCTTTACAAATCAGAGAAGACATTGATGATCTGTGGAAACCGGTGGATACTGAAATGCCCATCTCGGGAGACTTACTCAATAAGAAAAAGTCTTTACCGATCATATACGCTCTAAAAAACGCCAGCGGTTCTGATAAAAGATCATTAGGAGATGTCTATTTTAAGAGAGTTATGGAACCCGAGGACATATTGAAGGTCGTTGCCGTTTTGGATAGCTTGGGAGCCAAGGAGTTTGCAATTAAAAAAGCGAGAGCGCTGATCGATGACGCCTTGTCAGATTTGGAAAATAACATCCCCCAACATACCGGGGTAGACGGGCTAAAATCTTTTGCCAAGTCTGTGATCACAGATTAGATATAGGACAACATTCTAATGACACAAGCATACGTTGGAAAACAATCCATAAAAGATATAGACATCAGCACAAAACGGGTGCTTGTACGGGTGGATTTTAACGTACCGATCGATAGCGGGCACATAACAGATGACGGCAGACTAAAGGCTGCAATCCCAACAATAAAGTATTTGATAGAGAAGAACGCAAAGATCATTTTGTGTTCGCATCTTGGGAGACCAGAAGGTCAGGTAGTACCTAAGTTGAGCTTGTATCACGTTGCAAAGAGACTAGAGGAATTATTGGGTCAAGAAGTAATGTTCATATCAGACAGCGTAGGTTCAGCTGTGGAATCAGCATTGGAACATTTGCAACTCGGGCAAGTTGCATTGCTAGAAAACCTCAGATTTCATCCAGAGGAAGAGAGAAATGATCCCGGTTTCGCCTATTCACTGGCATCACTTGCAGACGTGTTCGTAGGTGATGGGTTTGGTGTTTCACACAGAGCTCATGCTTCTACTGAAGGTATCACAAAATACCTGCCTTCAGTTGCCGGGCTTCTTATGGAAAAGGAACTTGGAGTGCTGGGATCTTTGCTTCGGTTACCAGAAAGACCCATGACTGTAATATTAGGGGGAGCAAAGGTTAGCGACAAATTAGGTGTATTAGAGAATTTCCTGGACAAAGTCGACGACATTTTAATCGGGGGAGGCATGGCAGCGACATTCATTAAGGCACAGGGATTTGAAACAGGTCTATCACTCGTTGAAGACGAACTCATTGCCACAGCCAAAGAAATAATGGAGCAATCCGTCAAGGCCGGGGTATCGTTGATCACTCCATATGACGTAGTAATAGCTGACGCTTTTGATAAGGGAGCGGTTGGAAGGACTGTAGATACAGATGACATTCCTAAAGACTGTTACATCATGGACATCGGCCACAAAACTCTGGATTCATTTAGGGCACATTTGGCCAATAGTAAAACTATTCTATGGAATGGCCCTATGGGCGTGTACGAATTCGAACAGTTTAGTAGAGGTACGCGCGAAATCGCAGCGACATTAGGCAGCCTTACAGGGGTTACAACTGTATTAGGTGGTGGATCGACCGCTGAAGCCGTCGAGTCACTCGGAATATCAAGCCGAATAACCCACGTCTCAACTGGAGGTGGAGCATCTCTAGAATTCCTCGAGGGGAAAACCCTGCCTGGAGTAGCATCTTTGCTCGATTTGGAGGTGAGCAGTTCATGATAGATTTCCCTCATCTTAAGGATATATGTCAGTCTACAAAATCCAAGATCATAATGCTAGTTGTTGACGGACTAGGAGGCCTCGCAGATCCGAATACTGGCAAGTCCGAGCTACAAATGGCAAATATACCCAACCTTGATAAATTGGCCTCGATGAGCGCCTGCGGTCTGACCACGCCAGTGTTACCAGGTATTACACCTGGTAGTGGACCAGGACATTTAGCATTATTCGGTTACGACCCTATCACATATCTCATCGGTAGAGGTGTATTGGAAGCCCTAGGCATAGGAGTAGACCTCAAGAAAGGAGATATCGCAGCGCGCGGTAATTTCTGCACTGTAGACAGTTCAGGTGACTTGGTAGATAGAAGAGCAGGGCGTATAAAAACAGAGGAAAGCGGTCCTTTGTGCCAAATACTGGACAAAATAGATATACCAGATGTTGATATACAAATTCTTCCTGTACAAGACTACAGATTCGTGACTCTCTTCCGTGGAACAGGCCTGAAATCTAATGTTACTGAAACGGACCCTCAAAGATTAGGTGTGCCACCTAGAAAAGTTGAAGCCGTGGATAAACAATCCGCAAAAACGTCCGATGCGGCCAATGCTTTGGTAAATTACGCTTCTCATGTCTTGGGTAACAGAGATAACGCTAATGGGATATTATTGAGGGGATTCTCTGAATTACCCGAATTGCCTGACTTCGGAGTTGCCTATCAACTTGATCCAGCAGCGATAGCAGCTTACCCAATGTATCGAGGCCTAGCCAAAGTGGCCGGCATGACAGTCATACCCACAGGTCCCAATTTCAAGGCTGAACTGGAGACAATGACACTGAACTATGCAAATCATGATTTCTTTTATATACACTATAAACCAGCTGATGCGGCTGGAGAAGACGGCGATTTTCAAGCAAAGGTTGTCGCCCTAGAAGAATTGGATAAACTTATACCAGACTTAGTTGCATTGAAGCCAGAAACACTCGTTATTGCCGGCGACCATTCCACCCCCTCCATTCTGGGAGGACACGGATGGCAACCTGTTCCGTTATTAGTGAATTCCCGCTATACACCTGGAGAGGGTGTACATAGTTTCGATGAATACGCATTCAGATATGGGTCCTTGGGTATTATAAAAGCAACAGAGGTAATGCTATTAGCCCTTGCACATGCGGATAAACTCATTAAATTCGGCCCATAAAATGCATAAGATATAAAACTTATGGCAACTTCCCACATTTAGGAGGAAAATAGTGATCAATTCAATTGTTGCAGGTAACTGGAAAATGAATACCACGCAGGAAGAAGCTATAGCATTGGCAGGAGATATTAAACAAAACATCGAACTGACAGTCGGCACGAAAACAATCATATGCCCGCCATTTATATCATTGACATCTATCAAAGACGTGCTGAAAGGCACCAATATTGGACTAGGTGCTCAGAATATGCATTTTGAATCTAAAGGAGCCTTCACTGGCGAAACCTCCCCAAATATGCTGGCCACACTATGCGAATACGTCATATTGGGCCATTCAGAGAGAAGACAATATTTTGGGGAACAAGATGATACTGTGAACAAGAAAATACTGGCAGCTCAGTCCATAGGCTTGATTCCTATTATGTGCGTGGGAGAGAATCTTCAAGACAGGCAAGATGGTCAGGCTTCACAAGTGGTGTCATCACAAATAAAAAATGGACTTCATTCAGTATCGGATAGTAATAATTTGATCGTGGCGTACGAACCCATATGGGCGATAGGCTCTGGTATCGCGGCAAGTGGCGAAATAGCGGAAGAGATGATGGGCACCATTCGACAGGCCCTGAGCGACCTATACGGGCACGAAAAGGCCTACGACGTACCTTTATTGTATGGGGGAAGCGTGAACGCAGACAACGTACATGAGTTCGCATCCCAACCTAACATTAACGGGGCTCTAGTAGGCGGGGCCAGCCTCAACCCTAAGGCATTTGCCGAAATAGTAGAAGGATTCTCGATCACAGAATAAAGGCACTTTAGCATTGGGACAATGACAATAAAGTACCATATCTTGAACCCATAGACCTCATGATTGCCATAGTAGGACCTACAGCCAGCGGCAAAACTCAATTGGCATTGGATATTGCCAAGAGCTTTGACGTAGAGGTAGTAAGTGCCGATAGCAGACAAGTATACCGAGGAATGGATATAGGAACTGCCAAGCCTTCCAAAGAAAATCAAGGACAAGTCAAACATCATTTATTAGACACAGTATACCCGGACGAGGAATACAACTTATTTCTGTTCCTAAAGCAAGCTCGTGTGGCTATTCATGATATACGTTCCAGAGGGAAGATTCCGCTAATTGTCGGTGGTACAGGTCAATATTTTTGGGGCCTTATTAACGGTTTCCAAACCCCTGAAGCACCACCAAATGAAGGTGTGCGTTCCAGGCTGAGACGAATAGTTGATACTCAAGGTCCAAATACCATCTGGCAATTATTGAGAGACATAGATCCCGAATCAGCCACATCCATACATCCAAATAATGTGCGCAGGGTCATACGAGCTCTAGAAATCTACCAACACACGGGAATACCCATGTCACAAGTCAACCAAAAACGTGCAACCACAGAAAACACGCTGATCATAGGGATAACTCAAGACAGGAATATTCTATATGAGAAAATAGATGCGAGAGTTGACATGATGATCAACATGGGTTGGATAGAAGAAGTGAAACTACTAATGGATCAAGGTTATGACTCGGGCCTACCATCTATGTCAGGGCTAGGATATAAAGAGATAGCTTCCCACATAATTAATGGGGGAAGCATAGAAGAAGTTATTAAAGACATAAAATATTCCACACATCATTTTGCCAAAAGCCAAGGTTCCTGGTTCAAAATTAATGATGATAGGATAAATTGGATTAATGCAACAAAGCCGAGTATGCTTGATGATGCTCTGGACCTGATATCACAGTTCCTTCTAGTAGATCAGGAACTTAACCCGTAGTATTTCTAATCTCCAACTAGTAAAATGGCCAGGTAATTTGTCAATTTATCCTTAACTATCGTTGTGTGTTAAACTCAATATGCTTTTGGGAGGTAGCATGCTGAAACTTATTGCTGGTCTCGCAGTGGGCATATATTGTGGACTAAACAGTGAAAAGCTTAAGGAACAACTAAAAGAATTGGGCAGTAAACTCCTCGTGTCAGTACACGAGGAGCTGCACCAGGAAGATAGACGATGAACTTCACCAAGATGCATGGCGCCGGAAACGATTACGTGGTGATCGATGCGAGAGATGTTAACCTAGATTGGTCCCGTATAGCAGTTGCACTATGTGACCGTCATATGGGAGTCGGAGCTGACGGTATCATATTGGCTTTGAATTCAACAAAAGCAAATTTGAGAATGAGAATGCTGAATCCTGACGGTTCAGAAGCAGAGATGTGCGGAAATGGCATTAGATGTCTAACAAAATTTGCTGTTGAGCATAGCATTGTGAGTATGGAAACAACTGAGATCACTGTCGAAACACTGTCTGGCATCAAATCGGTCAACCCTTTACGCCACGGACACCTTGTAGATCGTGCAAGAGTCAACATGGGCCCTCCACAATTGCAGGCTGAACTGATCCCAGTATCTGTACCTGAGTTAAACCCAACTGACCAGATTATTAACTTCCCATTGTATATAGACGATCAACAACTTTATATAACCTGTGTATCTATGGGCAACCCACATGCTGTTGCTTTCATAGATACCCCTGTACAGGAATTCCAGTTAAGTAAAATTGGACCTATAATGGAAAACCACCCTATATTTCCTAACAAAGTCAACTTCTCAATAGCAAATATTGTGGACAAATGCAAAGTAAGTGCACGGGTATGGGAAAGAGGCGCTGGAGAAACTATGGCATGTGGCACCGGTGCATGTGCCATAGCCGTAGCGGCTAGAGCCAACGATATGGAATGTCAGGAACTGCTAATAGCTCTGCCAGGGGGTGACCTACGAATATCCTGGGACGGCAATGGTCCAGTCTATATGGAAGGACCAGTCACCCAAGTATATACCGGTACATGGCCTGACTAAACAGGAGTGAATGAGCAACAATGAATCTGTCTTTTTCTCACAGCACTACCCAATGCATAGCCCTTGGGAAACTTAAGAAATATGTTGACAGCATAAATCCAATGGACGTAATAGGAACCGATGTTTCGGAATTTCAAAAACAGTGGGAAGATAACACTGTCTCTATATCTGGTAAAGCGTTCGGTTCGTCCATATTTGGAAGTATGTCAGTATCAGATAAAACTGTAGACATGAACGTAACACTCCCTTTGTGGGGCAAGTTCCTTGAAAAACACATAGGTAACAATTTTGAGGCCACCATGAAGAAAATATTTTACACCATATAAGACATCAGGAGATATGCATATGAGATTCGCCAAACGTATAGAGCAACTTCCGCCATACCTTTTCGTAGAGATCAGTAAGAAAATATCCCAAAAGAGGGCAGAGGGGGCAGACGTAGTAACTTTTGCAATAGGGGACCCAGACATACCAACGCCTCAAAACATACTAGATAAACTTTGGGAGGCAGCTCAAGATCCACCTAACCACAGATACCCTGAGTCTGAAGGACTACCGGAACTCAGAAGAGCCATCGCAGATTGGTACGATAGAAGATTTGGAGTCAAATTAAACCCAGATACTGAGGTCCTGCCACTCATAGGTGCTAAAGAGGGCATAGGGCATGCAGCTCTCTGCTTTATAGATCCTGGAGATGT
>CAZOCC010000004.1:0-9661 GCA_964578255.1 uncultured Dehalococcoidia bacterium | reverse complement strand
ACTGCTTCCAGGACCTCATACAGATCATCCCGCATTTGTATATTATGAGCGTTCAAAACATGAGGCCTGTCCAGTATTATCTCGGCTACTGGCCCATGTTTGGAGTATAAAATCGTCTCGAAGCTCCTTGTTTCACTCATGGGTCAATTGCCTCTGAAATTCGGTTTTCGTTTTTCCAAGAATGAAGACAAACCCTCCGCTCTGTCTTGAGTTGTCTGTATAATCAAATTTAGATCCATTTCCAATCTCATGCCCTGATCCATGGTCATATCCATTCCTTTTTGAACGGACTCTTTGGCATATCTGGTCGCTATTGGTCCTAGATTAGAAATTGTGTCTGCCAACTCAGAGCATGCTGTAGGTAATCTGTACTGTGAGACAACTTGGTGCACTAGTCCAATTCTCACGGCCTCATCCGCAGTTACAGTCCTTCCTGTGATCAGCATATCGCTGGCCCAAGATTGACCTATTATTCTGGGCAGGCGCTGAGTTCCTCCATCCCATGGAATTGCTCCGTATTTAACTTGTGGCATGCTTAAGTGAGAATGTTCAGCAGTTATGCGTATGTCACATGCTAGTGCTATTTCCAATCCCTGCCCGTGAGCATCGCCGTTTATTGCAGCAATCATTGGTTTTTGTATGTCAGATATTGAGCTAGCTACTCTTCTGCTGCGGAGATATTGCTGGATATCCATAGAGCTTCTCTGTTCGTACTCTAGATATTCCTCAGTCCCTGCACAAAATGTCATTCCATTCCCAGTGAGTATTGCAACCAAAACACCTTCATCCTCCATTATCATGGAGCAAGCCAGGTGCATTTCCTGTGCCATTTTGAGACTGACTCTATTATCTGTTCCAGGTTGATCTAGAGTAATCTTGGCTACTGGTCCTTCAACACTGTATTTGATGGTTTCTAATTCCATGTTTGTTCATGTATTGTCACAGTAAGAGTAATCGCGGTTATGAAATTAATAAAAGTGCTAATATGAATCTGGCATGATCATTAAGATGACTTTGATATAGATATGGAAATACTCGAATTGCCTATATTATGTTGTTCAGTATAGGTTGTCGAATCTCCTCGAATACTATCTGACTGAGCAATTATCGAACATAAGGTTTCCTGTCTTATGTAATCTGAAAACTGTTCGATAATTGCTCTCAGAGTATTTTCGCAACTATAAAGTATTACTATGTGATCGGATATTTCAAAATTAGCTGATCTTCGCATATTCTGAACTATGTGTACAAGTTCCCTAGCTGATCCTTCATTTAGCAACTCTATTGATATGTCGGTCGGTATTACTACGGAATATCCACCATCATTTGCTGACGCATGCCCAGGTTTGTCCGACACAATTGTGTTAATTTCTCCGTGTCCTAGGCTATAACTACCTACCTGTATTGCGACTCCATTCATTAGAGAAATGGCCACGGAGATGGAGTCCATCTTGGATAATTCTGTTTCAATTATGGAAATTTCAGACCCATATTTGGGTCCAACTGTGGCACGGTTCAACTCCACTCGGAAATCCATGAAATCTTGCTCTCTTGTCAAACTCACAATTTCCTTGATATTCAATTCCTCAAGTACCTGGGAAGAAATGTTATCTATAAGATCTGCCTCCTGGTCACTCCGTGTCTTAACGTATATCTTTGATATGGGTTGCCTAACCTTTATACCGGCTTTACTTCTAGCAGATCTGCCAAGGCTTGAAATCTTCATTGCTAATCTGGTTGTTTCCGATAATGTGTTGTTTATTAGGCCACTATCTGCAATAGGATATGTATTGAAATGAACGCTCTCTTCAGCCGTAGGGTCTACTGACCTTACGAGATTCTGATACATCTCCTCTGATATGAAAGGCACTATGGGAGCTAAAAGTTTCGAAATAGTAACTAGGCAGCTGTACAGTGTTTCATAAGCTGATATTTTGTCCTCATCATTCTCGCTTTTCCAGAATCTTCTCCTACTTCTTCGCACATACCAGTTGGATAATAGTTCCACAAATTCCTCCAAATGTCTGCTGGCATTTGAGGGATCGTAGTTATCTAGGTCGTTTGTTACTGTGGATATAAGGGAATTCAATTCAGACAGTATCCACATATCAAGCTCAGATTTTGGCAGCCTGTCTTGGTGCTGGTTTGGTTTAAATGCATCTATATTTGCGTATGTAACGAAGAATGAATAGACGTTCCACAGGGGTATCAAGAACCGTCTGCGCACCTCGTCAACAGTTCTATATCCGAAATTCAGGTTTTGGGCGGGGTTTTGCCTACTGAACACCCACCGCATGGCATCTACGCCCATTTTTTCGGATGCTTCTATGAACTCTATAGAATTACCCTTACTCTTATGCATTTCTTGGCCTTTTTCATCTCTCATAAGGGCATAACTGAAAACAGATTTGAAAGGTTTGGTGTTTTCAAGAACAGTACTCATCGTTAACAGTGAATAAAACCAGTTTCTAAATTGCCCAGGGAAGCTCTCGGATATCCAATCCGCGGGGAACCACTTACTCCATGTATCCATGTTGTCTTGGTAATTGAGTGTTGAAAAGGGTACAATTCCTGCATCCAGCCAAGGATTACCTACGTCCCTTATTCTTTGCACCAGTAGGCCGCATTGAGCACACTGGATCTTGATTTCGTCGATCCAGGGCTTGTGTGGCGAATGGCCATCGAATTTATCCCATCCCTCTATAGATCTAGTCATGAGTTCGTCTTTACTTCCCAAAACATCTATATGTCCGCAGGTGCATTTGTATATTGGTAGAGCCAGGCCCCAATAGCGCTTCTTTGAAATCATCCAGTCGTCCATGTTGCGCAGCCAGTCTAATTCTCTCTCCATTCCAAACTCTGGTATCCAGCGTATTGTTCTTGTCACATCAGATATCATGCCACGGAGCTCATCCATCGATATGAACCATTCATCTACTAGCCTGAATACTAATTCGGAATCACATCTCCAACATACTGGATATCTATGTTTGTAGTTCTCTGTCCTGAATAACAGACCCTTTTGTTCAAGGTCCGAGAAAATATCTTTTGCTACTTCAGATACGTTTCTGCCAGTGAAAGAGCCGAAACCATTTATGTAATTACCGAATTCGTCTAGTGGAGCTATCGTTGGAAGATTGAATTCCTTACCGAGGGCGAAGTCTTCTTTGCCGGCCCCAGGGGCTATATGGACAATGCCAGTCCCTTCAGTGTCTGTAACTTCTTCCCATGGTATTGTTACATGAGAGATGCCGTTCTGAGCCTCAATATCGTCAAACGGACCATGATATTTGAGTCCAACCAATTGATCCCCTTTTATCTCTTCCAGTACATCACAATCACCTTTTATGACGCTTAACAATGCCTTTGCAAGATAGTATATATAATCTCCTTGCTGCACCTTAACATATGGTAATTTAGGATTTACGGCGGCAGATACGTTGGATGTAAGAGTCCATGGAGTCGTAGTCCACACCAAAATATATTCCCTAGGTTTATCCACCAACGGCAGGCAAACGTACACACTTTCGTGCACGATGTCTTTGTAACCCTCCGTTACAATCTCGTGTTCGGATAACCCAGTTGCACATCTTGGACACCACGGCATTACGTCCGTACCTTCGTATATCCATCCTTTTTCATGGCACACTTTCAGAAAATGCCAGATAGTGTAATTATTTTCGTCAGACATGGTGTGATATGAGTTGGACCAGTCCATCCAATATCCTAACCTTATGGACTGTTCGGTTATGATATCCGCATATCTGCGAACCCTCTGTTTACAGGCCTCCACAAATTTATCTATTCCGAATTCTTCTATATCTCGTTTTGAGGAGAAGCCCATTTCCTTTTCGACTTCAACTTCTACCCATAAGCCTTGGCCATCAAACCCGTTTTGATATCTTTGTTGGAAGCCTTGCATGGTCTTATATCGTTGGAACAGATCTTTGTAAGATCTCCCCCATCCATGGTGCACTCCCATGGGATTATTTGCTGTTATAGGTCCGTCTATGAAGGACCAACGTTTATCGGCATTTTGGTTAAGGTGCAAATATTTTGACAAAATCTGATTGGTGTTCCACCAATCCAATATTCTGCTTTCCATTGCCGGAAAATCTATTTTGGAGCTTACAGCCTGAAACGCTATTGCTCCTTCATTACTGTCTTTTATATAGTTAGTGTTCACTTGCCCCTCGTGGTTCCATGCCTGTTGTCCAAGACAAAATTTTGCAACCGTATTTGATTATTGGTTTCATGCTTGGTATTCACTACAAATAGTCATCGTTCTAACACAACCTATACTTTGTACAAAGTACAAAGCAATAAGACTGTTTAAAAACGGTGGGATAACAGCCTAGCCGAATATTTGTAATGGTGTCAAGGACGTTTTGGTTACAATGCCAGTGGTGCACACTATGATAGCGGAAATGCTCTCCTTCAATTTCACCAGCATTGTGGGTTTCCTTGATGTAAAGCGGTCGTGAATGATTTTGAACAATCCCCAACAATATATAAATATTAGTATATTGAGATGTTGCTGTTTTAAATTGGGACGATGGGATATTCCAATTGTATGGCGGACTGAAATGAAACGAGAAGCTGTGCCTGTGAACTATATGTGATAGTATACTTGTGATTCGGTTGGCTGATATAGTGCAATTGAATTAATAGCGCATGGAGATTGCTAAGTATGAGATTGGTGTTGAGATCCAAGATCCACAAGGCCACGGTAACCGAGGCTAATGTCGATTATGTAGGCAGTATAACTATCGACCGCGATCTTATTGAGAAATCAGGTCTATGGCCAGGTGAGAAAGTTTTGGTTGTGGATAATACGAATGGAGCCAGACTAGAGACATATGTCATGGAAGGCACTAGGGGTAGTGGTGTCATATGTATGAATGGAGCCGCAGCTCATAGAATCAAAGTGGGCGACGAGATAATCATAATGGGTTTTGAACTGTCAGATACCACGATAATACCGCAAAATATAACTGTAGACAAAATGAACAAATTCACTGCCTACTTGTAGATTCATATGCTGCCCCAGAGCCTTTAATGACGATAGAGGATCCGCTCACCCTATAGGTTCTTGATTTCGTTTACCAAGTTTGTTAGAGCCCTGCGTGCATCGTCAAATAGCATACGTGTTTTGGGATTATAGAAAAGTGGGTTGTCTATGCCGGCGAAACCCGGGCTTAAACTTCTCTTAATAAATATTATGTTCCTAGCTCTATCTACGTTAAGAATCGGCATACCGTATATTGGGCTGTCTGGGACGTCTCGTGAAACCGGGTTTGTCACATCATTGGCTCCGACTATTACAGCCACATCAGCTCTTTCAAATTCATCATTTATGTCTTCCATCGCGAAGAGTTGGTCGTATGGCACGTCTGCCTCTGCCAATAAAACGTTCATGTGTCCCGGCATCCTGCCCGCCACCGGGTGTATAGCGTGCTTAACTTCGACTCCTCTGTCTTGTAATAAATCGGCCAGTTCTCTGGCCTGATGTTGTGCTTGAGCCGCTGCTAGGCCATAGCCAGGGACGAAAATTACAGATCTTGCGTAAGCCAGGACAATTGCCGCATCTGCTGCAGAGGTGGATTGAGCCTGCAAACCATCGGTGCCACTTTGGCCAATAACTACCGGATTAGCGCCGAACCCCCCAAACATTACGTTCCATATGGAACGGTTCATTGCGTTGCACATTATCTGGGTTAATATAAATCCGGATGCTCCCACTAGAGAGCCGCTGATTATTAGCACCATATTGTCTAGCACGAAACCAGCAGCAGCAGCAGCCAGTCCAGAGTATGAGTTGAGCAATGCTATGACGACAGGCATGTCAGCTCCGCCTATCGGCATCACCAATAGCACACCAAGTATTAGGGAAATTGCTATTAGTCCCAGGAATAATGTAGTAATGTCAGATCCGTCTGGCACTAATATTATATATAAAGTTATTGCTAGTGCGCCAATAAAAAGTAACGGGTTGGCAATTTTGATAATGGGAGACGTTACGGCATTACCGGTCACTATGCCTTGAAGTTTGCCAAAAGCTATGAAGCTACCAGATAGGGTAACTGCCCCTATTACTGTACCAAGCATTATAGTAGTTCCTACATCGGGTTCAATTGTTGAACCTGTGGTGGAGGTTAGTTTATGAAACTCTCCTGATGCTACTAAAGCGGAAGCCGCACCACCTAAACCGTTGAAAATCGCTACCATTTGTGGCATAGCTGTCATCTGGATCTTTTTGGCAAGGATTGTACCAATGATAGCTCCCACAAGAACTCCACCGGCGATTTGACTCAAATCCAAGATATCTTGGTCTAGCAAAGTCACCAATACGGCGATCAACATTCCCGTGGCTGCCATGGTGTTACCAGATCTAGCTGTATTTGGGGAACTCAATCTCTTTAGGCCTACTATGAATAACACAGCAGACAATAAGTAAGATAAGTTTATCAAGTCTAATAATTGCATTAGTCAGGTCTATCCGTGCGTTTTTTAAACATTTGTAGCATTCTGTCTGTTACCATGAACCCACCTACTACGTTTATAGTCGCAAGTGTTACTGCTGCGAGGCCTATCGTGGTGCCGAGAGTCGAGTCACTTCTAAATACGACAACTAGTGCTCCTATTAGCACTATTCCTGATATTGCGTTTGAGCCGGACATCAAGGGGGTGTGCAATGTTGGTGAGACCTTGCTTATCACTTCGAATCCGAGCAATACCGCTAGCACGAAAACAAAGATCGAAACTAATAGTCCTTCTATCATCTCAACATCTCCTCACCAGATACTAACTTCCATTATTTTGGTTATCAAGTATTGCTTGGGCTGGTCCGTACATAACAGTGCCTTGGTGAGTTATGCAACAACCTTGAGTGATTGCGTCGTCAAAATCCAGGTTTAATTGAGCCTCATTAACAAGATGTGATAGCAAAGTCGAGATATTACGAGAGTACATCTGGCTAGCGTGTAAGGGCATTGTGCTAGGGAGGTTCAAAGGGCCATTTATTATAACGCCGTTAACCACGATTTCCTCGCCAGGTTGAGTAAGCTCACAGTTGCCGCCTGCTTCGGCAGCTATGTCTATGATGACAGATCCAGGTCTCATGTTGTTGACCATTTCCTCTGTTATAAGGATCGGAGCTGGCCTGCCAGGTATTAAAGCAGTAGTTATGACGAAGTCAGAGTCGCGGGTAATGTCTGTCAGGACTTCCCGTTCCTTGATTTTGGACTCTTCTTCTAGTTCTTTGGCGTATCCACCAGAGTCTTCGGTTTGAGTTTGTTCTGGTAACCCTACGAAAGTTGCCCCCAAACTCTCTACCTGTTCTTTGACAACCGGCCTAACATCAAATGCTTTTAGAACAGCTCCTAGTCGGCGTGACGTTGCTATTGCCTGTAACCCTGCAACGCCAGCTCCCAAAACTAATCCTTTGGCTGGTGGGTAAGTGCCGGCCGCTGTAATCATCATTGGTAGGTATTTAGCAAGTGAATTGGCAGCAATTATTGCTGCCTTGTATCCTGCCAAGGAGCTCATAGAGGATAATGCATCCATGCTCTGTGCCCGTGCTATTCTGGGAACTGTGTCCATGCTTATGCTAGTCACGTTCTTTTCTTTAAGCGCCTTTATTAAATCCAAATTGGTCAGCGGTTGCAATAGACCAATTATTGCTGATCCGGATTTAAGTTTGGATATCTCAGCCTTACCAATGGATGTATCCATGGTTGGGGCCTGAACTTTAAGTACAATATCAGACATCTCCCATACGGAGTCTGAGTCATCAACAACATTGGCGCCAGCTTCACGGTACATTGAGTCGAAGATATTGGCGGCCTCCCCTGCTCCGGACTCTACAATCACGTTGAGACCGGCTTCACATAGACGGGCAACAGCATCAGGAACCAACGCAACACGGCGTTCTCCTGGTACTATTTCTTTAGGTACACCAATATTCATTGCTAAAAATAATTTCCAGGCCCCATTTCGTTGGCCATCCGATACTGACCAAGACTGCAGTGCCCACTAGAACCTATCATTTGATCATTCCTGAATGTGGGCATTTTTTATCAGGGTCGCTTGAATTAAAAGTATATCCACAGCAAACTGCACAGTCAACACTTGTGTTGTTTTCATAAGGGTTATATTTGGGCATGGGAATACAATACAATTATGTATGTTGATAGTTAAATCGATTTGTTTATTCGTTTGATGAATTAAAAAGAAATGCCCGGCATGCCTGTTGGAAGCAAACCGCAACATCAATGCGCCATTTGATTGATAAAGAAAACGGTGCCGATCGCCTATTCGGTCCATCCAGGCTATATGCAGCATGAAATCCCATATCCTGCAATCACATTATGGTGCCCCTGGCGGGACTCGAACCCACGCACCTGGCTTCGGAGGCCAGTGCTCTATCCTCTGAGCTACAGGGGCCGCTAGCATGTATGTTTATTGTAGCAATTTAATGCCATGAAATAGGAGATGAATAAGGAATTATCATTTTAGGGTTGGTGAGGAACAAATTTCAGGATATGAGCCCGGCCGACTTAGCTATTATCAGGTATCTTCTCGCCTGCCCGGACGTCCATTTTTAAAGGCGGGTACGAGGATTATGGGCGCCAAGAGTGTAGTTATCACTGTCATAAGGATTGCTACCCCGAATATATCAGGTCCTATTATGCCTCTGGATAGTCCTATACCAGCAATGATTAAAGCTACTTCTCCTCTTGGCAGCATGCCAATGCCGATTCTCCAAGAACCTATCATGTTGAATCCTGCAGCCATTGCCGGCACTCCGGAGCCAATGATCTTGGATATGATAGCCAGAAAGGAGATTATCAATCCGAAGACTATTACTGAGCCCATCGATGCCACATCCACCATCATGCCCATGACCACGAAGAATATAGGGACTAATGCGTGGTAAACAGACATTATGGGTTCTTCTATTCTACGGGCTACTGAGGTTCCAGACAGAGCCAATCCTATTGAGTAAGCACCTATTATCATGGCCAATCCGAAGCTTTCCGCTAATCCCGCCGCCAAGAACGCTATAGCGAGGGCAAGAGCTAGAGCAGAACCCGTGCCCTGGAATGACTCCAATGCTCTTGATATGTATTTTGATCCCAGGATTCCACCAGCCATTAGAGCTAGCCAGAATCCGACGGCTTTCGCTCCTATAACAGTTACTCCTGCTATAGATATTTTTTCATCTGGAGCTGACATGCCTACTATCACAGTTAGTACCAATATCCCCAGGACATCATCAACGACAGCTGCTGCCATTACAGTTACACCTTCAGATGTATCCAACTTGTGTATGTCACTCAATACCCGGGCCGTTATTCCGACTGAAGTCGCTGTCATCGCTGCTCCCATAAAAAGTGCAGCGTAAGTCAATTCATCTCCACTTAGCCCTGCTGGGGCAAATAGCATGGTGCAGCCGTAACCCAGAAGGAATGGCATGACCAGGCCTCCAATTGCAACAGCGGTTGCTGGTCCAGCGTATCGCAGGAATTGCTTAAGGTCTGTTTCCAAGCCGGCAGCGAACAATAATACCACTGCTGCTATTTGAGAAACTGAAAACAGTTCGATTGACACTGGCACGGCTCCGTCGGAGGCATGGAACAGAGGTCCTATACCAAAAAAA
>CAZOCC010000003.1:0-14089 GCA_964578255.1 uncultured Dehalococcoidia bacterium | reverse complement strand
TTCCTTGATTCGTGCAGCTCTGCCATAGCGGCCTCGCAAATAATATAGACGAGCTTTACGCACTTTGCCACGCCTCATAACCTCTACCGATTCTACTAAAGGGGATTGGAACGGGAAAGTTCTCTCAACTCCGATACCGTAGGACACTCGCCTAACCGTAAAAGTGGCTCCTGTACCTTTGCCTCGACTACGAATCACGGTGCCTTGAAAGGCCTGTGACCTCTCTCGATCACCTTCCTTGATTTTTATAGTGACCTTGACTGTGTCGCCGGATCGAAATTCGGCTATTTTAGGGTTATCAATCAAAGATACCACCGTATCTACATCCATAATTAATCCTTCTTTGATACGAATACTTGAGTTAAGTAATTATAAGATAATCATTGTACATTCTAATAAACTGAAGAACAAGTCAAAGGGTTTATTAGGCCTAGATTACAAACGGAACATTCGCAAACCATACATTCCACTGACAAAACATGTAGTCTAATATATTATCCGTTTATTGGAGAGTCCTCAAATAACTCACAACTGCCTTTAGCTCAGCTTCATTCAATAGTTTTTTGAAAACAGGCATGGAAGACGGGGAATCAGCCTGAGACATTGCGGTAAAGTAGCCTATGCGACCTCCGCCTGCAACAAAATTATATAAGTCAGCATCAGAAGCTGCCACAGTCGCAGGGCCTGTAATATCAGCAGGTGGTATACCAGCATATGTCAAGAGAAAGTCCCTAGCAGGTCCGTTACCAGAACCCGTCAATCCATGACAAACTACGCAATTCACCTGATATAATTCACTAC
This sequence comes from uncultured Dehalococcoidia bacterium, assembly GCA_964578255.1. Taxonomy (GTDB): domain Bacteria; phylum Chloroflexota; class Dehalococcoidia; order Lucifugimonadales; family UBA2985; genus CAZOCC01. Next base: position 13,288 of record CAZOCC010000003.1, on the reverse strand, counting down.
CCTGGTCTACCAAGGCGCTATCCGCAACGAAGTCCTCTGACAATGCAACAACCAAACCTTGGTCATACCCAATACCACTAAACGGGACCAACCCAGATGCCGGATACAGTCTTGGGGATTCTTGAGATTTATATGCCTGGCTGTAATGCATTTCTGAAAATATTTCCACTTGATAAGTGCCACGCCCCCAAGGCATACAACCGGACCCGATCAACATAACCAACATAGAGATGATCAATAACGGGCGAAATCTGCCTGTAAATATGGTAGTGTCAGGAATTTTTATCATTGACTTGGAAACGTTCGGCCTCTCTGATGAATAACATCGACTGCAGAACTCCTTCTTAATGCCTGATCCAATTCATCTACTTTTTCTTCAGGGCAACTGACTAACAATCCTATATAGCCCTCAGTTATCCTGGGATCATAAGGATCCAGCTTTGCCCTCGGTAATCTTGACTCAAACACTATACCAATTATAGTGAATATGACTGCGGCTAATAGGGTTCCTTCATAAGCAATGATTACGGCCGGGGGAATACCTAATATCGGTTTGCCCCCTGTTACCATTGGATAGGCAATTTGAGTACCAGAGGTCAACAATAATGCCACACAAAACCCCATCAGTGCACCAATGATAGGGAAAACATATATGTGATGCACTGGTTCTTTTTCGCCAAAAGCACCCTCAGGGTAAGGGCTGCCAGTCAGCACGTCAAAGTCTTCCTGCTCACATCCGTTCTCCAATAAAACGTCAGTAGCATCAGCTGCAGTCTCAGCGTTATCGAACAAACCTAGTATACTTTTCTTGGCCATTCTAGACCTCCCGGAATTATTCTTCCCGTATTACCGCGGGAACAGTTACTTTTCCTATTTTTATGGAATCCTCCAAAACAACACCTTCTTTGGTGTCACCAATCGGAATAAGAGGAAAGATCTTTGCAAACAGCAGACACAACATGCTAACCATTGCAAATGTACCTATAACTATCGTTATCTCAATCGCACTAGGAGTATATCCACCCCAAGTAAAGGAAAATCCTTGTTTACGTGCCAAGCCAGGTACAATTATTATGAATCTTTCACACCACATACCAATATTTACCAAGATAGTAGTAAATATCATTAATGGTACACTTCTCCGAACTTTAGAGAACATCCACATAGGCACAGGTATGATATAGGAACATATCAAAAATGTCGCAAACATAATTGACCAAGGCATCTGGAATAATTGCATTTCCCTCAAGGCTATTTCAGGTCCTTCCAAAGCGTACAGACCAAACACCCATTCAAGGACAAAGAAATACAACCATGCCGTAGCAACAACTATAAGTAGTTTAGCCAGTGACTCTATATGTTCTTTGCGTATGTAATTTTCCCAATGAAACATCCAACGCAGTACTAACATGAAAGTAACTACTCCAGAAACACCTGAGTGAACAGCTCCTATAACGAAGTAAGGAGCGAATACAGTACTGTGCCAACCTTCAACAGACATGGCCATGCCGAAATCCCATGAAACTATGCTGTGCACTGAAACGAAGATCGGTAGTATTATCGCAGAAAGCAAAATGCCAGCTATTAACTGTAGTTTCCATTGCCGAACAGTACCGCGCCACCCTAGAGACAACACTGAATACAGGACGTGCCTCCATCCAGTGGTCCTATCTCTAGCAACAGCTATATCAGGAACCAATGCGATATAAACGAACAATATACTGCTAGTCAGGTACGTGAAAACGGCTGCCGGATCCCAACCTAGCGCTGCGCGGACATTAGGATATACACCCCTGGCCCAATCATAAGGGAAAGCCCAGTAGGCTACTCTCCATGGTCTTCCCGTATGTATCAATGGCATGGTCATTGCTGTCATCAGAGAGAACACCGTCAGAACTTCTGCGGCCCTAGTAGCAGGTCGGCGCCATTCGGCCTGAACCAATCTCAATATTGCCGAAAGCATAACCCCGGCGTGGCTAATACCGATCCAAAACACAAAGTTGGTGATAAAGAATCCCCACATGACTGGTCGATTCAAACCTGTCACACCCAATCCACGGTTAAACATATAGCCTGCTGCAACAAATGCACAGAGAACCACCATTCCGAGTAGACCCACAACAATCCAATACCAAATATTATTCTCAGTCATTGAACGAAGAAGATCTTTGTTAATTTGTTGATCTGTAAGTTTTACTCGTTCTTGCATTCTTTGCAACTCCCGATATTTAACATAAATTCGCTTCTTCGGTTTATCATTCAGGTTTACCCACACTATATACTTCGGTCTTCATGAATCTTCGTACTTTCTGCAACATAACGCCTTCCTTTATTTCCCACAAGGATATTATTGGGAAAATGCGGGTAGCCAACATGTACGTTAATATCGCTCCTGCTATACCACCAACTATGACAAACACATCGGCCAGACCAGGTAGGTTAACAGCAGGCGCAGATTCAAGAACGTGAGCCGAAGGATCTACAATAGAGAAAGCGGCCACATACCAGTGAACAACATTGAAGAACGTTCCCACCAGTATAACGCATCCAGCTAGAGTTGGGCCCCAAGTAGGCTTCCTGATTATATTCCACATCAGAATCAAGAAAGGTAACAGGAAGCACATAGACCATGCTAAGAAGAACGGTACCTTATACGTTTCGAACATCAGGAACTTTAAGACAGCCAGTTCCGCAGGTGTCCGACCATACCAGTACGTGAAAAACGAAGACCACCAGTGATAGAACCATAGCAGACAAGTTGCCAATAGAATCTTACTGAGGCCCCAAAACTGGTGCACACTGATATATTCTCGCATGCCAGTTCGCCATCTCAATATGAACATAGTAACCAGCACCAAGGCAATTGCAGACTGTATACCACTAATAGCATGGTAGGCCGGGAAAATTGCATCTTTCCAGCCAGGAATAAGGCTCATGGAAAAGTCCACTCCAATCATCATGTGCATAAAGATAAGTAACAAGAAGTAAAAGCCACCGAGCACAGATATACCAGCTCGGAGAACCTTCCATTGATGTGGTGTTCCATGCCAATTCATTGACATGCGTCTGTAGAAATTCTTCCTGCTAGAGGAGTCAGAGTCCCTAATAGCAGCCATGTCTGGTAACGATGCGAAATACAACAACGCCAACCCACAAACTACCAGCAGACCCATACCCAAGGTGTCCCAAAAATGCGGGCTATGCCCTGGAGCCCCGAACCAAATGCTTCTACGACCGTCCGTGGGAGGCAAAACCCATAACAGAGGTATCATAAGTAAGAAATTGAACAGACCCACTGCTGCAAACATCTCTGATATTCTGGCCAGAGGACGACGCCAATGGGATTTCACCATGCGCAGGGCAATTGAAATTAATACGGCACTTTGAGCCACGGTGAATATGTATGCAAAAATCACAGCATGGTAACCCCAAGTGTTTCTGTCATCGAAACCTTCCGAAAGGAGCATAATCACTCCAACCACACCCAATAATACCAATCCACCCATAAGCAACGACACGTTCCTGAAAGCTCTGCCAGGATTCTCGTGTCTCTCTAAGACGTCTTTAGTAATATCCTGAGCCTTCATGCCTATGTAGGATGGTGCTGGTGGATGATGAAGTTCATGCATGAGATTCACTACCCACCTTAGCATGAATATCTACCTTCTTAAGGTATATTACATTGGGCTCTGTCCCTAATTCGCCCAGGAGCTTGTAGCCACGTCCACCGTCTTTCAAGTGTTCCTCTTTAAGCTGTGCAACTTTACTATTTGGGTCCAAATAATCACCAAATACAAGCGTACCAGTTGGGCAAGCTTGCACACATGCCGGAAGGAAGTTTCCATCGCTAAGACTTTCATCCGTGATTCTCTCACCACGCTGTCCCTCAATGACTCTTTCGGCTTTTCTGATCCTTTGAATGTTGAAACTGCATTTTTCCATAATGCCTCTGCTGCGCACAGTAACATCTGGATTCAGTTGATTCCTAAGAGTTTCAGGCCAAACAGGTTCCCAAAAATTAAAGAACCTGACTTGGTATGTACAGTTATTAGCACAGTAACGAGTGCCTATACAACGGTTATAAACCTGGACATTCATACCTTGATTGTTATGATATGTAGCGTACACTGGGCATACAGGTTCACAGGGTGCATTGTCACAGTGCTGACAAAACACTGGTATAAACCTAGCCTTAATATCAGGGAATTCCCCTTCCCAGTATCGCTCGACATGAATCCACTGTATAGCACGTCTCTGCCGAAAAACATCCTCGGTATTCAATGGGATATTGTTCTCTGCCTGGCATGCAATCACACATGCCTGACAACCAGTACAACGGTCTATGTCCACAACCATTCCCCATTTATGGGTTATACGTTCAGTCGCCACGGTGATTACCTGCCTTCCTTTACTTTACAAATACCTTTACAGCACATGATTAGTGCCCATGCGATTCCGGAGGTGTAACTTTAATTATCCTGCCCTTATCTGGTTCAAAAGCCGGGACGTTACCGGAAAACGTTGCAAGGTCCACGCGCCTTCCTGTTTTACTGACCCTAACTCTTGTCGCTGCCCATGCGAGACCACCAGTAGTGTTGTCAACCGTCGTTGGCAACAATGACAGAGTATTCGCCCCAACACCTTCAGCATACCGCCCAAAAGCAGTATGACCTTGACCAATGGGCATTGAAACGGTCCACGGAGGGACAGCAGGATGAATGTACGCAGGCGCCTCTATTGTGCCCGCATCTGAAGTAACTTCCATAACATCCCCTTCAACTATGCCCTTTTCGTCAGCTATCTTAGTATTTATCTCTATCCATGTATCCCATACAACAGAAGTCACGGGATCCGGCAAAGCCTGGAGCCAAGGAAGATGGGCTAGATTCCCATCTGACATAGAGTTGGATAAGAATGGTATTAAGTTATATGTATCATCTCCAGACGGGCCATCTATTGCCACATCAGGCCATCTCGAGTCAAGAATGCCAGGTTCTAATTCCGTATCATTATCTATAGAATCTAAGTCCCACCAACCACCTCGCTGAAGAATACCATTCCAAAAACCCTCAAAGGTAGCTGCACGAACTGAACCCCTATCCATTTCCCAAAGTTTGCGAGCACTTGCCTTCAAAAGATCCTCGAATTTAGGTGTTGAACCACCATCTAGTCCCAATCTTTGCGCTGAACCTAATTCCAATTCAGTGCCGATAGCCAGAAGTTCATCTGCAAAACTCCCAGTACCAGAATAAAACGGACGCACAATCGGTTGCTGTAATCCCACCAATTGGTATCTAGGTCCGGGATCCGGGGTATCATCTCCCCAATCTTCCAGATAGGTATTCTCCGGCATAATCAAGTTGGCCATTGACGTGGTTTCGTCCATAAAACTAGAAAAAGACACAACGAAATCCGCAGCCTGTAGCGAACTTACAAAATTGGAACCTGCAGGAAGGCTATGCACTGGATTAACTCCTCTAAGCATGACCATCTCCGGGCGGTCCATCTCTTTCCATCCAAGGAAAGGTGTTGGGATGCCGGCTTCTACTACCCCAGGTTTATTCAAATCATCTATAGGCGACAAGGGTTTAAAGAACAACCCTCCAGGTTTCCCAATGTTCCCAACCAAGAGGTTCAATGAATATATGGCACTGAGGTTGAATAAACCACTAGTGTGGGCACCTGCCGATCCTCCTCCAATGGCTATACTCGGCCGATTATGTGGATCTGCAAATTCATGAGCAATATGAGTAATCCTTTCAGACGAGACGCCAGTAGCATTGAAAACGTCTGAACTGTCTGGACGGAAGTCATTTAGGCCTTCGTAGCCAGAACCTTGTGTAAGTTTATCGGCTATATCCGCATCACCCAAACCATCTTTTATAATGGTATATATCATGCTCATAGCCAATATGCCTTCTCCGCCTGGCTTAACTGGAATCCACTCATCTGCATTTGCAGCTGTCATGGAAAAACGAGAATCAACCTGAACATGGACACCTCTTTTGGAATGGCCTTGACGGAATTCACCGTATCCTCTGGAATATTTAACCGGGGAAAGCCATGTGGAGAGGAAATCAGCACCAAATGATATGAGATATTTGGCGTTTTCTATATCAAATTCTGGTATTCCCCTATCACTCCCAAATACTTTACTCACAGCACCGCGCAAATTGGCTTGATCCAATGTTTCAAACGCCATATGCTTCCCGCCAATAGCTTCCACAAAATCGTTAGCTACCAAAGCCAAGTGGCCTCTCAGCGGTTGAGTCATCAACACAAATCTACTTTTGTCAGGCAAATTCCTGAGTCTGTCCACTATTTTAGCCCTGGCATCCGACCAAGATATCGGTGAGAATTCACCTGACACACTCTCTCTAAATAAAGGTTCCTGTAGTCTATCTGGATGGTAAAGAGCCTGAAGGCCAGCCTCACTGCGACCGCTATGCTTACCTTGGTTCACGGGATAATCTGGGTTTCCTTCAATCTTCTTGGCACGACCTTCCACTACTCTCACGATAATGCCGCATCCTTCTGGATCCTGACGACAAATCGTTGCGTACCAGTTATCAACACCGCTGACAAGATCCTCAGGCAAGTCTACGGGACTTTCGACCTGTAATTCTTGCTCTGGTATCTGGCAACCATTGAAGACAACAGCACCAACCGCTGACGCACCAGACCATCTCAAAAACTGTCTTCTAGTTATTCCCATATTTCCTTATTCTCTTCCTTAATAATGGCAGGTAGTACAGTCTGTGGGAGCACCATAGTCTCTGTGACAATCAACACAGTCCCCCATTTTCAAGTTTCTAACCTGTTTAACTTCTTCCATCGCTGCAACATTTCCATGGCAAACGGCACAAACATTACCTGCTCCTGAGGCTTGATCGCCAGAAGGAAGCAAATTACCCTCTTGAGTGAAGAACCTTATATGAGCCTCATGCACAAATCTGACATGATCAGGAAGCCTGTGAACCCTCTCCCAAACGATTGGTTGCTTGTTATCCCAGGCATTGACCAGCTTTATGATCTCGGGAAGTTCCTTGCCTATAGTTTTGTGACAGAACATACACTGCTCTACAGGCGGAATGCCAGCAGATTCACCGGCAGTGACATTCCTGTGGCAGAATGCACATTCCAAACCAAGTCCATGCATAGGTTCACCACTCATATTGACTTTCGCACTTCCATCATCATCTAGCACCAGTTCGGTCCCAGCATGCACAGTATGAGGAAATGCCACCGGTTGCTCTGGCGCCTGACCGAACATCAAAACTTCGAAAGGTATGGTCCACCAAGCCCTAGCAACAAACATCACCAACACTAAGGTGACTATGCCTCCTGCGGCCAATCCACCTGCGACTAATGTGATAACTGCGGCTTGCTTCAATAACACTTTGTAATGTTTTTCCTAACCAATAATTCGTCAGCCAGTTGTTGCATCATATCCAAAATCTCCCCCATACTCCATCAAGGTCACCCACACGCACAGCAATCTGGGAAACAAAGAATGCAACCAACACGAGTGAGAATACGGCACCGCCATAGAATATCTTTCTGGTATTCTCAAATGATTGAGGGATATGCCCTGTACCCACTAGTGAGGGTATAATAGCGTGGGCCATCAGGAAGTTACCTCCAAAACCGATAGCAGCCAATAAAACGAACCAAAAGAAATGCAAGAGGTTCGCCAATTGTTGCCAATCAGAACTAGTAATAAATTCCGGGTCCATGTCTACTCTCTCATATCGTATGGGAAAAGCTCTGGTTATTACTACAAACTACAGGCCCACATTTCATCTAACAATGAAACCGATAAACCTTTATAGACCTGTTAAACCAGGGCTTTCCAATAAGCTGCACGTAGTGTACAATCGGCAAAGTGGTTAGTCAATACCAAATCATGGCGTTTAGTGGGTAATTCCACAGTACATTAATGTTCGTGCAGGAGAATTCACATGGAGTATACAGAGGCTCGTGCCCTAGACTCGGTAAGCAGAAGGAAATTCTTAACCCAAGCAGTGTTGGCATTTGGTGCCCTGGCCACAATGTCTGCGTTCAGCAATAGACTACGAATGGTAACTGGTAATCCTAAGAACCGAGCTGGTAATAGCGATTCCATTTTCCAACCCAGACTAGGATCAAGACTAAACTACTGGCGTAACAAACTGGGCAACCTAAGGCTACGCTAATGCCAGCTGGACACCCTGACTTCATCGCGTTTATTTCAACATATAATACCCATAGAATCATTGGATCTATCATTAATTCAAACCTGAAATGGCACATGGGACCCCCAGGGTGGGTACTTGATGTATAGCAAGTTATTGAAATATTTGGTCGTTTTTTCCCTAGCCGTGATGGTATTGGGAACAAATGTCGGATGTGACACTAGCGACAAAGAAGCTCTATATGTACTGGAACAACTTCAACAATCTGGGGCACCCATTGCCGATATAGAATTCCAAAACAAGACATTAGTGTCATCAACAGATATTGCCTCACTGAAAGAATCCGTGTCCGCAGCACAAGATCAGTCTGAAAGTCAAATGCTGATAAGGAGACATATAAACAAACAGGAACGCATCGAATGCATCCTAGACGAAATCGAAACAGCGTATTCCGAGAACAGTGACATACGTTGCTCTGGCCTGACATTAGTTGAACATGTCGGGAGTAAAGGCCTAACAGGAGTATCTGATATATACGAATATCTATCTGCCAATCAGGACGCAGCACACCGGCAGGCGTTCCTAAATGACTATGTAGACAGTTGGGTTCAAGTTGGCAAAATTGATAGAATTGAACAAGGCTTATCCCAAACGAAACGCAGCCAATCTGTCCCATTGTTTGGCATCTTCATACGGACAATGCACAACTTCCCCATAATGTATGAGGGGGAGACGTTAGTGCCAACTGAAGACACGAATGACCTCATGGAGAGGTACCATTTATCCGAGAACGCGGAGTCAAAAAGGTTGCTGGTCATAGATTACTTGCAAGATTAGATCATTGACTCACGGACAATCTACCTCCTGCCAAATTGTTTTTCAATATGCTGATAACTCACCTGGATCATCGTAGGCCTGCCATGCGGGCAAGTGCCAGACTGTCCAGCTGTCGCTAGCTGATATATCAACTGATCCATCTCTTGGATGGACAATGTCTGACCAGCCCTTATAGAAGAGTGGCAAGCTATAGTGCTCAATATGTTGTGATCCATTTGTAATATTCCTAACATACCTTTCATCTGGTGCAACACATCGACAAAGGCCACATGGGGATCTATATCCTTAAGATGCCAAGGTACGGTACGTAGTAGATATGAATTATCGCCAAAATACTCTATCTCAAAACCATAATCCATAAGACTTTCAGTGTGTTCTTTCAAAACGATGTCATATGGTTCCATGTCTTCCAGAACTAACGGGTCCAATAATCGCTGTATACTTGGACCATTCTTGCTAAACTCCTTTTTGATCTTTTCATACATGACTCTCTCATGTGCGGCATGTTGATCCACTATATATATCCCGTAAGAACTTTCAGTTACAATGTACAAACTGTGTAGTTGCCCTACCACTTTCATTACAGGCATTGTTTCTAGATAATCACTGTGACTATCCGCATGTGGCAACTTGCCTCCCAGTGCATCAAGAAATGACGGGGCTTCAACAAACTCAGAAATATCTATCACGCTTTCTTTCTGGGCTTGAATGGACTTAGCAGCCAAGTTACTAGTGTAGATGCCAGGAACCGGACTCTCCGCGACAAGTGTGGCCCTGATAGACCTTTGTATTGCAGAAAATATCAGACTCTCATCCTTGAAACGCACCTCCAATTTAGCTGGGTGCACATTCACGTCAATACGATCTGATGGAACCTCTATATGTATAACTGCTAATGGATGGCGCCTCACCATCAGGAATCCTTGATAAGCTTCCTCTATCGCGTAAATAAGGCTACGACTGTATATAGGTCTGCCATTCACCAACAAATTTATATGGTCGCGATTGGATCTACTTACGTCGGGAGGGCTGATCAATCCTCTCACATATACCGGACCATCATCATGAGATTCATTAACCGGGATCTCCAACATAGCGCTAGCCAATTTTGGGCCATATATTGAGGAGTAAGTTTTTTTCAAATCACCAGTCCCAGAAGAAACGAATGATATACGCTCATCGATCTCCAGATCAAATTTCACCTCCGGGAAAGCCATTGCGAATTGATGCATTAAAGTACGGATCCTAGATATCTCTGTGGATGGGGATTTTAGGAATTGTAGCCTTGCTGGGACGTTCTGAAATAAGTGCCTTATTACCACCGATGTTCCACGATTGCTTCCCACAATACTGATTTCCTGGATTTTTCCAAAATGCAGTTCAATGCGCGTCCCATGCTGTTGATCAAGGGAATTAGTTATCATGGTGACATCAGAGACCGCTGATATACTTGGAAGAGCCTCCCCGCGAAATCCGAGCGTATTTATACCTTCCAGGTCAAGGTGTGAGGATATTTTACTAGTTGCAAAGCGAGAGAATGCCAACGCAACCTGGTCACTAGGTATACCACAACCATTATCTGTAACTCTTATAAGATCTAAACCAGCGCCAGATATCTCTACAGCAACCGTAGTAGCTCCTGAGTCTATGGCATTATCAACCAATTCTTTGACAACGGAGGCTGGGCGTTCTACGACTTCTCCAGCTGCTATTTTGGAAGCTACATCTTGAGATAAAATTCCAATAGACATAAACAATCACCCACATTGAGGATTTGTAATTTCTGCTATCCAATCAATCTAATGATAAATATGTTGTTTTTAATTTTGGATACAATCCTATCCTATAATTCCATAATACACGAACCTTATTGACTGTCAGCTTGCCGTTGTAATTCATGCAATTTATTCATTGCATCCATTGGCGTCATAGAGTTCAAATCAAGTTCTGAAAGGCTTTTAATTATAGAATCAGTAACCGCAAACAAAGGTTGTTGCTGTGGTTTAGCAACAATACCGTCTTTCTCTAATTCAGCCAATAGATGTTTAGCTCTATCCAATACAGGTTGGGGCATACCCGCCAATTGGGCCACGTGAACCCCATAGCTTCTATCAGCACCACCAGACACTATTGTATGTAGAAATATCACATCTCCATCACTCTCTGCAACCTCAACATTCAGATTAATCACACGGGGTAATAATTCTGCCAATTGAACAAGTTCATGATAGTGAGTGGCAAACAGGGTTTTACATCCCAAAGCCGGGTTATTGTGGATATATTCCAAGGAAGCTCTAGCAATTGCTAATCCATCAAATGTGCTGGTTCCCCTACCAACCTCATCTAGTATCAATAATGATTTATCTGTAGCATTTTGAAGAATATTAGCTGTTTCTATCATTTCCACCATAAATGTAGATTGCCCGCTTGAGAAATCATCATGTAAACCTATACGAGAGAACACGCGATCCACTAGACCTATTGTTGCTGAATCTGCCGGTACAAAACTCCCCATTTGAGCCATTAGGGATATGATGGCAACCTGCCTGATATAGGTGCTTTTACCAGACATATTGGGACCGGTCAATACAATCACCTGTGATTCCTCTTTGCTTAAGAAAGTATCATTCTGAACAAAGGAACCTTTGTTCAATATCCTCTCTACAACTGGATGCCTGCCTGCCTTAATATCTATGACTCCGTCGTTCGTCAATGTAGGGCGCACATATCCATATGCATGTGCACCATGTGCCAAAGAGCTAAACACATCCACTAATGCCGCAAATTCCGCATTGTTTCTGACTTTGTCCGCCATTCCTAATACTGTGTCACACAATTGTTCAAATATTCCAGTCTCTAATACATCTATACATTCCTGTGTATTCAATATCACATATTCGTATTCCTTTAGTTCTGGCGTTATGAATCGTTCCCCTCCAACAAGTGTCTGTTTACGGCTATAGTTGCTAGGAACTTGAGGTAAATTGGCATTACTAACCTCTATGTAGTAGCCAAAAACCCTTGTGTATCCAACTTTCAAGGATTTTATACCTGTGCGACTTCGTTCTGTTCTTTCCAAATTCGCTATATATTCTTTAGCATCGTTCAACGTATTTCTCAATCGGTCTAGATCCTCAGAAAACCCTTGCCTTATGTACCCCCCACTCACTGGATCTACTACTGAGGCATCCACCAGAAACACATCACTTATCACTGCCACAACTTGCATTCCATCCATGAAATCTTCAATCATATAGGATGTAGGTCCATCAATCGTTCTAATCAACGACACAACCTCTGCAATCAAATTAAGGCCTTTAGCCATAGAAATTAGATCTCTACTTGAGGTCACCCTGTTAGCAATGCGATTCAATAGTCTTTCCAAGTCTGGTATATCCTTCAGATAATCTACTATTTCTCGCCTGATCAATTCTTCCCTATGGAAAGTCTCCACCAAATCCAAACGATTCTCCAAAACCTCGATATTTAGGAGCGGTTGACTGATCCATTTCTTGATCAAACGAGAACCCATAGCAGTCTTGGTAAAATCTATAGTTGATAATAAGGAGTAAGACGGATCACCAGTTTTGACGGACTTAAATAACTCTAAATTCCTTCTGGTTTGAGGGTCCAACACCATAAATGAACCTGGATGGTATGTTCGTAAACCTTGAAGCCTTTGAATAGATTGTTTTTGCGTTCTGCTTAGGTATGATAATATTGATCCGCAGGCACGTATAGCCAATGGTAAGTTCCTACATCCATAGGCATCTAGTGTTGTCACCCCGAAGTGACTTTTCAGTGATTTCTCTGCACTAGAATATTCGAAGTATTCATCTGGAACCACGGTAATAGTGTAGTCGTACAACTTTCTCGAGTAATCGTAAGACTGCGGCACTAAAACTTCTGCGGCTTCCAGTCTGTCCAATTCAACAAGCATTTCTGAGCCGGTAACCTGTGTGGTAGTGAATTCACCGGTGCTAATATCCACATATGCCAAGCCAGCCTGATCATTGTCTATTATTATTGCTACCAGATAGTTGTTCACGGCAGCATCCAAGAGTGTCTCGTCAATCAAGGTGCCTGGAGTTACCACCCTAACCACCTGTCTTTCCACTAAGCCTTTGTTAGGCACATCACCTATTTGTTCACAAATAGCCACTTTGTGCCCGTTTCTTACTAACTTGGCAAGATATGCCTGTAATGAGTGATAAGGTATACCGGCCAAGGGGACTCGGTTGTCTTTACCCATTTCTCTGGAAGTGAGTACTATATTA
>CAZOCC010000002.1:0-63242 GCA_964578255.1 uncultured Dehalococcoidia bacterium | reverse complement strand
ACTTTAATGAACTTTGTTGTGAGTAGATGATTGAGCTATCCTTGAAAATGTACTTTGATTTCATGAATGAAGTTGGTGGTGAGTAGATCATTGACCTTTCGATGAACATGGATTCGTATAACTTGAAGGAACTTGGTGGTGAGAAGATCAGAGATCTTGCTATGAACATGGACAGTGCCAATCTGAAGGAATTAGGTGGGGAGAAGATCAAGGACCTTGCGATGAACATGGATGCGAATAATTTGAAGGAACTTGGTGGGGATAAACTAGCCCATATGGCCATGAATATGGAAGGTGAAAACTTCAAGGATATGGGTGGAGATAAGCTGACTCAGATGGCCAAGAACATGGAAGGCGAGAACTTCAAGGATATGGGCGGGGATAAAGTTATATTGATGGCTAAAGAGATGGACAAGAATATGATCGCTGATATTGGGAATGAACAGGCCAAAGGTATGACCAAAGCCATGGAGAAGGGCCATTTAGTGACGCTGGACAGCAACCAACTTGTTGGTCTTGCTAAAGGGATAGAGTCTACAGAAATTGTTGAAATAGGCAATGATAGGCTTTTCGCAATGGTTGATACAATTAAGCGGGAGGATGTTGGTTCTCTTGGCCAAGATCATCTTTCTTCAATGATGAGTGGAATGATAGGGACGCAGATAGGGGAATTGGAGGCAGAGAAGAAGGTTTCTATTGTTGATAGTCTCCAAGCTAACTTCTTTGGTTCTGATAAGGCTGAATTCAAGGACATAGAGGATAAGAGCGTTCAGGAAAATAGGCCAACTATTTCTGAGGATAATGTTGGCAACACTAAGATCGCAAGTTCATCTAGAACAGAAGGAATATTTGGTCGTCAAGGGCTGTTCGAGTCTAAGTAATCAATGGTTATAGATACTTAGTGCTGATGATTATGTGCCGTTTTTAATAATGGGGTATTTCTATCAGGGACATTGGACTATGTCATAGCACTGGGATTCTTAAGCCCTGGACTTACTGGTATAGCGTTGTAAAGCTCTAAATGACCAGCACCCAATTGAGTGTACTAGGGTATGTGAAATGTCTCTACAACGCAAACCGCATTCAGGGCAGTCTGCTATGTTTTTAGGTAATTCTCGTTTGCACCATGAATATGGACACTGACCGGAAGTTATGGCATCTTCTAAGCTGATATCCAACCCACAGCCAGTATAGCTATTGGTAGTTGCACGGGTTGAATGGTTTATGCGATAGCGAGTGGAACATTTAGGACAAGTGATGTGAACCCTTAAAGTAGATTCTGGGAACGATGCCCACTCGTCATGAAATTCCACCGTTTCTTCACATACGAACTTACCATTTTTTATGAAATCCCAATTTTCCATAAACCTGCCAACTGCATTTAGTGAATCAAGTATACCACCAAGGCAATAGCACAATTTGTAATTCCTGCATTGTGATTACCAGTAGAGTAATTGCAAAAGGTTATTTTGTATGTTTTGAGCTGTCAGGCAACAATTGGCCTGAAATAAACAATACTAGATTAAAGTGGTTGCGGAATTTGTGTAATATAGGTAACTAATGTATAAGCATGACTCTGGTTTAGTTCGAGCCTTTAGTTCGTTAAAATACGATGGCTTCCGCCGCTTCGCTTCTTCACTGTTGCTTACCTCATTAGGCGTCCAATTACTCCAAATTGCCATACTCTGGCAGATATATGAAATGACAGGGAGTGCATTGCTACTGGGCCTCAGTGGGCTTGCCAGGGCAGCCCCTCATATGATCCTCTCCCTGGCTGGTGGTGTGTTGGCTGACCGGTTAAATCGGGTCTATCTTGTCCAGGCAGGGCAGCTTGCAAATGCTCTTGTATTATTATTCTTGGCTTTCTTGGTCCTTACAGATTCAGTAATTGTTTGGCACCTGTATGCCGTGACTTTGATGAATAGTGCTTTTACGGCGATCACACAACCATCTAGGACAGCTCTTATACCCAGCCTGGTACCCCAGACGAATCTCGTTAATGCGATAGCTCTAAATGCTACAGTTGGTCAAACATCACAAATTGTTGGACCGGCACTCGCTGGAATAACAATATCGTACATAGGGCTCGAGTCAACCTATCTCATCAGCGGTCTCTTATATCTGTTGGCTATGATTGCCATACTTGGTATTAGAGTTCCGGATTCTTTAGGGCAAGGCCGAGAAAATCCTTGGAGCAGTTTTGTTGAGGGATTGGCATTTGTTTGGAGCAAGCCAGTTATTATTTCTCTATTGTTACTAGATGTCTGGGCTACTGCGTTAGGCAGTTATCGTGCTCTACTGCCAATATTTGCTGAGGCATTGGGTGCAGGAGCAACTGGATTTGGTGTCCTCAGTGCCGCCCCTGGCATAGGGAGTTTGGCCGGGGCCGGATTTATGCTGGCCTTGGGGGATATGAAGTATAAAGGTTTATACACGGTGCTTGGTGTGTTTGCCTACAGTGGTGCGTTAGTGTTGCTTGCCGTGTCACCGTCATTCTTCTTTGCCGTTATAGCAGCAGGATTGCTTGGACTGACGAATGCAGTGCAAATGATCCCGCGCAATTCAGTAATTCTTAGTATTTCTCCAGATAATCTTAGAGGTAGAGTTGAAGCGTTCAGAAGCATGATGGCAGGAGGAGCTCCTCCATTAGGTTACACTATTAGTGGGGCGGTAGCGGCATTAATAGGTGCACAGGCAGCAGTCTTGATTGGGGCAATAGTATGTGGTTTATTGGTGATTGCGGTGGCTGTTCGTGACCCGGCGTTGCGTGATAAAGATCTTGGATCCAGATAGCATTACAGATATGAGATCTAGAATATGCCTGACTAATACCAGTTGGGAGCACGACTAATTTGTCGACTTCTGTATATACGGCTTAGGGGCACAAAAATATCCGAAACAGTATGGGCTAAAGACTAGACAAGGCGGGACGATTGATATATGCTTTGCAAGTCTTAGTGATGTTATGAGTGCATGCTAACTAGCGTAGTAACTATGCACTACTCTTTAGATTATTCATTCAAGAGGTATATGCTTTATGATTACTGGTAAGTATTCTAGTTGGGTGAGGTCGGCCCACTTTTTGTTGATGTTGGTAATATTTTCTTTTACCTATGTTATCTTTGGTTGTTCATCTCCAGATCCCACACCTACTCCTACTGCTGTGCCGACAGCTACACCGGTTGTTGTGGTCGTCACAGACGCGTTGGGACAAAATGTATCTTTTGAAAATATCCCAACTAAAATTGCCACTATAAGTCCTACTGCTACGGAAATTCTATATCTTGTCGGGGGAACATCTATACTGAGAGACAGAGCTTCCACCTTCCCCGATAAGGTTAAAGAAGTTCCTGATGTAGGTAGTGCATATAATCCATCTATAGAGACCATATTAACCCAGAGACCAGATCTGGTGATAATAGAGGCCCTTACACAAGCTAGGTTTATGGGAGCATTTAAGGAAGCTGGTCTAAAGGTAATGGCAGTCAAAGCGGAAACAGTCGATGATATCAAGACGAGCATAAAGAATGTAGGGAAAGCTATAGGGAAAGAAGAAGTTGCCTTAGAGCAGATAGCCGAGATCAGTGATCGACTTGCAACAGTTGGAAGCGAAGATGATAGGACTATCCTGATGTTGATATCTGACCAGGACAGGAATTTATATGCCGCTAGACCAGAATCCTATACTGGTTTGATTGCTACAACATTGGGATTGGATAATATGGCTGCAGGTATGCCTGATGCCGGGCCATATCCAGGATTTGCCATTATGTCAACGGAAAAAATCCTGGCATCAAACCCGGACATAATAATTACAATTACACCTGCTCCAGCACCTGCCCCGAGGTTATCGGATTCTTTGGTTCAAATACCACCTTTCAGGGGTCTAAAAGCGATTATTTCTGGAAATGTGATAGAAGCAGATGTGGAGTTGTTCTTGCAAGCTCCAGGCCCTAGAATAGTAGAGGCTGTAGAGTTTCTGAAAGAAAGGACGTCATCAGACAGTTCCTAAATGAGAGTCAAGATTCGATATGTGGTTTTGTTTTCATTCACCACATTTATGGTTTTGACAGGAATTTTTGTTGGGCACACTGCTTTTACAATAACTGAGATAATGAATGGTCTGACTAGGTCAGGCGAGGATATGGTCTCTACCATTGTATGGGATGTGCGAATACCCAGAGTTTTGGTAAGCCTACTTGTGGGTGGATGCTTAGGTTTATCGGGAGTCCTTATACAATTATCCACAAAGAGCCCGCTGGGTGACCCTAATCTTTTTGGCATAGGTGGAGGAGCGGCGGTGTTCCTAGCTATGATGGCGGCGGGTATTCTAGTCTTTGGTTCACTTGGTATAGTCATTGGTTCCATTTTGTGTTCTGTATTTGTGGCTTTGTTATTTTCCAAGCTGATATCTGTTGAAAATATCAGCCCAATAAGGATAGCTATAATCGGGATAGCAGTTGGTTCTTTGACCATAGCATTAGGGACTTCAGTGGTATCCCATAGCAGAGTCTTCCCCACTCAGATCCTGGGTTTGGTATCTGGATCTTTTACTGCTAGTGACTGGATTTCCGTATATTACCTTTCAGTTACCCTTGTAATATGCACGATATCTGCCTTCTTACTGTCAAGACGATTCTATCCAATGATATTGGGTGATGTTTTGTCCAGATCCTTGGGTGTTAATCCACATTCTACTAGGACTTATGTCATGGTGCTGGCAGGTGGCCTTGCTGGTGTATCTGTTTACGCAGGTGGCCTGGTCGGCTTCGTAGGTTTGATGTCGCCACATATAGCTAGACGAATCTTTGGACATTCACCATCCTCTATGATAATAGGATCTCTTTGGATTGGTTCTTTGGCTACAATATTTGCCGATCAGTTTGCCAGACTGATATTTGCCCCCATGGAATTACCGGTCGGTATGGTTACCACAGCCATGGGAGCCCCTATTATGATGTATCTAGCTCTCAAAATAAGATGAAAGTATGAATATAGTTTTAAAAGAATTATTTGTTGACATTGGAAACGTTAGCATCATTCGGGATGTTTCTTTTGACGTACCAGATAAATCTTTCACATGTCTTGTAGGGCCTAATGGCTCTGGCAAGACCACTATACTGAAGGCGATTGTAGGAGAAATCACAGAGTACAGAGGTTATATCAGTGAGACTATTTTAGGAAAATTGTCTTATCTGCCTCAAAATTTGGAAGTTCCTCCTTTTCTCAGTGTCTTGGATGTTGTCAGGACTGGTTTTTATGGTAGGCCTGGGACCAAATTAGGGGTATTGGAGTCGGTAGATGATTTATTGTATCAATGCGGTATATACCCTTTAAGGGAAATGACTTTTGCAGATATATCCGTTGGAGAACAACAGAGAACTTGGTTGGCATTTGCTTTGGCTCAGGGTAGAGGCTTGATTCTTATGGATGAGCCCCTGTCCTCCGTTGATATTGAGTCTAGGCGAGGTTTCTATCGGTTGCTTAAGGACGTTAACCAAACAGATAAGACTTTGTTGGTCGTTACACATGACATAGATATGGTTATGGAATTCGCTGACAAAATAATATACCTAGACGGTGGAATAAAGAAGTTTGAGGGCGCACCTAATGCATTTAGTCAGTGGTATCGCTAGTGTATAGGATATGGTTTATACGAATTAATCGTGTTTTCGCCCATTTATGAATATGCAAGGGGCTTCGTTTTTCAAAAAATGTAGCTCCACTGAAGTACCTAAATCGTAGTCTTTTGAGTATGTTTCCAAACATTTAATCTCGAGGCCAGATTGCGTAACTACGTCGTATAAGTAGAAAGAACCTTGGAAGGTCTTTTTAGTTATCTTGCATGTCCCAGACTCTGACGGTGTAACAGATAACTGAGATGGTCTTATCATTATCTCAATATTCTGGTTACTGATATTCAGTTTGTCAGGGGCATTAAACGAACCAACTTCGCACACCAATTGGTCTTCGTCAATCCATGCTGGTAGGAAACTAGACGTGCCAATGAATTCGGCTACGAAACGGTTCACAGGATCGTGAAATATAGTTTCTGGGGTACCTAATTGTTCAATTTGTCCATCTTTCATAATGGCTATATTATCTCCAATAGCCATAGCTTCTTCCTGTGAATGCGTTACAAATATAGCGGTGGTGCTGGCAATTCTTAATATGCGTAATGTCTCTTGTTGTACTTCGTTCCTTAGATTAGGATCTAAGTTAGAAAAAGGTTCGTCTAGCAGGATTATTCGTGGATTTGGCGCTAGCGCGCGTGCTAGTGCCACTCGCTGTTGCTGTCCTCCAGACAATTGATGAGGCATCCTTTCTTTAACATCTTCAAGGTCTACTAGTTTCAACATCTCATTCAATCTGTTTGTTTGCTTTTCATACTTATTCAAGCCATACTCTATATTCTTGGCAACGTTCATGTGAGGGAATAGGGCATATTCCTGAAATACCATGCCTACCCGCCGTTTTTCAGGAGGTACGAATATTCCGTCACCGGCCACGACTTGATTGTCTATAGTGACTATACCCGTATCTGGCTCTTCAAAACCTGCTATTAGTCTTAGGGTTGTAGTCTTCCCGCAACCACTAGGTCCAAGGAGTGACAGAATGCTGCCTTTGTCTAATGACAACGTTACATTGTCTGCTGCATTGACACTATCGAATGATTTAGTCAAATTGGTACAACTAACAGCAGGATAGTCCACTGCGCTCACCTTCTTCCTATCCAGGCCACTATGAAGGTTGGTATAGATGCTGCTAGTACAAGCATTAGTGCCGATGTAGAGGCAGTAGCAAAAAATCCATCTTCTGTAGCCGACCAAATAGAAGTTGCCAAAGTTTGAAAGCCTATTGGGCTGAGTATTAATGTTGCAGGCAGTTCTTTCATTGTTAATAGAAATACCATGACTAATCCGGCAAGTATACCAGTTTTCAGAAGAGGCAATGTTATAGTTCTAAATACTTGAAAAGGGGAGTGCCCTAGACTTCTAGCTGACTCTTCTATCGATGGACTAATTTGCAGGAAGGAATTTCTTATGTTACCTAGTGCACCTGGTAGAAAAAGTACTAGGTATGCAAAAACCAATATTGATATCGTCTGGTAAAACGGAGTTGCATAATGTATACCAAAAAATACCATTGCTAGAGCTACTACTATGCCGGGCAGAGCGAATCCAATGTAGCTTAACTTTTCTATGATTGATGAAATATAGCTGGCATATCTTATTGATAGTGCTGCTATCGGTATGGCGGCGCATACCGTAATAATTGATGCAAGTCCTGATACATGTAGAGTATTCCAAAGGTGTATGCCTAGTGTGGCTAGGCTCTCTTCGGATAGCATATCCAGCTTAGTCCAATACACTAGTGCTAGGGTTGGCACTAACACTGACATTGACACTACCGTTGTGCATAAAATTACACTTGGCCAGCGCCAGAATCCTAGTTTAATGACGGTTTGAGGTCTGGGTACTCCGGTTGTGGTGTGATAATTAGCCCCGGTGCCGCGCGCGCGTCCTTCCAATACAATTATTCCAAAGGCGATCCCAGCCAGGATCAGGGACAGTCCAGATGCTATATCTCTTGCGAAGCTTCCATATTGCACATATATAGCCCAGGTAAACGTTTCATAGTGTAAAAGAGATACTGCTCCGAAATCACTGAGTGTGTACAATCCAACCAACAATGCACCTGCTGCTATCGCTGGACGAATCATGGGTAAAGTTACACTCATGAATGTAGTTATGTAACTTTTACCCAGGCTACGAGAACTTTCATCTAGCGATCTGTCCAATCTAATTAATGCTGCCCTTACTGGCAATAGGACGTAAGGGTAAGTGATAAAGGTTAGGGTCAACATAGCCCCTGGGAATCCATATAGATTAGGCAGACGTTCAACTCCAAATGGCTCTAGCCACTCTTGGAGGATACCATTCGGGCCTAGCACTGCTATAAATACAAAACCACCAACGTAACTGGGGATTACCAAAGGTAAGATAGTGATGACCGAGAAAATGCCACGGAATGGCATATCAGTTTTGACGGTGAGCCATGCTATGGGTATTGCTATCAATATAGAGGTGCAGCTAACTGCCACTACCAATGCCAATGACCTGAACAGTATCTCGAATGTACGAATCCTGAAGAGGATATCATTCAGTTCTGACCCAATACCTAAAGTGCGTATAAATAGGTATACGAGTGGTAGAGCAATCGCGATGACCACCAGTGTGGAAGGAATCAAAATCCACACTGGTGGTAGGAGGGCCAGTGTTCGATGCCTGCCGTAGATCAAATATAGTTCTTCTTTATTTCACAGATTTTGTTACAAGCACCATAATATATTTATGAGTAAGACTAAGGCAACACTCCAGCATCTCGTAGCATATCAACAGAGCCACTTGTGTCGGCCAGTTCTTTCAGTGCTATGTTTGGATGAGTGATGTTTTCGAAAGGTACCAAAAGCCTACTGGTTTTAACCCCATCTACTAATGGATATTCAAATGTTTGACCAGCAAAGTATTGTTGAGCCACCTTGGATAACATAAATTCCAAGAATCTATGAGCATTTTCTGAGTTCTTGGCATTGGACAATATGCCGGCACCAGCTACCATCACCACTGAACCTGGCCCGCCAGCCCTGGGGTGGTAGTTGCGAGCATCGAAGTCCTCTCCCTGTTCCGATAAGAATCTGAAAAGGTAATAGTGGTTGACGAATCCGACATCAATCTCACCAGCGGCTACTGCAGCGACTTGGGGGGTGTTCTTTGGGTATATTTGTGCTCCGTTAGCATGTATACCCTCGATCCATTCACGGGTCTTATCTTCACCCCAAGTAGCTCTCATGGCTGTTATCATAGTTTGGAATGAGGCATTAGTTGGAGCCCACCCTATGCGGCCTTTCCATTTAGGATCTGTGAAACCAAACATATCGTCTGGTAAATCAGATTCTTCAAAGTTTTGAGGGTTGTATACTACTGTTCTGGCCCTTCCAGATATACCTACCCATTTACCATCAGTTGAATGAGCCCAATCCGGAACCATCTCAAGTACACTGTTTGGCAGAACGGTTAACATATCTTCTACTGCGCCGAGCCCACCTGGGTCTTGTGCAAAGAAAACATCAGCAGGGCTTTTATCGCCTTCTTCCTGAAGAGTGGCAGAT
Organism: uncultured Dehalococcoidia bacterium; assembly: GCA_964578255.1. Classification (GTDB taxonomy): domain Bacteria; phylum Chloroflexota; class Dehalococcoidia; order Lucifugimonadales; family UBA2985; genus CAZOCC01. The sequence continues at coordinate 54,070 of CAZOCC010000002.1, read as the reverse complement.
AATTCAGGTGTTTTCGCGTATTTGACTGACACGTTAATGCCAGTAGCGTCTTTGAATTGCTGAATTATAGGGTCTACAAGTTTTTCGCCCCTGCCTGAATAGATTACCAGATCACCGGGACTGCTAGGAACTTCTACCTCAACAATCTTCTCCACCTCAACAATCTGAGGTGTAGGGGTAGGTGAACTGTTACTACAGCCAATGATCATAATCAATGCTGCCATCAAGTATATGGATCCTGTTATATACGATTTGCCAATTTTAATAAATTTTCTCATACCTATGTCCTTCTATATGTATATGCCATACTGAGGTTCAAGAGTTCCGAGACCACATTTCTGTTCATATATGTGTATATTTTACTCTCGATCTATGTATTGAGCAAAACAGTGTGTATGCACTAAGTAGCATAGTAATAACATACGAATGCAGTAATGTCAACATGGCATTCTTGACATAGTAAGTATAAGCGTCGCAAGTAAATGTTTCTTGACTAGATGAACGTATTAAATATATGCTGGATGGCAGGAGTGATTAATACAATGAGCGATGCAAAAATCATAAAAACACGTAACAAAGACGGCCATAAACATGTAGGCACAAATGTTCCGTTGAGGAATGTACATGATCGCCTGTCACAGGTGGCAGAGAACTATCTTCTTTCACTGTATGTTCTGAAGGAGGAAGGTCAACGGGCAACGGCCGGTCATCTTGCTGATCATTTGAAGGGACTGCCTGTCGGAGAAGGTTTGGGTACTAGCCTTCCATCTGTTCTGGGTATGTTGAGGAGGATGGCAAAAGAGGGCCTGATACAGTTGACCAATGACAAAGAGGTCAAATTAACAGCTGTAGGTTTGATAGAGGCTGAAGATATGGTCAGGAGGCACAGGTTGGCTGAGCGGATGGTTGTTGATGTGTTTGGCTTGGAATTATACAAAGCCCACGAGGAGGCCCATCGGCTGGAGCACGCCATATCTCCTGAGATGGAATCTTTGATAAAAGATAAACTTGGTAATCCTACGACATGTCCGTTTGGAGGCCCCATACCTGGCAGCGGCTATGTTTCCCCAATAGGTGGTGTTATATCTCTTGGGAACGCTAAATCTGGGAATAGATATGATGTTCAACGTGTTCCGGAAGAAGACCAATCGCTTCTCGAATTCTTGGTCAATCAAAATATTTTGCCTGACCAGACAATAGAAATACTTGAAGCTAGTCCGAGTCGTGGCATTATTTCAGTTAGGACTAATGTTGGAGAAGCATCTTTAGGTTATGTAGTTGCTGATAAGATTTGGCTAAGATCTAGTGACAATTAGCGATGACTATTAGACTATCAAGTCAGTGAGTCTATATATATGGTTGTTTACTGTGGCATAGATATTGGAAAAGATCTTTTTCCGTTGGCACGTGTGGTTAATTTGATATTGGATTTTGTATAAGCTGATAAAACCACTGCTGTGAGGCTTCGGGTCAATGTATTGCTATATAACCTTGATCGCTATGATGACTGAAGTTTATTGAGATTGTATGTCTTATCAAAGATTCAAGAATAAAGTACTGATGACTCTTATCGGTTTAAGTGTTGTCATGACTATCATGATGCTGTTGATAGCTGGCCGAGGATTTGTTTCGTCAATAGATGCCCAAGGACATGAGCCTATAGCAGATGCAGAGGATTATAATACGGGGCTACGCTGTGATCCTGAACGATGCCCTGCGGTAAACGTACAAGGCATAGTTGATGGCGATACCTTGGACAGCTCTAGAGGTAGGATCAGAATATATGGGATTGATACTCCAGAGCGTGGGCAGAACTGTTATTCCGAGTCAACAAATCGTTTGAAGGAACTCGCAGGAAGGTCCGTGTTGATAGAGGCAGGTGACAGAGCAACAGATCCATATGGGCGTAGCTTATTTTACTTATATACCAGTAATGGAGACAGTATTGATGAGATACTAATCCGTGAGGGTTTGGCTCGAGCATGGACAGGTGACGGGCAATATCTGCAGCAACTGATCGAAATTGAAAGTGCGGCAAGGCAGAGTGGAGAGGGCTGTATCTGGGAAATATTTTAGACGAATTACTGCCTGGCGTTGTTGGTGTCAGGGTAATGTTCCAACCTCCTGGTCGATTTTGTGGTATGGTGGTCCATATTTGATGTGAATGGGAAGAGGGGTAAATATGACACAAAACGATATGAATGCCAAAGAATATCTTCACTATACGTTGGACTTCAATCCTCCTATGGATCTGGATATTGCCGAGCGTAACTTAAAAGAAGCAAGGCAGATTCTGAACCGACTTAATATTGTATTTCTGATGGGATCTGGCAGTTGTCTTGGGGCTACGCGTAATGGCGCTTTCATGCCGTGGGACGATGATATAGACCTTGTAACAGTGCTTGGAGTCAATGGTTTGACTGAGGATGCGGTTGATATTGTGGTAGATGCATTTGAACAACAGGGATACGTTATTGAAAGCATAGATGGAAACCATTCGAAGACCCTAATGACCATGAAGGACGGTGTTAGATTAAGCGTAGAATTTTTACGAATCGAGGATGATAATGTTTACGCATATCCTGGTATTAAGATTCCCGCTGTCATGTTTGTGAATCCAAAGGAAATAATTTTTCTAGATGAGAAATTCTTTGTGCCAAACCCTCCCGAAGAGTATTTGAGAATCAAGTATGGTGAGGAATGGATGATACCTAAGAGGGCTGGGCAGTATGAAAAAGATGTAGTACAGAAAATAGAGCCAGTGGCACTAACCGGCGAACCTTGCACTCTGAGAGTGCTAAACGATGAGGATGCACCTGTACATAATGCAACAGTAGTGCTAGTTGGTGGCGGGATAAGCTATACAGACGAAAAAGGGTATGCCGATGTAATTCTACCTAAATCGGATTGGTATGCTTTGACTATAAACTTCCCGGGTCACGAGAATGTGCTGTACATGGAGTCATTGGAACCTGGCCAAACTTATGTGTATAAGACCGATGCTATTGCCAAGGCAACTGAAGCTGCTGATGGTGACGTCGGAACTTTGGGCAATCTTCTGTCAATAGAGTGAATAGATAGATTCTGACTAGTGACCATCCGGACATAATGGGGCTAATGTTGTATGTGTTATTTCTGTAATACGGACCATTATATTGGGGAAATTTCGTAATACAGTAAAGAGATGGGTATAAGTGTGAATTACCAAATACCTTTTGTGAATATCGTAAGTCGAGTTTGTGCATGTATATTGATTGCCTGCGCCATGTTTTTTTCTACCCAGATTCTAGCCAGTGCTGATCATTATACAGATGCCGATATAGCCGACGAGATTGCCGATTTGGACAAGATGCTAAACACTGGAGAGATAACAGGTAAAGAATATCAAACGAGCATTGACACTCTTTTGGCGGAACATACTGGAGTGATAGAGAGTGCAGTAGATGAAGATAGGTTTGCCAGTGGATTAATGTGGGGCTTGATAGTTGCAGGTGCCCTTTTAGGTTTTCCGCTTTTCATTGTATACAGAATTCTCATACATCATAGAGGTAGGTTGGCCTTTGTTACTCCTGTCAGAGAAAGTAATAGCGGTGACGGCCAGAATGAACTCGAGAGTGGAGATACCATTGATAGCAGATGACGTTTTCCTATTGGGCTTTATATCCCAATAGACATTCCGATATCTCACCGTCACCATATTCCGTGGGTTAGGGCCTCATACAATAGTCTAGTGGCTAGTAGTGCTAGTACGGTGTTGAAAGCTATGCGAAAAATCTTTTCTGGCATCCATGTCAAAATGGTTTTGCCAGACCAACTGCCTAAAATACTCAACAACATCATAATTATTATCAACGGAGCATAAGTTGAAAACGCGAATCCCAAAAGCCCGAACGCCAGGATCTTTATTCCGTGTTGCCAAGACATAAAAGCTGCATGAGTAGCCACTGTCATCCTGCGCTCATCAGTTGTTGCTCTTATAAATGGGGCTACTAATGGTCCAGTTCCGCCGACGAACATTGTTACGAAAGATGCAAACGCACCTATGCCGATGAACGTCGCCCACGAGGATGTAATAGCTTTCATATTGGGACCCCATAAAGAGTACAGTATGAAAATGCCTATAATGCCCTGTAGTAAGTGCTTGGGAATGGCAACGACTAACTGACCGCCTATGGTTGCCCCTATCAATGTTCCTATTACAAATGGCACTATCCATGTCAATTTGATATGGCGCCACATCATTATCGCTCTGGAAAGATTGGAGCTTAGCTGTATCACTCCATGCACAGGTATTATTGCTAAAGGAGGCATTAATGAAGCCATGACTGTTACAAGCATTAACCCGCCTCCTAGGCCAAAGGAAGCTGATATTACGGAAGTGAAGAAACTGACTAGGCATAACGTTACGAACTCTGAGCCAGATATTTCAGGAACGCTTACAATAATTTCTTGTATGAAATCCATAACTTAATATTACCTGAAACGTAGTAATGGCAATTGTCATTCTACTGTACCGATTTGTAATTAATGATTCGTGCTCTTGCTTGTTTAGGCCATTCACTTTATTGTAGGCAACTACTACTCCGGGGCATCCCTATATGCCTGTCCTCTTGCTTGTACCGATGACAGTGAGGATAGATCGCCGGGTTCCAAATAGTGTCCATCTGGTTGAGGGGGTCTAATTGGTGCCTCACATGTCTCGAGTATCGACTGGTTCGTATAGTATCCGTTATATGTAAGGTGCACCATAGTTGAAAAGAACAAATGTTGGTTTTTTTCAACTTGGACAAGGACCTTTGTTTGGTTGGCATGGTTTAGATTTACAAAGTTTTCGTTAAAAAGTTCTTCAGATGACTTATCAATATATAGCATACCAACTTTGAACAGATTCTGTGGGTCAGGAATACCCTGTACTGCTACAGTTTGATCAGACAGTACTTCATCTAGGTGTTGCAAAATCCCTATGTCTCCTGCCGCCGGGTACTTATCATTGCCTGGAATAAGTTGATTGAGCACAGTTTCCATCATGGTGGCTTGGGATGCAGTGAAGAATCTGAATATGTGGTTGTCTTGTTGTGTCATAATATAGTTTCTCGCTTGATTCGGTTATGCTGTTCGCATAAATTACTTGACTAGGAATCTGGCCTCGCGCTTAATACAATCTGCAATGTATAGGGCCACTGCTTGAATAGTAGAAGTTGGGTTAACTCCTCCAGATGTTGTAAATACACTGCCATCCACGATAAATAAATTTTTGACATCATGAGTTTGACCCATGTGATTTACCACAGATCTTGTCTGATCCCTACCCATACGAGCTGTTCCCATAAGATGCCATCCAGCATTTCTAAGCAGCGGATTGGACCAGGTTTCAACCGCGCCAGCAGCTTTTAGAACCTCTGTGGCTTTGCTGACACCGTGGGCCATTAGGTTTAGACTGTTCTCACTCATACGGTAAGTTGTTTTGGGTGCAGGTATACCGTCACTGTCAGTCATATGGGGATCTAAAGTTACTGCATTTATCTCTTCAGGTAGATCTTCTCCTATTACCATTATGGTCATGGTTTTTCCGAAGCGACTGTCGAAAATGTCGTTATGATCCATGCCCCAGGATATGGGATTGGCTGCTCGTCTGGGCCCTGGACCCCTAACGCACTGCATTGAATATCCCCTTAAGAATCCCCGGGTCTCGTCAGTTTCGTAGAATTCTTGGCTCATTATGTTGGCGCCCTCCGGACCCATGTAGGCATTGATCCTCTGGTCAAATCTTCCTGTAACCCCGGCATATGGATGGAACATGAGATTCTTGCCTACTAGACCACTGCGATTAGCCAGTCCGTTGGGGAAAATACTAGATTTAGAATTCAGCATCAGACGGGGAGTTCCTATGCCATTGCATGCTAGTATTACAACTTGTGCTTTCTGCTCTTGCAGGTGGCCATTTTCGTCGTAATAAAGGGCTCCCGTGACAGAGCCATTTTTATCAACCAGCAATTCTCTGACTCTGGCATTTGTGATTATCCTCGCTCCAAGTTTGATGGCTTTAGGCCAATACGTAACATCTGTACTTGATTTAGCCTTTGTGTAGCATCCGCTGTTGCAGGGTCCGCAATTGTTGCATGCAGGTCGGCCATCGTACTGAGTTGTGTTTATTGCTGCATCAGATGGCCACCAATGCCAACCAAGTTTATCAAAGCCGCTGGCCATTACCTGACCTGTTTTGCCTAGAGGTATTGGCGGAGTTTGTCTCGCGGATTTCATTGGATATGCGGGGTCTCCGACTAAGCCTGCTACCCCCATCATGTGATCATTAATGTCAAAGTATGGCTCCAATTGTTTGTATGTTATGGGCCAATCGTCAGCTACTCCATCGAGTGATTTAACTCTGAAGTCAGATGGGTGGAACCTTGGAAAATGTGCGCTCCAATGTATAGTGCTTCCACCTACGGCGTTGTACATTAGTGGCGCAATTGGGCTCTCAGTGTCATTTACTGGATAATCTGATTTCAGATTACGTACATTGGGGTCTGGATGGAAATCGGTGTCACGATGCAATTCCCAGTCTGGCTTGGCCGATGGATAGGATTTGGGGTCCATCCATGACCCTTGTTCTAGGCAGAGTACTTCGATACCGACATTCGCTAGACTCCATGCAACTGCCGCTCCTGACGCCCCGCCACCTATAATTAGTGTCTCGACGCTTTTGTTATTAGGCACGCGCATCCCTCCTGGGTACGTTTACCCAGATCCTGCGATTGGTTCTCCAAATTTCGCTTAGGTTAGCAAAGCTACTGTGATATATGTAGTAGTTATCTGCAATTATATGGCTGTATTAGCCATCCTTCAGTAATTTCAGGCCTATTGTGACATTCCATATGACCGTAATTACATAGCCAATGCCAGCTATTTGATTGGTGGTCTTCAATAGAGAAATATCCTGTCCGCTTGCTACTGATAGTACTACCAATAGCGCTCCGACTGCACTTACTAGCAATGCGAATGGCCTGTTGAAGTCATCCCTGCTTGCTATAGCTAGGCCGAAAGCCAATATTGAAATGGCACCCAATAGTGAAGCTGAAATATTGATCGCTAGTGTAACTACATAAACAGCTCCGGCAGCAGCTCCGGCATTACCCCCGGCAATTGCCAGTGCAGTCGCTGAACTAGTTATCCACCCGACAAGTGCAAGTATGAAGAATATTACCCCGTACCGTGCCAATGCCTCTCCGTTCCCTCCTTTGAGTCTTTCTAGAAGTGTGGTTAATCCATAAAGGAAAAGGATAAGACCAAGCGGGGCTAATGTGAATGAAATACTTGCCATGCTGGAGTTGGTAAGAAGAGAGCCAATGGATGCCTCGGCATTTGCGGGGTCTACTTGTCCTCCAATCAAGCCTCCACCAGGTCGTATTAGGAAACAAACCACAGCCAAGATTGGACCAATTATGAGAGACAACGCTCCCAATTTGTTAACGGATATCGTACCCATTGTACACCTCCTAATATGTAAATATCCGAGTACATGTTATCAGAGTTGAACATATAAGAACAAATCATCAAATGAATTTCGCCATTTTAGACTCGATATTCGTTGCCATAGGCTTGAATTGATATGTATGGCTGTAATAAATGGTTGTCTTTATATAGTCTCTGACATAAGATTCCAATGCTGCTGAAAGCAATTTTGTATATGCTGCTTATAACATATAAGCATTATCTAGGAGGGAGATATGGACCTACAACTTGAAGGAAAAGTGGCTATTGTTACTGGTGGCAGTAAAGGTATCGGTAAAGTTATAGCGAGAGAGCTGGCTAATGAAGGGGTGGATGTTGTAATCTGCGCCCGCAATCTGGAAACACTGGAATCTTCTGCTCAAGAATTATCAGCGGAGACCGGACGGATTGTTGTTCCTATAAGGGCTGACATGACCAATACTGAAGACGTAAATCAGATGGTAGATGAGACAATTGCTAGGTTTGGGAGAATCGATATTTTAGTCAACAATGCAGCGATGGTTGGCGGTCAGGTTGCAGCAAATTTGTCTGATGCGACAGAAGAAGATTTGATGGGAGACTTAGATACCAAGGTAGTAGGATATTTCAGAACTATAAAGGCAGTTGTGCCTCACATGCAGGATCAGAAATGGGGAAGAATTATAAGTATAGGCGGAGTCTCCGCTAGGCAAGCTACTTTCTATGGTCTTCGTAACGCAGCAATAATTCATATGACTAAAACTTTGTCTGACCAACTTGGACCGCATGGCATTACTTTGAATGTTGTGCATCCTGGTTCCACACGTACAGACTCTATTGCAGAAGTAGTTGCCACTAGGGCCAAAGCACAGGGTGTTACAGTTGAGGAACTTGATAAACGTATCACTCAAAACATTGCAATTAGGAGAGTCATAAAACCAGAGGAACTGGCCTATCTGGTTGCGTTTCTTGCCTCACCTAAGGCTGAGTGTGTTACTGGAGAGAGCATCGCAGCTGGTGGAGGTGCTATAGGAGCAGTTTTCCCGTAGATAATTGCGTTATGATTTATCATATTCTATTACGTCGATCATCACATATGTTTAGATTACTCGCTATGTAGTATGGAGGTTCGTTATGCCATTAAATCCTGCAGTGAGGGAATACCTGGCACGTCAGGAGGAAGCTCAAATACCTAGTATTGAAAAGTTATCACCCGCTGAAGCCAGATATTATTCTAGATTAAGATCACAGGCTGCGGTATTACCAGATGTTGTTTCTAGAGACATATTGGTATCTGGTCGGGATGGACTGTTAACGGCACGTATATACGAGCCTGATGGTGATGGACCATTTCCGATTCTTGTGTGGTTCCACGGTGGAGGATGGGTGGTAGGAGATCTGTACGGTACTGACATTCAGGCAAAGGCAATCTCTGAGCAAACAGGATGTATTGTCGCATCCATAGACTATCGGTTGGCACCAGAGACTAAATTTCCGGGACCTGTAGAAGACTGTTATTCAGCGACAGAATGGGTGTATAGAAATGCATTGGAGCTGAATGGGAATCCCAACAAGATAGCTGTCGGTGGTTCTAGTGCGGGCGGAAATCTGGCGGCTGCGGTAAGTTTGATGGCGCGCGATAGGAACGCGTCATATATAAAATTCCAACTTCTAGTATATCCTGTGACTGATCGGAACTTAGACACCAAGTCCTATATAGATAACTCCCATGGATATAGCCTGACTAGGGATGCTATGCGCTGGTATTGGGATCACTACCTTGATAGTGATAGTGACGCTCTTAACCCGTATGCCGCCCCACTTCAGTCCTGCGATCTCACAGGATTACCAGATGCACTCATAGTGGCAGCAGAATATGATCCTCTTCGCACCGAAGCTGAAAAATATGCCGAGGCTATGGCTAGCGCCAATGTTAGAGTGGAATATAAGTGTTACGATGGATTGATTCATGGGTTTTTCGGCTTGGCTAACGAAATACCTGCGGCTAGAGTCGCATTCTCTAATACTTGTGAGTCTCTGATAGAGGCATTTAAGGGTAAATAAACTGTTGTTGTGATATTTGAGGTATGGTATTTTGGAGTTGATTTTGGTTTATAACTACAGATTCATTAATCATGTAGGAACAAAATGTTGGCAATGAAAACCTAATCCAATCGATGTTGGTTCAGGGAGGTCGGAAGAAATGACAGATGAGGGATATGATATAAAAGTCCATGTAAGAGAACGTTATGGTGAAAGGGCTAGGCAGGTTACAAATTTAAATGTGCTTAATGTGGTCCAAGCTGCTTGTTGTGCAGATGGAACAATTGATACCGATATGGATAAAGCCATGGGAGCTTATCGGAATCTCTATATGGAAGGTGAGCTGGCGGGGATCCCACTGGAGGCTATAGCATCTTCAGCGGGATGTGGTAATCCTACTGCTCTTGCTGGCCTTAAAATAGGTGAGATAGTCCTAGACTTGGGATCTGGAGGCGGAATAGATTGTTTCTTGGCAGCTGGACAGGTCGGCGCAACTGGTTATGTGATAGGACTTGATATGACACCTGATATGCTGAATCTTGCACGAAAGAATGCAACGACATTGGGCCTAGAAAACGTAGAATTCATAGAGGGATTTATTGAGGATATACCTCTGCCTGACAATAACGTCGATGTGGTTATTTCTAACTGCGTAGTATGTCTTTCTCCAAACAAAGATGCTGTCGCTCAAGAGTCTTTCAGGGTACTCAAATCCGGAGGCAGGCTCCACATATCTGATATTATTTCATTAGGCCCTATGCCTGAACATTTGCGAGAAGATCCCAAAGAGTGGGCTAGGTGCGCATCAGGAGCTGAAGAAGAACACGATTATTTACAGCATCTTTTACAGGCAGGCTTTGTGGACATAGAAATTGAGCATGATGGAGATCCACGTCCGCAGGAACATGAAGACATGCCAGATATAGTCAGCGTTAAGGTCGTTGCCTATAAGCCATGAAGGTTGTTTTAGTTGGTCACTTATCTGAGTATTATTAATAGTTGGTGGGTGACTGTTTTAATGAGGTGCCTAACGATCTTATTGTAATTCCGTTAGGGGGCGTTCAAAGTTGGTCATTCGCTCTTTATCTTGAGTGAGAGAATGAACATGGAACATCCTACCAACCATGTGATTCCTGCCACCATGCCCAGCATGTCTTTGGCCATAATGGATTGGATAACCCATATCACGATTCCTGTCAGGAACAACACCCATCCGCATAGCTCAAGACGCTTTTTCACAACATGTAGCTCCAGTTTGCTTTTTGATTTGTTTATTAAATGTGTTAAGCAATTTCCCCGATAACATATGTGCCATCTGTCCACTCAGGTTCAGATTCAAGATGTTCCATTATTTTTAGGAAGGTTTGATGTTGTTCCGGTCTATTCGAGTTTGAAATGTGTGATTCCTTGTCTTTAAATACTGCTACGCCGATCCATTCCTCTTTGATATCTGGTTTCATTACGAACCAGGCTACTGAGCCTTCTGGTGTATCTTGTTGCTCTTTTAGAGTTGTTAGTAATGCTTCTTCATGCCCAGGTTTGATTTTAAGGCTAAATATAGTTCCATACATTTGAGAAAAACCTCCAAGACCATTTTGTTTATCTTATCACTTTAGTTGACTTCGCATGCTCTATACCAATGTTATATGGTCATTTTTTGTTGAGTTGATCAATCTAGTGACTTCTTGGGTTTCCATTTTGATTGATTCATATGGGATTAATAATTCCTTCAGTTTTTTAGGATCTTGCTGATTGTAGTCCAGCCATAAGCGCTCTGATTCGGTTGTTAGTATTACTGGCATTCTATCGTGTATGGTTTTCATAAGATCATTCGCGTAAGTTGTAATAATTGTACAGGATTGGATTTCTTGATTATCTGGGGATCTCCAAGTTTCCCATAGTCCAGCGAATCCAAACGCCTCTCCAGATTTTAGAGTGACTCTAATAGGAGTTTTATCACCTTTATGCCTTGTCCATTCATAGAAGCCATCTGCTATTATCAGGCAACGCCTTTTCAGGAAAGCATTTCTGAATGCTGGTTTCTCTGTAAGAGTTTCCGCTCTTGCGTTTATCATACGATTACTTATTGAGGGATCTTTGGTCCAAGATGGAATTAATCCCCATTTCATAAGCATGGCTTGATTTCCCGAGTCATTCTTAGTCACTGCCAGGACTTGTTGTGTTGGCGATATATTGAAACGTGTTTGATACCCGAAATTCGCAGGCTTGAAATCGAATCGGTAAGCAAGGTCCTCTATATTTGTTGATAGAGAATAACGGCCACACATGTCGTATTTATTTTACTAGCTCAGTCTATAGTCGGTTTATAATCTATTGATGAACTAGAACAAATGTGCTACTGTATTTACCTTGTAGCCATTAAATCTCATGAATTCTTCAATGGATTTTATATATGCTCATAGCATTCGTAATGATTGATCACTTTCCGTATAAATTTGAGGAAAATAAAGATGTTCGACTTAAGAAAAGGAATGTTGTTATATTCCATAAGTCTGGTACACGATCTGTGATTATGGATACGTCACCTGGTTTGATTGGTGTAAATCGGGGGATGTCACTCCAAGAGATTTCTGTTTCATTATCAGATGTGATTACTATTGAAGCAGATATTGACGCTTACAACAGAGAATTCAATTCCATACTGATTAGACTCGGGAACCGAAGTCCTGTGGTGGAACCTTCATCTCTGGGATCTGCCTATGTAGGACTAGATGGGTTAAATAATACATACGGTAGCGAAGGGCAACTGGTCGATGTGATTTTACAGGCAGTCCCAGATTATATGAAACCTCGTGTCGGAGTTAGTAATGGGAAATTCCTGTCATATCTTGCGGCTATGACTGCTTTAGACGGAGGTGCATATAGAACACCGGATAGTCTTGAAGATTTCTTATCCCCATGGCCAATAGAAATTCTTCCGGTAGATAGTGTTGTAAAAGATAGGTTACGTAGTTTCGGTTTTTACACTTTAGGGCATTTAGCTAAGTGCCAGATTGGGCCTATACAGGCACAGTTTGGCAAGATTGGGACTAGAATATGGTATCTGTCCCGAGGTATAGATGACGAGCCTCTAACTGCGTTGAAACACTCAGGGGTTATTGGTAAGCAACTCAATTTTGCTGCACCAATAATCGAAATGAAGATGTTGTTGATTGCATTCGATAACTTATTAGGCAGCATATTAGCTAATCCAGAAATGTCTGGTAGATATGCACGCACAGTACTGTTGGAGGGCACTATATATAACAGAGAGTCGTGGCAAAAACGAATAGTTTTTAAGGCACCAGTAGGTAACAGATTGCAGGCAATGAGGATAATCAAGTCTTCATTAGAAGGAATTAGATTACCAGGACCATTGGAAAGTATTAGCTTAACTTTGGGAGAGCTTACAGGCGAGATAGGTCATCAGGGAAGTCTTTTTCGTGAAGTAAGACGACGTGAACATCTTGCACAAGCTATAAAGCAGTTAGAAGTATCACAGGGTAGTAATCCAGTATTACATGTTGTGGAGGTTGAGCCTTGGTCAAGAATACCAGAAAGACGATTAGCTCTGATGACTTACGACCCTTAAATCTACCAATTCCTACGAATGTAGTAATAGATGAATATGAATTACCTGTAGCCATAAATATGAACGGGAAATGGGTATATGTAGAACGCATCAATGATGCTTGGCAGATATCCGATGAGTGGTGGAGAGATAAACCTATTATTAGGTCATACTTCGAATGTTTAACGAAGGATACAAATAGGGTGACTCTATTTCGGGATATCATATTTGATAATTGGTATTTACAAAAGACATGATTAGTAATGACAGATATGTAGAACTTCATTGCCATAGTAATTATTCTTTTCAAGAAGGTGCATCATTCATTCATGAGCTCATTGGGCGTGCAAAAGAACTTGATTACACGGCATTAGCGCTGACTGATCACGACAACATGTGTGGATCAATGGAATTTGCCAAAACAGCACGTTCGTTAGGTATTCAAGCCATTATAGGTGCGGAGGTTACACTCACTGGAGGTTACCATGTAACCCTTTTATCGGAAACAAGAGAGGGATATGGGAATTTATGTAAACTTCTTTCCTATGCTCACGTAGCTAGTGATAGGAGAAATCCAGAACTCAACAGGAGCTTTTTATCTGATAATACTAAGGGCTTGATACTTCTTTCTGGATGTTCGAATGGAGAAATGCAGCAGCATATTCGAAATGGTGATATGGCATTTGCTGAAGAAATAGCCGTGCAGTATATAGAATGGTTTGGAAAGGAAAATTTCTATATAGAGCTTCAACAGAACTTGGTTAAAGGAAATACGAAATTGATCAGCGGATTGGTTCAGATTGCTAAAAGATTAGGAGTGGAAATTGTAGCAACCAACAATGTCCATTACCACATTGAAGAAAGATACCAGCTTCAAGATTGCCTGGTAGCGATAAAAAACAGAAAAAGTTTAGACGACAGTCACATTAATAGAAGAGCTAATTCTGAGTTCTATCTAAAGTCCACCACACAAATGTCTGAATTGTTTCAGTATTATCCAGAGGCTATACAGAATACATCAATTATTGCGGAACGTTGCAAAAAATTCGATCTAACAAAAGACTTAGGTTACAGACTGCCCAAGTCTCCGGTTCCAGATGGATATACTGAAGAGAGTTACTTGCGTAGTTTGTGTGAGGACGCTGCGAGAAGAAGATATGGAAGCATAGACGAGAAGATTGAATCGAGATTAAACGAAGAATTCAGATTGCTTGGAAGACATCAATTGTACGGATTTATGCTTTTATATCACGATATTATCCAGATTGCTAGAGAGGTGATGATAGATTTGGGATTGGCAGATATAGAAATACCACTGGAGGAAAACCCACCTGGTAGAGGGCGAGGATCTAGTGTATGTATGTTAGTAGGTTATCTCATAGGTTTATCACACATAGATCCTATTGCATTCGGACTTTCTTTAGAAAGATTCCTGCCTGATGATGATATGGCTTCAATGCCAGATATCGATCTGGATTTTCCGAGAAATATACGTAAGGAACTTATAGAACGTATTCACGAAAAATATGGTTGGGATAAGGCCGTAATTACTGGCATGATTTCTAGGTATAAGCTGAAAGGAGCTGTGCGTGATCTAGGTATGGCCTTTGGGTTAACTCCTGCTCAGACGAGTAGATTTGCAAGTATGGCACATGTAACTGACTTGTATAAATGTGAACCGATGTTTAATTCGCGAATGTGGAGTAACTTTCTGCGTTTGGTGAAAGAATTGGAAGGTTTCCCTAAGTATTTAGCACAACATCCCGGGGGGATGGTGATAGGTTTAGATCCACTAACGAATTTAGTACCTGTACAACCCAGTGCTATTGATGGCAGATATATCATGCATTGGGACAAAGATAGTGTAGAAGATGCGGGATTCGTTAAGATAGATTTTCTAGCTTTAGGTACGCTTTCACAATTACAAGACATATTAGATATGCTTGAAAACAAAATAGGCTATAGATATGACTTATCACGTATAAATTTTGAAGACAAGAATGTATATGACATGATATCGCGCGCTGATACTATAGGAGTGTTTCAGATTGAAAGTCCTGCCCAGATGCAAACCACACCACGTATTCGGCCCAGAAACCTGTTTGATATGGCCCATGAAATCGCAGCTGTTAGGCCTGGTGTAGGCGTTAACGATGGAGTGAGTCAATATATACGGCGCAGGAGTAATGTTGAACCTATTACCTTCGAGAACGATTTGGAACGTCGAGCTCTTGAGAAAACACATGGGGTAATACTGTTTCAGGATCAAGTTAATCAGGTGGCTATGGATGTGGCTGGATTCTCCCCTCTGGAAGCAGATCAGTTACGCCGTGCTTATGGTCGTAATAATAGAACGGTATTGCTTAAGGTATTTTGGCAAAAATTTAAGAGTGGCGCTTTGAAGAAAGGTATAGATACTGAAATTGCTAGACGCATATTCGCGAAGTTTAATGGGCATTACATGTTTCCTGAATCGCACGCGTTCGCTTTTGGAGTAACAGCTTATCAAGCCGCTTGGTTGAAATTTTATTATCCTTTGGAGTTCTATGTAGCCATTTTTAATCAACAACCCATGGGATTCTATAGTTTGGAAACACTCAAAGAGGACGCTAAGAGACACGGGATACTAATATTAAATCCAGATGTAAATCTAAGCAGGGAGAAATGTATTCCTGACGGTGGTGCACTACGCCTGGGTTTTCTCAATGTGGAAAAGTTGGGCAGTGTTGCATCTGTCATTATTACAAAAGCATTAGATTCACACGGATACTTCACGTCTGTAGAAGATTTTATGGAAAGAACCAGACTCCAAAAACGAGCACTGGATAATTTAGCAGATGCTGGAGCCTTTGACGGCTTTGATATTGATAGACGTGCGATGAAATGGAAAATAGGCCTTTTGTACCGTCCTTTAAATAAACAGATTGCTCTTCCAATACCAATCGAACAGGACATTATAGAACTTGGTAAACAGCCCGTATGGAATCAAATGGAGTCAGAATACCGTGTTATGGGATTACACACTAAAGGACATATCTTAGGTTATTACAGGCGATTATTGGATAAGGATGTAATGAATAGCATGCAAGTTCTAGCAAATGAGAATGGAGCAAGAGTTACAGTCGCAGGTTTAGTCATTCGGAGACAACGTCCTGTTAGTAAAGCAGTGTTTATAACGTTGGAAGATGAGTACGGTCATGTGCCTTTGTTGCTATGGCCCAAGACCTATGAGCGTCTCAAACATGTGTTTAGTGAATATTTAGTGGTAGTAAATGGTTATATTTCGCGTAGGCAAGGAGTGATGAACGTGATAGTTGTAGACGCTAACATCATATCTGGACCACAATTACAGTGGCGATCAAGAGATTGGTCGTAAGATGCGCACACGATAATTATATAGCTAACAACTCTTGTAATACTTCGCGTATCTCTTTATTCAAATTCTTTCAGCGTAGTGACTGTTTTGCTGTCTAGTCTATTCAATAATGCGCAAACTAGGTTAACCGTGTTATCAAAATCCTGCCTGCTGATTACCCCATAATGACTGTGCAGATAACGTGTTGGGACAGCTATATTAATTGTGGGAACTCCATCATGAGATCTCTGTATTTCTGCACCGTCTTCACCGTAGCCGTTAAGTACGTCAAATTGTATTGGTATGTCGTTGTCTTTTGCTATCTCAACTACAAGATCTCTCAACTTCAGATTTGGCAACATGGAACTGTCATGCAAAAAGATAGCAGGCCCCGCACCAACTTTTTCCTGAGATTCATCTTCGGTTATGCCTGGGTAATCTCCTGCAACTCCTGATTCTAGGTTTATACCTATATCTGGTTTTATTTTATGGCTGCTTGTATGAGCCCCTCTTAGACCGACTTCCTCCTGTACTGTGGATACAATGTACAGTTTATTAGGTAGAGACGCCTTATCCATTTTCTTGATAACCTCTATCATTATGGCAAGACCGACTCTATCGTCCCATGCTTTACCAACGTACATACTTCCGCTATTCAAATACGCGAACTTACTGTCAGGGGCTATTGGATCTCCGGGTCTTATTTTGAGACGTTCTTCAGCATCGCTTTTGCTAGTTGCACCTACATCTATGAATATCTGTTCGCGCTTGAAAATTTGATTTCTACTATCCGGACTCATCACATGTGGTGTTTTTATGCCACTTATGCCGTGCACTGGTCCGTTCTGGGTCATTATTGTCCATTGTTGGTTTATTAGTGCTTGGTCAAGCCAACCTCCAAGAGGTTGGAATTTTACGTATCCATCTGCAGTTATAAACTTAACCATTAACCCTACTTCGTCCATATGGGCTGCCATCATTACGTTGGGAACATCGGTTTTCATGCCAAATGTACCTATGAGTGAACCTATCCCGTCTGTTTCAATAGCGTCACAAATGGGATCCAATTCTTTACGCATAATTGCTCTCACAGGTCCCTCATATCCCGATGGGCCATGGGCATTAGTTAATTCTTCAAGAAGCAATTCTACTTTGTCCACTATTATCCTCCGCTCATGGCATTGTCTTATTCATATAAACCCTAGGCTATACTGATTTTTTGCAATGTCAATCCTGACTGACCCAGTTAGATTTGTTCTTTAGTAATGTGAAAGATCTGTGAGCAGGTTGTCCTACTTGCATAGTCCTGTTGATTAACTCCCGTATATTGTTTATATTGGGATCTTCGTAGTACTTCTACCGGATCCATCGGTTAACGGAAGATTGCCCGTTAGATTGTGAGTCATTGGGTTGGTGCATTTGAATGGCTGAGAAAGGCACAGGTATTTCCAGTGGATACTCACAGTTAGACAAAATCTTGAATGATTTACCTCTAGACTTACGGAGTCATTCCTTAAGGGCTCGTACCAAGGCAATAGAATTGGCTGAGGCACACGGCTGTGATGTGTTCAGGGCTGGTTTATCTGCTTTAAGTCACGATATTGCTAGACTGATTGATCCATCTGAACTATACCAACGAGCTTTGAATTATGGTATATCCATTCATCCTGTGGAACAACAAAACAAAGTATTGCTTCATGGACCTGTCGGAGCTGAAATTCTCAGAAGAGAATGCGGGGTGGAAGATCAGGAAATCATACAGGCGGTGTGGTGGCATTCCACTTTCAATAGTGGGTTAGGACATATAGCAAAATTGACATTCTTAGCCGATAAATTGGACCCTAATAAGGCAGCACGTTTTAGTGACATGGATGTAAAGCATTCTATGGCATTTAAATCATTGGATACGGCTATATTGTCTTTCATTGACGATGATATATCCAGAATGTTGGATATGGGTATTCAAATACATCCGGCATCAATCGAAGCCAGGAATTGGTTATTGAAGGATGTCGACAACTTTAGGGAAGTTGTAACTACTGAGCCAGTATGATTTATCTCCATAGCAGTTATAATGCGATTTTTCACTATGCAAAATGACACTTTGACACACCGAGCCTGGAATTACGGGTGGGTAGTAATGGGTATACAGTGGGGTGTGAATTTTTTCATACCCATGGTGGCATTGTCTCTTGGCGTTATGTTGCCTGCGATGACTGAGGAACTTGATATGACTCCGGTACAGGGAGGCTTACTTGGTTCCGCAATGTTTATTGGTGGAGCAATTCTGTCTTTGCCGCTGAGCGTGTTCTTGTCTAGATATAGTCCTAAAAGAGTCACGTGCATAGCATTATTCTGCACTGGCTTAATGACATTCATTCAGGCCGCATCTCCATCATTCACTATATTGTTAATAGCGAGATTTGTGTTTGTATCTACTATTGTCAGTCGTGGCTTAGCCGAAATTCTTCTGATTCAGCAGTGGTTCACAGGTAAAAGAGTGGCCCTAGTTATAAGCCTAACTATTGGAATATTTTCAATTGGACAAGTGGCGGCAGTTGGTCTAACTCCTTTGCTTATGGATTTGCTATCCGGTTGGCGCAACGTATATTACGCCTTAGGGAGCATATTGATATTGGGAGCTTTTCTATGTCTGTTTTTCAGTCGTGACGCTAATAAATCTTATGTTGACGAACAGAATACAAAAATACGGAAACCCCCATTAGATATTCTTAGGAAGCGAAAAGATTTATGGGTGTTGTCTGCATGTCCTGCTGGTGCGGCACTAGCATGGTCAGCCGTTATGACATTCTGGCCGACTTATGCTTTAGATACACTCTCTATGCCGTTGAATGCAGTTGGTACCATCATGGCAATGTTCCCGTTGGGTGGCATAATGGGTTCGTTTTTGGCTGGCCCATTGTCTAATAGGATTCACAACAGAAGGATATTTATTTGGCTCCCTGGAATATCCTTGCCAGTGGTTTATCTAGCCTTGTTTACAACAAATTCTCCGGTGTTATCCGCATTGCTCCTTCTAGTAGCTGGTTGGAACGCAATGATCTGGGCACCAATAATTCGAACTATTCCTTTTGATATGAATTTGTCTCCTAGGGAAATAGCAGTAGTTATAGGTCTTGGTATGACTTGCATCCCTATAGGTGGTGCTTCAGGGCCAATCATAGTTGGGCTAGTTAGCCAACTGACCGGTTCTCTTCAGGCTGGACTACTCACAGTAGTGATATTTCCTCTAACATTGTTTGTCGGGGGTCTTATGATTCCAGAAACTAGCCCCAAGAATTAGTCAGACCTTTGATCATCGGATGCAATCGGGTACAATTTTCTCGCTTGAGGCATATCTGGGAATTTGTGAGCAATCAAGTTGATAGAATCAAAACAGTGTTTAGTATGTGCAATTACATTTGATGATCCTGTGATCAAATATTGCCGTTCCTGTGGGCGACCATTGGATATGGGCATCAAGCGACAGGCTATATCGTTTAGTAGTCGCTGGTTCCCTGTATGGTTCCTCTTTGCCATGTTTGTCGGGACAAATATGGGGGGTGAAGGTGATTTGGGCCTTTATTTAATGGACTGCATATTGATAGCTTGGGTTGTTTTGATAGTGAAACGTAACAAGATATCTGTCACAGCCTTGATAGGGCGTACATCAGTAGGGTTCAATTGGTTATGGGTTCCCTTTATAGCGATTGTAATGTTTGTGTTTGGTATAGGAGCCACATTACTTTCCTGGTATCCCATCATGTTGGTCAATGCCCAATTCGCATCGGATGTATTGTCTGAGCCAGTTACGGATTCCGCTACGAGTTTTTTTGTATTGGCTGTAGTAATAGCACCCGTATTAGAGGAAATCATATTTAGAGGACTTTTATTTACAAGATTAGCGGATAAATGGGGAATCAATAGAGCTATTATTGTGTCGTCAGTTGTATTTGGCATGTTGCACCTCGATCCCATAGGCAAATCCATATTCGGCGTGATGGCATGTGTGATTTATATGAGGACTAGGACGTTATGGATTCCTATTGCTTTGCACTCATTTCACAATTTTATAGCCTGGTACCTAATGGTAGGAGCTCCGGTAGAACAAGACACGTCATCTGATTTGCAAGGGTTATTGATGTCCGGGATAATGGCGATAGCCTTATCATTACCTGTAATATATTATTTGCTTTACAAGTGGTGGCCTAGGAGGCAGAGCTTACTACCGTACCAGACTAATTAATCCTTAGTATTGTAATATTAAATCCAAATATAAAGAATCAGGTAGCCTGATGTAATGTAAATATAGCGCATGGATACCTGAATGTGATCGGACTGTAAATCATGTGCGTTTGGCCTATCGGTCTACTACGGATCCATCCTGGCCTATAGGAGTATCTAAGATTTTGTCTATAAAAGGGTATTTGTTAATGGCCTGATCGTTTATTTCTATGCCTAGTCCCGGACCATCGGGTACTATCAGATATCCATTTTCCAGTATTAGCGGATTGACTAATAATTCGCTTTTGGGAGGTTCTGACTCACCTGTGTATTCTTGTAAAGCAAAATTGGGAATACAGGCATCAAGCTGGACACACGCCGCTGTACTGACCGGACTTAGTGGATTATGTGGTATTACCTTAACATGGTGTGATTCGGCCATAGCAGCCACTTTCTTCGAACCAGATAGGCCTCCACATAGACAGACATCTGGTCGGACATAAGCACATGCACCGCTGTGTAGCAATTGTTGATATTCGAAGATAGTCGTGAATCTTTCACCTGTTGCTATTGGTATGTTACACAACTGCTTTATGTCTGCCATAAGAGCTGGACTATCTGGTAGCATGGGATCTTCGTAGAAAAAAGGATGTAAGGGCTCTAATCTTCTACCAAGAGATATAGATTCAGCAGGGTTCATTTGCCTGTGGATCTCTACACATATGTCTATATCTGGACCTACAGAGTCTCTTACCGCAGAGACTCTTTTCACGGCCTCGTTGGTCCATTCTGACTGGGTTGTGTGTAGCCAAAATTCAGGGCCAAATGCACCGAATCGGACTGCCGTAAACCCAGCATCTACAGCTCTCTTGGCATCTTTTGCTAATTCATCGGCGGTGTCCCCATTTACATGTATATAACATCGTACTTTATCTCGGGTTTTCCCCCCCATGAGTTCGTATATTGGTACTCCAAGACGTTTACCTTTGATATCCCATAGAGCGATATCTATCGCTGAAAGTGCTCCATTTATTACAGAACCCATGAAGTGGGAGTTTCTGTACAGAAATTGAAAATGGTGTTCTATTGCATTGGGATCCTTGCCCAACAGATAAGGCTCGCATACCTTTATCATAGTCTCAGTAGGTCTTTGCCATCCGTGTACACCTGCTTCACCTATGCCTACTGTACCGTCTTCGCAGTAGACCTTAAGCAATAACCATCTGTCCCACAGAATCGTTTCAATCTTTTCAATTTTAGTGGTCTTCATTGGAATAACTTCCTCTCAAATTAATATTTAGAAGGAGATGCATAGATTAATTTACTCATTTTCGCCCTGTCTAATCAAAACGTGGTTTTCTGAGTGACATAAACAATCCTGCTGATACCAACAATAGTACCGAGAATGTTAGGAATGCTATTCTGTAACTGCCGGTGGTATCAAAAACATAGGCTGCGAAAACTGGTCCAAGCATCGACCCTATCATTTGTACCATGCCGGATAATCCCAGGATACTACCGTATGATCTTCGTCCGAAGTAATCAGCTTTTATCGCAGGCATCGTGGCTGCAGAACATCCATAAGATGGGCCATATATGGCTACGAAGAGAATTACATGGGTAAGATTTTGTGCATAAGCTATTACCAGACATGAAACTGCCAATAAGCCCACGCTGGCTACGGCGATTGGCTTGGTGCCGAATATGTCGTTAAGCACCCCGCCTCCCAGCCTACCTATAATACTCACCATGCCCATAGATCCTAGTATTGTAGCAGCGGTTGCGGTGGAATAGCCCATATCTTCTACCAGTGGGATCGAATGGAGTGTGGCGGCTCCGGTCACCATTATCCTTATGGCGAATCCGAATGAAAGTACCCAGAAATCCTTGGCCATTAATGCCTCAATGACTGTTAGCCCTATCTCTGATTCCTTATCTTCTGTATGTGGGTGACCCTCCTTACCAGCAAGTTCTTGGATGGGGATTGGAGTTTTGGGTGTTTCACCATCTGGTAACAATCCATAGTATTCAGGTCGCCTTTTCATGACAAAAGCGGTTGGGGCGCCTATTAAGAATGTACCTATGCCAATTGCCACGAATGCGGAACGCCATCCAAATTCTTGGACGAACCAAGAGACTAATATTACGCCAGCAGCACCAACTGCGACGGCTGCCCTAAGTATACCGAAGGCTGTGCCACGCCTTCTTATGAACCAGTTTGCTACTGTCGTGTCCAGTGCGATCATTACACTTAAGCTACGACCGGCGGTTACTAGTAATATGAATACTAGGTAAAATTCCAATAGGGAATTGATTTGTGATAGCCATATCAAACCAACAGTTGATAGTATTACACCCAATAGAATTATTTTCGTAGGGCCATATTTGTCTACTAGAAAACCTTCAACCCCGCCTAGAAATCCAGCCTCAAGTCTTGACAATGCTATCGCTCCTGCCAACGCTGTTCTAGTCCAACCGAAATGGTCTATCAGTCGTTTGTAGAAAACGCTGAATCCATACCCGGCAGACATACTGGCGAAAGCCATTGCAATAAATGCAGCAAGTACTATCCACCATCCATAGAATATTCTAGGTTTGTTTTGTTCCAATATAACCTCTATCTACTAGGAGTATAACGGCTCATACCATTATAGATGATTGCGAATATGGACGTAGATGCAATGGAATGACTGTCTAATTGCATGTAGAATAAAATACTACAAGGGTTACGGTCTTTTGCAAAGCGATTAAGGGTATTTGGGAGATAGGAGAGACTAATGAAGGTTACAGAAGTTAAGACTATAGTAGTTGCGAACGAGGCACCATATATAGGCGGCAGATACCTTTTATTTATCGAACTCCACACCGATGAAGGCATTGTGGGCTTAGGTGAAAGGGTTACTGGTGCAGGGATTGGATTGGGTACAAATTTTCCTACAGAGGATATGAGATCACAGATACATTTGATAGAGGAGATTGGTCGGCAGTACATCGTCGGACAGAATCCATTTAACGTCGAAGATATTTGGCAGAGGGTGTTTGCGTCCAGACATGATTTCAGACACCCCAGCTTGCATGCTACTCCAGCCTTAAGTGCCATAGAGATGGCCTGCTGGGACATTATAGGAAAAGCTACCAACCAACCCATATATAACTTACTAGGAGGTATGTATCACGAGAAACTTCGTGCTTATGCTTATATGCCAGGCCAGAACACAGATTTATTTAGGGAAGACCCTAGCAAGGCTGGAGAAATAGCGATTAGGTTGGTGGAAGAAGGAAATACTGCCTGTAAACTAGATCCGTTTCATCCTCTTTTCCCTTTGCCTAGAGATATACCTTTGTCGGAAATCAATCAGGCCAGGCGTATTTTTGAAAGTATAAGGAAAGCTGTGGGTGACAAGATAGAAGTCGGTATAGGTACGCATGGACAGTTGACCACATATAGCGCTATTCGTGTGGCTAAAGCATTGGAGGAATACTCACCATTCTGGTTCGAGGAGCCGGTTCCACCGGAAAATATGGATGAGATGGCACGTGTTGCGGCTCATACTAGTATACCAATAGCTACTGGTGAAAGACTTGTCACTAAGTACGAGTTCAATCAGCTGTTGGAGAAACAAGCAGCTCAAATTATACAACTTGACGTAGGCCAGTGTGGGGGAATACTCGAATCTAAGAAAATTGCTGGTATTGCGGAGGCGCATTATGCAATGATTGCTCCTCACATGTACTGCGGTCCGATTGCGGCAGCGGCAGCCATACAATTAGACACGTGTTCACCTAACTTCTTGATACAAGAGGCCAACCAAGGACCACTACACCAAAAGATATTTAAAGAGCCTATTGTTTTTGAGAATGGCTATATTATTCCACCTGCTGGGCCTGGTCTGGGTATAGAATTAGACATGGATGTTCTGAAAAAGATCATTGTGAATTAGTGGAATAGATTTATACTCAGGTGTTACTATAATTCACTGTTAATTGATCAGGATTTTGAATGCAGACAAAGCTTAGCACATTCAGGTGGAGTATATACGCGTTGGCATTGACCTTGCTGACAACAAGCAGCGTATACGTTGCTTGCTCGAATGAAGATATATCCTCTCCTGCTCCATCACAAAGCGTAATACCTGACACAGCTACTCCATATCCAACTCAAAAGCCTTATCCGACCTCTACCCCTTATCCTACTATTGTTATTATTCCTTCACCGACTCGTGCAATTCCTACCTCGACCCCTTACCCTACAATGACTGCTGTGCCTCCAACTGCTACACCTAGGCCTTTTCCTACTTCCACCCCACCTCCGCCTACGCCTACGGTCTCCACTTCTGTGGTTGGTCTTATAGAATCCATTAGACCTGCTGTAGTGTTTATAGATACAGAACTGGGAGGTGGATCAGGTGTGATCTTTCAAACAGATAAAATGCAAAATACTGCGCTAATTCTCACTAATTATCATGTTATAGAAGATGCAGGTGATATACATGTTCTGGTCAATGATACAAAAGAATATGGGTCGAAAGTTGTTGGAATAGATCCAGTAAGGGATCTGGCGGTGCTGGAAGTATGTTGTGACTCTAAATTTGAATCGCTCGAGCTGGGTGACGAATCCGATGTTGCCGTTGGTGACGAAGTCATAGCAATGGGATACACCTTCGGTAGTGGTGAGGATGTAACCGCAACGGTTACTGAAGGCACAGTATCATCCAAGCGATATTGGCAGGCATTGGACAGATGGGAAATACAAACTGATATTAATGTATCTCCTAGCTCCAGCGGAGGTCCACTTTTATCAGCGTCTGGCCAAATATTGGGTATCAACACCTGGGCACTGAGCCAATATCCAAGATTTGATACCCACGATCACCATGGTCACGAGGAGGATGACGATGAAGAGGGTCACGAGGAGGACGAGGATCATGACGATGAAGAGGGTCACGAGGGCTTCGGTTTTTCTGTATCTGTTGAAAGTATTAGGGAACAACTCCCTGATTTGATATCAGATGACAGATATATTGATATCAGCCTTCCGAAACTTTTATCTGGTTCCTACGGACCCATTAATGGAATTATAAAGCATGATCCAGATTGCATATGTGTACGTACATTCGATCCTGGAGTTGTTGTGTCAGATGCCATTATGGAGGCCAAGTTTTTTAATCCTTACAGTGCTACAGAAGACGATCACGGCCATAGTCACGGTGTGGGCAATTGGGACTATGGATTCATAATGCGATCTTCATACATAATAAACGACACATTTCATGCCCTGATTATAAGAAGTGACGGATGGTGGTATCACGTAAAACGTATAGGTAATGTGGAATCATATTTGATTAATAGCGGGAAATCCGAGTTTATTAATACCCAATACAATCACTACAATAAGGTTAACATAATGATGATTGGTGAAGAAGGATGGCTATTCGTTAATGATCAATTCGTTACTACACTAGATCTTAATAGCATTACAAAGCCTGGGAGATTGTTGGCTTTTACAGGATATTCTGCTGGTGATTCAGTAACAGGTTTTTCCACCATGTTCGAGGGATTATCGATTAGACCTATAGATCAAATATACAATTTGGGAAGTCATAGTTTGATTCATGATTCGGTAGATGGCCAACCTGAATCTATTGATACAAAAATTAGTCTGTCAGACGGCTTATTGAAAGTAAATGTATCTAATCCATATTCCAAGGGACTTGGAGGTTGGGATTATGGCGTATTATTTAGGCACGATGAACAATCTTATCCATTCTATTCATTGATTGTTGATAGTGAGGGTATCTGGAGATACCTAATGCACACAGATGAAGGATATCATCCTCTGTCAATGAGCTCAGCCCAATCTCTAAATACCGCTATCCACATGACTAACAACCTTGCTTTGGTTACATTGGGCAATAAGGGTTGGTTCTTTATGAATGGAGCTTTATTGTCGGTTTTTGACATCCATGAAATGTATGAATCACCTAATGTGTTTGTTGCAACCGGTCTATTAGATGGTAACGAAATATCTGGAGAATATACACGTCTGGCAGATCTTGGTATATGGGGAGCAAGATAGATAGAATAGCTTCAGTACATTTGCTCGGTCGGAATGATATAAAGTTTATGAAAAACGAGAAGGATATGAAGCATGAACAGAACTGACCTCCCCATGCTTTCAAAATCCAGGTTTATTGGCGGGCTTCAATGTTTGAAGCGTTTGTATTTGGAGTCTTATCATCGTGAACTTATGCCGCCAATAGATCCAGCACAACAAGCATTGTTTGATTCGGGTACGAATGTGGGGGAATTGGCCAGAGAATTGTTTCCTGGTGGTATCCTAATAGAGGAAGATCATCTGTCACACAGTAAAGCGGTTAAGAAAACCGAACAGCTGTTGACTGATGAATCGGTAGATTCTATATATGAGGCAGGATTCACATTCGACGGTATAAGAACGAGGGTTGACCTGCTGAAAAGAGTAAACTCTAATGTGTTCACCCTTGCTGAGGTAAAATCCTCTACAAGTGTCAAGACTGAGCATATACCAGACGCAGCAATACAGGTATATGTTGCTGAAGGTTCTGGAATAATAGTCAGGGACGTATATCTTGTTCATATAAACAACAGATATATATTCCAAGGTGGTGAATATGAATTCGACAAATTATTTGAATTTGAGGATATTACTTCAGAGGTAAGATCATACATCTCGAACTCTCTGGTGGACAAATTGGAGGGAATGAGAGACACCTTGACATTAGAATCACCACCTCCTGTTGATATAGGTAGTCATTGCAATAAGCCCTACAAATGTCCATTTTTTAGCTACTGTAGAGAAGGTCTTCCTTATCACCATATTGAGCAATTGCCTAGTGCTAGGAAAGAATTATTGGATTCCTTAAAATCTGTCGGGATAATAGATATTGCCTCTATATTCCCGGGATTTCCAAAACTCACAGCGCTCCAAGAATGTGTGAGGGAAAGTGTCTCAACTGGTATTCCGTTTGTGGGCCGGGCATTGCGTGGAGCATTATCTGAATTTGAATATCCACTGCGTTATTTGGATTTTGAAACTTTCAACCCCGCTTTACCGCATTACGCAGGTACTCGTCCCTACCAGGTAATTCCGTTCCAGTGGTCACTACATACAGAATATATTGGAGGCATTATTGAACATATGGAATTCCTTCATGTGGGTTCTGCCGACCCCAGAATAGATTTTATAGAGAGTCTGATAGAGGCGTTGGATGGCGGAGGAACAATCCTAACTTATTCAGTCTTTGAGGAAACGAGATTAAAGCAATTGGCTTCGGAATTCCCAAGGTACAGTAGCAAATTGATGCCATTGATAGACCGAATGTGTGATCTTTATAAACTCGTCAAATCAAATTACTACCATCCAGAATTCCATGGCAGCTTCTCTCTTAAATCTGTAGTGCCCGCATTGGTTCCTGAAATCAATTACGAGGAGCTTGATATACAAGAAGGATCCGTGGCTGCTGTTGCATTCCCAAAGATGATTGCCGCGACTACAGATGCGGAGGAAAAGGAACGGATTATGAAAGGTTTACTGGAGTATTGTAAAATGGACACACTTGCTATGGTTAAACTTGTGGATAAACTCCGTGCAGAAACCGGTGCGTAACATTCGATATTTACTATTGAAGCATCCGATTTTCATGATTAAGCCTGATAGGCTATTCATACACGGGCAAACTGAGACTTCCCTGTAAGTTTAGAGATTTATTAAATGCGATATTTACCCTCTGCTCCGTTCCGCATACAGCTGGCGAGTCAGCTCAAGGTGCCCTAGGTGTCTGCCGAAGTGTTCAATAGCATGAAGTATGTGCCATCTTATGGTTTCCGCGTCTTCATATGATCTGACTGAAGGTCTAACGATGTCTAGATCCTTTGGGGATAAGCAACCAAGAACTGCTGCAGTCTGGGTACCGACCCTGGAAATCTCTGATATTAGTTCACTATTGTTTTTGGGATTTCCTACAAATTCGGAATCCCTGTCTCTGTTTATATCTATACCTCCTGCCATCTGATGTATGCGGAAGCTTTCAGCACCGATTAAATGTGTAATTAACACCCCTATAGAATTTGTAGGACCTTCTATGGGGACCCAATCCAACTCTTCATCTGACAGGTCATGAATTATTGAGGTTAGCTCATTGTGTAGAGATTTGAAGAGGTTTGCGATCGTTTCAAGTTCGGTTGACATAGTGGTTTCTCCTATACTTTTATGGATTGTGGTTAGGTTGTGATGAATTCACAGCTGATACAAATTTGCGGATATCCAATATCCGGTAGATTGACGATCAACCAGCCGGGTGACCTGTATATGTGAGTACTCTGGTTGTTTCAATGCTTCCTGAATTTCAGCTTTCATAGACCAATGAGTTTCCAGTGCCCACAAAAACAATGAATCTCTTGTGAAAAAATGCTGTAATATGTTCTCTCGGTTCCCATTCCACAATTTCTGTCTCAATAATCCTCTTTTCAGGGTCCTTTTGAGCAATCTCCATAAAACTAAGCTGATGGAATAATCCAACCATATTATCTGGGTCGCTTTGCCCCAGACTATATCTCGCACGATATTGTAGTTCCCGTCCGCAACCCAATTGGTCTCACTTAATGCTTCATTAATGTCAAGGCGGAATTGTAGGTCTGGTGTCTGTCTCCAATTTGGTCCATGGCGATACGCGTCGAATTCTACGTGTTGGATGGCGAGGTGCTTGGATATCTTTTGGGCCAAGGTGCTTTTTCCGGAGCCAGATGTTCCGATGATTGCTATTCTTCTATTGGCCGACATATGCAAGTGGAGTATACAACCTAAGAATCATACTGACTATTATATACTTGAGAGGCAATAATTGATGCTTGGGCTGACGCGGGCCAGCCTGCATAAAAGGCCATGTGAGTTATTATTTCACTAATTTCTTCTCTCGTAAGGCCATTATCTAATCCTCTTGTTATGTGTCCTGGCAGTTGTCCGGTTCGGTACATAGATATCAAAGATGCTATAGTGATCAAGCTACGATCTCTTTTGGATAATTGAGGTCTTTCCCAAATATCACCGTAGAGTATGAGCTCTGACATCTCAGCCATTTTGGGTGCGACTTGCTTGACGGCCTCCATTGGTGTTGTCATTATGTATCCTTTCAAAGTGATTGATTCCATTATATCCTTTGCACGTCGTGGATATACAAGTAATGTGTTGATTTGAGAAGGTTAGGTATGAGTGACTTAGCGATAAGGATCGAAGGATTACACAAAACATACGGGACAAAATCTGCTGTTAATGGGATAAATCTCACGGTTGGCAAAGGGGAGATTTTTGCTCTTTTGGGACCTAATGGTGCTGGCAAAACAACTACTGTTGAGATCCTTGAGGGACATAGGATTCGTAGCAGCGGCGAAGTGAGTGTACTAGGCTTTGATCCGGGTTTGAAAGAATCGGAATTCAAACAGAAGATTGGTATTGTATTGCAAAGTACAGGAGTGGAGCCATACCTGACTGTAAAGGAAACTCTAGAGCTTTTTGCGGGGTATTACAGGAAGAGACAGTCTCCAGAAGATATCATGGAAATAACCGGACTATCTAATCTTTCTGGCAGTCGCGTGAAGAGATTGAGTGGCGGGCAGCAGAGACGTTTGGATGTGGCTGTAGGACTAGTTGGTGATCCGGATCTATTTTTCTTGGACGAACCCACTACGGGATTTGATCCTTCTGCACGCAGAAGTGCATGGCAAATGATTAGTAACCTTAGATCACTGGGCAAGACGATTTTTTTGACGACTCACTATATGGACGAAGCACAGAGCTTGGCAGATCGGGTGGCCATAATGATAAATGGGAAAATTGTCAAAGAAGGATCACCTCCCGAATTAACTGGAAAAGAATCGGTTACAAAGATCAGATTTTACATCGATACAGGTTCAAATGATTTGCCTGCAGACATTCTTGCAGAAGTAAAGTCCATTGGTGAGATGATAACGATCGAGACTTCAAATCCAGAGAAGGTATTATTTAGTCTCACAGATTGGTCTATTAACAATGCAGTTGATCTTAAAGGGCTTACTGTGTCTAAGCCCTCTCTCGAAGAAATATATATAGACCTTGTAAACGGCCAAGACTTCGAGGAAATTAGTTGATATCTCTATATCTGGTAATCACTCAGGTCAAGTATGAGACGAAGGCTTTCTGGAGGAATCCTGCGGCAGCGTTTTTTACTTGTGCTTTCCCTATAATGTTTTTGGTTATATTCAATCTACTTTTCGGTGATGGCGATCTTGCAGTGGATGGAGGCACCACCAACATTTCCACTTTCTATGTCCCAAGTATAGTAGCAATGTCAGTTATTAGCGCCTGTTATACCAGCATAGCCATTAACATTTGCTTTTCTAGGGAAAGAGGCGTTCTCAAGAAAATCCATGGCACACCTTTGCCTCCTTGGTGCTTTTTCCTAGGCAAGATAGGTGCAATGGTTTTGGTATCGGTATTTATGGTACTGTTGGTTACGCTCTTAGGAGCTATATTTTACGACGTTGATGTCCCTACTAACACGATTGTGGCATTCCTGGTAACTCTAGTATTAGGCGCAGCCACATTCGGCAGTTTGGGTATAGCCATTTCCTCAATCATATCTAACGCGGATGCAGCCCCACCTGTAGTCAATGCTACTGTTTTGCCTCTCTTGTTTATATCGGATGTTTTTATTCCCATGGAAGATACACCAGTATGGCTAAGGACTTTCGCAGACATTTTCCCGATTAAGCCCTTCGCTTCGGCGTTGCATACAGTATTTAATCCTTTTGAGACTAGTCTAGGTTTTGAGTATGGCCACCTTGGAGTGATGATTGTTTGGCTGTTTGTTGGGCTGATAGTTTCGGCTAGGTTTTTTTCGTGGGAGCCACGTTCTTGACATAAAACCCACAGACGTTGTGAGTTTGTTGGTTTTACGCGTGACAGCCTTACTATTGGTCTTGTTCAGCCCATGATTTGATTATGTGATGTGCTATGGCAATGGGTCCTGGGAGAATTAGAGATTCATTCTTTCCAGACAGAGCCAATAACACCTCATTCCTATTAAACCAGCGTACATCTCGCATTTCTTCTGCGTCGAAGTTAATTGATGTGGTTATCGCTTCAGCATGGCAACCTATCATAAGTGAGTATGGAAATGGCCAAGGTTGTGAAGACTGATATTTCACGTTACCAATCTGAATACCTGATTCCTCCATAACCTCTCTGATTACTGCTTCTTCGATAGATTCTCCCTGATCTATATATCCAGCCAATGCTGAATACCTATTTGTACTTTGGGATCTGCCTCTAGTTTGACCCAATAAGCACATATCTTTGTGGTATACCACAGTTATGATTACCGGGTCCGTTCTGGGATAGTGTATTATCCCACAGTTTGAGCAATGAATAGCTTGCCCTCCTCGCTCGATCAATGTTTTGTATCCGCAGGAAGAACAGAATCTGTTCATCATGTGCCATTTAACCTGAGATCTGGCTTGGGCAATAATCCCTGCGCTCTCATTATCCGTGATCTCTGCTGCGGTTCTTGTGTCCACAAATTCAAATTTGTCGTCTGATTCCAACTCCTTCAGAGCATTAACTTCATTGGATACATCAATCGCAAAGTAAGTAATATCTTGGAGTAGCCCCAGCAATAGGGGTTCATTAATTATCTTCAGTCTGACTATATCTTCCCTGCTTATCCATCCCAATGGTCTGATACCGTCACCTGGTATGGGGGTTTTTTGTAACAAAATTTGAGTATCGGATACAGGTAGAAATTTGGCGCTTTTACTGCCTGCAGCTTTGTTTATCCATTCTTCGCTCCGTCTCTCTATCTCCCCTCTATTCAATGGATTATTAGAAAAAACATGTGATATATTTTTACGCATTTGATTCCTGTGTGTGACTAGAATTTTGCAGAATCATGTTCTGATGTAACTTTATATCTCTTCACTACTTATTGCTAGTGCCATATTGGTCATATATGATGGACCTGGCTGGGTTGATTGCACATAGTGTCTATTTTGTGCTGTTATGTGATCTTATTTACTTTGATTACAGAGGATTGCAGGCTAAGTTTCTGACAATTATTTTGTGGCCAGAGGTGTAAGCGGCAAATACGAGTTAAGGACGGTGAGGGTTGCTTTATTCATGGGGGCTCGGGATTTACAAGTTTCGATGGACCGTCATAGCTATTTGGGCAATCATTCTTCTTGCGGCTCTTCCACTTGGCAGATTAGTTACTTCGGAACTAAGTAACGGATTTGGTAGATTAGACACCGAAGCACAACATGGAGTGGATGTGCTTGATGAAGTTATGGGATTCACCAAATCTTCTATAACGGTTGTATTCCGTAGCGATACATATACCTACTTGGATGAAATATTCCGGGTTGAGGTAGAGGATGTGTTGGGTAATTTAATAGCCTCAGAGGAGGCCGCCACCGGATTCGTTTCCCCGTACAACTCCGGCGACCCGTTCATGGTATCCGAGGACGGTCATACTATATACACTCTGATATATTTGGACACCAGCGTGGATGAGGCTATGGACATGATGCCAGAGCTTAGGAGTAAATTGCTGCCTACTGAATTGGAACTCTGGACAACTGGCGGGATACCTATTTTTTATGACATGAATATCGTCAGTGAAAGTGATCTGAGGCGGGGGGAAATGGTGGCCTTCCCTATCATAATGCTGGTTTTGATATTGGTCTTCGGTAGCCTTGTAGCAGCTGGTTTACCCATGATCATAGGAGCAGTGAGTATCATTGTTACTTCTGCACTTATATTCTTGCTGACTCAGATTACTGATATATCTATATTCGTTTTGAATATTGCCACTCTATTAGGTTTAGGAGTGGCAATAGATTACTCTCTGTTGTTTATAAACAGGTTCAGGGAAGAAATTGACGTTCATGCGATTGATGAGTCCGTCGCTGTGACGATGTCTACGGCAGGTAAATCTATCATGTTCTCTGCCATAACCTCCCTGATAGGACTTTCAGGACTACTACTCTTTGATTTCATGATGTTAAGGTCTTTGGGGATTGGAGGAGTAACCGTAATGCTTCTAAGTTTGCTGGTATCAATGACTTTATTGCCAGCAATGGTCAGTGTGATTGGAACCAAGATAAATGCTATCAGGATAATGCCAGCAATGAATATTGTTAGTAATTTCTGGCACGGACTAGCTCGCTGGGTTATGAGACACCCTCTCCCAGTTGTCCTGCCGCTCACGATATTTTTGTTGTTGCTTGGTACACCTTTCCTGAGAGCTAATCTGGGAGCACCTTGGGCTAGTATTCTCCCAGATCACGTTGAGTCTAGGCAGGGTTTTGACATTTTGAATCAGGATATCGGGCATGGCGAGGGATCACCCATATTAATTGTATACGAGTCTTCAACCAGTGTGCTGTCCTCGGATAATATTCAGACTATGTATGAGATGACTCAGAGATTATCAGGAGATCCGGCAGTGAGACGCATTGAGAGCATATTCTCTATCATTCCTGGTCTGACCTTAGAACAGTATAAAAACTCCTTCGTGGATATGGTGGGTACGGACCCGCAACTCACGGCTGTGTTTAACAATATGGCGACCAATACTGCCACATTCATAAAAGTAATTCCTGTTAATGAAATCATGCACGATGAGACCAAGGATTTGGTCAACAGAATCCGCTCTGTTTCCATTAGGGGGGATTTAAACCAATATGTTGCTGGCGGGACAGCAGATTTGATGGATAGTATAGAGGTAATCTATTCTTCGTTCCCATTGGTCATAATGTATGTTTTGTTGACGATATATGTTGCTTTGTTCTTATTGTTTAAATCGGTGGTGTTGCCACTAAAAGCTGTCATAATGAACAGTATCAGTATTTTTGCAACTTTTGGTGCTTTGGTTTTCATATTTCAGGAAGGACATCTTAAAGGACTGCTTGGCTTCGAAACTATGGGTTATATTGATGCTATGATGCCGGTTGTCCTGTTTTGTATTACTTTTGGCATAAGCATGGACTATGAGGTTTTCTTATTAAGTAGGGTAAAGGAAGTCTACGACCAGACGGGCGATAATGCTTTAAGTGTGGCGGTAGGACTAGAACGAACTGGCCGTATCATAACTAGTGCAGCATTGGTGATGATACTGGTGTGCGGTTCATTTGCTTTGGCCGATATAGTTATAGTAAAAATGTTTGGTGTTGGGCTGGGTTTGGCCATATTGATAGATGCCACATTGGTGAGGGCATTGATAGTGCCGGCCTTAATGAGGATCATGGGGCGATTTAATTGGTGGTCACCGTGGTCTAAGAACAGGGACCTAAATAAACTTATGTCGTAGAGTAGAGTATATAAGTGGTCCAGTTCGATGTCATGCATGATGTTATAATTTGCCTATAGGTGTTGGTTGTTGATAAGGGGAATGTTGATGTTGATGCGTTATTAAAATGAAATTCAACAAGATCTTCTATGGATGGTACATCGTTTATGCTGGCATGGGTATTTCCGCTCTCGTTTCACTTCTGTTTGTATATGGGTTCAGTGCTTTTTTTATACCCTGGAGAGACCAATTTGGTTGGTCTCGGGCTGCTCTGGGAGGAGTTGTAGGATTAGCTAGGCTAGAGGGTGGCATTGTTGCTCCGTTGTCTGGATGGCTAGTAGATAAATTTGGACCGCGGTATATGATGTTTACTGGCATTGGTCTAATGGGATTGGGATTCGTGGTGATGAGCCAGGTTTCATCTTTATTGCAACTGTATCTGGTTTTCCTGTTGCTGCTTGCTGTGGGTTCAAGTTTTGGTACACACAGACCTCTACAGGTAGCTACGGCAAACTGGTTTATGAAGAAACGTGGCCGTGCTATGGGGCTTCTTACTGGTGGATCTGGAATAGGCGGTAGTTTTGTGTTCCTGTTCGCTATGTTAATAGCCAGTGTGGGATGGCAGAAGGCCTCAATAGTGGCGGGTGTTATTTTATGGTTAATTGGACTTCCTCTTGCCTCGTTGATTAGACACCGACCTCAGGACATGGGGTTACATATAGACGGGGATAGTGACCCAGAGACACCAACAGACCGTATTGCCTCAGGCAAACCTCGAGACTATGAATCACAAAACGACCCGACTATACCTAATGTTGAAGTTAAGCGTTTTTGGCAAAAAGACTATAGGCCAGAGGTTGACCTGACTCTAAACGAAGCTTTACATACACAGGCGTTTTGGATATTAGCATTAACATATGCCATTTGGGCTTCTATGCCTGGTATTACAACGGTACACATAGCTCCATTCCTAGCTGAAGAATTAGAGTTAGAATATGTTACCGCTTTGGGTGCATTATCTTTCTTTGTGGCCGCCAGCATAGTCGGTCGCATGGGCTTTGGTTTTGTTGCTGACTACATGGATATACGGGTATTGATGTCCTTTTTATTCATTTCACAAGGCTTGGGCATATTCTTGTTTTCAGAAGTGCACAGTTTATCAGTTGTTCCTATATACGTGGTGATTTTCGCTGTTCCATATGGAGGAACATTGCCTATGCGATCTATTATACAGGGGCATTTTTTCGGCAAAAAACATTTCGGAACAATAGGGGGCTTTCTGCAATTTGTGGATCTGCCTGCTACTGTGGCTGCTCCAATTTGGGTAGGTTGGCTGGCTGATGTTCTGCCGGATGGATACAGACTAGGATTTAAGATAGTGGCCATAACTATGTTGATAGCAGCAGTTATTATTTTGTTGGCACGTCGGCCCAAATAAATATCTGTATGGACCTCATAGAGATATGGCACATTCGAGACAGGCCCAGCTCTGCTGTTTGTCTATAGGAGTTTAGTGTTTTTACGGGTGTCATGTCCTCCGAATTGGTTGCGCATTGACGCTAACAGCTTGCCGGCAAATGGCTGTTGTTGCCTGGATCTAAATCGGGTTTGAAGAGATGCTGATATTACTGGAGTCGGCACATTTAGGTCCAGGCCCTCTTGCACTGCCCATCGTCCTTCACCAGAATCTTCGACATAAGAGTCTATACTTTCCAATCCGGGTTCTTCTTTTAAAGCAGAAGTTATTAGGTCCAATAGCCATGACCTAACAACACTGCCATGTCGCCATATGTCGGATATTTGGGTGAGGTCCAAATGGAACTCCTCCTTAGATTTCATGATTTCGAATCCCTCGGCGAATGCTTGCATCATTCCGTACTCTATTCCGTTGTGCATCATTTTTACGAAATGTCCGGAACCAGAAGGCCCGACGTGTCCGTATCCTGTGTTAGCGGAAGGAGCTAAAGATTGTAGTATTGGTTCCAATGCTTTGAAAGCGTTCTTATCGCCTCCGACCATCATGCTGTAGCCCTCTGACAAACCCCATATGCCGCCACTGACCCCAATGTCCAAACATACTATCCCTATTTGTTGTAAATCATGGGCCCGCCTCACGCTATCCTTATAATTAGAGTTGCCTCCATCCACTATAATATCGCCTTGATCTAAATGGACTACTAGCGATTCTATAGTCGTATCAGTGACATGACCAGCAGGTACCATAACCCATATTATCCTAGGTGATTTGAGTATGTTGGTCATTTCTGATACTGAGTTAGTAATCGTAATACCATCTATGGCTTCGAAATGAGATTGGTTAATTTGTGGGTCATAACCTATAACTGAGTGCCCGGATTTGACTATCCTTCTGGCCATGTTGCTACCCATTCTGCCCAAACCTATCATTCCTATTTTCATTAAAATCTCCTATTAATATTACGACCAGTCTGCATCATTGACAGAGACTCCTTCAAACACTAATCCATAGACTTCCTTATGGTTGTTGGATGATAAGTGAATTGTTATGACATTGCGGCCTTTGTCCCGCAGATTTTCACAGTTCCAATGGCCTCAAAATGTCAGTTCACAGAATGAATAATGTTTGGATTGTATTGTAATGCCTTTGACATCATCTTGAGTTATATACAGTAAAATGCCTGAGTTCTGACTGCCCTTAAGATATTGACCGATAGAGTATAGGAATCTTGGCACTTAACCTAGTACAGAATGCTATATATATGGCAATTATCATGCCTCACTGATGGGCCATACTAATTTGTTCGCCACTGAGAGACTTCCTCTTATTACCCACATTCTTTAGTAATTCCGCGAAGGAATCGGCAAATGATTGGACCCCATCATGTAATAGTTTATCTGTGATGGAGTTCACATCTATTCCCAGTTCTGACAAAATGTCCATTGTCTCTTTAGCCTGTTTGATTCCTTGGTTCAATGACTGTGAAGGTACACCATGATCCAAGAATGCAGTGAGGGTACCAGGAGGCATTGTGTTAACTGTATTAGGACCAATCAGGTTGTCTACATACAGCACGTCGCTATATGATGGATTCTTTGTGCCTGTACTTGCCCATAAAGGTCTCTGTACTTTAGCTCCTTTGGCCTTCAACGTGGCGAACCGAGTACTCGTGAAAACTTCCTCGAATGATTGATACGCTAGCTTGGCGTTTGATATGGCAGCTTTACCAGTAGCGTCCTTAGCCCTCTTGTTTCCGAGATCTGACATTTCCGCAAGTATTTTATCAATCGAGGTATCCAATCTGCTAACGAAAAACGATGCCACTGAACTGACATGCCCTAAACTTTCTACATTATTGGAAAGGTCCTCCAGACCAGATATATATGCGTCCATAACCTGTCTGTGTGCTTCCAATGAAAATATCAAAGTTACGTTTATGTTTATGCCTTGTGCTATCAGTTGTTTGATTGCCGGAATGCCTTCTGGTGTGGCTGGAACCTTGATCATTACATTTGGGTTGTTTAATGTTGCAAATAAACGTTTGGCTTCATCAATTGTGGCTTGTGTATCATGGGCCAGATAAGGACTGACCTCCAGGCACACATAACCATCCGCAGATCCGGTTTGGTCATACACCGGTCGTAGGATTTCTGCTGCCGTCCTGATATCCTCTATTGCTAACATTTCATAGGCAGTTTTGTCATCATAGGTGTCCATACCAAATGATCTCAATGATTCATCGTAGTGGTGACTAGAGGATATGGCTTTTTCGAATATGGTAGGGTTTGAAGTGAGGCCTGATATTCCATTTTCAACCAGTTGCTTTATTTCACCGGACACTAGGAGTTCCCGGCTAATGTTGTCGTACCATACGGACTGACCGAATTTGCTTAGTGACATTAATTGATTATTCATAATATTTTCCTCATGTAATTAGGTCAATTAATAGTTGACTGCTTTTCTAAATCCAAAATCTTGTTTACGCGCCTTTGGTGTCTTTCCTCGCCAGAGAACTTAGAGGTCAGAAATGCTGTTACCAGATCTTTAGCCAGGCTTTCTTGTATTACCCTGGCTCCCAAACACAACACATTCATGTCATCGTGTTCAACTCCCTGTCCAGCTGAGTATATGTCGTGACAAATGCTAGCA
Source organism: uncultured Dehalococcoidia bacterium (assembly GCA_964578255.1). GTDB lineage: Bacteria > Chloroflexota > Dehalococcoidia > Lucifugimonadales > UBA2985 > CAZOCC01. Next base: position 14,924 of record CAZOCC010000002.1, on the reverse strand, counting down.
CGTACTCCAGGTATTTTGTTGGCAGCTATTGATGCTCCTACTCCACTGCCACATATCACTAGTCCTCTTTGAGCATTACCTGAAGCTACCATGTGTGCAACAGCTGCTGTGAAGTCAGGATAGTCATCTTCAGCATTGAATGTGGATGCACCCATGTCTTGCACTTCGTAGCCCTGATGCCTTAGCCAAGTCAATAAAATGGTCTTGAGTTCAAATCCGGCATGATCCGCACCTAGTGCCACAGTAGTGCTCATGTCAGGACGCTCCTTCACAAGATAGTGTTTTATCGTGATAGTCCCAGATGAAACCCGTATAGTTATGGTTCAGGGCTAATCCTGGGCAAGTGCGATGCATAAAGCCATTGCCACTATTCTAGACTATCACTAATTGAAATATAAAACTAGTTCGGTCGCGCCGTAAATGCGTGATCTGTTCGTTCTTAGTATAACCGTATCAGAAAGCTAAGGTGTGACATACAGTGTCATTATATTTAAATCGTATATTACAGTAAACCGCCTGTTGTTAGCCAATAAAACACTATGTATGACCCAGACACTATCATTAGTGATGTTCCAATAACTTTGGTAACAGGAACTACTTTAGCAAAAGATTTCGTTAATGTATTGTTGAACAAGATCATACCAATGGTTATGAATAATATGGTGGTTCCCATGCCTAGGGCATAAAAAAGAAATTGATTAAGAGAAGTGCGTATATCGCTTATGGTTAAACTGGTACCCACAACAGCCAAGAATATTGGTAGGGTGCAACCTAAAGATGCTGTCCCATAACTTACCCCGAATAGGAAATATCCTCTAACGTTTGTTTGGGACGGATCTCCGATGCGGCTGGCAACAGTGGGGGCTATAGTTGTGTATAGTATACCTCCGCTATGTATCCAGGCCCCAGCTATTACTATGATTACGCCTGTCAGAACACCTAGCCATGGCAACATTGAGGCTATTATTGTCTGGGAACCTATAGATACGATGATACCGGCTATGCCGAATAGAGTTACGAAACCGGCAGTTACAGATGTGCCTACAATCATCCCTGAACCCATTGTTGTGACTAGACTCCCTTTGATATCGTGTTCTTTTTGAAAACCCAGATACAGGCCCAAGTATGCCAATAACATCGCGAAGCCACACGGATTCACGGCGGTTACCATCCCGGCGGTGAATGCGAAACCTAGGGGAAGCAACATAGCTACGTTATCAATGAAGCCACTCGATTCTGAGGATATATTATTAACTATACTGTTTATGAAATTGGTTTCAGGCTGTTTTAACCATATTGCTGCTAAGGTTGATGCAGTCAACGCTATGCCAGATATAAGTACCGTCATTAATTTGGGCTGGATTATTTTGATTATGGTATCCATTTTCATATTGGTAATGTCATCAGGATGGAACTATTTGCCGTGTTGTTTTCCGCCAACAATCTTCCCCTGTTAATTTCCTGGGATGTTTTCACTTCATGTAAATCGTTAAATCAGAATGAGCAAAGTATACCTCTAATATTGCTCTCATTTGTTCATCAGCAGTTGCTGTATAACTTACATGATTCGGATCGGTAGGTGGCAATTGATGAGGGCAATATCTGCCCAGTTGCTCTTGAGGACATATATGCATTCCATCTGCTTGGCTATCCCAAAACCCCACCAGTTTTAAGGGATTGAATAAAGTTTCTGCTACTTCACGCAAATCAGCAATAATTTCAGTGGCCCTGAATCCACCTTCACACTCTACAGTTACATTTACACGGTTCATTTTATTTCTCCTGACTTTAAGGAAATCATACTACAGGATTTATTTACGTAACATATGTGTATTGACTTCCACCTTCAGGGTATCTATATTTGTAGACTGACCAGTCGGTCTAGAAACCCGGGTGTGCTTAGCAACATGATAAGATTGGAGAAGTTATGAGTTCCTACGATGTTGGAGGTGACATTCTTTTTCAGGATCAATCCCTTGTTCCTATATGGGAGAAGGTGAGGGCCCAGCAGAGACTGAATATTGACGATGGATTGACCTGCCTCAACACTAGTGATTTAACTGCATTGGGCCAGATGGCTGATCACGTGAAGCGTAATTTATGGGGTGATAAAGTATACTTTACATTTAACAGGCAAATTAATCCAACAAATATCTGTGTGCTATCGTGTACGTTTTGTGACTTCGCTAAGAAAAAAGGTGATGCCGATGCTTATGAAATGGACATGGAAGAGATCTACTCCAAACTGGATCCAGAAATGCAGGAAGTGCATATCGTCGGTGGGCACCATCCAGATTGGCCTTTTGAAAGATATGAAGGCATTATAAGGGGCATACATGACAAGTTCCCTAATATAACCATCAAGGCTTGGACTGCGGCTGAAATAGACTATTTTTGCAAGCGATTCAAAATGTCTGAAGAGGAAGTATTGGGTCGTATGAAGGATGCCGGATTGGTTTCAATGCCTGGCGGTGGGGCAGAGGTATTTTCAAATAGAGTTAGGAAAGAATTATTTCCCGGGAAAAATACTGCCGAGAGATGGATGGAAATACACCGTTTGGCTCATAATATGGGAATACGTTCTAATGCGACTTTGCTTTATGGTCACATTGAAACTCTTGAAGAAAGAATCCAACACATGGTCCTTCTCCGTGAACTTCAAGATGAAGCCCCGGGATTTTTCGCGTTTATACCGTTGGAATACCAGGTGGGTAACACAAAACTAGTTCCGCAACAAGCTTCAGCTATTGATGACCTGAAAACTATAGCCACATCTAGATTGATGCTGGATAATTTTCCTCATATTAAGGCATATTGGGTAATGCTAGGAGAAGAAACGGCATCTATATCTCTTAACTTCGGGGCAAGCGACATGGACGGGACTATTGGAGAGGAAAGGATTGCCCACGCGGCGAAGGCCGCAAGTCCTGTAGGGTTGGCTCGGAATCGCATGTTGCGTCTAATCGGAGATGCCGGGAAGATACCTGTAGAGCGAGACGCTCTATATAACGAAATTCATGTCTACGATAATTAGAATAGGGCAAATACCTTATCTGAATTGTGAGCCGTTTTTTCATGATTTGGACCTGGAAGGAATTGAACTGAAACCCATGCCGCCTAGTTCTATGGGTCCTTTGGCGCGTTCAGGTGATCTTGATGCTGGACCCTTCTCATTGGTGCAGAGTTTTGATTTACGTGACACTCACGAAATCCTCGGTAACATGGGAATAGGTGTAAAAGGTCCTGTATTGAGTATATTGCTTTACTCGAGGGTACCAATGTCTGAACTCTCTGGTAATTTTATTGGAGTTACACAAGAATCCGCAACAGCCTCACAATTATTGAGAGTTTTATTGGAGAATTATTATAATGTCAAACCTAGAGCTTATGTTGATCTAAGTGCGTCGCAGCAGCAAGCTTTCCTGCTTATTGGTGACCAGGCTTTGGCTGCAGATGAACAGCTTGATGGATTTCCATATCGATATGACTTATCCGATGTTTGGTTACAATGTAATGGGTTGCCTTTTGTGTTCGCGGTTTGGATGGTTAGGCGTGATTTACCGAACGAATATAAGATAATGTTGGCCAACAGAATAAAAGACAATCTTTTGAATAATATGGAGCACAACCTTGATATAATAGCGGACAAGAGATCCGATATTGGTATACGATCTGACCAAATTATCGCCTATCTGAAGGCTTTCAGGTATGTGCTTTCAACAGAGGAATGGCAAGGGGCAGAAGAATTTGAAAGGACATGGAGATCCCTTCAATAATAGAAGGAGGTTGTTATCGAAATGGTAGCTAATACAATGGACGGACTTACAACTAAAGTGCTAAATGGCGAGAGAATTACTCCGGACGAAGGACTTTATATGCTTAAAGAGGCACCTACTCTGAAGCTGGGTAGTTTAGCCCAAAAAGTCAGGTTTAAGCACAATCCGGATCCCATTGTCACTTATGTGATTGATACTAATCTTAACTATACGAATGTTTGTGACGCTTATTGCACGTTCTGTGCTTTCTTTCGAACTGAAAAAGATGATGACGCATATACACATACAGTGGATGAGGTAATGGAAATGGTAGGCAATGCCGCCTCCAAAGGAGTGACCACTGTTCTGATGCAGGGAGGACTGAATCCCAAGTTGCCAATGGAATACTATGAAGATTTGGTAAGGGAAACTAGAATCAGATACCCGTCAGTATTGCCACACTATTTTTCAGCACCGGAAATACAGAAAATGGCTGAAGTATCGGAGAAAACTGTGGCAGAAGTGCTGACTTTGCTGAAAAAGGCGGGCCAGGAAACTTTGCCTGGAGGTGGCTCTGAAGTTCTATCAGATAGAGTTAGGCATCGTCTCAGCAGGTTGTGGCCTAAAGGCACAGTAAAAGATTGGGTTGATGTTCATAGGGAAGCTCATAAATTGGGATATCGTACCACCGCCACTATGATGTATGGACATGTGGAGACCCCAGAGGATGTTATTGAACACCTTGAGCATACTCGCTCATTACAGGATGAGGCTATTTCAAATGGACTGGAAGGATTTACAGCATTTATACCATGGAGTTACAAACGAGGCGACACCCCACTAGCAAAAAGGGTAGCGGTGGAAGCAGGGCCGAATCCTTATCTGAGGATGATAGCGATGTCCAGGATATATCTGGACAATATCAGGCACATCCAAGCATCTTGGTTTTCCGAGGGTAAAAAGACTGGTGAAGTCGCGCTGAATTTCGGTGGGGATGACTTCGGCGGCACTTTGTTTGATGAGAATGTGATGCAGGAAGCAGGTTTTTACAATCGTACTTCCGTAGAGCAGGTTCATCAAATGATCAGAGAGGCCGGATTTACTCCTGCGCAACGGACAACTAAATACGAAATCCTCAATGTGTTTGATCAGAGTGGAACATAGTCTTCTGTTTTAATCTAGAATTACGTCTATAAGCCATTGGTATTCCACTATGGAAACCAATAGCCTGAAAATGACTAGGTTTGTGCAGGTTTGGTATATTCGTTTGTGGAGGTATTGGTGGCTTCATCTCACGGGGCAAACCGTTGAACTTAAGTCAAAAAAATAGGCCGACTTTCATGTTGATGGACGGCAATGCCATGGTTCACAGGGCATGGCATGCCATACAAAATCCCCTTACTCTAAGTACTACTAATCAAGACGTTAGGGGTGTATATGGTTTTCTCAACGCATTTCTGAGAGCTTTACAAGAATGGAATCCCACTTACTGTGCTATAGCTTTTGACCTGCCTGGTCCCACATTCAGGCATCGGATGTATCCTGCATACAAAGCTCATAGACCTCACACGCCAGATGATTTGAGAGCCCAATTTCCTTTAGTTAGACGTGTCATGGAAGCATTCAAAGTTGCTATTTTCGAAATGGATGGTTATGAGGCAGACGACGTATTGGGTACTCTTAGCAAACAAGCCTCAGAGGATGGAGTTGACACAGTTATTATAACTGGTGATACGGATACTCTTCAGCTGGTATCTGAGAATGTTGTGGTAGCACTGAATCGGAGCATCCAAGACAGAATAGTATATGACGTTGGAGCTGTCCGCCAAAGGTACGGGGGCCTTGAGCCAGAACAGCAACCAGACATTAAGGCATTGCAAGGAGATGCATCTGACAATATCAAGGGTGTACCAGGTATAGGATCGAAAACTGCTATTAAACTGATCCAGGATTATGGAAGTATAGAAGGTATTTATAGCAACATTGGGAGTGTATCACCTGATCGTATTAAGAAACTGCTTGTTGAATATGAATCGGATGCCCGGCAAAGTTTAGAATTGACTAGGATAGTTACGGATGCACCCATTAACTTTAGTGTAGAAGCCTGCACCTTTTGGCGTTACAGTCGGGAAGATGTTCTAGCCCTGCTACGTGAATTGGAGTTTGCTACTTTAGTTAGAAGAATTCCTGACATAAATTCATACCACGCGCCTAGCAAATCTTCACCAGTTATGGAAGAACCTGTGGTCGACACCGACTATCGGTTGATAGGAGATATTCAAGATTTGCTGAATATGATTCAGGACCTGACAAGCGCTGGAGCCTTTGCTTTTGATGTAGAAACTACGAGTAAAGATGCTATATCAGCAGAATTGGTTGGAATCTCTTTCTCTGCTTATCCCGGTAAAGCTTACTACCTGCCGTTGGGCCATGAACAGCATACCAACATAGAATTTGATAAAGCCATAGAAATTATTAAACCAGTGCTACAAGATCCCAGTTTGAGTAAGATTGCACACAATGCGAATTACGACATGACTGTTTTAGCAAATTATGGAATACACGTTGTCAATTTGGCCTTCGATACCATGGTGGCAGCCCATCTCCTAGGAGAAAAAAGTGTTGGTTTGAAAAATCTTGCATTCAGTGCACTGAATGTCGAGATGACCCATATAGAATCTCTTATAGGTAGTGGACGTTATCAAAAGACTATGGCTCAAGTTCCAATCACAGATGCCTTTATATATTCCTGTGCAGATGCGGACATGACCATGCGCCTCAAGGTTCAATATGAAGGCAAAATGGCGGTACTGAGCCCAATCAAACATGTTTTTGATAATCTGGAGATGCCTTTGATACCTGTTTTGGTGCAAATGCAACACAATGGAGTTTATGTGGATGTAGAGAGTCTGGATCAAATGGCTGTAGTCCTGGGTAGTAGATTGTTAGATATTGAGAAAACAATAATAGGCACTATTGGCCATAAATTCTCATTGAATTCTACTCAACAATTGGCCGGTGTTTTATTCGATGAATTAGGATTACCTAAGACCAAAAAGACGAAGACCGGATACTCCACCGATGCTTCTGTGCTGGAAAGCCTTAGGGCTATGATAAACGATGGGTATGTGGACCAAGTTGATCACAGGGCAAAACTTATTTTGGATTTGATACTAGAATATAGAGAGTTAACCAAACTTAAATCCACTTATGTGGATTCCCTGCCTCGTCTTGTCAATCCTCTGACTGGACGTGTTCATACCAGTTACAATCAGGTTGGTTCAGCCACGGGACGTATCTCAAGTAATGACCCAAATTTGCAAAATATTCCAGTTCGGACGAGTTTGGGCCGTCAAGTTAGAAGGGCCTTTATCGCTCAAGAATCCCCAGATTGGATTCTCCTGTCTGCTGATTATTCTCAAATAGAACTTAGAGTTTTGGCACATCTATCAGGTGACGAAGGTCTGGTACATGCATTCATGACAGGACAGGATGTGCATTCTTCAACTGCCTCTCAAGTTTATGGGGTAGGATTGAATGAGGTGACCATTGAAATGAGGCGCATAGCCAAGATAATGAATTTCGGTGTTATTTACGGGTTGAGTGCATATGGTATATCACAGCAGACCGATCTTCCACGTAATGAAGGTGCAAGATTCATAGAGAGTTATTTTGCAAAGTACCCAGGCATTTTGGATTATCTGGATATTACGAAGACTAGTGCCAGGGAGCAGGGCTACTTAGAGACATTATCTGGTAGGCGTAGGTATATTCCAGAAGTTAATGCCGCAAATTTTCAGATGAGGCAGGCAGGTGAGAGGATGGCAGTGAACATGCCTATTCAGGGTACTGCGGCTGATATAGTGAAACTGGCTATGATTAATGTTGACAGTGAGATGAAAAATCTAAGATTGCGCAGCAAAATGATACTACAGGTCCATGACGAATTAATATTCGAGGTTCCTAAAGAAGAATTGGAGGTAATGAGCTCTTTATTAACTGATTTGATGCCTCAGGCTTTGAAACTATCTGTTCCGTTGACGGTAGAAATAAAAACTGGTTCTACTTGGGGGGACCTCCAATAGGGTTACAGGAGCTTGAGTAAGAATCTATGAATCTTCAGGTTAGCAAATACTATTTTTTCAAATCATTGCCGTTTGTGTTCGCTTTATCAATACCAATCCTCTTGATTACCTCCAACGTACGTCTAGCGTTCGACAGTTTAACCTTATATCGATATGGATTCGAACAGTATTCTGTCATGTATACAACTGGGCTGGATATGGATCAGCTCTTGTATGTAGCGGAGGACATTCGGAATTATTTCAATTCATCCGAGCCTCTATTAGATACAGAGGTAGTGATAGGTGGCGATATAGTCAGCTTATTCAATGAAAGAGAAATATTACATATGAGAGATGTCAAAAGAATGGTGAGGAACGTACATATCATTCAGATATGTGTCGGAACCTTTATTGCATCCTATGTGATATTAATATTGATCAGATTTGGCAGAAGATCTGTTAATGATCTTCTTTCTCAAGTCCAGAGGGCTTCCTTATTGACGGCTGTGGCAATAGTTATATTGGGAGGCTTGTTTTTTATAGGATTCGATCAAATTTTCCACGTTTTCCATACACTTAGTTTTGAGCAAGGTACTTGGACATTCGATCCACGTTACAATTACTTGACAAGGTTATTCACCGTGGGGTTCTTTCAAGATACCATGTTTATGCTGGCTGTATCGGTTGCTTTGCAGGCTTTGTTGATAGGTTTTTGTACTATGTTGACTCGTAGGTTAGTACGTAAATATCTTCCAATATCGACTGACTCAATTAATCTAGATTAGTAGGTTCAGGATCGCAGCATATTTATGGGAATCAGTCACCTAAACTGTGAGCGCAGCCACAGGAATCACCACATCCAGCCCCGCCTGATGCTGTGCTCATTGAGTTGATCTCGCTTTGGGAAAGCATTTGCCCTCCAGGATACCTTCCAACTGAGGCGAAAACTGACAGGGCTCTGGCAGCTAGCCTCCCGCATTCTGGGCATGCCACGTCATCACTTGATAATGCCATAGCACGTACCATCTCAAATCTGTTCCTGCATGTGTTACATGTATATTCGTAGATTGGCATATTTACCACCTAACCGCAATTCTATCTGTTGGTATATTGAGAGTCAACTATATATTGATTTGCTAATCCACTATAGGCTGTGCGACTATCCACAGACTGATTACAGTATATATCACCATCAATATCAACATTGGGTACTGACTTTTCAGCATCGCCCTAGAGTTTGGCATAATGCCTATGGCTATAATATGTGCAGTGTATACCGCTATAACGTGCCCTGTGACTATGGACCCCACGGCAAGGAACCATGCCAATTTAGCGTCAATAATTCCTATATTCACTGCATAATCTGTTGTGCCTATCAAATTCCATCCGTAACCAAAGGGATCGGATAATGCGGGTATTATTAACTGGCCAACAGTTATCAGGTATGTGAAATAGTGTGCCACTGTATAGGCTACAGCTATAGGGATCAACGCTAGGGAAAATCTAATATACAAGTCTCCCTGCATGTTTGAGGATGAGGAAATTATTACCATGAATCTCGTGAACAATAGGTAGATCGCCAGAAAAGATATTGGTATGGCTATGAGCCCCAATGTGTCTACCAACATTAAATGTGAGTGATTTAGCATTGTGACATTCAACAAAATATTGATTATACCGTTCTGTAGATTTAACCAAGCTGGTGTAGAGCTGAGTCCGTCAAAACTTACAGATGCCAATAACAAAATGACTAAATGCAAAGTACCAGGTATGTTGCCGGGGTTGATTGTTAGTCCAGCAGCAATGGGCCTTAAGTTGAGCTGTTTATCTTGTGTTGCGGATATATTCCAGCAAACAAGGCAATCAATGCATGAATTTTCGAGCGGACTACACTGGTAGGCACAGTCTTTACAATGAATGTCGTTGGTTACTCTTATCTCAGTGATAGAAAAGCGTGCGAGTAAACTGAATATAACTGCGAACATTTCTCCATGCTTTAGCCAGACATGTCTGCCGAATAACAGCATACCAGTCCACGTAATAGAGCTGTAAATTAATAGCATTATTGCCAGTGTTCTTGGTTCTGATGCGTGAGGATATATGTTTTCTATCCACACTAGAAGGAATAATTGAGCGATGGCTGGCCATACACCTAGTTGATTAGGATATTCGAACAGATTTTGAGGTGTATCCGATTGTTTAATGCGGCGGAACAAAGTTTGTATTGCACCGAAAATAACATTCCATGGATTAATACATAGCCATACGTTACCAACAATAGATACGAACATGGATAAACCTACCCAGCATATTACCCAAAGGAACACGGGGGAAAAATTCGCGTTCGGATTTTGATCTCCGAACAGGCCTGCCAGGATCGCTAATAAGAAGAATACTATTGAAACTAACTGTAATGTTGAGGTTATGTACTGTGATTTAAATAGAAAAGCTATTTGCTTATATTGCAAGATATTTAATGTTAGATACCGTCCTGCTGTGGAACCCGGAATTTTAACATAGATTCCGATTACGAAGAACGACAATACTACTGTCAGGGCTGCACCGATTATGTAATATTCGAGAGGTATAGGCAGATCGTACCGTTCCCCAAATCCGTGGGCATAAGCTACCTGTAAATTTAACACAACAAGGATTAATGCCAGTCCCGTAGATTGAAAAAGTCTTAGGATGAATTGTGTATGAATTTGTGGTATCACATGGAACCTCTGGTGTGTCGGACTTTCTTTTTTAGTGTCGGTTTAATTTGGCTGCACGGCATCTTTAACGATCCTTTGTCTTGTACAGAAAACAGACCATGCCAAAGTGTTATTTATTACTGTATTTACGTCTGAAATACCAGGCGGTGGCAACCAATAAAGGTATGCTAGATGCTATCAAGACCAGAATTTCAGCATCCACGTTCCAAGATTCTACCACTATTGGAATACTCACAGAAGTCACTTGGCCTTCATGATTTATTTCCGCATTTACTTGCCATGTACCTGCCTCAGGAATCAATAGATCTGCTTCGTACCAGTTAGACTCACTCTCCGGGTCATAGAGTTGCAAGGAATCTAATGCTATTCTGTCTGGTGAAGGACCCAGGGCTGTGATATTTACCAACGCAGAATCTACAGGCTCTCCTGTTGCCAGATATTGGATTACTAATACTACGTGTAATTTACCTACTTTAGGCGTTGGTGGAGATACCCTAAACTGTATTTGATAAGGTCCCTCTGCGCTGGAGAATATTGGAATGGATTTGCCATTGGCTTCAGCCGATGCCACAGGCACTATAGTCCACCCAACTACCGCTAGTAGGAGCATGAATAGGAGTATTGTTTTCATGTCTAATTTCAGAGTTTGTGCCCTTGGATCCTCTTCAAACATAATTGAAACATATCTTGGAGGATAGTTCTCTACATTTGGAATAGTCATATGGCCTAGGCATTAATCTGCTATGTGCTTCTGGGATGCCATGCGATGACCATTGTTGTAATAAGGGTGCACTTATCCTGTATAAGAATCTTATAGAATTTTCCATGATTGTCCGGTTAGGGTGTAGCTGGTATGCTGGTAAGCATATTTCCCATAAGTCTATTCATACTGAAGAAAATGTTCTAACCTCTGTATTTTCTATAGCCATCTGCACTAATCTGTCTACCTGTAGATTGGTTTCAACTTTGTCTATTTCGTTAACAGTGCTATGGGTTGCAGGATGTTTTGGTGTAAAAAGGCTACAGCAGTCTTCGTCAGGCAATATCGAAGTATCATAGGTGCCTATATGCCTAGCTTGGTTTATAATCTCCTGTTTGTCCATTCCTATCAGGGGGCTTAGCACAGGTGATTTTATAGCATTCCTAATTGTGGCCAAATTCTCCAGTGTTTGAGATGCAACTTGGCCTAAACTTTCACCTGTAACTAACATCTGTGACCCACTTTGTTCTGCTATCTGTTCTGCTATCCTGGCCATGAATCGTCGATATACCACAATTCTAAGTGCTGGGGGCACAGAAACTATTATCTCTTTTTGAACCTCGCCGAACGGGACTAGGTGCAAAGTCGATTTATACTGATAGGCATTCAATACTTCTGTCAGTTCTATTACCTTTTCCCTTGACGAGCCATCTACCAGAGGGAAACTGTGGAAATGTATCAATACTACTTCACATCCACGCTTCATCATTCTCCAAGCCGCGACTGGTGAATCTATGCCACCTGAAAGTAGTACAGCCACTTTGCCGCTTATTCCTACAGGAATACCTCCTGGTCCGGCAATCTCCTCGAAATATACCAACGTAGCATCTGTCAGGATTTCTAGATATATGTTCAACTCTGGTTGTTTCAGATCCACCTTGGCGCCAGTTGTTTCGTGCACAAACGCACCAATTTGCTTATTGATATCCAGAGAACTTACGGGATAGCTCTTATCACCTCGTTTCCCAGTAATGCGGAAGGATTCGAATTTGTGGGAGACCAACTCTGCACTTAGGAAATCCTTTATATCGGCGATAGATTTGCCTATTTTGTAGCATCTATAGAATTTGACGACACCAAAAACTTGCTTGATCCTTTGTTCCACTTGGGTCCAATCTGTGGTTGGTTTAAATACCATCTCTATGCCTAAATGTCTTTTGTTTATGCTGGATAAATCCATACCCATAAGTGCCTTTTTCAGGTTATCGACCAATTTATCGAAGAACATGTCACGATTCTTACCCTTCAGGGCTATTTCGTGTACTCGTATCATTATTGTGTTGTTACTTGAATTCATTTTTCTAAATCTCGAACCAGTGTCTATACAATAAATGCGACAGTTCGCTTAGTCAATTTAAGGGGAACACTAATGATGGCACAAGATATTCCAGCCAAGATTGCAGGGCAACTGTTTATGGCAGGTTGTGTCTCAGTTCCAATGGCAAGAATGCTCATGTTGTTGATGGCATTCCGTTCGAATTTATATCATGATAATGTTTTGTTGATCATAATGTGGCGGTTGTTAGGAGATCTACCTTGTATCCATCCATCATCGCCTGCAACTGTTTGGAAGTAGCATTATCAGGTTCTGTCAGTGGTAATCTTGGTTTACCTACCTGGAAACCGGATTGATTTATACAGAATTTTACTGGGATTGGATTTGAAACCACGAATAGCCCTTTGAATATTGGTGTCAGTCGGAGGTGCTCTCTAGCTGAATCTGCCAGATTATTGTTGAGTAGCAACTCCATCATCTCCTTAATTTGTAGGCCTACTAAGTGTGAGGCCACACTTATCACGCCATAACCGCCCATGGACATTATGCCGAATGTATCTGAGTCGTTGCCGCTCCAGATCTTAAAATTGTCTGGAGCCGCAGACAATATTCGTGCTATCTGGTCGAAATCACCACTTGCCTCTTTTATGCCTATGATGTTGTCTATTTGACTTAGCCTCAGAGTGGTCTCCCAGTTGAGATTGGTTATGGTTCTGCTAGGTACGTTGTAAAGAATACATGGCAGGGAAGTACTTTCAGCGATAGATTTAAAGTGTTGATATAGACCTTCCTGTGTGGGCTTATTGTAATATGGAACTACTAGAAGAACTGCATCTACCCCAATACTTTCTGCCTCACGCGTAAGTTCTATACTCTCGGATGTACTGTAACTGCCTGTGCCTGCGATAACTGATCCTCTGTCACCCAACTCAGATTTAATTTCTGTAAACAAACGCAATTTTTCCGACGTGCTTAATGCAGGTGATTCGCCGGTTGTACCAGAAATTACCAGACCGTCGCTACCCGAGTTTATGAGTGAGCTGGCTAGGCGTCTTGCCTGACTGTAATCAACAGCCCCGTCTGTATTGAACGGGGTTACCATAGCAGTGATAAGTCTACCTATGTTAACCATAAACTACCTCCTGTTTAAACTTTGTGTGTAGATGCAACCATCTCGGCTATTTGCACGGCGTTTAAGGCTGCACCTTTCCTGAGATTATCGGCGACCACCCACAATACCAAACCATTGGCACTAGAAACATCTTTTCTTATCCTGCCAACAAAAACGTCGTCTAGGCCAGCAGCCATAACTGGCAAAGGGTATAAATCCATAGACGGATTATCAATAACTGAAACTCCTGGAGCCGATGCAAGAATTTCTTTTGCCTCTGCCGGTTCCATAGGTGTTTCAAATTCTAAATTTACGGCCTCTCCATGGCCGATATATACCGGAACTCTGACACACGTAGCTGTAATAAGAAGGTTTTGCTGATGCATTATCTTTCTTGTTTCTTGAACCATTTTCCATTCCTCTGTGGTGTAATCATTGTCAAGAAAACCTTCAACAAAAGGCAGTGCATTGAAAGCTATTTGGTGTGGATATATTTTTGGCTGTATTTCTTTTTGTGTGCCCTCAATCAATATGGAAGTCTGTTCTGTCAGTTCATCCATAGCATTAGATCCAGTGCCAGACACAGCCTGATAAGTTGAAACTATTATCCTAGATATGGGGTTTATTTGGTGTAGCGGGTTTATTGCAACGACCATCTGTATGGTGGAGCAATTCGGGTTGGCGATGATGCCATTGTTAGTATTTATATCCTCTGGGTTTACTTCTGGAACCACAAGTGGCACGTTTTCGTCCATACGGAAAGCCGAGCTGTTGTCTATCACAATGGCCCCAGTTCTGGCTGCTATTGGTGAAAAAAAACTACTGATATCAGACCCGGCGGAAAATAAAGCTATATCTACCCCATGGAAGGAATCTTCGCGTGTCTCCTGTACTTCAATATGCTGGTCATTGAATAGCAATGTTTTCCCGGCCGATCTGTCTGAAGCAAACAATTGCAAGCTGTCAATTGGGAAATTCCTCTGTTCCAAAATCTTAAGAAACTCCCCACCTACTAAGCCGGTTGCTCCCACTATTGCTAATCTCAAGCCCATATATCTCCACCCCACATGCTAGAGGTTTAACAGGTTTTCCAATCCAATCACCAGTCCAGGTTTTTTGACCACTTCGTTTATTGCCAAGATTACTCCCGGCATGTAGCACTCACGGTTTATGGTATCGTGTTGCAGGGTTAGTGTTTGTCCCTGAGTGCCCAATATTACCTGGTGGTGGGCCATCCTCCC
>CAZOCC010000001.1:0-24394 GCA_964578255.1 uncultured Dehalococcoidia bacterium | reverse complement strand
TGCCAAGTTCGACGGCTTCCAATATTCTGTCTATACCAACTTGCTTACAGGCTCCCAAGATCGTTATATCACTCATATCACGCCCGGATTTCTCCGCAGCGTCACGTATCTTGTATGTTATAGATTCTATTCTTGCTTTGGTGGTTTCAATAGCCATAAGCAGTCACCTATTAGATAAATTAGTCAAATACAACTATGGTTTCATTATTATCTTGCCAGTAGAGATACGACCTTCCAGTTGCCTGTGAGCTTCTTCAGCGTCACTCAATTGGAAAGTGTTGTGAATGCGAAGGTTAAGTGTATTATCAGCGACCCAGCCTAAAACATCATTCGCTCGCTGCAGTAACTCTTTCCTAGTGGACGTATGTGCAACTAGACTTGGCCTTGTCAAGAACAGTGATTTTGAGCCAAGGATGGAGGGGCTGATCGGAGGGACATGTCCACTAGCCTGACCATAAAGCACCATGTATCCACGCTGATCCAAACATCCAATACTTTTCTCAAAAGTTGTAAGTCCTACTGCATCGTAGACAACCTGTATACCTTTTCCATCAGATATATCCATCACTTCTTTCTGAAAGTCACTTTCCGAGTAATTTATAACGTAATCAGCACCAGCCCCATATGCGAGCTTCCCCTTCTCTGCGGTGGACACAGTTCCTATAACTGTTGAGCCCAATGATTTGGCCATTTGTGTCAGCAATAAACCTACCCCGCCAGCAGCTGCGTGCACTAAACAAGTGTCTCCAGGGCCCAATGGATAAGTAGAATGTACCAAATAATGTGCCGTCATACCTTGCAGCATAGATGCTGCTCCTGATTCGGCATCCAGGGTATCCGGCAGCTTGACCAGACGCCAAGATGGTGCTGCAACTGTCTCTGCATATGAAGAGCCCACCCCTGTATAAGCTACTAAGTCTCCCACTTCCACTTCCGATACAGCTGAGCCTACCCATGTGACTATTCCTGATGCTTCATTTCCAGGTATAACAGGCAAATTTGACGGAGTAACCCCGGAACGGGTATAGACATCGGTATAGTTCACTCCTATAGCCTGAATGTCCACCAGTGCCTGGTTCTCATCTGCAATGGGTTCATCAACATCAATATAATTTAGGACTTCCGGACCACCAGTTTGAGTGATTTGTATAGCTTTCATTGATCAATACCTCCTATGAAAAAATGTCTGCCACCATTGGCATATCTGTGACCTCATAAACATTGTCAATCAATCCTAAACATATTCGTGTTAATTCACAATGACGGAACTCATCATTTCCAATACCGCATCTATGTCAGACTCATTTATACCATTATGTGTAACCATTCTGATTGTTGAATCATATGGGTTATGTACTTTTACACCAAGATTATTCAATCTGGAGATCAATTCACCTGTTGGAATGCCGTCTACCTGCATCATCACAATGTTGGTGTGCACAGACTTTAGAGTTACACCTTTAAGCCCTGATAAACCTATTGCCAATCGTTTGGCCAAACGATGATCTTCTGCAAGCCTATCAACCATCTCTGTCAAACCCACCAAGGCTGCCGCAGCCAAAATTCCAGCCTGCCGCATACCCCCGCCCAGCATATTTCTGGTTCTTCGTGCCCTACCAACAAATTCCGAGTCCCCGCAAATTATTGAACCCACCGGACAACCTAACCCCTTAGAAAAACAAAACGACACCGAGTCAACTGACCTGGTCAATTCCTTAACATCAATCCCCAATGCCACTGAGGCATTAAACAGGCGGGCACCATCTAAATGAACCTTTGCACCAGTGTTATGTGCTATTTCGCATACTTTTTCAGTATATGTGTCAGTCAATACTGCACCACTACAACGGTTGTGGGTATTTTCTAGACACACTAACGCTGTACGTGGGAATCTTGGTGAATCTGGTCGAATCGCATCCCTAAGCAAATCCAAATCTAGGGTGCCATCTTCCTCATTTGGTAGTTGCCTGCAAAGCACCCCTCCCAACGCAGAAATCCCTCCATATTCATAAAGGTAAACGTGGGATTTGTCACCTACTATAATTTCTTCTCCCCTCTGGCAATGACTCAAAAGAGATGCCAGATTGGCCATGGTACCACTCGGAACAAACACAGATGCTTCTTTGGACAACATCTTTGCTGCAACAGTCTCCAGATGGTTCACAGTTGGGTCGTCCCTCCAGCCGTCATCACCCACTTCTGCATTAGCCATAGCCTGGCGCATAGCAGCAGTAGGCATTGTAACTGTATCGCTACGTAAATCTATAAAGGTTTTAACATATTCCGGCATAACTCTGTTATGTACCTCTTCAATCTATATAGTATCTCATCTATTTAAACATTTGGATCAGTGAACTGATCCTGATCAGGGTCTTGCAAACCAGATTTCTTGAATTCCTGAGCATTATCCCAGTATTCTTTCCATATCCGATCTATCAATTCCCTGTGGCGTTCCATCACTTCACGTTTTACAACAGCAGGGGCTCCCAAAACCAACGATCCCGGTGGTATAACTACTTGCTCCAAGACAACTGCACCAGAACCAACAAGAGAGTGATGGCCTATATTGGAATAACTATTCACCACAGCTCCATTACCAATTAGACAGTACTCCTCAACAGATGAGGCATGAGACATCACGCTATGACCGATCGTCACATGGTCGCCATAACTAGCCTCTTCATCTGAGTGTATAACAGCATTATCCTGAATGTTCACGAATTTACCTATTTTAATCTTGTGATGGTTAGCCCTAATTACTACACCAGGCCAGATACTGGATCCTTCTCCAATTTCGACATCACCGACTACGTAAGCCGCCTCACTTACGAAAGCGTCTGGATGTATCTTGGGGGTCTTCGTTCCTAAACTCCTTATCACAATAACCTCCTAGTAAGTATTTATATTTATCACCGCGTGTTTACGCGTGTCACAAATTTAAATTTCAGATGTTTCTTCAGTAACTATTGGTAATTCTTCATAATAATCTGCCACATATCGAATATCCGCAGGTCCTATACCAGACCAATCAATGCCATCAGCAGTGGTTTCCAGCATACCAATAGCCAGTACTATAACCTCAGTATTTTGCTCCAAAGACAAACTATTATCCTCAGTAGCCAACCACACCAACATAGCACTGTCGGCTCGTTCGTCATCAAAAATAGCCTGAAATATCGATATGCTGTGGCCCTGAATATGGGTCCAATCGACAACATTCCGATTGGTTATAGAATCTAATGTAATACCTATTACAGGGTTACGAATTGAATCCCTGAAATTCAGACCGTAGAAACTGGCTCCCCCAGGATATTGGGTCAACTCTTCAGTCAAACTATCTTGAATCCAACGTTGGTATTCTAATCCTGCCTCATTCGGCAATCCTTCTGTGCCATTGGAATTTTGTTTATCACCAGAGAAAATACCCATCAAAGGCACAAGAAGAGATCCTACAAAGGCCAGAAGTATCAAACCTGATCCGATCTTAAGGAATCTGGGCATTTCTCTATTGCTATCCGTTGAATCAATTTCGTCGTAATCGACATCATCCTGATCAAAGTCAATTTCTAATTCACCGGCATCCATTTCAATATCTTCGTCGGAATCACGAGGCCCATTTGTCATTATTGATTTCCCCCAGTCCTAATAACTATTCTTATCGCTCCATTTACCATTTCTAACCTCTTAGACCTATCTACGGATACGAGCTGTTTCTATTATGTAGTCCATTCCATGAGACAATCACACAGCATAAGAAGCCTAAACTACAAACATTGTATTAGGCATAGAAATCGTTCATATGTATAAACAACATACAGGACACTGCAAAACACATAAGGTGTTATCCTCATGTAAATCTGGTCGGGGCGACTGGATTTGAACCAGCGACCTCCACGTCCCGAACGTGGCGCGCTCCCAACTGCGCTACGCCCCGCCATTCTCGGACAATTATATCCTATGTCTGCGCCACCACAATCCTTAAATAGCACATTTATCAATTTTCTAATGTGCTACCTACACCAAATGCATCATTTCCGTTCGGTGCAGCAATATCTGGGCCGTATATATCTTTCAATACATCGATAAATGCCAATGTTGCCGGCAAATATTGAGCCTCTTTGCGAATCATAATGGCCGTCGGCAAAGAAACCAGATGCCCTTCAGTAAGGGGAACAAGAGCTAGGCTGTTTCTCTCTAACTCATGCTTGACAGCACTGCGTGGCAAAAAAGATATACCCATCCCCAATTCGACCAAATGTTTAGTGGCCTCAATGCTATCAAGAGTCATCTCCACTCTTGGTGATATTCCAGCCTCCCTGCAAATCTGATCAATTAGGACAAAATAAGACGATTCTCGGTCATACAGTATCAGTGGTTCTCTAGCAACATCATATATGCTGGCAACACCATTAAGTGCAAAATCGTGATCTGGACTTGTGGCCAGACAAATGTCTTCGTCATATAGATGCATGGTAACGACGTTTGGATGAGTCAAGATACGCGACAATCCGATTTCAACCTCTCCATCTACAACCATCTGCAGTACGTCGGACGAACGTCCGATATTTATGTGGACTTTTATGGTTGGGTACTGTTGTCTAAACCGATCTAATATTGAAGGCAAAGTGTACGTTCCTATTGCCCTGGCGGATGCTATGTGAAGGGATCCTCCAGAAACATCCTTAATATCGTCGATAATTCCCTTACCCTGTTTGAGAGCCTGAATGGCCCGCTCGGCATATGGCCTGAAAGACTTTCCTGTCTCCGTTAAACGCACTCCACGACCCATACGGGTAAACAATGCCACACCCAATTCTTCCTCTAATGACTGGACCCTAGCACTAACTGATGGCTGAGATAACTGGAGTGATGCAGCTGCTTGGCGGAAACTACCTTTGTCAGCGGCCTGCAAGAATGCCTCAAGTTGAATAATTTGCATAGTTTCCTCTCAAATATCAAATTATAGTCTGTCACATGACTGAATCGATATCAGCAATTAAATTAGGACACTGTTACAAACGGGTGATAGGTGGATTCTATCACAGCAATAGTTAATAACCCTGTTGCATTATAACTGATATCTACTATAATGGGTGTGGCTTTTGATAACATTGTTTATCAAGATATGGTTTCCCGAACATTTTGATTATCCTTATTTATTCCGTCAGGAGGTGAACTGTGAGCAATAATCACTCGGCAACATCCCAAGCTGCCAAAGACCTAGAGAACAAATGGAATACTGACCCGCGATGGAAGGGTGTAAAAAGAAATTATTCTGCTGAGGATGTAATAAAATTGCGCGGCAGCGTTATGATAGAACATACTCTGGCAAGACGTGGCGCAGAACGTTTATGGAAATCCTTGAACCAAGATGGATTTGTTAGAACGTTTGGTGCCTACACTGGTATGCAAGCTACCAATATGGCTAAAGCCGGCCTTGAAGCTCTTTACCTCAGTGGCTGGCAAGTTGCCGGAGATGCCAACTTATCCTCACAGACATTTCCTGACCAGAGTTTATACCCATCCAATAGTGTACCGGCCGTAGTAAAGAGACTTAACAACGCATTAATTCGCGCTGATCAAATACAAACCCTAGACGGGAAAAGCGATCTAGATTACTTCCTCCCCATTGTCGCTGATGCTGAAGCAGGATTTGGAGGCGCAATACATGCCTACGAGCTCATGAGATGGATGATAGAGGCTGGGGCTGCTGGTGTGCACTATGAGGATCAATTGTCATCTGCAAAAAAGTGTGGCCACATGGGAGGCAAAGTTCTAATACCATCCAATATGTTCATACAGACCCTTAATGCGGCACGACTGGCCGCTGACGTACTTGATGTTCCAACTGTGTTATGCGCAAGGACAGATGCCAGGGCGGCTACTTTGCTCACCAGTGATATTGACGACAGAGATAGACAATTTTCCACAGGTGAGCGAACAGCTGAGGGCTTTTATGTCGTTAACGATGGATTTGATGCAGCGGTTTCGAGAGGACTAGCCTATGCCCCATACGCAGATTTACTATGGTGCGAGACATCTGAACCTGATCTGGACGAAGCAAGAGCTTTCGCAGCAGCGATACACGCAGAGTATCCGGATATGATGCTAGCATACAACTGTTCTCCCTCGTTTAACTGGAAGGGATATCTGGATGACAAAACTATCGCTGTATTCCAAGAGGAATTAGGCAAAGTGGGCTACAAGTTCCAGTTTATAACGCTGGCTGGCTGGCATATGGTTAATCTTAATGCATTTGAATTCGCGAGATCTTACCGAGAAGAAGGCATGACTACATTCTCTCGTATGCAGGAAGAGGAATTCGCAGCGGAGAAATATGGGTACACTGCTACTAAGCATCAGGCAGAGGTAGGCGCCGGTTATTTCGATGAGGTATTGCTGAGTGTCAGTGAGGGACAGGCTTCTACAGGTGCCCTTTCTGGTTCTACAGAATCCGCCCAATTCTAGTCCAGCATAAGAAGTAATTAGCTAGTTAACTGGAACTTTGCTGAAAAGCTGCCAAACCAGTCGAACGCGCGTTCCCAATTGGCAGTGCTGTGTAGGCATGGAACATGCTTGGTCCAAATGACAGCTATTAAGTAGCGTAACGAGGGTTGACAACAATTTGTTGGTTCCCTATACTACCAAACCTTAGCAAACTGGTGCGTCGGCTGCTAATTCACGCCTAATTGGCGCACTGTTTTGCGATTTTACAGTCAGACCAAATTACAATTTATTTAGGAGGCAATAAGGTGGCGCGAAAATATGAACCATTTGGAGACCGTGTCGTAGTTAAACCAACCGAAAGAGAAGAGGTTTCGTCTGGAGGAATTGTACTCCCTGATACAGTCCAAGAGAAACCACAAGAGGCCGTCATAGTTGCAGTGGGACCTGGTCGCATTGGCGACGACGGTAATCGCATAACAATGGAGTCTAAAGTAGGCGACTTGGTTGTGTATTCTAAATACGCAGGTAGCGAAGTTAAAGAAGACGGAGAGGATTATTTGATCCTCAGAGAAAGCGATATCCTAGCTAGAATTTCTTAACTTGTGTTACTTGCAGTAGCCCAGCCTCATGATATAGGAAGGAAGGAAAGATATGGCCAAACAACTTAGTTTCTCAGAAGATGCCCGCAAATCCCTTAAGAGTGGTGCAGACAAACTCGCTGGAACAGTGAAGGTCACTCTGGGCCCGCGTGGTCGTAATGTCATACTCGACAAAGCTTTTGGTGCCCCGCTTGTCTGTAGTGATGGTGTGACAATAGCTAAAGAGATAGTGCTTGAGGATCCATTTGAAAATATGGGTGCCCAATTGATCAAAGAGGCAGCTAGTAAAACTAACGACGTGGCAGGTGACGGTACCACTACCGCCACTATAATGGCCCAAGCAATAATCCAGGAGGGATTTAAGAACGTAACTGCTGGAGCTGATCCACAGTCTATAAAAAGAGGTATAGACCAAGCTGTGGTGGCCGTTAGAGACGAAATAAGGAAGATGTCTGTGCCGGTTGAGGGTCGTGATCAAATAGCCCAGGTAGCATCTTTGTCAGCCCACGAACAGGCTATAGGAGACCTCATAGCCGAGGTTCTTGAAAAAGTAGGTAAAGACGGAGTCATAACTGTTGAGGAATCCAGAGGCCTGACTTACGAGAAGGAATACGTGGAAGGTATGCAATTCGACAGGGGCTACATTAGCCCATACTTCATCACCAACTCCGAAAGAATGGAGTCAGTTATCGAAGACCCCTACATTTTGATCACCGACAAGAAGATCTCAGCGGTGTCAGACATGTTGCCTGCTCTGGAAAACGCTCTCAAGGTTACCAAACAGGTGGTAATAATCGCAGAGGACGTCGAAGGTGAAGCACTGGCCACGCTAGTTGTTAACAAACTCAGAGGGACTTTGAATCCAATAGCTGTAAAAGCACCCGGATTTGGCGATAGGCGGAAATCCATGCTCGAGGATATGGCAATCCTTACCGGAGCTAATATCATTAGTGAGGAAACCGGAAGGAAGTTCGACTCAGTTACAGTTGAGGACCTAGGAAGAGCCAGGCGTGTGGTATCTTCCAAGGAAGAAACCACCATAGTTGGAGGTTCTGGTACGGACGATGATATACAAAATCGCATTAACTCCATAAAGGCCCAAATCGAGGAATCAACCTCTGACTACGATCGTGAGAAGCTGCAAGAGCGAATGGCTAAACTGCTGGGTGGTGTAGCCATAATTAAGGTAGGTGCAGCCACTGAAATTGAGTTAAAAGAGAAGAAAGCCCGGGTTGAAGACGCACTTTCTGCTACCCGAGCCGCGGTCGAAGAGGGCATTGTACCTGGTGGCGGAGTTGCATTGGTTCGGGCCTTGGGCTCCATTTCCAAACTAGACCTAACAGGAGACGAATTAACTGGTGCTGGTATCTTGGAAAAGGCGATGCAAGCGCCGATCAGGTTAATAGCTGAAAATTCAGGCTATGAGGGATCAGTCATACTTAACAAAGTACTGGAGGGAGAAGGCGATTATGGGTTTGATGCTGACAAGGAAGTCTACACCAACCTACTCGCCAGTGGCATTATGGACCCAGCAAAGGTCACTAGGGCCGCTGTGGAAAATAGCGCCAGCGTGGCAACAATGATATTGACCACAGAATCGTTGGTTAGCGATATACCCGAGAAGGTACCAGCAGCCCCTCCTATGCCACCAATGGATTACTAAAAATATAGCTTTAAACAGCTGAACAAATAGAGGATCGATCATCAGTGGTCGATCCTCTATTTGTTACAATATAAATGGTTAACCAATACCATAGTATTGGTCAACGGTGCACACATAAGTATTAGACAACCTGGCAATGCTAGTCGTGTACTATTAACATTTAGTACTAAGCGTAGAGCCACTGCAAATCATCATTCGTGAGTATTTGACTCTTTAAGATCACGAATGTCACGCAAATCAATTTGGTTTAGAAGAAATACTATCCCGCCAAAGAATACGATGCTTAGATAACTAATCGATCTATCCAATATTGCAACAGATACGGCGTCATCAGTGCCCATACTAATACTTAACAGGCCTACTAAACCAGGTTCCACTATCCCCAATCCCCCGGGGGTTATTGGAATAGTAGTCAATATTGCATTGGCCAACGTGACAAACAGAATAACGGCAGGGGTGACATCCGATGAAAGCCCTAACGAATGCATCACGAAATATAAACGACCTACTTCTGTAAGCCACGTAAGAAATGTTATGACGAATAATACTGGCAATCTTTTAAAACTATTCAGCAATCCCTCATGAAATCTGTCGTATGAAAACCTCAATTTATTGGGCAGGAATTTCGCTAGTTTTGGGCCAACTTGGCGTACAGCTAATAGACTAATCAACGCCGCCAACATTAGGAAAGTTGCCAAAGCAATAATGAGGAGTATTCCGGTACCAGAATACGTACCATAAAAAAACATGGCTGCGATCAACAAAAGGGCAAAAACCATAACTAAATCTAAAACTCTTTCAGCCAGGACTGTTCCCATGACCATAGGGAACGTATAAACAGTGCGTCTTGTCATCACATACGCTCTGTACGCGTCACCCAATCTAAAGAGAGTCACAGCATTGGCAAACCACCCAAGCAGTATAAATCTGGAACATATAGCAACAGATGGACCATTCTTACGCAGCCCTTCATCTGCACTTGCGGCATTGTCTAGTATGATCCTCCATCGCAGGCCGCGTAATATGAAACCAAAATAGTAAGACGCTAATCCAACAGCGTACAGATAGATATTGCTAGTACTAAGCCTGGTCCACGTGGAGTCCCAATCAACATCAAATCTATTGAGCAAGAAAAAGACAAACATGAAACCTAGGAGCACAGAAATAAAAGTCGGTAAAGAAAACACCTTAGATTTCAGAGACGGTTCCCTAGGTTTTTGGAATGTATGACTAGAATCGTCTATGTTAAACCTCCGTGTGCTATGTAAATCTACAGTGGACGCTTAGAAGGCAGTCCAGGTTTTCTAGGATATATTGTTGGTGTGCTTTCTTGTTTTGTCAAAACAACCAAATATCTCTTGCCTTTAAGTTCATCAATCTGTATCTCAACAACTTCGTCTATAGTGCCACCTAACAACTTTAACGATTCGGATGCTCTCGTAATTTCATCAACAACAGATCTGCCCTTGTGCAGGATAACTTTGCCACCAATTTTGCAAAACGGCAATGTGAGTTCAGCCAGAGTATTAAGTTCTGCGACCGCCCTAGAAACTACAATATCAAAAGATTCTCTTACATTAGGCTCATGTGCAAGGGACTCCGCACGGCCTATCAATATTTCGATGCCATCCAGTCCGAGTATATCTTTCATATGATTCAAAAAGGAAGCCTTTTTATTTACAGATTCAACTAATGTAACTCTTATGTCTGGCCATAATATCTTGATAGGCATACCAGGAAAACCAGCTCCGCTACCTATATCTATAAGGGTATCACGTTTAGCAGATACACGAGAAATAATCGGTAATAAAGTCAATGAATCGAGGAAATGTTTATGTTGAACTTCGCGACAGTCAGTAATAGCCGTGAGATTAATTTTTTTGTTCCATTCTATAAGTTCCTTGCAGTATGTTCGGAACTGACCTAATTGATTCAAATCTGAGTTAATTCCCAAGTTGCCAATCGCCCTAGCAAGTTCTTGCAATATCAGTAAATCTCCTTGGTATCAACAGAGAGTCTCTGTATCTCTATCGGCACGTGATCGCTCAATCTTCTTAGATATACAACAAACAACCAATGAATACGCTCTAAGCACTAGCCGTGTACGCGCTACACGTTGATTTGTGGTAAAGAGGATTTCCCCATTAGATATTTGTCTATACCATAAGCTGCCTGGCGTCCCTCAGCAATAGCCCAGACAACCAAGGAAGCCCCTCTAACTGAATCGCCAGCGGCAAACACACCATCAACGCTCGTACTTCTATTTGAATCAGTCTCTATGTTGCCACGGTCATTCAATTGTACGCCTAGATCCGATACCAAACCCGGGTGTTCAGGATGCAAGAATCCCATTGCCAACAATACCAAATCCACGGCTATCGAGAATTCACTGCCAGGTATTTCCTTCATAACCGGTCTACTTGATCCATCACCCCTGTCCCACTCCACTCTAACGGCATTTAAACTGGTTACATTGCCATCTACACCAGACAAACTTTTAGTAAGTACATTGTAATCCCTTATACCACCCTCTTCATGGGCAGCGGATGATCGAAGTATTTGTGGCCACTGAGGCCAAGGATTGTTGGTATTTCTAGTTTCTGGAGGTTGCGGCAGTAGTTCCAATTGATATACAGTATCAGCGCCTTGACGGTGGGCAGTTCCCAAACAATCAGCTCCGGTGTCACCACCTCCCAGTATAATTACATGTTTGCCATGAGCTGTAATCAAATCAGAAGAATCAAATTCCTGACCAGCATTACGACGATTTTGTTGAGAAAGATATTCCATGGCAAAGTGCACACCTGTTAATTCACGCCCAGCAATATCCAGCTCCCTAGGATAACACGCACCAATTGTAAGGCATATGGCATCAAAATCCCTCTTCAATTCCTCCACATTTATATCAATCCCTACCTCTACACCAGTGCGGAAATCAACACCTTCCTTGGTTAATAAATCCACTCTCCGTTGCACTATGTGTTTTTCCAATTTAAAGTCTGGTATGCCAAATCTCAATAATCCACCAACATGTTCATCTCGCTCAAAAACCGTAACTAAGTGACCGGCCCTGTTAAGTTGCTGTGCAGCTGCAAGGCCGGCCGGGCCAGAACCTATCACAGCCACCTTCTTACCAGAACGTCTATCGACAACTATAGGTTTAATATAGCCTTCTTCAAAACCTCTATCGACTATGGCTTTCTCTATATACTCTATGGTTACTGGATCCTGGTTTATTGACAAAACACATGCTGGCTCACATGGAGCAGGGCAAATTCTTCCCGTGAATTCCGGGAAGTTATTGGTAGAGTGCAATCGTTCTAAAGCCTTTTCCCATTCACCTGTATAAACCAGGTGATTCCACTCCGGTATTAAATTACCTAAAGGACAACCAGTATGACAAAAAGGAACTGCACAGTTCATACAGCGAGATCCCTGTTCACCAGCATCTTTGTCAGACCAATGCAGATAGAACTCCTTGTAATCTTTCACGCGATGGTCAACAGCACGACGCTCTGGAGGTCTGCGATTAAACTCAATGAATCCCGTTGGCTTACCCAATCTTCACCATTTCCGAATTAGAATCCCGCTCTTTGCGTTGCTCTATTATTCTTTTGTAATCATGAGGCATGACTTTAACAAATTTCTTAACTTGTTGATTCCAATCCGCCAAGATTTTCTTCGCACTCAAGCTACCGGTGTATGAAAGATGATCATGTATCATCTTTCGCAAAACATCTTCATCATCCTTGTGCACAACAGACTCTAAACCTACCATATCTAGATTGCAACGGGCCATGAAATCTCCTGTTTCATCTAAAACATAAGCAATGCCGCCGCTCATACCTGCAGCGAAATTCCTGCCCGTAGGACCCAATACAGCAACAATGCCACCAGTCATGTATTCGCACCCGTGATCACCGATCCCCTCTACCACAGCCCTAGCTCCGCTGTTTCTAACTGCGAATCTCTCACCTGCCAGACCGCGAATATATACCTCTCCACCTGTAGCACCATATAAGACCACATTACCCACTATGGTGGTGGTTTCTGCCTCAAAAGTAGAACCCACTGGAGGATATATCACACTTCTACCACCCGACATGCCCTTGGCAAAGTAATCATTAGCGTCACCTTCCAAAGTCAAAGAGATTCCTCTGGCCAGGAAGGCTCCATAACTCTGACCAGCTGATCCCTCGAAATAACAATTGATAGTATCGTCAGGCAATCCATCTTCGCCATACATCTTGGCCACCTTGCCACTCAACATAGTTCCAACTACAAGATTTGAGTTACGGATCGGCAAGTTTATTTGAACTGGACTTTGATATTCCAAAGCATCTCTAGATAATTCTATTAGCTTGTGGTCCAAGGCATTATCTAATCCATGATCTTGCGCTTCAGTACAATATCTGGAGATGTTGTCTGTCATTGGCGGTAGTTGCAACATAGGAGATAGATCCAAGCCTTTGGCTTTCCAATGCTCTAGGGCATCATGGGGTTCCAGTCTGTCCATTCTGCCAACCATTTCCTTTACTGTCCTAAAACCCATGTATGACATTATCTCTCTTAGATGCTCAGCCACAAAATAAAAGTAATTTATTAAAGACTCTGGTTTACCAGCGAACTTCTCTCTCAGGATAGGATCCTGAGTGGCCACACCAACTGAACAAGTATTAAGGTGACACTTTCTCAGCATAATACAGCCCAACGTTATTAGTGGAGCAGTGGAAAACCCAAACTCTTCAGCCCCAAGCAGACACGCGACTGCTACATCTCGTCCTGTCTTCAATTGTCCGTCTGTTTGAACCACAATGCGTCCTCTAAGATCATTCATTATCAATACCTGTTGGGTTTCTGCTAAGCCCAATTCCCAGGGCAAACCAGCATGCTTGATTGATGATTCCGGAGAAGCTCCGGTACCGCCACTATCCCCACTAATCAATACAACATCGCCATGTCCCTTTGCAACGCCCGCTGCTATTATGCCCACTCCAATCTCTGAAACCAATTTCACGTGGATTCTTGCCTCCGGGTTAACATTTTTCAGATCATGAATTAACTGGGCAAGGTCCTCGATAGAATAGATATCATGGTGTGGTGGAGGGGAAATAAGTTCAACTCCCGGTGTTGTGTGTCTCACCCAACCTATGTACTCATCGACTTTCCTTCCTGGCAACTGACCCCCTTCTCCAGGTTTAGAACCTTGGGCCATCTTAATCTGTAAATCTGTGGCATTGACCAGATAGTTTGTTGTAACGCCAAATCTGCCAGATGCTACTTGCTTAATCGCACTTCGCCTGGAATCTCCATTAGGATCATTGGTATATCGCCTGTAGTCTTCACCACCTTCTCCTGTATTGCTTTTCGCTCCAATCCTATTGGTAGCGATAGCAAGAGTTTCATGAGCCTCTCTACTTATAGCGCCCAATGATATGGCACCAGTGGCAAATCTCTTAACAATGTCATCAGCAGACTCAACCTCGTTCATAGGCACTTCTCTATCACCTGCCTTGAAATCTAAAAGACCTCTTAAGGTTGAAAGCTGTTTGTCTCTATTATCGATTAAACTTGCGAAATCTTTATACATAGAATAGTCATTGTTGCCTGTGGACTGTTGCAAAAGACTGATGCTTTCTGGATTGTACATATGATATTCACCATCTCGTCTCCATTGATAAGCACCTCCTGCATCCAGGTCCAAGGAACCGGAAATAGTAGGTGTTTTATATGCTGAAGAGTGTCTGTTCCTCGTTTCATCTTCTATAGTGTCCAGACCTATACCTTCAATTCTAGAAGGAGTCCAAGTGAAATATCGGTCAACGACCTCCCTATTAAGTCCAATGGCTTCAAATATTTGTGCACCCCTATAACTTTGCACAGTTGATATTCCCATTTTGGACATTATTTTAAGTAAACCTTTGTCCACCGCCTTAATATAGTTATACGCCGCTGTATCGTAATCGATTTGACCATTGATAGATCCATTACTCGATAAATCCTTAATGATATCGAATACTAAATACGGGTTAATAGCTCCAGCACCGTAACCAATGAGCAATGCAAAATGCATAACCTCTCTAGATTCTCCGGATTCCACCACCAAACCAACCTTCATTCTATTTCCTTCTCTAATCAGGTGGTGATGAACTGCAGCAGTAGCAAGCAAACTTGGAATCGGGGCATAACGATCATCAATGCCTCTGTCTGATAAGATTATTATGTTGTTCCCTTCCTCTACTGCTTTGGAAACCTCCTGGCACAAAGTTCGTAAAGATCCTTCTAAGGAACCCGGTCCGGTTTCCGTATCAAACAGCATTGCACACGTTGCAGTTTTCATATTACCTGTGGATATATTCCGTATCTTTTCTAATTCCTGGTTGCTCAAAACGGGCTGTTTCAATCTCAATTGGTTGCAGTGCCCAGGTGTTTCTTCGAATAAATTGCGTTCTGAGCCAACAAAAGCTTCCAAAGAAGTAACTAACTCCTCTCTTATAGCATCCAATGGAGGATTCGACACTTGAGCAAAAAGTTGCTTAAAGTAATTGAATAGCAAGTTAGGTTTATTTGATAAAACAGCCAATGGGGTATCATTCCCCATAGATCCTATAGCTTCGTATGCACCTGTTAACATTGGTTCCAACAGAATTTCCAATTCTTCGGAAGTGTATCCAAATGCACGTTGCAATCTAGTTATATTTTCTGCAGATGTCTCATATTTAGTATCTTGTTCTGGAATCTGGTCCAATGTCACACGATTGTCAGACAACCATTGTCCATATGGTTTCCTAGTAGCCAGCTCATTCTTTATTTCATCATCCTCTATTATGCGGGCCTGTGTAGTGTCCAAGAGGAACATTCGACCGGGTTTTATACGGTCTTTATATTCTATGTTCTCTGGAGCAATATCTAAGACTCCTGCTTCAGATGCCATCACCAACAGACCATCTTTGGTAACCACATATCTGCATGGACGTAAACCGTTGCGGTCTAGAACTACGCCTATACTCTTGCCATCTGTTGCGGCTATGAGTGCTGGGCCATCCCAGGGTTCCATTAGTGAGGAGTGATATTCATAAAAATCCCGTTTGGCTTCAGATTGCTCCGTGTTATCTCCAGTGGCCTCAGGTATCATCATCATCAAGGAATGAGCCAATGAACGACCAGTAGAGAGAAGAAATTCCAGTGTATTATCAAAGGAAGCAGTATCACTGGCCCCAGGTGTAATAATAGGCAGAAGCTTATCCAAGTCACTACCCAACACCCCAGATGAAAGCATACCTTCTCTGGCCGTCATCCAGTTAACATTGCCCCTCAAGGTATTAATTTCTCCATTATGACAAACAAGACGATAGGGATGGGCCAATCTCCAGGATCCGAGGGTGTTGGTACTGAACCTGGCATGCACCATAGCGAAACCACTAGTGAAATCCTTATCAGAGAGGTCTGTATAGAATCCTTCAAGTTGCGTACCCATAAGCAGTCCTTTGTACACCACACGATTACTGGAAAGACTTGCTACATAAAAACTTTCCCTGATCTCAATCCCCATTTTACCTATGCTGTGTTCTATTTCTTTTCTTATTACATAAAGCTTGCGCTCAAAGGCACCTTCATCTTCAATAAATTGGTTCTTGGCAATAAACACCTGACGAATCACAGGTTGAGATTGTTTGGCAATGTATCCAATATGGCCATTATTTACTGGCACATCTCTCCAACCAATAAGACTCTGGCCTTCATTCTCTATAATCCTCTCTATATGTGCTTCGCAAATACTTCTGTCTTCGAAATCTTGTGGCAGGAATATCATCCCCACACCATACTCCCCTAATACTGGGAGTTTTAATCCATCAAGAGAAAGTACATGAGCGAAGAATTCATGTGGCATTTGCATTAATAACCCTGCACCATCGCCAGTCAGAGGATCGCACCCACAGGCCCCTCTGTGGGCGAGACTCACCAAGATTTCAAGGCCCTTTTGGATTATGTCATGAGAGTGTCGGCCATCTATATTAGCTACCAGACCGACTCCACACGCATCCCTTTCAAATCTTGGGTCATATAGACCATAATTGGATTTCATCAATGGTGGTTCTCCGAAGTTTAATCACTTACCTACAATATAGGTAGATATCTTTCTAATTCATAGTTAGTAACTTGTGCCATATACTGGTCCCATTCAATTTTCTTGTTTTGTATGAAACTTTGAAAAACATGAGGACCTAGTGTGTTCTTCAATAAATCGCTGCCCTCAGCCAGAAGTATTGCTTCCCAAAGGCTACCTGGCAGGGATCTTATTCCCCTATCTAGTCTTTCTTGACTAGTCATCTGATTGACATCGTCCTCTAATGGGCTGGGAATTGGCATATTATTTTCTACACCATCAAGCCCTGCCGCCAACATAACAGAGAATGCCAGATAAGGATTGCATGCTGGGTCCGGGGCTCTATACTCTATCCGTACCGACTCTTCCTGTCCTTCGTGATAGACTGGAACCCTGATAAGGTCAGATCGATTCAATCTCGCCCAAGATATATAAATAGGGGCTTCATACCCAGCTATCAGGCGTTTATATGAGTTAACCCATTGGTTGGTCACTAAAGTTATAGACGCTGCATGAGACATCAGGCCAGCAATAAAACTTTCTGCCACTGGAGAAAGTCTATTATCATTAGCAGGATCAAAAAAGGCATTTTTTTCACCAACAAAAAGGGATTGGTGGACATGCATCCCGCTGCCATTGAGGCCTGCAATAGGTTTAGGCATAAAGGTCGCATATATCCCATTTCGCATGGCAACTTCCTTTACTACCAATCTCTGAGTCATTACATTATCAGCCATAGTCAGAGCATCACAATACCGCAAATCTATCTCGTGTTGACTAGTTGAAACCTCGTGATGACTTAGTTCCACTGCAATGCCCATCTCCTCCAATGTGAGAACTGTCTCTCGCCTAAGATCCGTAGCCAGGTCAAGCGGGGTTTGGTCAAAATAACCCCCCTGATCAATAACATCAGTACTTTCAGAATTCTTAAAATAGAAGAACTCTAGCTCCGGACCAACATAATAGGTATATCCCAGATTAGCAGCGCGTTCCAGATTTTTTTTTAAAACTTGCCTCGGATCCCCTTCAAAAGGCTCCCCTCCAGGTGTATAAATATCACAAATCATTCTGGCTACACCATTCTGCCTAGGGCGCCATGGCAATATCCGGAATGTGTTCGGATCAGGGAAAGCTATCATATCGCTTTCGTCTTTGCGAGCGAAACCTTCTATAGAGGATCCATCAAACACCACTCCTCTATCCAAGGCTTCTTCCAATTCTTGCGCAGTTATTGCGAAACCTTTGAGAGCCCCCAGAATGTCAGTGAACCATAAACGTATAAATTTGACGTCGTTTTCCCTGACCATTCCTAAAACATATTCTTTAGCTTTGTCTCTAGAATCAAACATACTATCGTTTCACGGCCAATGGCCTTGTTGGAATAGTAAAATATAGAAGATTGTCAGCCTAGTGTCAATCAGATATGAGGAATAATTTTACCGTTGTATACAATCGTTGTAAAGGAATCACAGGCTCAGGCACTTAGAAGCATTACATAACCTCCCAAATTGTAAAGCAACCGGGCCAATTGACATGCGTATCAGCAGAATAATCTCGGGGTTTGTCGAATTACAAATTATTACATATCACGGTATTCCAATTATTTTCAATTTTGATCTAATTTTGTATCTGCTGTTGATATTTATTAATAACCAGGTCATGGCCTCCACATATCTTGAGTTGCATAGATCACCACCATCAATTGGCTTAAGGTCATACAAAAGATTAATCAAACCCATAATAAAAACTTTGGCTTCGTTATGGTCAGAACAGACCACTACGTCACCATATAGAGTGTTTTGTGCATCCAATAGATCTGCGGCGCTGAGATTTTGAAAAGCGGATACCACCATCGATTCCGGCAACAAATATTGGATTTCTTCTGCGACAGAGTTCCACTTGGTTTGTGTAGTTAATGTCGTAGCATTGTCTCGATAATATTCTAAGTCAGATCCGGTACTTACAACAATTTTCTCCTTCAAAATTGAAGTGAGAGGGCTCAATAGAGAATCATGCGCTGAACACGGAACAGTGACAAAGATAATATCCGACAGAGCCGCCACGTGCTCGTTCAAATCCCCCGAAACGTTCATATCGGGTGCAATAGTTTCCAGTTCTCCTGCAATTTGTCGCGCTTTTTCTAATTTGCGAGACCCAATCATGACATGTTTATCAGCCATACCAAATCTTAGAGCTAATCCAGTGCCTTCGCGTCCCGTTCCTCCCAAAAAACCAATAATCAAAGCAATCCCTCTCATTAACTTAACAACCGATTGTGGAAGCCAACACACAATTATTTTAAATTGTACTTCACAGCATTCTACTACGGAGCAATAAATCTATGTCACCTTAGGGTATAATCATTGTGCATGGATACCATTTTGTGGGGGATTAGATAATTTACAAGAATTTCGTACAGCCACTACTATTCTCTATACAACCAGAACAATCACACCAAATAGCCCAATTATTCCTCCGTCAGAAATTCCTATGGGACAGCTTATCTTCAATTTTCCGTACGGACGACCCCAGACTATCAACCCATATGTCTAACATCAACGTTGCGAATCCTGTAGGCTTGGCTGCTGGTTTCGACAAGGACTACAGGATGGGTAGCTCACTCGCAACATTGGGGTTCGGATACATTGTTGGAGGCACAGTCCTGCTTCGACCACGGGAGGGCAATCCTAAACCTAGATTGGTTCGCGACAAATCTATAGGCGCATTAACAAATTCCTTGGGCTTTCCTAGCCAAGGGCTGGAAAAGATAGTCCGCAATCTGAAATCTGTGGATGCCGACACAACCAAGTTTATCACTAGTATATCTGGATTATCGACTGAAGAATTCTTGACCTGCTATTCTGAACTTCAACCGTTATCAGCAGGGATAGAACTAAATATTAGTTCTCCGAACACCGAGGGGATAAGGGTGTTTCAGCAAATCGACCATCTTAAAGAACTGCTGATATCATTAAATACTATGAAAACAAAGCCGCTCTTCATTAAGCTACCGCCATATTTTAACCAGGACGAGAAAAATCATACTCATAGGATGATAGATATTTGCCTAGAATACTCTATAGATGGTTTAACCTTGAGTAATACTAGGCCGGTTACCGACGATAGATTGGCAGTTGGCAAAGGAGGCCTGAGCGGTAAACCCCTGCTCAGTCACACCATACGTATCGTGCAGGAAATTAGAGCCAATTATGGTCAGGATATAACAATCAATGCCTGCGGAGGGATATCTTCTGGTGACAATGCCTTGGATCTAATTGCGGCAGGGGCTGATACAATTCAACTATACACAGGATTCATATACGAAGGCCCATCAATTGCAAAGTATATTAACAACCATATATTGCTATTCATGGAAAAGCACGGTTTGACTTCCTTGCAGGAACTAAGGGAAATGACAGGCAGAAGGCAATAAATCCATCAATGCCAACCGAAGTTAAGTTTCTACATAATTATGAACCGAAATATGAGTGACCTATATCAGTCCCATTTTGGATATTGAACCTTAACAAACTCGACGTCGTCCCAAACAAAATCAAAAAATTCGGTGCCATTTGGAACAGAGAAGAAAAACCAGCCCGCTATCTCAAAACCTTTTTTAAGCGCCACTGACCCCCATGCATATGTGCCATATTTATTATCATCCGTAACTTGACTGGAAGTCTCTACCCTAACTGAGCTGACATTCAGCGCATGAAATTCCAGTCCATCCTTAGTCCTAAGTTTAACTGCGCCTTCGTCTATAGATAAAGACACCTGAGTTGACTTCAGGTTCACAGCCCTAGCTTTAACAGCGGCTATGATTTCTCCTTCTCGTTGGGGCGAGATCAAATAATTCTTGCCATTGGTAGTAAATACAACATTATTCAACATTTCCGGATAATATGCGCCCACCTCTAAGATGTCGCCTTTGTTACCGTATTCCCTATTTGGGTTTTCAACACACCCAGCCAAGGCCAATATCGCGATACCCAACAGCAATAAAATGGCAATCTTGTCAGTAAAAATCCTCATAATATCTCTTTACATTGTAACCTTGGACAAATTCGGCATAGACCGTAAGCGACCCAACAGTTCCGGCAATACCCTCAAAACATAATCTACATCATCTTCGGTATTATCTCTACCCAATGTCAACCTGAGACTGGCATGCGCTAAATCTGCAGACATTCCTAGTGCCAGTAATACATGTGATGGCTCTAATGACCCCGAGCTACAGGCGCTACCACTGGATGCACTCACGCCAGCGAAGTCCAACCCCAGTAATATTGACTCACCCTCTACCCCCTGAAAAGAAAAATTAACATTATTCGGCAGGCGATCTTTTGGGTGGCCGTTCAATATAGCCCCCAAATTCGCAGACATCACTCCATCAATCAGGCGGTCCCTTAATTTAGAACAGTGTTGGGTTAGTGATAAGCGATCCGAATGAGCCATTTCTAATGCTACGGATGTACCTACTATACCAGGTATGTTCTCTGTTCCTGCACGCCTCTGCCTTTCCTGAGCACCACCAAGTTGTTGTGGGGCAAATGGAGTACCACGTCTAACATAAAGAATGCCAACTCCTTTTGGGCCATGAAACTTGTGAGCGGACAGGCTTAACATATCCACCCCTAAGTCATTCACATCAAGATCAAGATAACCAGCTGCCTGCACGGCATCAGTATGGAAAATAATACGTCGATTCTTATCACAGAGCTGTCTCGTTAACATAACCATATCTCTCACGGGTTGGATGGTTCCAATTTCGTTATTCGCTAACATTACACTGATGAGAATTGTTTTATCGGTTATGGCATTCATCAATGTCTCAGGATCAACAATCCCCTCAGCATTCACCTGCAGATAAGTAACCTCAAAGCCAGAATCTTCGAGGAGTTGACAGGTATGCAATACGGCATGATGTTCTATACTAGTAGTTATAATGTGATTGCCAACACCAATTTGAGCTAGCGCAGCTCCTTTCAAGGCAGTGTTGTCAGATTCACTACCTCCACTGGTAAAAATCACCTCACTGGATCTGCATCCTAGTATATTAGCTACAGATGATCTGGATTCATCCAAAGCTTTGCGTGATTCCATTGCCAGACCGTACAGGGAGGAGGCATTGCCAAAATTATCCCTAAAAAACGGCATCATAGCATCCAAAGCCTCTTGGCTAACAGGCGTAGTAGCGGCATGGTCCATGTATATCATTCCGGCAATCTCCTTATCACGTCTACGATCAAGTGATCTGCAAACCCATTCAATGCGGGTTTGAATGACTAATACCTTATTTAGTAAGTCTACAAATATGCCCGCCAGAAACGAAGACCAGCATATTCTAGCATTTATGTAACAGTCAATAAAGTTATAGTGGAGGAATTGCCTTAGTCAGTAATTAGAGGCACATAAAACAATATGGACAGACCATTCCGAATTCCAGTCCTGCGTTGATTCATATTCCTATCATCCCATATTCCGTTGGGTAGCGTAGCCGATCACCTTATAAGCCAACTTAGCTGCCACGAAACTTGAATATGTAGATCCAGCTCTCGGGCACAACTCAGTGATATCGAATCCTACAACCTCTCTCTGTTCACATATTGCCCTAAGCAAGGATAGTACAGAGTTCCATTCCAATCCGCCAGGTTCTGGCGTGCCGACTGAGGGCATTAACCCTAGGTCGAATACATCTAGGTCAATACTTATGTAAACTCGCTTCGATAGCCCAGTAAATATCTTGTTCAAATCCCATGAATCTCGTTTTGCACTTTCGGAGTGAAAATTGACATTCAGATTATTAGCCCGAACAAAATCCATCTCTTCAGAACTGATACTTCTTACTCCAACCTGTACAATTGGGCACATCTCACAGATTCTCCTTGCCGAACAAGCGTGACTGTATTTACTGCCCATATATTCATCACGCAAATCACCGTGAGCATCTAGATACAAAACTGAGATGTCTTGATATACCTCCTTAACAGCGGAAACCACTCCCACTGAAATGGAGTGCTCTCCTCCAAGTACTGCTAATAATTTGCCCCTTTTGGCATACGGCTGAACGAATGACTTCACTCTAGCAATCATCTGTTCCGGACTACCAACATGAGCTTCCATCTCAGGTAAAGTCAGTATGCCTATTTTGTAAATCTCTCGCTGTAGCTCTATATCGTAGTCTTCTAAGTAACGGGAGGCATCAATTATTGCATTTGGTCCTTCTTTACAACCGGTCATATAAGAAGACGTTGAATCATATGGGATCGGCAATACAACACACTTGCAATCATTTTCACTTACTTCATCCTGACCTACCGCCAAAAAACTCCACGGGACTACAGGCGATAGTTCAGTTCGCTCATCACGAGAAGTCATTTCCCACCGTCTAACACTGTAGCCTTTGCCCTACCACGACTTACGGATGAAGAAGATGGAGGTGTAGAATAATTCAGACCACGTCCTATTATCCATCGCTTTACCTTAGCCAACTGGAACTCTTCAATTATGATCGACAAGACCTTCGGCGCATCAAAATCTTTGCAGGAAAATACGTCAATATTGACATAGGATCTATCTGGAAAGGTATGCACACTTATATGACTTTCAGCTATCATCACGAATCCAGAAACACCCCAATCCTCAGGGTTTGGACCATGATAAACAGTAACCTGAGGCTCACTTATCTTGTTCATCTCTATCTTGGACGGAAACGTATCCAAGAAGTGATAGACCATATCTTTTGATTTCATCTTTTCCGCATCGCCGCCGAATCCATCGATAAGTAGGTGCATTTATAAGCCTCCGTAATGATCACTTCACACCAAGCAATTGATCATGAAGTTCGAAACTGCAACAGAATAACACCTATAAGTTCCCTAATCAACAAAGATTAGTCACAGTAAGCATTGACAATGAATTTACCATAGGTATAATACTCTGGTTGGGGTGTGGATGTGCGGAGGACGTACCTTAACAACTGAATAGTGGAAGGAAGGTTCTTTTTTAAGCGAGTTTGATCCTGGCTCAGGACGAACGCTGGCGGCGCGCCTAATGCATGCAAGTCGAACGATTTCCAAGATCTTCGGAACTTGGCGATAGTGGCAGACGGCTGAGTAACGCGTAAGAAACCTGTCCTCAGGAGGGGGACAACCCACCGAAAGGTGGGCTAATACCCCGTACGTTGGTTCCCCGTGATGGGGGATCAAGAAAGCTTCGGTGTAAACCGAGGTGCCCGAGGAGGGTCTTGCGTCCTATCAGGTAGTTGGTGTGGTAACGGCTCACCAAGCCTAAGACGGGTAACCGGGGTGAGAGCATGAACGGGCAGAGGGGCACTGAGACACGGGCCCCACTCCTACGGGAGGCAGCAGCAGGGAATTTTGCGCAATGGGCGAAAGCCTGACGCAGCGACGCCGCGTGGGGGATGAAGGCCTTAGGGTCGTAAACCCCTTTTCTGAGGGAAGAGTAAGGACGGTACCTCAGGAATAAGCCCCGGCTAACTACGTGCCAGCAGCCGCGGTAATACGTAGGGGGCAAGCGTTGTCCGGAGTTATTGGGCGTAAAGAGCGCGTAGGCGGT